>CALRLZ020000006.1:0-162599 GCA_943368975.1 Archangium gephyra
AGCGCGACACGCCCAACGAAGCCGACGCACAGCTGGTTGGCACACAGCCCGGCGACGCCGCTGCGCCAATGCGGCTGCGCGCCGAACCGCCCCGGGTCACCCGACTATCGCGAAAGGTGCTGGGCGGCATCAGTCTCGTCGCCGCCCTCGGGGTCGGTGGCGCGCTCATCTATGCGCTTCAGACGCGCAATATCGGTCCTGGCAGTGAGGAGCTTTACTCCACGCAAAATCGGCGAACCGCGGACGGGCTCGCCGGCCTGCCACGCGACTACACCGGTCCGGTGCTTGGGCCTCCGCTGCCCGGGGATCTGGGGCGCCCCATCCTCGATGCGCAGAACCGTGGCCAGCCCGTCACGCCGCCGATGGCAGCAGCGCCCACCGTCGATCCGGTCGAGCAACGCAGACGCGCGGAAGAAGAAGCTGCCCGAACGAGCCGCGTCTTCTTCCAGACGGAGGCGCGCGTCGCAGCTCCGATTGCGACAGTTGGTGGACCAGGCAGCCCGAGCCTCTCTGGGCTAGGTCTTCCGGGCCAGCCAGGTGCAGCGACGGCGCAGGATCGCCAGCTCGCGTTCCTGAATGCGGGCGTAGACCGCCGCACGGTCTCGCCAGATCGCGTGATGGGTCCGGCATCGCCCTATGTGCTTCAAACCGGCGCCGTCATCGCCGCGGCCCTCATCACCGGCATCCGATCCGACCTGCCGGGCCAGATCACCGCGCAGGTCACGGAGCATGTCTACGACAGCCCGACCGGGCGCATCCTGCTCGTCCCCCAAGGCACGCGGCTGATCGGCGAGTACAGCAACGATGTCGGCTTCGGTCAGCGCCGGGTGCTGCTCGTCTGGAAGCGGCTCATCCTTCCGAATGGCCGTTCGATCGTCCTGGAACGTCAACCCGGAGCCGACGCGCAAGGCTATGCGGGTCTTCAGGATGGCGTCGACTATCACTGGTGGGATCTCGCTAAGGCTGCCGGCCTGTCGACACTGCTGTCGGTCGGCGCCGAACTCGCCGTTGACGATCAGGATCGGCTGCTCCGGGCGATCCGCAACGGCGGACAGGACACCATCAACGACGCAGGCCAGCAGATCATCCGTCGGCAACTCAATGTCGCGCCGACCCTCACGATCAGACCGGGGTTCCCTGTGCGCGTCATCGTCACCCGCGACCTCGTGCTCGAACCTTATGGAGGGTTGTGATGACCAAGCTGAAGCTCGGCCCGATCATCGACGACAAGCCGGTGAAGGTGACGATTGAACTCCCTGCGCCGCTGCATCGGGACCTCGTCGCCTACGCCGCAGCACTCGGCCGCGAACAAGGCCAGACCATCGGCGACCCGACGAAGCTGATCGTGCCCATGCTCGAGCGCTTCATTGCAACCGATCGGGGGTTCGCCCGCGAGCGCCGAGATGGCAGTCAACGTGCGGCACGCGCCGATGCTCAGGGCGCATGAGCCTTTGCCGGGCGAACCAAGCGTCATCTCGCTCCGCGAAAGACTTTGCCAGCGCCAGCAGGCGCTCGAGGTCCCGATGGAGCGCCCCTCGCGGGTGGACAGCACAATAGCGGAGAACTGCATCCTCGATCAGGCGAAAAGTGATGCCTGGCACTCCGTGACGGACATGCGCGCTACCTGCGATGGTGACGCCGTCCCCGTGCGCGACGATCTGCATCAGAGATTCCCGAGTGACGGACAATTGCTCGATCCGGAGGTCTCCGGGCGAAGTCTGGAGGTTTCGCATTAGGTAACCCTTCGCGAAATCGCCGGTCGCTAAATCAGTCACCACAAAGTGCCGATCACGCAGGTCATCCCACCGGAGCGCCTTTTGATCGGCGAGTGGGTCGCCGTCCGGCAATGCCACGTACACGGGCTCAGCCCACAAATGCGTCACGTCAAAGCCCTTCCCGGGCGATGCTTCGGCGACGACACCGACATCAAGCTGCCCCCGCCGCACGGCCGCGATGAGTTCGGGACAGCTGCCCTCGCTGAACCGCAGCTTGACCCCCGGGCGGTCACCCCGAAAGGCCCCGAAGAGCTCAGACAGAAAGCCCATGGTCAGAGGCCCGAACACGCCGATCCGAAGATGCCGTCCTCTGTTCGCCACCGTTCTTGCGCCGTCGAGCGCCGATCCGATCTGGCGCGCCCCAGGAGCGGCCTGATTCAGGAATTGTTTGCCGATGTCCGTCAGGTCGACGCCGGCAGGATGACGGCGGAACAGCTGTGCGCCGATCTCATCCTCGACATCCCGGATGCGGCGGCTGATCGCCGACTGCTCGACGCCGAGATCTTGTGCCGCGCGCCGGAAGCTGCCGCTTTCCGCAGCAGCGATGATGTAACGCACATGGCGTAGCTCGATCTTCGATCTCGGCACGATGGTTCCCCATGATGCAAAGGTCTTTGCAAACGTAGCCCCGTCAGCCCCCGAGAACTGTTCCGATCAGATTATGCGTCTTCTCCGTCTCCTCGCTACCGCCGCCCACGAAATCCTTAAGTGTCACACATTCGACTGTTGCTACGTCGCTAGCGGACTTCCGGATCGCATCTCGCCGGTGCACGCAGTAAATGGTGCGTGATCTGAATAGCGCAATTACGGCGCGGAATGCGTGCGGCGAGTCGTGCAGATTCTGTGGGCTGACGGAAGTCCGGCCGCGCTGTCAGGACTGAAAACGACCCGCCGATTTCTACGCCAGAGCCCGAAATTGCCGCACGCCTCTCGGGAGGGACTTCCGGCATCGGCACCTATCGTTCTCAATCGCCAGCGACAGCCGCGAAGGAGATTGGGTATGGGCCAAAACGAGCCTTTGGAAATCAGGAAGACCATCAGGCGGCACCAACTGCGCGAGATGGTGCCGCTGGCCGACAGCACGATTTACGAGATGGAGCAGCGCGGCGAATTCCCACGCCGCTTCGCGCTGTCACCGCGCTGCATCGTTTGGGATCTCGCCGAGGTCCACGCCTGGTTGCTGGCGCGGCGCGCGAAGCCGATCCATCGCGCACAGCATCCCGACGTCACCAAGCGCAAGTCCCGCCCGGTCAAAGGGCAGGATCGAGCGCGATAGACGGCATGACTGTCGGCAGCAGCGTCGGAACATACTTCCGCCCCTCGACCCAGGCATCAACGGTGTCGGCCCATTCCTGCATCATGTGGCGACGCTGAACTTCGTACTCGGCCTTGTTGTAGACGCCGCGCGATGAGCGCCCGTCCTCGTGCGCCAGGCACTTTTCGATCCAGTCGCGGTTGAAGCCCAGCTCATTGAGCAGCGTCGAGCCCGTGCGGCGCAGGTCATGCACGGTGAACGGCTCCAGCGGCAGCCCCTCCTTCTTGGCCTGTTCGACGACAGCGTAGGTGACCCGGTTAAAGGTCGCCCGCGACATCGGCGCGTCCGCATCGTAGCGGGACGGCAGCAGATATCGGGAATTACCAGCGCAGGTCTTCAGCGCGATCATGATGTCGAGGGTCTGCCGGCACAGGTAGACATTGTGCGGCTTCGATCGCTTCATGCGCTCCTTCGGGATCGTCCAGACGGCGTTTTCGAAATCGACTTCATCCCAGACTGCGTCCTGCAGCTCACTCTTTCGCACCATGGTGAGGAGGTAGAGCTTCATGCCGAGCCGGATCGTCGGCAGCGTCGCAACATGCTCGAGTTGCTTGAGCATGATGCGGATCTCGGTCGGGGAAAGCGCCCGGTCCTTGGGCGTGAACGTGGCAATCGAAGCAGGACCGACGTCATCGGCCGGGTTCGCGACCTTCTCGCCGTGGAGGATGGCGAAGGCGTAGATCTGCTTCAGGATATCCCGCACATGGATGGCCGTCGCGGGCGCGCCCCGTTCCACGATCTTGGCGCAGTGGGCGCGCAGGTCATCAGGCGTGATTTCGGTCAGCAAACGGTTCTGCCAGACCGGCTTGAGTTCACGCTCGAATATGGCGCGGCGCATGGCGCGCGTGCTGTCCGCCATGGGCGCGCCCGTCAGCCACTTCTCGCCGAACTCGCCGAAGCTCTTGGCCTCCTTGATCCGGCGCTTCTCCCGCTGCTTCTCGATGGCGGGGGACCGCCCCTCGGCAATCATGCGTTTCGCGTCCAGGCACAATTCCCGCGCCCGGGCGAGCGAGATCCCATCTCGGGCGTACTTGCCGAGATGGACGGTCTCCCGCCTGCCGTTCAGCCGATAGTCGAGCCTGAACGAGATGCCGCCTGTCGGCGCGACACGCACATACATGCCGTCACGATCGGTCACCTTGTACATTTTGGCTTTTGGTTTCAGGCACTTGAGTGCCGCATCCGTCAACATTCTGGGCCTCCTCGCGGAAAAGTACCGTCACGCGGTTTTTGGAGGCTTCTCACGGTAATATCTGTTTATTTTCAGCGTGTTAGCCTGAAAAAAGTACCGTCATTAGCCTCGGTCGCTATGACGGTACTTTCGATTTTCCGGATGATCAACGGGGGCAGGGTCCGTCAGCGGGCACGACAGACGCGTTTGATGCCCACCGATAGCTCTCGATAGGTCTCGGCTAAAATATTTTTGTTTTTCAGGTGGTTACGTCGTATTCTGGCGTAGTTTCGGATACCCTCGGATGGGCAAAAATTATTCCCACTCGATGGTCCCCGGCGGCTTCGAGGTGACGTCATAAACGACCCGGTTGATGCCGCGCACCTCGTTGATGATGCGGGTGGCGGTGCGGCCGAGGACATTCATGTCGAAGGGGTAGAAGTCGGCGGTCATGCCGTCGACCGAGGTGACGGCGCGCAGGGCGCAGACATGGTCATAGGTCCGTCCGTCGCCCATGACGCCGACGGTACGGACAGGCAGGAGCACAGCGAAAGCCTGCCAGATCACGTCGTAGAGCCCGGCCTTCCTGATCTCGTCGAGATAGATGGCGTCGGCCTGCCGGAGAATGTCGAGCTTCTCGCGGGTGATCGCGCCGGGAATGCGGATGGCGAGGCCTGGCCCCGGGAAGGGATGGCGGCCGACGAAACTGTCGGGCAGGCCGAGTTCGCGCCCGAGCGCCCTGACCTCGTCCTTGAACAGTTCGCGCAACGGCTCGACGAGCTTCATGTTCATGCGCTCGGGCAGGCCACCGACATTGTGGTGGCTCTTGATGGTGACCGAGGGGCCGCCGGAAAAGGAAATGCTCTCGATCACATCGGGATAGAGCGTGCCCTGGGCAAGGAATTCCGCGCCGCCGACCGCCTTGGCCTCCTTCTCGAAGACCTCGATGAAGAGCCGGCCGATGGTCTTTCGCTTGGTTTCCGGGTCGGTGACGCCGGCGAGCTCGCCGAGGAAGAGGTCGGCGGCATCCACATGGACCAGCGGGATGTTGTAATGGCCGCGGAACAGGTCGACGACCTCCTTGGCCTCGTTCTGCCGCATGAGGCCATGGTCGACGAAGACGCAGGTGAGCTGTGACCCGATGGCCTCGTGGATCAGCACCGCCGCGACGGAGGAATCGACGCCGCCGGACAGGCCGCAGATGACGCGGCCCTTGCCGACCTGGGCGCGGATCTTGGCGATCATCTCCTGGCGATAGGCGGACATCGACCAGTCGGCCTTGGCGCCGGCGATCCGGTGGACGAAGTTCTGGATCAGCTTGGCGCCATCCGGCGTATGGACCACCTCAGGGTGGAACTGGACGGCGTAATAGTTGCGCGCCTCGTCGGCGATGGCGGCATAGGGCGCGTTGTCGGAGGTGGCGACGACCTCGAAGCCCGCGGGCAGGCGCGTGACACGGTCGCCGTGGCTCATCCAGACCTGGTGGCGGGAGCCGGGCTCCCAGACGCCCTCGAACAGCTTCGAGGGTTTCTTCACGTCGAGGAAGGCACGGCCGAACTCGCGGTGGTGGCCGGCTTCCACCTTGCCGCCGAGCTGCTCGGCCATGGTCTGCTCGCCATAGCAGATGCCGAAGACGGGAAGCTTCTCGTCAAAGATCAGCTGCGGGGCACGCGGCGAGAAGTCCTCGGTCACCGAGGCCGGCCCGCCCGACAGGATGACACCCTTCGGCTTCAGCTTGCGATAGGCCGCTTCCGCCGACTGGAAGGGATGGATCTCGCAATAGACCCCCGCCTCGCGCACGCGGCGCGCGATCAGCTGGGTCACCTGCGAGCCGAAATCGATGATGAGGATGGTGTCGTGCTGGGTCATTTTTCTGCGTTACGACCATGCTGGGCACGGCGCAAGCCCAAGCACCGCGCCATCAACACAGAGATGGCAGCAGGGCGTCAGCGGGCGGGCGGGAAACCCGCCACGGCGCGGCCATGGGTCACCCGCGCCGCCGCATGAGGGCGAGGTAGAACCCGTCCGTCCCCGTCCTGAGCGGCGAGAGCTGCAGGCCGAGGCCGGCCGGCGAAACGAGGTCGTCGCGCTCGGACAGGGTGTCGGGGGCGAGCGCCAGAACCTCGCGCGGGTCGACGGCGGTGAAATCACGGTGTGCCTTCAGGAAGGCGGCGACCCGCGCATCGTTCTCGCGCGGAATGACCGAGCAGGTGATGTAGGCGATGCGTCCGCCCGGCTTCACCAGCCGCTCGGCACGGGCGAGGACGAGGTCCTGATCCTTCATGCGTTCATCGAGGGCGCCGGGGCGCACGCGCCACTTGGTGTCGGGATTGCGCCGCCAGGTGCCGATGCCGGTGCAGGGGGCGTCGACGACGACCAGATCGATCTTGCCGGCGAGGTCGGCCAGCGGCTCGTCTCCCCTGCCCTTCGGGGTGCGGACCTGGACGTTGCGGACGCCGGCACGCGCCAGCCGGTCGTGGATCGGCGCCAGGCGCCGGGCGTCCGAATCCGTGGCGTAGATCTGGCCGGAATTGTCCATCAGCGCCGCCAGTTCCAGCGTCTTGCCGCCGCCGCCGGCGCAGAGATCGACCACCTGCATGTCGGGGCCGGCGCCGGTCATGGCGGCGACGAGTTGCGAGCCCTCGTCCTGGATCTCGAACAGGCCCTTGAGGAATTCCGGCGTCACCTGCAGCGTCGGACCGCGGCCATCCTCGCCGTGGCCAAAACGCAGACCTGTCGGCGCATGGGGCGTGAGTTCGGGTTGGAGATGGGCGAGATCGGGGATCAGCCGCATGCGCTCGGTCTTCAGCGTGTTGACACGGATGTCGATGGGCGCGCGGGCGGCGAGCGCCGTCATTTCTCTGACGACCGCAACGCCGAAGGCGGCGGACAGGTCCTCGGCCAGCCAGTCGGGGAAGTCGCCGGCGACGGCCGGCGGGGCGTCGGAAAGATCGAGCCGGTCGAGCGCCGCGGCTTCGGCCGACGTCAACGGCGCGGGAGCGAAGCGCTCGCCACTGCACTGGGCGGCGATCTCGGCACGCGACAGACCGCGCGCCAGGGCCAGAGCCCCGAGCAGGATGGCACGCGGCGCGGCCTCCCCCATCACATGGGCGCTTGAGGCGCGACGGCGCAGCGCGTCATAGACGAGGCTGGCAATGGCAGCGCGGTCCTTCGAGCCGGCGAAGCGGTGCGCGAGGCCCCAGTCCTTCAAGGCATCGGGTGCAGGGCGGCGGCGCGCTTCGATATCGGCGAGAACCTCGATGGCGGCGGACAGGCGAGCTGAAGGGGTCACGGCGGCTCCGGGGCGGGACTTCGCCCGCCAGAGCCCGTGGTGTTAGCCGCTGACGGGCCTCGGCCGCAAGGACAACGGCGTTCAGGCAATGGCCACACGACAGAGAGCAGTGGCGCGCGGCCCGCCGTCACCTCCGGATGGGGCAGCGTGACGCGCGCATGCGCCGGGCGACATTTTTCCATGAACCTTTCCGGGGCCCGGGAACACCCATGGTGGAAGGGTGGCTTCCTCCCTCGAACCCTAGCTCAAGGATCGACGATCATGTTCTCTCTCAAGACGATGGCTCTCGCGGGCGCAGCTGTTGCCGGCCTCAGCTTCTACGCCACGACCGAAGCCGAAGCCCGCGGCCATCGCGGCGGCGGTGGCGGCGGCTTTCACCGCGGCGGCGGCGGTATGCATTTCGGCGGCGGACGTCACATCGGCGGACGCCACATCGGCTTCCACCGTGGCTTCGGCCACCGTCACCGGCACGGCGCCTGGCGCCACGGCGTCTGGGTCGGCGGGCTCGGCATCGCGACGGTCGGGGCGAGCTGCTACCGCTACCGCCTGGTCGACACGCCCTATGGCCTGCAGCGCCGCATGATCAACGTCTGCGGCTGGTGAGCCGCAGCCAATCCCCCTTCCGTTCCTGACCTCGGCCCCGGTCGCAAGACCGGGGTCCTTGTCGTCAGAGGGCTGCGAGCAAGACACCGATCAGCATCGCGATCAGCGCGAAGCAGCCGACGAGAAAGACAAGCGGCCGGATGCGCAGGTCGTTCGACCCGATATGGACATAGGCGTGGACGATCCGGGTGGCGACGTAGAGCCAGGCGAAAGCGGTCATCAGCCAGCCTGTCGCGCCGACATGGATCGCCATGATCGCCAGCACGTAGAACAGGATCGGCGTCTCGAACTGGTTGGTGAAATTGTTGGCGGCCTGCTTGGCCTTGGTCGGCCAGGTGTCACCCGACAGGGCGATGTCCTTCAGCCGCACCTCGCGGGAATGGAGAGCCTGGCGGCGAAAATAGCCGAGGAAAAAGAGAACGACGATGGTCAGCGCGACCTGTGCAAGCACGGGCCAGACCAGCGAAAGGCTACCGGCATTCATCGAACCCATCAAAAACCTTCCATCCGCCGCTGCAATGCGGTGCGCCGGCTTGTCAGCGGCGTGGAACCGAGCATGCTGTGCCGAGTTCGGTCAAGACATTATCGGCTTTGACCGATCGGATGGGTGGAGGTGCAACCCATCGCGTCAGGACCGGCGGGCGGACGGCTCGCCGCGCACTCGGGGAGACTTCGTCATGCGTCAGATTTCCTTCAGAAGCCTCGCGCTCTCGGCTGCCGTCGGCGCGATCGCGCTCGGCGGCGCAATCCTCAGCCCCTCTTCGGCATCGGCCGCGCCCCTCACCGAGCGCTCGGCCATCGGCGTCACACTCGGTCATGGCCAGCCGGTCGAGATGCAGCGACGCGGCGGTGGCTTCCGTGGCAGCGGCTTCCGCGGCGGTCCGCGTTTCGCCGGACGGCCGGGCTTCCGTCCAGGTCCCGGCCCCTATCGCGGCCGAGGCTGGCGCGGTCCGGGTCCCTGGGTCGGAGCCGGCGCTGCGGCGCTCATCATCGGCGGGGCCGCGGCGGCGGCAGCTTCCCAGCCCTACCGCGAATGCTGGTCCGAGCGCCGCTGGGTCAACACGCCCTGGGGCCCGGAAGTCCGACGCGTGCGCGTCTGCGACTGATCCGGCGCCATGCAAGACACAAAAGGCGGCCACGAGGCCGCCTTTTTCGATTCTGGCCGCTTGCAATGGGCGGCCGTGCGACCCGGCTCAGACCCGGCCGCCATTGGGGTAGTTCGGGCTCTCGCGGGTGATGGTCACGTCATGGACATGGCTTTCGCGCAGGCCCGCTCCGGAAATCCTAACGAACTCCGTCTTGGCGCGGAAATCGGCGAGATCACGGGCCCCGGTATAACCCATCGCCGCGCGCAGGCCGCCGACAAGCTGGTGGACCACTGTGGAGACCGGCCCCTTATAGGCGACCTGCCCCTCGATGCCCTCGGGCACGAGCTTCAGGGCATCCTTGACCTCGGCCTGGAAATAGCGGTCGGCAGAGCCGCGCGCCATGGCACCTACGGATCCCATGCCGCGATAGCTCTTGTAGGAGCGTCCCTGCCACAGATAGACCTCGCCCGGGGCCTCGTCGGTGCCGGCGAGCAGACCACCGATCATGGCGACCTCGGCGCCGGCGGCCAGCGCCTTGGCGAGATCACCCGAAAACTTGATGCCACCGTCGGCGATGACGGGGGTGCCGCTCGCCTGCGCCGCCTCGACGCTCTCCATGATGGCCGTGAGCTGGGGCACACCGACGCCGGCGACGATGCGGGTCGTGCAGATCGAGCCCGGCCCGATGCCGACCTTGATCGCGTCGGCACCGGCATCGATCAGCGCCCGCGTGCCTGCCCCGGTGGCGACGTTGCCCGCGACGACCTGGACCTTGTTGGACAGGCGCTTGATGCGCGTCACCTGGTCCAGGACCTTCTGCGAATGGCCGTGGGCTGTATCGACCACCACGAGATCGACACCGGCGTCGATCAGCATTTCGGTGCGCTCGTAGCCCTGTTCGCCGACGGTGGTCGCGGCGGCCACCCGCAGGCGTCCCTGCTCATCCTTGCAGGCATTGGGATTGGCGACCTGCTTCTCGATGTCCTTGACGGTGATGAGGCCGGTGCAGCGGTAGTGCTCGTCCACCACGAGAAGCTTCTCGATGCGGAACTGGTGCAGAAGGCGCTTGGCCTCGTCCTGGGTCACGCCTTCGCCCACGGTGATGAGCCTGTCGCGCGTCATGAGCTCCGAGACCGGCTGGTCCGGCCGCGTGGCGAAGCGCACGTCGCGGTTGGTCAGGATGCCCACCAGCTTGCCCGCCTTGCCGTTGGGGCCGCGCTCAACGACCGGGAAGCCGGAGAAATTGTGCTTGCGCATCAGCGCCTGGGCATCGGCCAGCGTCTCGTCGGGGTGGATGGTGATGGGGTTGAGCACCATGCCGCTCTCGAAACGCTTCACCTGCCGCACGTGATCGGCCTGGATCTCGGGATCGAGGTTGCGGTGGATGACGCCGATGCCGCCGGCCTGCGCCATGGCGATGGCCATGCGGTACTCGGTGACGGTGTCCATCGCCGAGGAGATGAGCGGGATATTGAGGGCGATGGTGCGGGTGATGCGCGTCTTGACGTCGACATCGCCTGGCATGACGTCGGAGAGGCCCGGCCGCAGCAGGACGTCGTCGAAGGTGAGGGCTTCCTCGATGGACTTGATGACGGCCATGGCCAACTCCGCTGCAGGTAAAGCCTTGTCCGCCTCTCGACTCGGCGGGAGGATGGGTGTCGGCTCGCTTCTGGGTTGGCGATGCCTGCTACCACGACTCGGTGACAGGTCCAACATGGAATTGCGACAAACCCGCCGAATCGGACGGACCTGCCATGCGCGGCCGTCGACGCCCACCGGCGCCGCCCCCTGGCTCGCGCATTCGTGAGCGCCGCACCCCCGGCGCGGTGGCATCGGTGAGCCCATATCGGCGGTTGAACCATTCGCGCAGTCATGGCGACACACGGGAGCAACACCCGGAGCCGCATATGCCTGCGACCAGTCCAACGATCGCGAACCTCACCATGATCGCCGCCCCCACCCTCATGTTCCTCGCCGCGAGCACGGTGCTCCTCCTGGTGACGGGACCGTCCAAGGCCCAGGCACCACAGCCGCAGCAGGTCGAGATCCGCGGCGGTGAGACCGTCGAGGTTCCCGGTGCAGGTGGCCGCGTCATCAAGCTGCGGTTCAGCCGGGTCGTTGCCGACGGCGTCTGCCTTTCGCCGCGCGGCTGCGCCCGCACCGGCGCGCCGGTCGTCGAGATCGAGGCTGTCGGGACCGCGGCACCCACCTACCGGCTTTCGCCGGCCGCCCATCTCGGCGCCCCCTTCGTTCCGGTCCAGGGCCGCTTCGTCGCCTTCGGGGAACTGGTCTCGCCGCCGCGGGAATTGTCGACGGTCAACCGGGCCATCCCGCTCGATACCTATGTGCTGCGCCTGACCGTGACGCCTTGACGCCACGGCCACCCTTCCGGAACCCGGCGGGATGCCCTATGTGACCGCGTGTCGGATGGGGGCATCATGGTCACACGCGAAGAAATTGCGCGGGCACTCGAACAGGTGAAGCTCCCTGCGAGCGGCCAGTCGCTGACCGCCTCGGGTCGCCTTTCGGACATTCTCGTGAACGGCGACAAGGTGATGGTGACCATCGCCATTGACGCCACCGAAGCGGCTGCCATGGAGCCGGTCCGCGCCGCGGCACAGTCGGCGATCGGCGGCGTGCCAGGCGTCGCCCAGGCCCTGGTTTCGCTCACCGCCGACCGGCCGAGTGCCCCGGGTCCCGGCGCGGGCGGGATGCGGCCGCCGCCGTCCACCCAGCCCCATGTCGCTGCCGGACGCCCCTCGCAGGCGCCCTCGCCGAAGGTCGCGACGATCCCCGGCGTCAGGCACGTCATCGCGGTCGCTTCCGGCACGGGCGGCGTCGGCAAGTCCACCACCGCCTGCAACCTTGCCCTGGCGCTCGCGGCCAACGGCCTGCGGGTCGGCATCCTCGATGCGGACATCTATGGCCCGTCGCTGCCCAAGCTGTTCGGCCTGCACGGCAAGCCGCGGGTGGTGAGCGGCCGCACCCTCGCGCCACTCGAGGGCTATGGCGTCAAGGTCATGTCCATCGGCTTCATGGTCGAGGAAGAGACGCCGATGATCTGGCGCGGGCCGATGGTCATGAGCGCCATCACCCAGATGCTGCGGGAAGTCGCCTGGGGCGAACTCGACGTGCTCGTGGTCGATATGCCCCCCGGGACGGGCGACGCCCAGCTCACCATGGCGCAGGCGACGCCGCTGGCCGGCGCGGTCATCGTATCGACACCGCAGGATCTCGCCCTGATCGATGCGCGGCGTGGGGTCGCCATGTTCCGCAAGACTGAGGTGCCGATTCTCGGCATCGTCGAGAACATGAGCTATTTCATCGCGCCCGACACCGGCAACCGCTACGACATCTTCGGCCATGGCGGTGCGCGCAAGGAAGCGGCGCGTCTCGGCGTCCCGTTCCTCGGCGAGGTGCCGCTGGACATGGCCCTGCGCGAAAGGTCCGATTCGGGTCGGCCGATCGTCGCCACTGATCCGTCCAGCCCGCATTCTCTGGTGTATCGCGATATCGCGAGGCAGGTCTGGGCAAGCCTGTCCGGCACCGGCGACGTCACCATCAAGCCGCCACCGGCCATCGTGATCGAATAGCGCGGGCCGCGACGCCACGACGCTTGAACGGTTCCAGACGCATGATAAAATGCGCGACGAAACAAGAGCTTCCTAGAGGGGAACGTCATGAAAGCCATCATGCTCGCATTCGCTGTCGCCATCGTCATGGCGGTCGGAGCCGGCTACCTTCTCAACACGACCTACCAGCAGACGGCCGATGCGCGCTTCGTCGGCTCGGGCGCGCAGCTGCGCGGCACCGAGGCCGGTTACAATCTCGTCGGCAAGTCCTGGGACGGCATGGGCGCGCCCTCCGCGACGCGCTGACGGCGCGCCGTGACCAGCTCTGTCCCGGGCCTCACCGATCGGGGCGTCGCCCCGGCTGACGCGGTTCTGCTCGATCTCAAGGGGCTGAAATGCCCCCTGCCCGCCCTCAAGACGCGGAAAGCGCTCAGCCGGATCGCCTCCGGCGAGCGCCTTTCTGTCGTCTGTACCGACCCGATGGCCGGCATCGACATCCCCAACCTCCTCAGGGAGACCGGAGATGTGCTGGAGGATCAGCAGAAGGGTGACGGCACGCTGACCTTCCTCGTCCGCAAGGCGTGAGACGCGTCAGACGGCGCCCTGCAGGACGCGGTGCCGGTTGAACTGGCAGGTGAAGGGGCGGTTGCCGAACCGGCCATGGGCGGCGAGGCCGCGGATCTCGTAACGTCCGCCGGCAGTGCGGACGACCTGGCGCTCAAGGACAACGGCGCGGCGGCTGAGGCCCATCATCTGGGCCGCGTCGGCACGACACCAGCCATGCATGTCCCGCCCGCGATGGCGGGCTTCGGCGCTGGTTGAGGTTGCGACGACCAGGACCGTCGCGGCCATGAGTGCGACAACCGGAATCTTGAGCATGTCCATCCATCCCTGCCATGGAGCCGAAACCGGCCCGCCCTGAGTCGGCACCATCAAACCACGACTTGGCCCTCCTGCCGAGCCCCGGCGACCCGACCCATCGCGGACCTTTACCTGGCGGCGGTCAGGTCCCATCCTCGCAGTTTCAACCGAGATCAGTCGCATGAGCCTCATTGCCGCCGTCACCTACGGCCCCGACGACGATTGCGACGCCCTGCTCGCCGTGTTTGCCCATGAGCGCGAGGCGGCAGGCGTCAAGGTCGCCGGGCTCATCCAGATCAATGCGGGCGCCGGCTGCGCGGAGCTCGACATGGAGCTCGAGGCGCTGGGGACCGGCCGGCGGATCAACATATGCCAGGACCTCGGCCCGGGGAGCGTCAATGCCTGCCGGCTGGATCCGGCAGGGCTGGCGGAGGCGGCGGCCGCGCTGCGGCAGGCCCTGGAGCGGCCGGCCGATCTCGTTGTCGTCAACAAGTTCGGGCGGATGGAAGCGGAAGGTGGCGGCCTGATCGCCGAGATCGGCGCCGCGGTGGCAGCCGAGATGCCGCTGGTGATCGGTGTTCCCCTGCGCTTCCTGCCGGCATGGGACGCTTTCGCCGACGGCATGGACGTCAAGCTGCCCTGCACGCGCACAGCGCTCGACGGCTGGTGGTCAGGGCTCGCCCTGCCGGCAGCCGCCGAGTAAAGGCCGCCCCGGCCCGCCCCACGTCGCTCAACCGGCGACGAGGCCCGGCCTCAGGGTGTCGAACAGCCGCAGATAGAGCCGGGTGCGTGGCACCAGGCAGGACACGAGCAGATGCTCGTGGTGAGTATGGGGGCCGTCGCCGATCACCCCGAGGCCGTCGAGGGTCGGCACCCCGAGCGCGCCGGTGAAATTGCCGTCCGATCCGCCACCGGCGACGCGCTCGCCGGCGAGCGCAAAACCGAGTTCGCCGGCGAGCGCGGCGGCATGGTTGTAGAGCGCCTGGATGGCCGGCGTCTTGCGGTAGGGCGGGCGGAAGAGGCCGAGCGTGACGTCCAGCTTCACGTCGGGATCGTGCGGCGTCAGCGCCAGGAGCCTGGCACGCACCTCGGCCTCGGCCTCGGCCGTCGGCACCAGCACATAGACGCAGGCCTCGGCATGGATCGGCACCATGTTCTCGTGGGTGCCGCCCGCCATGGTCCCGACATTCAGCGTGATGGTGCGGCCATAGTCGGTCATCGCCTCGACGGCGAGGATCTGGCGGGCCATCTCGCGGATCGCGCTGCGGCCTTTGGCGTGATAGGCGCCGGCATGGGCGGGAATGCCGGTCGTCTTCAGGTGGTAGCGGGCGATGCCGTGGCGGGCGACGGTCAGCCGGCCGCCCTCCCCCGAGGGTTCGGCCACCAGCACGATGGCGTGGCGGCGCGCCTCGGCCTCGATGCGGGCGCGCGAGGACGGGCTGCCGGCCTCCTCGTCGGGAATGAACATGACCGTGACCGGCATGTGCGGCCGCCGACCGCCGGCATGGAGATGGGCAAGCGCCGCCATGGCGATCGCGTTGCCGCCCTTCATGTCGTAGATGCCGGGGCCATAGGCGCGGTCGCCGTCGATGCGCCAGGGCAGCTCCGCCGCCAGTGTGCCGACCGGGTGGACCGTGTCGATATGGCCGAGCAGCAGGATTCCGGGACCCTCGGTCTCGCCGGCGATGCGGCCGATCAGGATGTCGGCATAGCCCATCGTTCCGGGAATGCGCTCGATCCGCGCACCGGCGGCCCTCAGAAGGCCCTCGGCATGGTCCGCCATGCGGTTGACCGCCGCCACGTCCTGGGTCGGGCTTTCGATGGCCACCCAGCGGCGGACGGCCTCGAGAAGCGCTTCGGGGGTCAGGTCCTGCATGTCCGTCTCGTTCGCTGCGTCGCGTGGCGGGCGACAGTCAGCGGCGGAAGGCGGCAGCCTTGCAAGGCCGGCCGACCATGGGAGCCATGCAGGGGCCGGTCAGGCCGCCTTGATCTCGTATTCGCGCACGGCGCGCTCGTAGGACTCCGAGCGGCTCTTGATCCGATAGGCCGGATCGGCGGAATCGGAGGGTAGCAGGCGGATCACCTCGAAGGGGCCTTCCGGCATCTTGATGAAAGAGCGGCCGAGCGTGACGACGTCACCGACCTTGAACCTGTGCTGGGCCATGTTCTGTTCACCTGTTGTCTTGGAGGTGGCACGCAAGGCCGATGGGCCGGTGCCGGGATGACCATGCGGGGACCGGCTAGCGATCCCTGTCGGCAGCTGCGATGCGCTCGGCGATGACCTTGGTCGTCTCCGAGGAATGGACGGTGGTGCCCCCCTCCATGACGATCAGGGACGTGCCGGTGGGCGATGTCTGGATGGCGATGACCCGGTCGGGGCGGATGAAATTGACGCCACCCATGCTGCGCACCTCGACGAGAGCCGCGACGCCGGCGGGCGCGGGCGCGATCTGGGGATGGGTCATGAGGCTTGCCGAAGCGCCTTTCGCTCGAGGGGATAGGCGGTATCGTCGTAGAGCGTGCGGATCGCCGCGCCCGAGACGTCGTCGTTTTCGGTGCGGATGTTGATGCCGTTGAGATCGGCACCCAGTTCCTCGACCGCGAACTGAACCGCCAGCGCGAGGCTGTCGAAGCGTTTGTATTTGAGCGGGACGCGGGAGCGGAACGACTTTCGCTTGTTGGCGAAGAGCTCCGCTGCAGCGGTGAAATCGGTCTGAGACATAGGACACGGTAGCACTTTGCCGCAGCCGAGTCCGATTTATTCCGCGCGGTTTTCCGCGCAGCAGCCGATCAGGCCGGCAGCACCTTGCCAGGATTGAAGATGCCCTTGGGGTCGAGGGCGTTCTTGATCAGGTGCATGACGTCGAGTGCCTCGCCGTGTTCCTCGCGCATGAACTTCATCTTGCCGATGCCGACGCCGTGCTCGCCGGTGCAGGTGCCGCCGAGCGCGATGGCATGTTTGACCATCCGGTCGTTGATCTCGTTGGCCTTGGCCCATTCGGCCGGATCGTCCGGGTCGATCTGCATGCCGAGATGGAAGTTGCCGTCGCCGACATGGCCGACGAGGGTGGTGCCGAAGCTCTGCTGCGAGGTCTCCTTGCGCACCTCGCGGATCACCTCGGCCAGCGCCGAGATCGGCACGCAAACGTCGGTGCCCCAACCCTTGGCGCCGGGGCGCAGGGCCCGGATGGCCCAGTGGATGTCGTGGCGGGCCTGCCAGAGCTTTGCCCGTTCATCGGCATCGGTTGACCAGCGCCAGTTGCTGGCGCCCTCCCCCTTGGCGAGGTCCTCGACGATGGATGCCTGTTCCTCGACGCCCGACTGGCTGCCGGCGAATTCGAAGAAGAGGGTCGGCGTCACCGGCAGGGTGAGCTTGGAATAGGCGTTGACGGCCTCGATGGCGCGGTCGTCCAGCAATTCGACCCGGGAGATGGGGATGCCCATCTGGATCGTCTGGATCACCGTGTCGACCGCGGCATCGACGCTGGGGAACGAACAGGTCGCCGCGGCCATGACCTCGGGAATGCCATAGAGCCGGACGGTGACCTCGGTGATGATGCCGAGCGTGCCCTCCTGACCGACGAAGAGACCGGTCAGGTCGTAACCGGCTGACGACTTCTTCGCCCGCGAACGGGTGCGGATGATGCGTCCGTCGGAAAGGACCACGGTGAGGTTGACGACGTTCTCGCGCATCGTGCCGTAGCGCACCGCATTGGTGCCGGAGGCTCGCGTCGCGGCCATGCCGCCGATGGTGGCGTCGGCCCCGGGATCGACGGGGAAGAACAGGCCGGTGTCGCGCAGATGGGCGTTGAGCTGCTTGCGCGTCACGCCGGCTTGCACCGTCGCATCAAGGTCTTCGGCGCGGACGCTGAGGATCTGATTCATGCCGGTGAGGTCGAGGGACACCCCGCCCTTGACCGGGATCAGGGCGCCCTCCAGCGACGATCCCGCGCCATAGGCGACGATCGGCGTGTCGTGGGCGGCGCAGAGCCGGACGATGGCCGCGACCTCTTCCGTCGTCACTGCGCGGCACACCGCATCAGGAAGGCGGGCGGCATGGCGCGACTCGTCGCGGCCGTGCTGGGCGCGGTCCGACTCGGAGGTCGAGACGCGGCTGCCGAGGAGCGCGCGCAGGCCGTCCAGCAGGACGGGGTCGATCGCAGAGGCCGCAAGGGGAGCATTCATGGGTCTCAACCGGGTTGGGCGGGACGCGGGGGCCGTCATCAAGAGCATCAAGCCGAGCCGATGCCAACCGGCTTGACGCAGGGCGCGCTTGCGAAATCAGGAGAGTGTCCGGCGTTCCAGCCGCCAGGAGAGGTCCGGTGCAACATGGATCAGGCTGAAGCCGGCGGGATCGTCGCCATGCTTTCCGGCCGCCGAGGCCGACGGCGCACCGGCGAGCGTGATCGTGCCCGTCGCCCCTGTCCAGACCGTGTCGCAGGCGCGGTGCAGGTGGCCATGCAACACCAGGGGGCAGCCGTGGCGGGCGAGCAGCGCCATGAGCGCCGCGCCGTCGCGCAGCCGCTTCAGCCGCGATAGTCCCGGTGCGTGGGGCGGATGGTGGATGGCGAGCACCGGCAGATGGGCCCTGCGGTCGAGGCCGGCGAGCAGGGCGTCGAGGCGGACGAGCTGGGCGGCACCGAGTTCGCCCTCCGCCGAGAAGAGCCAGGTCGGGGTGCCCGAGCAGAGCGTGACAATCGCGGCGCGGCCGGCCAGCGCCAGACGCGGGAAACAGGCGCGCAGATCGCCCTCGCCTGCCGGTGTCGCCAGCCAGGCGGGAAGGACGGCCCGGAGCCTCGCCTCGGCGCGTCGCGTGTAGACATCGTGGTTGCCCGGGGCCCAGGAGACATCGGCGGGATCGCCGAACTCGCCGAGGACGGCACCGGCGGCGGCATATTCCGACGGCAGGCCGAGCTCGATGAGATCGCCGGTCAGCGCCACGTGATCGGGCCGCGCGGCGCGCAATGCGGCGATGGTCCGCGCGGCGATGGCGCCGTCATGGGCACCGGGCTTGCGCGCCCAGTTGATCCAGCCGAGCGCGGGCTTCAGGCCCTCGCCGAGGGGAAAGGGCACCGGCGTCAGGTGCAGGTCGGAGACATGGGCGATGACGGTCACGCCCGCTGGCCTCGCATGGATGGACGGCGATTCCAAGGGCGGGAGGGCGTCGGGGCCATGCAGCCACGCTCAGCGCTATACGTCAGGCCAGGGTTGGGCCCGGGCATGACGACAGGGGCTCGACAACCGCTGGCGCGCCGACGCCTCCCCGTCAGGTCAACATCTGCATGTCGCCGCAGATGGAGAGCGCCTGGCCGGAGATGGTCTTGCCCTTCGGCGAGCACAGGAACAGCATCTGGTCGGCGAGCTGGCGCGCGGTGACGAAGGTCTTCAGCGAGGTATAGGACGAGGCCTGCTGCTCGATCTCGCGGAACGAGACGCCGCGCGACTGGGCCTTGGCCTCCAGCACGCGCCGGATACGGTCGCCCTCGACCAGGCCGGGCAGGATGGCGTTGACGCGGATGCCGAACTCGCCGAGCTCGATGGCCAGCGACTTGGTGAAGCCGACGACGCCCCATTTCGCCGCCGCATAGGGCGTGCGCAGGGCGAAGCCGAAGCGCCCGGCGACGGACGCCAGGTTGATGATCGAGGCGTTGGTGCTGGCCTTCAGATGCGGCACGGCGAGGCGGGCGCAGTTGAACTGGCTGGTGAGGCAGACCTCGATGCAGCGGTCCCAGTCCTCCGGGTTGATCTCCTCGACGCGCCCGGTGGGGCCGGCGATGCCGGCATTGTTGACGAGGACGTCGAGCCCGCCGAGCCGATCGATGGTGGTGGCGAAAAGGTCGGCGACTTGGCTGCGGTCCGCCACGTCGCAGAAGGAGGAGGTGATCGCGGGATCGGTGCGCGCGAGGTCGGCGATGGCCTCGCGGTCGACGTCGCAGACATGGACCCGCGCGCCCTCCTCCACGAAGGCGCGTGCCACCTCGCGGCCGATGCCGCCCGCGCCCGCCGTGACGAGGACGCGCAGGCCCTTGATGCCGAGATCCATCGAACCGTCTCCCTGATGTCTTTGGTGTCTAGGCCGCGGCGAGACCGCCCCGGGCGATGATGAAGTCGGCGGCGCCACGGATATCCGCGGCGATGGCGGCGCGGGCGGCGGGCCCGTCGCCGGCGCGGATCGCCGCCAGGGCATCGGCATGGAAGCGCACAGCGCCCCCGGTGGCGAGCCGGTCGGGATTGGCGCCGAGGTCGAGATTGATGACGGGGCCGGCCTTCAGCCAGAGGGCGCCGATGATCTCGGCGAGGGTCGGCAGACCGGTGGCCTCGTAGATGGCGAAGTGAAGGTCCTTGTTCAGCCGAACGGCTTCGGCCAGATCGGGACGGTGCACAAGGCTGAGGGCGCGGAACGCGGATTCCAGCGTCGCGATCCGCGCGATATCGTCTGCTGACGCTGCCGTGGCCGCCCGGTGGGCTGCGAAACCTTCGATCTCGATGCGCACCGTCGTGAGCTCGCGGAACTGGCTGACCGTCATGATCGGCACCCGCACGGCCCGGTTCGGCGCGACCTCGAGGGCGCGATCGGCGACGAGCCGGCTGACGGCCTCGCGCACCGGCATCATGCTGACACCCATGGCCTCGGCCGTGCCGCGCAGCGAGAGCTTGTCGCCGGGAGCAAGGCGCCCGGCCATGAGCAATTCGCGCAGGTGGCCATAGACACGGTCACCAAGCGTCTCCCGCTCGAGCGGTCCGATGGTGGTGAGGGCCTCTGCGACGCTCATGGCGCGTCACTCATGACAAGCGTTCCGTTCAAACCCGACCACGTTCCCTGCGGTCGCGATCCAGTGTCGCGAAGGGGGCTGGACAAATCCAGCCATATGAGAAACCATAACTGTGATCACAGATCACGGCAAGCCACCGGCCTGCCGTCAGCGAGGGGCGGTCAACGCTCCCGCTTGGGTGAATTGGGCCTGGAAACACTGCCAAGGAGACGTCCGATGCCGCTCGACAAGAGCCTGTCACGCCGCACCCTCATCAAGGCCTCCGCGGGCGCAGCCGCGCTCGGGACGCTGGGTGCCCCCGCCATCAGCTATGCGCAGGCCGACGCGATCAAGATCGGCCACATCACGCCGCGGACCGGTTTCCTCGGCCCACTGGGCGAATATGCCGCACAGGCCGCGCAGCTCGCGGCGGAAGAGATCAACGCCGCCGGCGGCATCATGGGCCGCAAGCTTGAGCTCATCCTCGACGACAGCCCGAATCCGCAGCAGGCCTCGGCCAAGGCGGAGCGCCTCGTCCAGCGCGACAAGATCGTCGCCCTGCTCGGCGAGATCTCCTCGGCCTCGGCGCTGGCCATCGCCCAGGTTGTCCAGCGCGAGAAGGTGCTGTTCATCAACACTGGCGCCAATTCGGACGCGCTGCGCGGCTCGGACTGCCAGCGCTTCATGTTCCACATCGAGGCGCAGAACTCGATGTATGTGAAGGCGGTGGGCCGTTCGCTCATCCGCGACGGGCTCGTCTCCGGCAAGAAATGGTACTCGCTGACCGCCGACTATGCCTTCGGCCATGACCTCCTCAATGTCGCCAAGCGCTACATGGCGGCCAATGGCGGCAACCATGCCGGCGACGACCTGATCCCGACCGATCTGGCCGACTTCTCGCCGTTCCTGCTGAAGATCCGCCAGGCGCGCCCCGACGTCGTCTGCCTCAACCTTGCCGGCACGCAGATCACCAATTTCCTCAAGCAGTACGCCGAATTCGGCCTGACCTTCCCGGTCGCGGGCTTCGGCTTCGACACCGCGCTGGCCTGGGGCGCCGGCCGGGGGAATTTCGGCGGCACCTGGCCGGTGGTCTGGCACCACCTCATCGACACGCCCGGTTCCAAGGCCTTCGTCGCCGGCTTCCAGAGGAAGTGGAACCGCATGCCGGAGAACCAGGCCTGGGGCGACTATTGCTCGATGAAGGTCGTGGCCCAGGCCATCGCCGAGACCAAGTCGACCGATGGCATGAAGATCGTCGAACATTTCGAGAAGGGGGCCAAGTTCGACCTCCTGAAGACCCGCGAGGGCTATTTCCGGGCCAAGGACCATCAGATGATGATGGAAATGTACGCGATCACCGCCCTGCCGGCGGCGCAGATCCGGAACCAGTACGACATCTTCACCTCGTCGCCGCCGGTTCCGGCCGCCAACGAGAGCCTCGAGGTGATCGCGGCGACCGACGACGAGAACAAGTGCACGTTCCGCGCGTGAGACCAACCGAGAGGCCGGAGCGCCCGCTGCGCTCCGGTCGCCCGGCCCTCTGACAAGTACCCTTCGGGGGGCGGTCTGACGTCGAGTGGACCCGAAAGGCGTCCGCTGTCGCTCCGGCCATGCCTCGCAGGACGCCCTCTCGCCATGCCGGCCACCCATGCCATCCCGCAATCCGGACGGATCCCGTGCCTGACCTGATCCCGCTGCTCTCGCAGATCCTGAACGGCCTGCTTGCCGGGTCCTACTACCTGATGATCGCGCTCGGGCTGTCGATGATCTTCTCGCTCGGCGGGATCGTGAACCTTGCCCATGGCGCCTTCTATGCGATCGGAGCCTATCTCGCCGTGACGCTCGCCGAGCGCATCGGTTTCGGCGGCGCGCTGGTCGCCTCGCCGCTGATCGTGGCGCTGATCGGCATGGTGGTGGAGCGCTTCCTGCTGCGGCGCTTCTACAATGCCGACCCGATCCTCGGCCTGCTCCTCACCTTCGGCCTCGCCATGGTGACGGAACAGACGCTGCGCATTCTCTATGGCGCGGCGCCCATCCCCTTCTCGATCCCGCAGGAGCTGCGGGGCCAGGTCTTCCTCGGCGACTTCGTCTATTCGCGCTACCGGCTGATCACCCTGGGGATCACCGCGCTGGCCGTTCTCGGCCTGTGGATCCTGCTGACCAAAACCGCCTTCGGCAAGGTCGTCCGCGCCGGCGTGCAGAACCCGGACATGGTCGGCGCGCTCGGCATCTCGCTGAAGCCTTACATGACCGCGGTGGTGATGATCGGCGTCGGCCTTGCCGCCCTTGCCGGCGTGCTCATCGCGCCCATCGCCGGTGTGCATCCGGCCATGGGCCAGGAGATCATCACCTTCGCCTTCGTCGTCGTGGTGATCGGCGGCCTCGGCTCCTTCTGGGGGGTGGTGGCCGCGGCCGCCATCGTCGGCATGACCCGCGGCGTCGCCGCGCATTTCTACCCCGCCGCCACGGAAGCCTCGGTCTATCTGCTGATGGTGCTCGTGCTGCTCACCCGCCCCCGCGGCCTCTTCGGCGAACGCATCCAGAAATTCGAGTGATCCGATGACCCCGACCCTCCGCACCCTTCTGGCGGCCATCGCGGCGCTCGTCGTTCTGCCCGTCTTCATGCTGTCGATCGGCCTGACGCTGACCTCGGCGACCGATGTCGTGATCTTCGCCATCGCCGCCCTGGCGCTGAACATCCTGGTCGGCCATACCGGCCTCGTCTCCTTCGGCCACGGTGCCTTCTTCGGTCTTGGCGCCTATGCGGCCGTGCTGGCGCAGCGCCATTTCTTTCCCGGACAGATCCTGCTGCCCGCCGGCTTTTCCATCCTTTTCGTCGGCGTGGTCTCCACCCTTCTCGGGCTGCTGATCCTCCGCCGTCGCGGCGTCTATTTCTCGCTGCTCACCCTCGCCATGACGGCGGTCGCCTATACCGTCTCCTTCCGCTGGACCGATCTCACCGGCGGCGAGAACGGGCTCGGCGGCGTCGTCCGGCCGCATTGGGGCGTAGCCGATCTCAACAATCCCTGGGCCTTCTACATCCTCGTCGCGGTCATCGGCTTCGCCGTGGTCTTCCTGCTCCAGCGGTTCCACCGCTCCCCCGTCGGCAGCGTCTTGGTGGCGGTGCGCGAGAACGAGGTGCGCGCCCGTTTCGTCGGCTACGATACCGACCGCTACAAGCTGATCGCTTTCACCATTTCGGCGACCCTGACGGGCTTTGCCGGCGTCCTCTCGGCCTTCCACCATCGCTTCACCTCCGCCGACCCGATCGCCATCCAGTTCTCGGGCGAGCTGCTGGCGATGGTGGTGATCGGCGGCATGCGCAGCTTCATGGGGCCGGCGCTCGGCGCGCTGTTCTTCATGCTGTTCCGCGAGTATCTCTCGCTCTTCACCTCGAGCTGGCTCTTGTTCTTCGGCCTGCTCTTCGTCGGTTTCATCATCTTCTCGCCAACCGGCCTGATCGGCGTCGCCGAGCGGGTGCTCGCCCCCTTCCGCAAGCGCATCGAGACCGATGCCGCCATGGCGGCGCGGCGCGTCGAGGCGGTAGGCCCCGTGCCGCCGCAGTTCGTGCGCGAAGGCCGGCAGGGCGACGGCGCGGTGATGGTGGTCGACGACATCGCCAAGAGCTTCGGCGGCATCAAGGCGGTGCGCGGCATCAGCTTCTCCGTGAAGGACCGCACGCTGCATGCGATGATCGGCCCCAATGGCGCGGGAAAGACGACGGCGTTCAACCTCCTGTCCGGCATGTTTCCGCCCGACCGCGGCACGGTGAAGCTGGATGGCCGCGAGGTCGGCGGCCTCTCACCCCAGGCGATCACCCAGGCCGGGGTCGGCCGCTCGTTCCAGATCACCAACCTCTTTCCCGGCCTCACCATCCACGAGAACGTCCGCCTCGCCGTCCAGGCACGCCATGCCGGCCGGTTCGGTGTGTGGGCGGAGGCCGGCGCCCTGCCCGGCCTCGCCGCCGATACAGACACGCTCATCCGCTATCTCGGCCTCGGCGGCATCGAACAGGCGGAGGCGGGCTCGCTCTCCTATGGCGGCCAACGCCTCGTCGACATGGCGCTGGCGCTGGCGACGCGGCCCCGCATCCTCCTGCTCGACGAGCCGCTGGCGGGCCTCGCCGCGGCCGAACGCAAGCGCGTCGGCGACATCATCAAGACCATTTCCGGCGACATCCCGGTGCTGCTGGTCGAGCATGACATCGACCGCGTCTTCCAGATCGCCGACCACGTCACGGTGATGAATGACGGCGACGTGCTGGTGGACGGCACGGTCGAGGAGGCCCGGTCGTCGGAACGCGTCCAGGCGGTCTATCTCGGGTCGGGCGCCCATGCGGTGGCAGCGAAGGAACGCGCCTCGGCGGCGACGGCCGAGACGCTGCTCACCCTCGACAGGGTCAACACGTTCTACGGCAAGAGCCACATTCTCAACGACGTCTCCTTCGACGTGAAGACGGGCGAGATCATCGCCCTGCTCGGCCGCAATGGAGCCGGAAAGTCGACGGTGCTGAAGACCATCACCGGCATCGCGCCGCCGGCGACCGGGACGGTGACGCTGGCCGGCGACGTGCTTTCCGGCCTGCCCGCCGACAAGGTTGCGCGGCTCGGGGTCGGCTATGTGCCGCAGGGGCGCGGGCTGTTCGCCGGGCTGTCGGTGAAGGACAACCTGATGCTTGGCCGGCTGAAGCGGCTGACCGGGGCCGGACGCCACTGGGACGAGGACCGGGTCCTCGCCTTCTTCCCGCGCCTCAAGGAGCGCTGGTCGACCTCGGCTGATTTCCTCTCGGGCGGTGAGCAGCAGATGGTGGCGGTCGCCCGCGCCCTGGTCGGCGACACGCGGCTTCTGCTGCTCGACGAGCCCTTCGAGGGCCTGTCGCCGGCGATTACCGAGGAGCTCTTCGAGGCCTTCGACAAGCTGCGCCACGAGGTGTCGATCATCATCGTCGACCACCACCTCGATCTGGCGCTGGCGATCTCCGACCGCACGGTGGCGCTGGAGCGCGGCGCGGTCACCTGGCACGGCGCATCGAAAGAGTTGCGCGAGGATCAGGAACTGCGGCGCAAGGTGCTGTGGCTGTGAGGAGGCGGCGACGGCATGATGCGCTGACGCTCGTCATGCCCGGGCTCGCCCCGGGTATCCACGAAGAGTTGTCCGGCCATGTTCAAGTCGTGGATGACCGGAACAAGCCCGGCCACGACACGTGAGGATCCAGAGGAAAACGACATGCCCACCATCGCCATCGTCGGATCGGGCCTGATCGGCCGCGCCTGGGCCACGGTCTTCTGCAGCCACGGCTGGAAGGCGGCGCTCTATGACCCGGTCCCCGGCGTTGCCGAAGCCGCGAAAGCGCATATCGCCAAGAACCTGAAGGAACTGGCCGACCTGGATCTGGTGAAGGACGCGAAAGGCTCCGCCAGGAATCTCGTCGCCTGCGCCAGCCTCGCCGAAGCCCTCAAGGGCTGTGCCTTCGTGCAGGAGAACGGACCGGAAAAGGTCGAGGACAAGATCGCCATCCACAAGGCGATCGACGCACTCGCCCCGCCCTCCGCCATCGTCGTCTCCTCGACCTCCTTCATGTTCTCCTCGCTCTGGGCCAAGGACCTGAAGCACCGCTCCCGCGTGCTCGTCGCCCATCCGGTGAACCCCCCTCACCTCGTGCCCATCGTCGAGCTCTGCCCGGCGCCGTGGACCGATCCGAAGGTGGTGGAGAAGGCCCGTGCCATCTACGAGAAGGTCGGCCAGGTTCCGATCACCGTGAAAAAGGAGATCGACGGCTTCGTGCTTAACCGCCTTCAGGCGGTCCTGATGGCGGAAGCCTTCGATCTCGTCGGCTCGGGCGTCGTCTCCCCGGAAGACCTCGACAAGACGATCCGGGACGGGCTCGGCCTGCGCTGGTCCTTCATGGGTCCCTTCGAGACCATCGAACTGAACGCCCCCGGCGGCATTCCCGACTACAACCAGCGCTACGGGCCGAGCCTCACCCGCCTTACCGGCCGCAAGGTCTTCACCAAGGCCAACGAGACCGCAATCATGGCGGAATGGCGTGGCGAGCAGTCGCCCGAACGCATAGCCCGCCTGTCGAAATGGCGCGACGGCCGACTGGCGGCCTTGAAGGCGCACAAGCTCGGCGCGAAGAAGAAACCGGTCTGATCCTCATTCCTCCCGCAGTCCGACGAAGGAGCCCACCATGGCGAAGTCGAAGAAAGTCATCATCACCTGCGCCATCACCGGCTCGATCCATACGCCGACCATGTCGGAGCATCTGCCGATCACGGCCCAGGAGATCGCCGACAACGCCATTGCGGCGGCAGAAGCGGGCGCGGCCATCGTCCACCTGCACGCGCGCGACCCCAAGGACGGGCGCCCCGACCAGTCGATCGAGGCCTATGCGCCCTTCCTGAAGGTGATCAAGCAGCGCTCCAACGTCGCCATCAACATCACCAGCGGCGGGTCGCAGACCATGACGGTCGAGGAGCGCGTCAAGCCGGCGGCCCATTACGCACCGGAGGTGGCGAGCCTCAACATGGGGACGATGAATTTCGGCCTCTACCCCATGCTCGACCGCTACAAGGAGTTCAAATACGACTGGGAGAAGCCCTACCTTGAGGGCTCCCGCGCCGGCATGTTCAAGAACACCCTGGCCGATATCGAATATATCCTCACCACCTGCGCCAATAACGGCACGCGCTTCGAGGTCGAGTGCTACGATATCGGCCACCTCTACACGCTCAGGCATTTCGCCGACCGCGGCGTGATCAAGCCGCCGTTCTTCATCCAGTCGGTCTTCGGAATCCTCGGCGGCATCGGCGGCCACTACGAGGACGTGGTGATGATGAAGCGAACGGCCGACCGCCTCTTCGGCGACGAGTACCAGTGGTCGGTTCTCGGCGCCGGACGCAACCAGATGCCGATCGCCGCCATGTCGCTCGCCATGGGCGGCAACGTGCGCGTCGGCCTCGAGGACTCGCTGTGGATCGGTCCCGGCAGGCTGGCGAAGAACAATGCCGAGCAGGTGACCAAGGTGCGCCAGATCATTGAGGGCATGGGCCTGGAGATCGCTACGCCGGACGATGCCCGCGAGATCCTCGGCCTGAAGGGCGGCGACAAGGTGAACTTCTGAGCGGTCGAAGGCCCTCCCCGCCGTCATGCCCGGGCTTGTCCCGGACGTGACGCCCGGCACTACGCAAGTGCGTCCTTCGAGGCTCGCTGTCGCTCGCGCCTCAGGATGAGGAAGGGGGTGTCTGGCGGCAAGTTCGATGAAGCGCGCCAGGCGAGCCTCGGACCGCCCGCGTTGCAGTTCCCACCGTCCTCATCCTGAGGTGCGAGCCATCCGGCGATGCGTCAGCATCGTCCGGCGGCGAGCCTCGAAGGACGCACTTCGGTCGGGCAAGTCCCCAGAAACGACAAGGGCGCAGCCGAGGCCGCGCCCTTCGTCTTTCCAAGACCGAGCGGCGCTCAGGCGTAGCGCGCCCGCAGCGCCTCGAACTTCACGATCTGGTCGGGCAGCAGCGCCCGCTCCTTGTCGCGGCGGACGAAGATCTTGAACATGGCCTCGCCGGCGGCGTTGTAGAACTGGATCGACAACGAACGGCGGCCGTGGAAAACGCGGTCGACGAAGCAGATCTCGCTGCAGTTCGACGCCTTGATGTGACCGCCGATCGGGCTGTCGCCGTGGACATTGAACCAGCCGTGGCCGGCCGAACCCGGCACCAGCGGGCCATGGCACTCCAGCACGATGTCCGGCGTGTTGACGATGAACAGGACCTCGCCCCAGCCGGTGACGTCAGTCCAGATCGCCTCGAAGGCCGCGGCGGGCGCGGCGATGCTCTCGCCGGGCGGGAGCATGGCCAGCACCTGGCGGGGCGAGAGGCCGTGCTCGCGCGCGACATTCTCGATGACGCCGTCCGGCTTGGCGGCCAGTGCGGCCCGCGCGGCCGCCAGACGGTCCTCGGGCGCGGTCAGTTCCGCAGACATTTGCGCCGCCATGACGTCACTCGGCAGCGAGGGAGGGCTTGCCGCGGTTGTCGTCGACCAGCACCGCCTCGAAACCCTCGAACTCGGGATGGCCCAGGGAGGTGGGCTTCGCATCGGCCATGCCGGCACGGGCATGCGACTTGCGGAACTGCTCGGACTTGGTCCAGGCCTCGAAATCGGCCTTGCTCTCCCACACGGTATGCGAGGCATAAAGCGTGTGATCCTCGCGGACCGGCCCCTTGAGCAGGGCGAATTCGACGAAGCCCTTGAGCTCGTTGAGATAGGACTGGCGGGTCCGCCAGATGGTCTCGAAATCGGCCTCGGCGCCCTTGATGACCTTGAAGCGGTTCATGGCGATATACATGGCTGGTCTTCCTTCTGGCTGGTCCCGCGGACTGGCTGGCATCAATTCAGACTGTAGTTTATTCCCGCCGTGAAGCTGGCGGAACCTCCGGCCGGATTTGGCGGGAAGGGCTGGGCGCGACGCACCATGGCGAGCGTCGCCTGATCGAGAATGGCGGCCCCGGACGAGGAGGCGATGGACACGGCGGTGACCGCGCCGTTGCCCGTGAGCGTGAAGGCGACGCCGGTACGGCCGCGGATCCCGCGCTCACGCGCCTGTTCCGGATAGACCCTGTAGCGGGCGAGATGGGCGAGGACGCGCTGGCGCCAGGCGGCGACGGCGGCGACATTGGAAGCCCCGGATGGTCCCGTCGCGTTCGACTGCTGGCGGTTGCGCTGACCGATCCCCTCGCCGCGTTCGGCCAGACTGGCGCGGGACTCGGCCTGTGGCGCAGCGCGGACCGGGCGTTCAGGTTGCGCGGTAGCGGCGACCTGGCGCGTCGGGCGGCGGCGCTCCTGCGTCACCGGCGCCTCGCGCCGGGTTGGTGGCGGGCGGGTCGCCTCGTGGCGCACCGGTGGCGCCACCGCAGGTGGCGACGGCTGCATGACCTGTGCCGGCGGCGGATCGACCGGCTGCGGTGCCAGGGCCGCCTGCTGAATGATGGACTCGGGAGCATCGCTCGTCGCAGCGGGTTCCAGCGACGTGACAGGCGGTGGTGCAGCGGCTTCCACCGGCTCGGGCCGCGTCGGTACAGCCGGCGGCGGCTGCAGCGCATCCAGGCGGGGCTGTGTGGACCGCGCCTCCGCAGGAAACGGTTCGGCCGGCCGGTCGACAATCGGCAGGAGCTCGGGCATGGGCGGCGGCGGCAACTGGTCGAGAATGCGCGCGGCCGTGGTCAGCGGATCGGGCTGAGCGACGGGCGGTTCCTCGAAGGCCGTCTCGACGGGATCGCTGGCGGAAGGCTCCGGCGTCTCGACGGGCGGGGCCTCGACCTTCTGCATGGACTGGCTGTCGGTCGTCGCGGCCTCGGTCTCCTGACGGCCGCTCGCCGCCTCCTGCTGCGCGGCAGCGCCGGTGTCGGAGGCGACGACGAGTTCCACCGGGATGCCCTCCTCCCCGGCCGAGATCGGCGGCGGCGCGGTCCAGCTCAACCAGACGATGGCGGCGGCCGCTGCAGCATGAAGAATGAGCGAGGCGATGACCGCCAGCGAAGCGCCCCGGGCCGCACCAATCCGACGGGCGGGAGCCGCTGCACCAGCGATCGTGGGAACGGGCGCGGACCCGCCGTCATGCATCGTGGTCGGGGGCACGATCTCCACCGCCGGCGCCGTCGCGCCGGCCGGGCCATAGCCGGTGACGACCACCGGCGGCGCTGCTGCGGCCAGGGGCTCGGGGTGCGGTGGCTTCGGGGCCAGCGTCAGCACCGCGGTCACGTCGGCGGCGATCTCCCCGCGCGGTCCCGCGAACCCCGCCTCCGGCCATGGGCGACCGACGGGCCGCGCCGGATGGCTCCGGCCCTTGTCCGTCCTGCGCGCTGTCGAGCGGCCCGCCATCCCGTGCCTCAGAACTTGGCCGACAGGCTGGCGGAGACGGAGCGGCCGGGCGCACGGAAGGTTTCGAGCGTGGCGCTGTTGGAGGTCAGGCCGGCGACGTCGATGGCGTTGAAGTAGCGCGCGTTGAAGATGTTGAACACGCCGGCCCGCAGCGTGACGTTCTTGTTGATCTCGTAGGAGCCCAGCAGGTCGAAGGTGGCATAGGCACCGGGCTGGTAGATGTTGGCCGCACTGACCCGCGTCTTGGCCAGCGCCGCCTTCATCCGGGCCTCGACCTGCCAGTTGTGCGGGCTGGTGTAGCGGATGCCGGCAACGCCCGTGAGCGGGTCGACGCTGTCGAGCGGCGCCCCGGTGGTCTGGTCGGTACCGTTGGCATAGGCGACTGCGCCGTGCAGCGACCATTCGGGGGTCATCCGCCATTCACCGCGGCCCTCGAAGCCCCAGATCCGCACCGAGGACAGATTCTGGTACTGGAAGCGCAGCAGCGGACAGGTCGGCGGCGCACAGATCGTGGCGGTGTTGATGAAGTCCTTGTAGAGATTATAGAAACCCGACACCTGGAAGGACGATCCTTCGGCGAAGCGCGCCCGCAGGCCCGCCTCGAAACTGTCGACCGTCTCCGGCCTCAACCCGAAGTTCGGCAGGATCTCGTAGCCCTGAAGCGCGTTCGAGAAAGCGAAGTTGGCGTTGTCGTAGGGCGGCGCGCGGAAGCCGCGGGCATACTGGCCGAAGACTCGGAAGTTCTCGCTCAGGTCATAGGTGGCGCCAAGCTTCGGCGACACGGCGAAGGCCGAGACATTGCCGATGCGGAAGCCGGGATTGGAATTGAAGAAGGCCTGATCGGGCTTCGGGCTCAGGTGATAATAGTCGAAGCGGACCGCCGGGATGATGCGCAGGGCTCCCCATTGCATGATGTCCTGGATGTAGAAGGCGGCCTGGGTGGTGCGGGTATCGGGGAAATTCTTGTTGGGGAAGATCTCGCCCGCCGGCAGCGCCACGGGGGTACCGCCCGGCCAGGTCACCTCGAAGCGCTCGCGCGGCCGCGACGTCATGGTGAAGTCGACGGACGCGCCGTAGATGATGCGGTGATCCCAGCCGCCCCACTGGCGCTGCGCCGAGAACTGCGCATTGGCCCCGAAGATCTGCTGGCGGAAGTCGAAGTCGGAAACGCGCAGGCGGTTGGCAGGGGCCGGCGCGACGACGCCGGTGCGGCGATATTCGTCGAGATGTTCCTGCCGGTCGAAGTCGGTGGCATAGGCCGCCAGCTTGATCTCGTCGGCGATGGCCCAGGTGAGCTGCTGTGTCCAGTCGAGGCTGAGGCGAAAGCGCTTGCTGGTGTCGTGGGCGATCTGCTGGGTGATGGTCGCCGTGCGGGCTGATACAATGTCGGTGGCAAAACCGCGCCAGAGCGCCTCACCGGTCAGCCGCCAGCGGCCGGAATCCGGCGTTTCGTAAATCAGCTTGGCGAGGATGTTATTCGACTGGAACGACTGCGGATTGGCCCGGCGCGTCGCCGAATTGATCAGCGTCTCGGTGCCGTCGCGGCGGGTGTACTGGAACAGGAACTCGAAAGGTCCGCGGCGGGCCGCCCCGGTATAGGTGTGGGCGAAGGAGCGGTTGACGCTGTCGAAGGACAGTTTCGTGCCCGCATACCAGTCGCGGCCGACCTCACGCAGATAGTCGGCGGGGTCCTTGGTGACGAAAGTGACGACGCCGCCGATGGCGTCTGAGCCGTAGAGGGCCGAAGCCGGTCCGCGGATAACCTCGATGGCCTTCAGGCTGTCGTAGTCGACGATATCTCGGGTGTAGAGGCCGGGGCCGACATTCGATCCGGGATAGTCCGGAACGCGGAGACCGTCGACCTCAAGGCGAACGCGGTTGTCGCCGATGCCACGGATGAAGAAGGAGCCGGCGCCGACGCGGGTCGGGGCGTTGCTGACGGCGAGACCGGGCTCGCTGCGGGCAATGTCGCGCGGCCCCTGGACCAGGTTCTGGTCGATCTGCCGCTCGTTGATCACCGTCACCGTGCCGGGCGAGTTGAACACGGTGGAGGGCGTGCGTTCGGCGGAGACGGTGATCTCGTCCTGGGCGGACGGCGTCCGACCATCGGCCGGTCGGGCCTCGCTCTGCGCAAGACCAGGGCTGGTGGCGAGAACCAGAAGGGAAACCGACGCCATGAGCGCCTGACGACCGTGACGGAGGAACATGAGCGAGACCGCGAGCCTGAAAGGGTTTTCATGAGGCTGGCTGGCTCGACGCAGGGGCGTCCGGCTGGCTGGCATGGGCGCCGTCCGGTCATGCCGTCTCGACGCTGTTGACGATTGCTACTTATGCTGACTATCAATGTCAACAATCAGAGACAGAGAAGCACTTTTTAATGTTTCCAGAGAGATCTGACCGATTGTCATCATTCTAAACTGGACCATTCCATGATCCCTTCCCCTTCCACCTATCCTCCCGATGACCGGATGGACCTGCTCGCCGCGACCGGCAGCAGTGTCGCGACGGTTCCCGTTGTTGAGGTCGGAGCCATCCTCGGGACGGGGCGCGAGGCGGTCATCCTCCACAAGGGGGAGCGCTACCGGCTGCGCGTCACCGCCAACGACAAGCTGATCCTGACCAAATGACCCGGCCCGTCCTGTTTCCTGGCCTGGGGCTGTCGCGCCGGACTCTCATCACCGCTGCGGCCGGCCTCATGGTCAGCGTCCGCCCGGTGGCGTCCGCCGAGCGCCGCATCGTCGCCGCGGGCGGTGTCATCACTGAGATTCTCTATGCACTCGGCCGGCAGGAGCTGCTGGTCGGCGTCGATTCGACCAGCCTTCACCCGGCCGAAGCCATGCGCGAGAAGGCCAATGTCGGCTATGTCAGGGCGCTCTCGGCCGAAGGGGTGCTGTCGCTGCGCCCGACCGATCTCCTCGCGGTGGACGGTGCCGGTCCGCCCGACACGGTGAAGCTGATCGCCGAAGCGGGCGTCAAGGTCGCCCGCATCTCCGAGGACACGACGGAAGCCGGCGTCGCCGCCCGTATCCGCTTGATCGGCCGGATCGCCGATGCGACGGACCGGGCCGAGGCACTGGCGGCCCGGGTCGAGGCGGGCTTTGCCGCGCTGAAGCAGCAGCGTGACGCCCTCGCCGCGCGCAAGCGGGTGCTGTTCGTGCTGTCGCTGCAGAATGGCCGCGTCATGGTCGGCGGTGCCCGCAGCAGCGCGGACGCGATCATCCGCCTCGCCGGTGCGGTCAATGCCGCCGAGACGGTGGAGGGCTACAAGCCGCTCACCGACGAGGGACTGATCGCCGCAGCGCCCGACGTGGTGCTGATGATGAAGCACAACGAGCATGCGGCATCCCCCGAGCAGGTCTTCGGTCAGGCGGCACTGTCGACGACCCCGGCCGCCCGCACCCGGTCACTCGTCGCCATGGATGGGCTCTATCTGCTCGGCTTCGGCCCGCGCACGCCGGAGGCGGCGCGCGACCTGATGGCAGCAGTCTACGCAGGCACGCGGCCGTGACGATCGCCGCCGAAGTGCCCTCCGTCGCGGGACTCTTCGCCTCGCGGCGACGGCGGCTGGCCGTCGGCGTCGGCCTCTTCGTCGCCCTCCTCGTGCTGCTGGCCGTGCTGTCTCTGGGCAGCGGAGCGGTCAGGATCGCGCCCGGGCAGGTCGTGCGGGTGATGACGACCTGGGCCACGGGAGACAGCGACGGGCTCGCCGGGCGGGATGCCCTGATCATCCTGTCGATCCGGGTGCCGCGGCTCATCCTGTCCTGCCTCATCGGCGCGGCCCTGGCCGTCTCCGGCGCGCTGATGCAGGGCCTGTTCCGCAATCCGCTCGCCGATCCCGGCCTCGTCGGCGTGTCATCCGGCGCCGCGCTTGCAGCGGGCTTCACCATCGTGCTCGGCGACCGCCTCTTCGGCACGGTGGCCGCGCAACTGCCCTTCGTGCTGCTGCCGGTCGGTGCCTTCGTCGGTGGCCTCGCCGCGACCCTGATCCTCTATGCCGTCGCCACCCGCCATGGGAGGACCTCAGTGGCGATCATGCTGCTGGCGGGCGTCGCCCTCGGCGCCTTCGCCGGGGCGCTCACCGGTCTTCTCGCCTTCGTCAGCGACGACCGCCAGTTGCGCGACCTGACCTTCTGGTCGCTTGGCTCGCTGTCCGGGGCAAGCTGGACCAAGGTGGCAACGGTGACACCGCTGATCATGCCGGTCCTCCTCGCCGTGCCCTTCCTGGCGCGGGGGCTCAACGCGCTGCTGCTCGGCGAGGCCGAGGCCTATCACCTCGGCATTCCCGTGCAGGCGGTGAAGCGCGCCGCGATCCTGATGGTGGCGGTCGCGGTCGGCGCCGGCGTCGCGGCGGCCGGGGTCATCGGCTTCGTGGGGATCGTCGTGCCGCATCTCATCCGGCTGCTCTTCGGCCCGGATCACCGGATGCTGCTGCCTCTGTCCGCCCTGCTGGGCGCCATTCTCCTGACCGGAGCCGATCTTCTTGCACGCACCATGGTGGCCCCGGCCGAACTGCCGATCGGTATCCTGACGGCGGCGATCGGCGCCCCGTTCTTCCTGTGGCTGTTGCTGCGCCGCGACCGGACGCTCGACGCATGACGAACCTCCTCGAGGCCGCAGGGCTCGGCGTCGCCTATGGCCGGCACAAGCCCGTGGACGCGGTATCGCTGAGCGTGGCGGCCGGCGAGGTCCTGGTCGTGGTCGGGCCGAACGGCGCCGGCAAGACGACCCTGATGAAGCTTCTGACCGGCGAACTGGCGCCCTCGGCCGGCACCATCCGGCTCGGCGGCGTCCCCCTCGCCACGATTCCCGCCTGGAAGCTCGCCTCGCAGCGCGCGGTGATGGCGCAGGCGAGCCGCCTCGCCTTTCCCTTCACGGTGGCCGAGGTGGTGCGGATAGGCATCGACAGCGTCGGGCGCGCCCTTGCCCGCACCCTGCGCGAGCGAATCATCACGGATGCGCTGGATGCCGCCGACATCGCCCACCTGGCAGCCCGCAGCTACCAGACGCTCTCGGGCGGCGAGCAGCAACGTGTCCAGTTCGCCCGCACCTTCGCGCAACTCCAGGCAGGCCGGCAGACAAGCGCGAGACAGGTCCTCTTCCTCGACGAGCCGGTGGCCAATCTCGACCTTTCCCACCAGATCGCGCTGATGGAGAGCGCCACAGGCCTCGCGCGGGCGGGAGTTGCGGTCATCGCCGTCCTGCACGACCTGAATCTCGCGGCGACCTTCGCCGACCGGATCCTGGTGATGAGCGGCGGCCGGCTGCATGCGCTCGGCGCGCCGGAGGCGGTGATCACGCGGGCTGCGGTGCGCGAGGTGTTCGGCGTGGACCTCTGCCGCGAGGCGGATGGCACCGGCGGACTGCCGGTGGTCCTGCCGCAGCACTATGCGGAGATGCGGCTCGCACGCGGTGCTGCCTGACCATCCTTGCGGGCGATGGCGCGGGGCTCGATATCGGCCAGCGTCGTCTCTTCCAGCGGCTGGAAGAAGCCGCGATGGGCGCGGAACATCAACGTCGAGACGGGGTCACGCGTCTGATCGGCGTCGAGGAAATTGACCGGGCAGTCCGCCGGCTCGAAGGCGCGGACGATCTCGGCCACCTTCATCTCGTCGGCGGCCCGCACCAGCCTGAGACCGCCGTAGCGGCCGCGCTCGGCCTCCAGCAGCCCGGCGCGCGACAGGGCATGGGCCGTCTTCTGGACATTGAGGAAGGTGATGCCGGTGATGGCCGCCAGTTCGGCCGCCTTGACCGCATGGGGCCAACGGGCAGACAGCTCTGCCATCAGCCGGATTGCATCGACGGTTCGCTGGTTCAGCCACATACCGCGTGTGTAGCCGAAGATCTCGTCCGATCAAAGGCCTGACCGGGATCACGACGGCCACCATTCTCGCCGCCAAGCGTGAACTTTTTCCCCGCGCCGAACGACGGATGGGGGAGCGCGCTAGGCGCCCGCGAGGAGAGCTGTCATGTCCCGGACATTCCATTCACGCATTGCATCCGTCGTCTCGACGCTCGCGCTGGCCATCAGCCTGTCGATCGGCCAAGCCCTTGCCACCGCCCCCGGCGCGGGGGCCCCTCCGCCACCGCCCGAGGAGGGCAGCCCGGGTGCCGCCATCCAGCAGCGGATGCCGAGCCCGATGGATGCCTTCCGCGCGACACTGCAACAGTTCGGCGACTTCCACGCCCACCCGCTCTATGGCGAGGTGTGGAAACCGTCGGAGCAGATCGCCATGCCGGGCTGGTCGCCCTATCCGCGCTGCCACTGGCAGTTCGACCGCGAGCAGCGGACCTGGGTGTTCAACGACCCGACGCCCTGGGGCGCCATCGTCCACCGTCATGGCCGCTGGGCCAACGATCCGCAGCATGGCTGGATCTGGGCGGCGGATGCCAATTTCGGCCCGGGCTGGGTGGTCTGGCGCGCCGAGCCTCACCAGGTGAGCTGGGCGCCGATGCTGCCCGAGCAGCATGGAAGCCAGCCGCCGCGTGACGGCTGGCAGACACAGGACCAGGCCTCGTTTAACCATGGCTGCCGCACCGCCGCGCCGCCGGCGCCGTCGGCAGGCTACGCGCCACAGCGGCCGGCGCCCGAGCGTCCGGTCCTGGCCCATGGCGGCCCGGAGTTCGTCCCCGTCGGAACCGCCTACATCCCTGGCGGCGGGATCGTCATCATCGATCGTTGCCGTCGCCATCCCTGGGCCTTCGGCTGCCGTCCCGGGCATGTCGGCCTGCCGCCGTCCTGCGCGACAGGCATCCGGCCCTCCTGGTGCCGGCCGATCTGCGCCACGCGGCCTTTCGCACCCGGATGTCGCCGTCCTGGTCCTTTCGCCGGGAGTGCCCATCTTCCCGTCGGTGCGACGCCCGGCCCGCTCGGCAGCATCTGCGCCCGTAACCCGGGCCATCCGGCCTGCCGCCAGGTGCGCCCGCTGCGTCCCGCGCCTTTCGTCGGCCGCCCTGGCCCACGCCCGGGTCCCTTCGTTGGCCGCCCCGGCCCTCGTCCCAGCCCCTTCATGGGCCGGCCGGGTCCGCGTCAGTCCTTCGCCATGGGGGGCCGCGGCCAGTCCGGCGGCCGCTTCGTCCGCCGCTAGTGCCAGCGCCATGCACCGCTGACGAAGGCCCCGGATCCGTCCGGGGTTTTCCGCTGCGGCGCTATCAGTGCGTCAGGCGCAGCCGCGTCAGCTGACCGCCGATATCCGTCAAGGTGGTCAGGAGCTGCGTAGGGTTGGTCATCAGGGTGAACTTGTCGCTGCTGCTGGCGCAGGCCCTGAGCACCGCCGAAGTGGGGTCGCCGCCGGTGTTGACCTGGATCGTGTAGAGCGTCACCCCGGCGGCCTTGACCGCATTGCAGAGCAGGGTCTGACGCGCATCGATCTCGCTCTGCCGGCTGGAATGCCGGCTTTCGGTGTTCAGACCATCGGAAATGAGGATGATCGCTCTTTTGAAGGTGAATTTCGGATCCTCGACGGGCGCGTTCATCGGCAGTCCCTGGGTCAGGGTCTGCCAGGCCCAGGCGAGGCCGATGACCTGATTGGTGTTCCCCTGCGGGCTCATCTGCGCCACGGTGGAGCGCAATTGGCCCCAGTTCGACGTCAGTGGCTGGATCGCCACCGGCGTGCCGCCGGTGTAACTCTCGTGCATCGCCGGAAAATAGGTCGACGACCCGGTCGGCGCCGCATTCGTAATGTCATTGTTCCTGTCACGATCCTGAAGCGCTCCGCTCCAGGTCGCTGAACATCCCCACCAGGTGCAGACCGTCGCATCCGCCATGCGGATCCAGGGAGCATTGCGATGGGCCGTACCGACATTGACCACCTTGGCGAAGGGGACGATGGAGACCAGCACATCGCCGTCGTTCCGGGCATTGGCCTGGAGCTGTGCCAGCAGGCTCAGCGTGGCCGTCTTCAGAGCCTCCATCTTGCCGGCACTCGCCATCGAGCCGGTATTGTCGAGCGCCAGGGCCACCCTCAGGCGGGTGATACCCCAGGCGGTTTTCGCGACGGCGCCCACTCCCACCGAATCGATCCCGATGATGGACAGGAAACTCGCCGGCATCTGCAAAGTGGACGTGAGTTCGAGCGTTGAGCTCGTCACGGTGGCGACGACCGTGGGCGTCGCTATGCCGGGTTCCCTGAACTGGGCGGCAAAGAAGGTCAGCGCATCCGCCCTGATCTGGTCTGCTGTCTTGCCAGAGGCGCGGGAAGAGGCCGCCACTGCCGCCGCGTCGAGTGCAGACTGGAGTTTGGCCTGGAGGCGCGAGGCGCGCGAATAGTCTACCGCAGAACCGATGAATCCGAAGATCGCAATCAGGCAAATGGCGAAAGTGATCGCGATGCTTCCGCGCGTATCCCGGCGAAACAACCAAACGATACTGTGAAAAAACGGATGGGCCAACATACAAAATACCAGAATAACAGCGTAAATATCATGCGTATTTTGTCGCTCTTTCTCTTGATGAATCGCTAACGCTCCGGTCAGACCGCTCCGGGGGCGAGCACTTGCTGCATGATCGGACGAAAGCGCGCGATGGCGTCGCCCCCGAAAGGGGGTGTCAGCGGGACGCGGTCGGGGTGGCGCGCCTCAGCGCAGGAAGCCGTCGAGCACGTCGTCGAGGCGCCTGGTCGGGGTGCGCTGGCACTCGGTCGTCACGCGCGCGAGGACCTGCGTGTAGGTCATGTTGCGCAGGATATCCTTGTTCTTGTGGAAGGCCGACGCCGAAAGGTAGCCGAGCATCCATTCCCGATATTCGGCGGCCTGCGGGGTGGTGCGCACACGCAGCCAGACCGAGCAGGCGTCGGTCCCATGACCGAGGATGCGGACGGCCTGGGCCTCGCCGGCCGCGAGCGCGGTGAGTGCAACGACGGCAACGAGGGCGAGACGGCGCATGGTCGGTTCTCCGGGCGCCGGGATCCGTGCGGGGTCCCCTGGCGCGCCGCGGAGCCTAGCCATGCCGGGAATTTTCGCAAGCGTGGTGCGGCTTCCAGTCGGATCCCGTACCGGCCTCAGGATGGCCGCTCGGCCGATCATCCTGCCTCAGGCAATGCCCCTGGCTGGGCGGTTTCGTCGAAATCGCCGCTGGCTTCTACAGTTCGTCTTGCCATCCGCGGCCACCCGTCCTTGGATGTGCCCCCGGCCGCCAAGAGCCGACCATCCCTGTCGAAACGCCCAACACGAGATGCCCATGACCCGCCGCAAGACCCCAGCGGATCTCCGCAGTGCCCGCTGGTTCGCCCCCGACGACCTCAGGTCCTTCGGGCACCGCTCGCGCTGGATGCAGATGGGCTACGCGCCGGAGGACTGGGTCGGCAAGCCGATGATCGCCATCCTCAACACGTGGTCCGACGCCCAGCCCTGCCACGCCCATTTCAAGGATCGCGTCGCCGACGTGAAGCGCGGCATCTTCCAGGCTGGCGGCTTTCCCATCGAACTGCCGGCGCTGTCGCTGTCCGAGAGCAACGTCAAGCCGACCACCATGCTTTACCGCAACCTGCTCGCCATGGAGGCGGAGGAACTGATCCGCTCGCATTCCGTCGACGGCGCGGTGCTGATGGGCGGCTGCGACAAGACCACGCCGGCCCTGCTGATGGGGGCGACCTCGGCCGGTCTGCCGATGATCTACGTGCCGGCCGGCCCCATGCTGCGCGGCAACTGGAAAGGCCACACGCTGGGCTCGGGCTCGGACGCGTGGAAATACTGGGACGAGCGGCGGGCCGGCAACATTTCCGACCGCGACTGGACCGATGTCGAGGGCGGCATCGCCCGTTCCTACGGGGTCTGCATGACCATGGGGACCGCCTCGACCATGACGGCGATCGCCGAGGCCATCGGCATCACCCTGCCCGGCGCCTCCGCCATTCCGGCGCCGGACGCCAACCACAAGCGAATGTGCGCAGCCGCCGGCCGGCGGATCGTCGACATGGTCTGGGACGACCTCAAGCCGACCGACATCCTCACCCGCAAGGCCTTCGAAAACGGCATCACGGTGGCGATGGCCATGGGCTGCTCGACCAATGCCATCATCCACGTCATCGCCATGGCGCGGCGGGCGGGCGTCGACATCAGCCTCGCCGATTTCGACAAGGCCAGCCGCAAGGTGCCGGTTCTCGCCAATGTCCGGCCGAGCGGCGACACCTATCTGATGGAGGACTTCTACTATGCCGGAGGTCTGCCAGCGCTGATGACGCGTCTGACCGGTCACCTTCATCTCGATGCCATCACCGTGACCGGCGGGCCGCTGGCGGAGAATCTGGCCGGTGCCGAAGTCCATAACGACGATGTCATCCGGACGGTCGAGAACCCGATCTATGCGGAAGGTGCGCTGGCCGTACTGAAGGGCAACCTCTCGCCCGACGGCTGCGTCATCAAGCCGAGCGCCTGTGCGCCGCGGTTCCTGAAGCACAGCGGCCCCGCCCTCGTCTTCGACGACTATCCCAGCATGAAGGCGGCGATCGACCGCGACGACCTCGATGTCACAGCCGACACGGTTCTGGTGCTGCGTAATGCCGGGCCGCATGGCGGGCCGGGCATGCCGGAATGGGGCATGCTGCCGATCCCGAAGAAGCTGGTGAAACAGGGTATCCGCGATATGGTCCGCATCTCCGATGCGCGCATGTCCGGCACCAGCTACGGCGCCTGCATCCTGCACGTCTCACCGGAGGCCCATATCGGCGGGCCGCTGGCGCTGCTCCAGACCGGCGACATCATCGATCTCGACGTCGACGGGCGCACGCTCAACATGCGGGTCACGGACGAGGAGCTTGCCCGCCGCCGGGCCGCATGGCAGCCGCCGAAGGCCCACTACGAGCGCGGCTACGGCTGGATCTTCACCAAGCACATCAAGCAGGCCCACGAGGGCTGCGACTTCGACTTCCTCGAGGAGAGCTTCGGCGGGCCGGTGGCCGAGCCGGTGATCTTCTGAGCGCTGGAGCCCGCCATGAGCCTGACATCCCAGACCCGCGCACAGTTGCAGGGCGTCTCCACGGCCACCCTGTGCACGGCGCTGTTCAAGCGCGGCCTGCGCAACCAGTTCATCCAGGACGTGCGGCCGCTCAATCCGGCCCTGCCGACCATGGTCGGCGAGGCCTTCACGCTACGGTACATCCCGGCACGCGAGGATCTCAATCCGATCACCGTGTTCCAGGACCGCAGCCATCCGCAGCGCAAGGCGGTGGAGACCTGCCCGCCAGGCGCCGTGATGGTGATCGACAGTCGCAAGGATGCACGGGCGGCGTCCGCCGGCGGCATCCTCGTCACGCGGCTGATGATGCGCGGCGTCGCCGGGATCGTCACCGATGGCGGCTTTCGCGACAGCGCCGAGATCGCCGGCCTCGCCATCCCCGCCTACCACCATCGCCCTTCGGCGCCGACCAACCTGACCCTGCACCAGGCGCTCGACATCAACGTGCCGATCGGTTGCGGTGATGTCGCGGTCTGGCCAGGCGATATCGTGGTCGGCGACGCCGATGGGGTGGTGATCATCCCCGCGGCGATCGCCGCGGAGATCGCTGCCGAGGCGGTGGAGATGACGGTGTTCGAGGACTTCGTCACCGCCAAGGTGCTGGAGGGCCGGCCGATCACCGGCCTCTACCCGCCGACAGAGGAGCAGACGCGCATCGACTTCACCGCATGGCGGGGCAAGGTCGGGCGCTAGGCAATGGACATGGCAGAGGTGCTACCACCAGGGGCCGGGCAGCCAGCCGACGAGGTGCAGCCCCGTCAGAACGGCCAGAAGGGTGATCACCGATCCGCCGGCGCCCGCCGCGCCGCCGAGATAGCCCCCGAAGACCAGGATGACGATCAGCAGGACAACCAGAAAACCGATCCACACGAGCCCCTCCCCACCAGCTGGAGCCGCTGGGGCTCCGGCTGTTCCGGGACGGACAACGCGCGGAACGGGCCCCTGTTCCCGCCGCGGCTCATTGCGGCTCGATGCGGGCCTCGCGGACGATGACCTGGTAGCGGCTGCGCTCGGAACGGGCGAAGGCGGTGAAGGCGTCCGGCGTGTTCGGTGCGGCGACGGCGCCGATCTCCTTCAGCTTCGCCACCACGTCGGGGCGGGAGAAGATCTCCTTCACGTCCGCCGCGATCTGGTCGACCACAGCGCGCGGTGCGCCGGCCGGCGCAAAGAGCCCGTGCCAGGTGCCGATGTCGAAGCCGGGGAAGGTCTCCGCGATGGCCGGAATCTCGGGGGCGGTGGGGCTGCGCTCCTTCGACGTGACCGCGATGGCCCGCACGGTGCCGCCCTGCGACTGCGGCAACGCGAAGGTGATGTTGTCGAAGGCGAGGTGAATGTGGCCGCCGACCAGCGCGTTCATGATCTCGTTGGACGAGCGGAAGGGAATATGCGTCATCGGTGTGCCGATGAGGTTCGAGATGATCTCGGCAGGGATGTGGTTCGAGGCGCCGATGCCGGACGAGCCATAGTTCAGCTTGCCGGGATTGGCCTTCGCATAGGCGACGAACTCGCCCATCGTCCGCGCCGGAATCTGGTTCGATACGACCAGCATGTTCGGCAGGGTGGCGAAAAGGCTGATCGGCTGGAAATCGCGATCCGCGTCGTAGTTCATCGTCTTGTAGACGAAGGGCGCGATGGCGTGGGTGCTCGCCGTGCCGACGAACAGGGTGTAGCCGTCCTTGGCGGCGCGCGCGGCGGCGGTGGCGCCCACCGTCCCGCCGGCGCCGGCCCGGTTCTCCACCACGAAGGCTGTTCCGTATTTCTGCTGCATCGCCTGCGTGAAGATGCGGGCGAAGAGGTCGGTGGTGCCACCCGCCGTGAAAGGCACGATGACGGTGACCTGGCGTTGCGGCCAGGCGGGAGCGGCGGTCTGGGCTTCCGCCCGCACAGCTGTCAGGGCCAAGGCGCCGAGCAGCGCCAGCATCAGCTTCTTCATGGGTTTCCTCCCGGCAATTTGTGGGTCCCGCACGGGCGGGCCTTGCCTTGGACCTGAACTTGAACCGTTTGAAACGGATCGGGAAGCGGAAATTGCGGCATGGCCGCCCGGCCATGCACGCGGTCCGGAACGATGAGGGCCATCGGGGGTTGTTCCTGCACGTGACCTGGAGACCGACCATGACCCTACAGACTGCAGCGACCCTGCTCGGCACCCCCTATTTCGGCACCCCGCAGCCGCCCATGCCGGCACCGTTTCCCCAGCCTGGCCCGCCGCAGCCCGAGCAGCCGGAACCGGAGCCCGACGCGCCGCAACCGGAAGATCCCATCCAGACACCCGACACGATGTGAACTCCCGAAAAGCAGAGGCCCGCCATCCTGAGACGGCGGGCCCCGAGTCCTTGGCCGCGCGACCGGCGCAGCGTCACCAGTAATAGCGGCGGCGGCGCCACATCCGGCGGCGGCGCCACATCCGGCGGCGCCAGCCGAAGCGGCGACGGCGCCAGCGGCGGCGGCGCCAGCCCCACTGCATCTCCTCCGGTGAGGCCGGCGAGATGGCGGTGGCGGCGGGGACCGTCACCGGGGCGATGGACGGCGAGGGCTGCGCGGCGGCGGGAGCGAGCCCGGCGGTCACCATCACCGCGGCGCCGCCCGAAGCAGCGGCGAGCAGCGCCCGGCGGTTCAACATGCGGGAGTCTGGTATGATTGTGGCCATGCGTTTCCTCCTTGTGGCTGACCAGGTGATCATTTGCGGCACGCCTTGAATGCCGGGTGAACCGGAGGACACCGCCAGCGTTCAGGTGGGCAGGGCCCGGCTTGATTCCCGCTACCGAACCAGCCTTGATCACACGACCCTCATGGACCCGCCCCTTCACGCCTCCCTTGCCACCGGAACCCGTGCCGCCGCAGCCCCGTCGCCGCGGCCGCGACGCGTCCTGCTGTTTGGCGCGACCGGCACGATCGGCCAGGCAACCGCGGCGGCCCTCGTCGCACGCGGGCATGCCGTAACCTGCCTGGTCCGGCCCCGCGCCGGGGTCGGCGGCCGCCTGGACAGGGAACAGGTCACGCGCCTTCTGGCAGGCGCTACAATCCGTTTCGGCGACATCACCGATCCCGGGGCCATCCTCTCTGCGGACGACCGCTTTGATGTGGTCGTCTCCTGCCTGGCATCGCGGACCGGAGCGCCGGACGATGCCTGGGCCATCGACCATGCGGCCCAGATGAACGTCCTCGCCATTGCCCGGCAGGCGGGCGCCGGCCAGATGGTCCTGCTCTCGGCGATCTGCGTGCAGAAGCCGCTCCTCGCCTTCCAGCAGGCCAAGCTCGCCTTCGAGACGGCGCTGATCGGCTCAGGGCTGACCTATTCGATCGTCCGCCCCACCGCCTTCTTCAAGTCGCTGTCGGGCCAGATCGCCCGGGTGCAGGCCGGCAAGCCCTTTCTGATGTTCGGCGACGGCACCCTGACGGCCTGCAAGCCGATCAGCGACGCCGACCTCGCTGCCTTCCTCTGCGACTGCCTCGACGATCCGGACAAGCACGACGCCATCCTGCCGATCGGGGGCCCCGGGCCGGCCCTCACACCCCGGGATCAGGGTGAGGCGCTCTTCGCCCTCACCGGACGCCCACCGCACTACCGGCGGGTACCGATCGGCGTCCTCGACACCGTCATCGCGGCCCTCGCGCTGCTCGGGCGGGTCGTGCCATCCTTGGCTGCCAAGGCTGAACTGGCGCGGATCGGTCGCTACTATGCCACCGAATCCATGCTGGTCTGGGATCCCGTGACCGGGCGTTATGACGAAGATGCGACCCCCTCAACCGGCGCGGACAGGCTGGCCGACTTCTACGCCAGCGTCATCCGCGGCGAGGCCCAGGTCGAACGGGGCGACCACGCGGTGTTCGGCGCGGACGCGGACAGGTCCGGATAGGACAAGGTCCGCGCCGGCGCGGCCCGAGCGGCCGGCGTCATGTGCCTGACGTCTTCCTCACGGCCTCATGGCCCAGCCCCCTCCCCAATGCGACCCTGATGGCCAAGAACCGTTTTCCCGTCTGGCGGCTCATTCAAAGCGAACTGGAAGCGGAGATCCGGTCCGGCCTGATCGGTCCCGGCGACCAGTTGCCCTCGGAGAACGACCTCGCCGAGCGGTTCGCCGTCAACCGCCACACGGTGCGGACGGCACTCGCCAATCTCGCCATGGTGGGCATGGTCCGGGCGCGGCGCGGGCGCGGCGTCTTCGTCGAGGACCGTCCGCCGGAATATCGCATCAACCGCGATTCCAAATGGAGCGAGATCGAGCGGCAGATGAATGCGGCGCCGTCGGCACGCGTGATCGATGCCAGCGGCCGGGCGGCGAGTTCCTCCGTCGGCGGGCTGCTGGGACTGACCGAGGGAACGCCCCTGCTGCTCGTCGAGAGCGTGCGCGGCGCCGCCCCTGCCCTGTTGATCTATTCCTACCATGTGCTGGAACATGTCCGCTTCGCCGGGATCGACGCGGCAGTGCGCCGGACGGGCAGCTTCACCGAGGCGCTTGCCGAATTTGGCGTCGACCAGTTCTTCCGCACCTCGACGTGGATCGACTGCCGCATGCCGCGACCGCGCGAGGCGGAAGCGCTGGCGATCCCCCTCGATGCCCCGGTTCTGGTGATGATGTATGTCGACAGCGACGCCGAGGGCCGGCCGTTGCTCTATGGCAATGCCGTCATTCCCAGCGGCAGCCTCATCCTGCGCATCGACACGCTCTGAAGCGTCCTGCCGCACTGCGGCATGTCCGGCACTCCGTCACACGCCCGTTAACTTGTCGGCTTAATGGCGACAAGTGAAGCCGTCACCTCGACGGCGGAGGCACGACGATGGCCGGCATATCGCTGCGGAACATCCGAAAGAGCTTCAAGGACGCGCAGATCCTGCACGGCGTCTCGCTCGACATCGCCGATGGCGAATTCCTGACGCTGGTCGGACCCTCGGGCTGCGGCAAGACCACGCTGCTGCGTATCATCGCCGGCCTGGAGACCCAGGATTCCGGTGATGTGTTCATCGGCGACCGCATGGTCGACGACCTGCCGCCGAAGGCGCGCGACGTCGCCATGGTGTTCCAGTCCTATGCCCTCTACCCCTACATGACGGTCGCGGAAAACATCGCCCTGCCTTTGGAGATGCGGCGCCTGTCGGCACTCCAGCGCTTGCCCCTGGCGGGGCGTTTCACGCCAGGGGCACGGGCAGCCCGTGCCGGCATCGAACGGGACGTCAAGGCCGTGGCCGATGGGCTCGGCATCGGCCATCTCGCCGCCCGCAAGCCGGCCCAGCTCTCCGGCGGCCAGCGCCAGCGCGTGGCGCTCGCCCGCGCCATGGTGCGCCGGCCCAAGGCCTTTCTCATGGACGAGCCTCTGTCCAACCTCGACGCCAAGATGCGCGTCCAGGCGCGCACCGAGATTTCCGAACTGCACCGCTCACTTGGCGCCACCTTCGTCTACGTCACCCACGACCAGGCCGAGGCTATGACCATGTCGGACCGGGTGGCGGTCATGATGGGGGGCCACCTCCTGCAGGTCGCCCCGCCGCAGGTCATCTACGACGACCCGCAGGATCTCGCCGTCGCCACGTTCATCGGAACGCCGGAGATCAACACGCTGCCGGGCCGGATCGGCGCCGACGGACGTGTCGAGGTGATCGGGACGCCATGGCCGGTCACGGTCGAGGGTCAGCCGGGCGCCGAAGTGACGGTAGCCATCCGTCCCGAGGCGCTGACGGTGACGCGTGGGGCCGCCAGCGACGCCATCGCCCTCGTCGGCACGATCCGTCATGTCGAGATGCTCGGCGCCGAGACGCTGGTCCATGTTGTCGCCACCCCCCTGACCCGGCCTCTCGTGACGCGGATCGAACCGTCGGCGGCGGCGGCCTTCAGGACAGGCGACACGGTCGCGCTGTCGACCGACCCGCGCCGGGTTCTGGTCTTCGGCAAGGATGGAAAGCGGATCGCCGTCCGCCAGTCCGCCCCGGCCCTGGCGCCGGCCGCGCGGGGAGAGACGGTCCATGTCTGACCTCGCCCTCGCCGCACCGACAGGGCTCGCCCGCCCCGCCAGGGCCCGCGCGGGCGAGACGGCCGAGCAGCTCGCCGCCTGGGTGCTGGCGGGACCGGCCTTCGCGCTCATCTGGATCCTGCTGCTGGGGCCGACGGTCGCCGTCTTCCTGCTGTCCTTCACCGACTGGACCTTCGGCATGCCGGAGATCGCCTGGGCGGGGCTGGAAAACTATCGCGAGATGGCCGGTGACGCGGTGTTCTGGAAGACCCTGCGCAACACGCTCACCTATGTCGCCTTCGTGGTGCCGCTGTCGGTCTTTCTCGGCCTCGGCGCTGCCATCCTGATCGAAGCTGGGGAAAGCCTCAGGGGCTTCTATCGCGCCGCCTTCTTCCTGCCGGTGGTCTCCACCCTGCTCGCCATGGCGCTGGTCTTCCAGTTCGCCTTCCACCCGACCGTCGGCGCCATCAACCTGACCCTCGCCTTCGTCGGAATTCCCACGACCGACTGGCTGAAGAACCCGGACACCGCACTCTTCGCCCTCGGCATCATCGGCATCTGGCAGGCGATCGGCCTGTCGATGGTGCTCTTCATCGCCGGGCTGAAGGCGATCCCGAAGGATCTCTACGAGGCCGCCGCGGTGGACGGGGCCGACGGCGCCTTCGAGCGCTTCCGGAGGGTGACATGGCCGATGCTCGGGCCGGCCATGCTCTTCGTCGTCACCATCACCGCGATCCGCGCCTTCCAGGTCTTCGACACGGTGCAGGTGCTGACCGACGGCGGCCCGAACAAGGCCACCAACGTGCTGCTGTTCCAGATGTACCAGGAGGGCTTCTCCTTCCTGCGCTCGGCCTATGCGGCGGCCCTCACCGTCGTCTTCCTCGGCTTCGTCCTGCTGGTCACCGTCATCCAGGTGCGCCTGCAGGAGCGCAACACCCATTACGGTTGAGGGGCCCCCATGCGCACGCGCTCCATCGCCGCGACCGGCCTCGGCTTCCAGCTCTTCCGCCATGCAGCTCTGGGCCTCGGCGCTTTCCTGATGCTGGCCCCTTTCGCCATCATGATCTCGGTCAGCCTGAAGCCGTCGGGCGAGATTTTCTCGCCGGAATTCACGCTGCTGCCGAAACAGTGGCACGCCTGGCAGAACTACACCGACGCCTTCACCAAACAGCCGCTCGCCCGCTACATCGTCAACGGCTTCATCGTCACCGGGTCCATCTTCGCCTGCCAGCTGCTGACGGCGCTGCCCTGCGCCTATGCGCTGGCGAAGCTGCGCTGGCGCGGCCGCGAGACCATGTTCATGCTGGTGCTGCTCGGCCTGCTGATCCCGCCGCAGGTGACCGCCATCCCGCTCTATATCCTGCTCTGGCAGGTCGGGCTGCTGAACACCTATGCCGCCATCATCCTGCCCTCGACCATCTCGGTCTTCGGCATCTTCCTGATGCGGCAGTTCTTCCTCACCGTGCCGGACGATCTCATCAACGCCGCCCGCCTCGATGGCCTCGGCGAATTCGCCATCGTCTGGCGGATCATGATGCCGACGGCCATGCCGGCAGTGATCGCCTTCGGTGTCCTGTCGCTGGTGTGGAACTGGAACGAGTTCTTCTGGCCGCTCATCGTCATCCAGTCCGAGCACCTCGCCACCCCGCCGCTCGGCGTCGTCTTCTTCGCCAATGCCGAGGCCGGCACGAATTACGGCCCGCTCATGGCCGCGGCGACGGCCATCACCGCCCCCCTCGTCATCGCGTTCCTCGCTGCCCAGCGCTGGTTCATCGACGGCGTCACCATGACCGCCGTCAAGTGATCTCGACCCCCCAAGGAGACCTGTCATGCACCTGATCGATCGCCGCATCCTTCTCGCCGCCGCGGGCGCCGCCATCGCCGCCCCCGCTCTCGCGCAAGCCCGCCCGACGCTGAAGATCGGCCTCGGCCCGCAACAGCCGACCCAGGCCGACACCCGCCGCGTCTGGGAGCCGGTCTACAAGGCTATCGCCGACAAGGCGGGCTTCAATCTCGAACTGCAGGTGGCCAATGACTGGGCCGGCATCGCGACCGCGCTGGCCAATGAGCAGATCGACGTCGCGCAGATGGGCCCGTGGGGCTACATCCTCGCCAAGGTGCGCGGCGAGGCGCGTATCATCAACACGATGCTGGTCAACGGCATCCCCACCTACAAGGCCATCATCGTCGGCCGTCCCGGGCTCACCGTTGCCAGGTTCCCCGACGATGCGCGCGGCCTGTCGATGCAGATGCTCGACGTCGGCTCGACCTCGGGCTGGCTGGTGCCGACCCACTTCCTCCGCTCCAAGGGCATCGAGCCGAAGAGCTTCTTCGGCCGCTATGCGGAGGGTGCTTCCGCCGCCGCCGCCCAGATGGCCACCGTCAACGGCCAGGTCGACCTCGCCACTGGCTGGGACACCCACCGCAACACGATGATCCGCAACGGCACGATCCAGGCGACGTCCAACACGGTCGTTTGGGAATCCGATCCGCTGCCGAACGAATGCGTGGTCGTGTCCAAGAGCTTCCCGCAGGCCCGCGCCGAGGCACTGGCGGCAGCGCTCGCCGGTCTGTCCGACGAGGAGAAGAAGCTCCTGCCCTGGCCCTATACCGGCTTCGTGACCGCCACCCACGCACCCTATGAGGTCCTCGAGAAGATGGGCCGCGATCTCGGCGTCATCCGGACCTCCTGACCATGTCCCAACCGGCGACCCCGACCCGGCGTACCGACGGCACCTATGTGGAGCCGCCGGTCACCTTCTGGTCCCGCGCCTTCCTGGCGCGGGTGGCGGTCGGGGTTGCCATTGTCGCCTTCGTGGTGGCCTCGGTGCGGATAGCCGAGGTCGACCCCGCCAAGCTGGTGACCGGCCTGCCGCGGCTTTGGGCCTGGGCCTCGACGGCCTGGCCGCCCTATACGGGCGACTTCGACGCCTTCGTCTATCGCGCCCTGGAAACGGTGGCGATCGCGACGGTGGGGACGACGGTCGCGACGCTGCTGGCCTTTCCCCTGTCGATCTTCATCGCGCGCAACATGACGCCCTCGCCGCTGCTGTCCGTTCCGGTGCGGGCGGTCGTCAACGCCTTCCGCGGCATCGACACGGTCGTCTTTGCCATCCTCTTCGTCGCGGCCGTGGGCCTCGGCCCCTTCGCCGGCGTGCTCGGCATGATCGTCCATTCGCTCGGCGTCATCGCCAAGCTCAATGCCGAGGCGATCGAGACCATTCCGCCGGCGCCGCTGGAGGCCGCGGCGCTGTCGGGCGCCAACCAGACCAAGATCGTCACCTATGCGATGTTGCCGTCGGTCCTGCCGAACCTCGCCTCGGTCTCCCTCTACGTCTGGGAGGCCAATGTCCGCACCTCGACCATCCTCGGCATCGTTGGCGCCGGCGGCATCGGCATCGAGATCAAGGCGGCGATCGACCTGCTCGACTTCCAGAAGCTGCTGACTCTCTCGGTCATCGTGCTCGTCATGGTCACGGCCATCGACCAGTTCTCGGCCTGGCTCCGGCGGAGGCTCGTCTGATGGCGGAGGTTCTCGCCCTTACCGGCGTTACCAAGACCTATGGGGCCACGACGGCGCTGGCCGACGTGTCGCTCGCCCTCCAGCCGGGCGAGGTCGTTGCCCTGGTCGGCCCGTCGGGCGCCGGCAAGTCGACGGTCTTCCGCTGCGTGACCCGGCTCGTCGCCCCGGACAAGGGGACCGTCCAGGTCCTCGGGCGTGATCTCGCCGGCCTCGGCGGCGGAGAATTGAGACGGGCGCGTCGCGATGTCGGCCTGATCTTCCAGCAATTCAACCTCATCGGCCGCATGTCGGCGATCGACAACGTGCTCGCCGGCCGCATGGGGCATGTCGCGACATGGCGGGTCGTCACCCGCCTGTTTCCGCACGAGGACCGACAGCTGGCGCTCGCCTGCCTCGATCGCGTCGGGCTCCTGGACAAGGCCTATCAGCGCGCTGATTCCCTGTCCGGCGGCCAGCAGCAACGGGTCGCCATCGCCCGGGTCCTGGCACAACGCTCGCGCATTCTGCTCGCCGACGAGCCGGTTTCGAGCCTCGATCCGCAATCGGCGGACAATGTCCTGACGGTTCTGCGGACGGTGGCGCGCGAAAGTGGCATCGCCGTTCTCTGCGCGCTGCATCAGGTCGACCTCGCGCGCCGCTTTGCCGACCGCGTCGTCGCCCTGAGGGCCGGACGGGTCGTCCTCGACGGGCCGGCCAGCGCCTTCGACACCGCAGCCTTCACGACGATCTACGGGACGGCCGAGCATCCCCCGACGGCCGCCCCGACGACCCGCGATGCCGGCCCCCGGCTCGCCCTTTCCTGACGCATGCCTCTGACCCCTGGAGCGACCATGACCACGTCCCGCCGCACATTCATCGCCAGCGCCGCCGCCACGGTGGCCCTGCCCTCCTATCTGCGCGCCCAGTCCACGCCGGTGGAACTGCAGGTGCAGTACTCCATTCCGGTCCTGTTCAAGGACCTGATGGAAAAGATCGTCGCCGACTTCCAGAAGGCCAACCCGACCATCAAGGTGACGCTGCGCGCGCCGGAGGTGGGCTATGAGGAAATCCTCCAGCGCAACCTGCGCGACGTCGTCACCAACACCCTGCCGGATATCGCATTCCACGGCCTGAACCGCCAGCGCACCCTCGACGAGCGCCGTATCCCCGTCGATCTCAAGCCCTTCATGGACGCCGATCCGGAGACCGCCTCGCTCGGCTTCTCGCCCTCGCTCCTGTCGCTCGGCCAGACCGGCAGCAAGCAGACCGGCATCGGCTTCGCCATGTCGACGCCGATCCTCTATTACAACGTCGATCTGCTGAAGGCCGCCGGCGGCGATCCGGACAAGCTGCCGACCACCTGGGACGAGGTCATCCGCCTCGCCGCCGCCATCCAGGCTCCGGCGCAGAACCGCACCGGCCTGTTCTACGACTGGACCATCACCGGCAACTGGGCCTGGCAGGCCCTCGTCATGTCGCATGGCGGCACGATGCTGAATGCCGACGAGAGCCGCGTCGCCTTCGGCGACGAGCCGGGACAGAAGGCCATCCGCGTGCTGCGCAAGATGGTGGACGAGGGCAAGATGCCCGATATCCGCCCTGACACGGCCTTCCAGGACTTCTTCTCTGGCCGCCTCAGCATGTCGATGCAGTCCACCGCCCAGCTCGGCCGCTACAACCGCGAGATCGGCGGGCGCTTCAAGCTGGTCTGTGGCCGCTTCCCGCTCTCGGCCGCCAATCCGCGCCTGCCGGCCGGCGGCAATGTCGCCATGATGTTCACCAAGGACCGCGCCCGCCAGGAGGCGGCCTGGAAGTTCATCAAATATGCCACCGGCCCGATCGGCGCGACTGCCATGGTCAATGCCACCGGCTACATGCCGGGGACGACCATCCCGGCGCAGCGCGAGGACATGCTCGGCAAGTTCTATCGCGAGAACCCGAACCACCTCGTCGCCATCCGCCAGCAGGACGTGATCAACGGCTGGTACGCCTTCCCCGGCCAGAACGCCCTGCGCATCACCGACGTCATCAACGATCACCTGCAGTCGGTGGTGAACAAGTCGAAGGGCGCCGACGAGGCGCTGACCGCCATGGCGGCCGCTGTGCAGCCCCTGCTGCCGCGCCGCGCCAGCTGATCTCCATCCACGCCATTGGCCCGTCCCGCCCCGACGGGGCGGGCCTTGCTCCGTCCCCTGCCCGTCGAGAACCGCCCATGACCCGCGCCGCCCGCCTCTGCATCGTCACCGACATCCACCACGGCAAGCCGTCCTTCTCGAAGGCGGGTCCGGCCGCGCTCGGCCTGATGGAGGAATTCCGCCGCTTCGTCGCCGAGGCTGATCCCGACATCGTCCTCGATCTCGGCGACCGCATCTCCGACGAGGCGCGGGAGAGCGATCTCGTGCTGGAGAAGGAAGTGGCGGAGGCCTTCGCCCCCATCGCCCATCGGCGCTTCCATCTTGATGGCAACCACGACCGCGACCATCTGGAGGTCGCCGACAACGACGCCATCCTCGGCCGCAAGGCCGGCCATGAGACCATCGATATCGGTGCCTGGCGCATCGTCGTCTGGCGCGCCGACGCCAAGCTGCACCGGCCAGGCGGCTTCGCGCTGCAGGACGCCGATCTCGCCTGGCTCGCCGCGACCATCGGCGCCGCCGACCGCCCGCTCGCCATCGTCAGCCACGTGCCCGTCTCCGGCCATTCGCAGATCGGCAACCGCTGGTTCGAGAACAATGCGCGCTTCTCGACCTATCCGACGGCCGAGCGCGTCCGGGCGGCGCTGCGCCTGGCGAAGGTGCCGGTCGTCTGGATCTCCGGCCACGTCCACTGGAACACGCTGACCATGGTGGACGGCATCGCCCATCTGACGCTGCAGTCGCTGACCGAAACCTTCGCGACGGCGGGCGAACCAGCGGGCGCCTTCGCGCTGCTGGAACTCTCGGATCAGGTGCTCTGGCGCGTCCACGGCCGCGACGACTTCGCCTGGGCGACCAGCGCCGAAGCGCTGTCGCGGCGCTGGCTCGCGCCGATGCCGGATTTCCGTGAGCTGGCCGGAACGAAGCTCCACGCGGCCGCCGAATAGCCGGACGGCAGCCTTGGCATGCAGCGGAGAACGCCCGTCGCCCGCGTTACCGTCACACCGGCCGCGTGAGCGTCGCGAGCCGCTGCAGCGGCGCGAGGAGCGCTTCGTATTCGGCCGGGCCGAGATGGTCGCGGACGCGATCGACATGGGCCTGCGCCATGGCGTGCAGAGTGGCGAGGAAGGTCTTTCCCTGCTCCGTCAGTGTCAGATCCACGGACCGCCTGTCGCGCGCGGACGGCGTGCGCTGCACCAGGCCGCGCGCTTCCATCCGGCGGATCAGGGGCACGAAATTCGTCTTCTGGATGCCTAATGTCTCGGCGACCTGCGAGGGGCCGGCGCCGGGATTGCTATCGATGACGGTGAGCACCGCATAGTCCGCCGGCGACATGGCATGTGCGGCGAGCCCGGCGCCGATATCGGCGAAGACGGCGAGCTGCGCCCGGCGCAGGAGATAGCCGACATGCCCGTCGAGAGGCCCCAGATCCAGCGCCATCACCACCTCGTGAAACCCGGTCGCAGCGCGACAGGGAGCGGTATAGGCACTTCCCCCATTGACACAAGCGCCGCGCTGGAAAATAGTTATATAAAATAACCAATAATGGTTCCGTGGGAGCGGCGTCCGTGTCTGACCTTTCACCCTACCCGGGTCTGAACCTCGATATCGACGGAGCGGTGGCCGTCATCCGGCTGGCGCGCCCCGCCAAACGCAATGCCCTCAGCGAGGACATGGTGGCGGGCCTCTCCCGTGCCGTGTCCGGCCTGCCCGCGGCGGTCCGCGCGGTGGTCCTCCACGGCGAAGGCGACCATTTCTGCGCTGGCCTCGATCTCGGCGAAGTGGACGGCGAGCCTGACCTCGCCGCCGCCATCCATCACTCGCTCGGCTGGCACCGCGCCTTCCAGGACATCCAGTTCGGCCGGGTGCCAGTCATCTCGGTGCTGCACGGCGCCGTGGTCGGCGGCGGATTCGAACTGGCGGCCGCAACCCATATCCGCATCGCCGAGCAATCGGCCTTCTTCGCGCTGCCCGAAGGTCAACGTGGCATCTTCCTCGGCGGCGGTGGCTCGGTCCGCATTCCCCGGCTGATCGGAACGCCGCTTGTCCAGGACATGATGCTGACCGGACGCACGCTCTCGGCCGATGAGGCGAAGGCGGCTGGCGCCTGCCAGTACCGGGTCGCCGACGGCACCGGACTGGCGCTCGCCATGGATCTCGCCCGCAAGGCGGCCGGGATTGCCGACATGACCCGTTTCGCGGTGATCCACGCCCTGCCGCGCATCGCCGAGGCCGACCCCCATATCGGCTACCTGACGGAAGCGCTGATGGCCTCGGCCGCCCAGACCATGCCCGAGGCCAAGGCCCGCGTCCGCGATTTCCTCGCCAAGCGGGCGGCCAAGGTCTCCCGGCCCGCCTGACCGGCGCCGCCGGGCCGCATGCTCCGGCACAGTGCATTCCGCATGTCCCCCAACGCCTCGCCAGCCACAGGCGGCACCCCCCGGAGGCTTCGATGTCGCGTGTCGCCCCCCGTCCGACGATTGATGCCGATGGTGACGGCTGGCACCGGCTCGGCCGCCTCGAGCCCGTCATCGAGGAGCGGGCCGACGGCGTCCGGCTCGTCTCGGTGCGCCAGACGATCGGCGCCTATCCGCGCGCGCTGCCCGACCGGCTGGTCCACTGGGCGGCGGCGGCGCCCGACCGCACCTTCCTCGCCGAAAGAACGGCCGACGGCGCCTGGCGCAGCCTGACCTATGCCGAGACATTGCGGCAGGTCCGGCGCCTCGCGGCAGGGCTCCTGCGCCACGACCTCTCGGCCGAGCGGCCGGTCGCGATCCTGTCAGGCAATGGCATCGACCATGCCCTGGTCGCCCTCGCCGCCATGATGGTCGGCGTGCCCTATGCACCGATCTCGCCGCCCTACAGCCTGGTGGCGCGCGATTTCGGCAAGCTTGCCTATTGTCTCGACCTCCTGACCCCCGGCCTGATCTTCGTCGCCGATGCCCATCCGTTCCGGGCAGCCTTGGCCGCGGTCGCGGGACAGGATCGGGTGCTCGTCGCCGCGCAGCGGGCGGAGACGGGCGGCGCCCTGCCGCTGACGGCGCTCGAGGGCGAGGAGGACGATTCCCGGGTCGACGCGGCCTTCGCGGCCATCGGTCCCGACACCATCGCCAAGTTCCTGCTGACCTCCGGTTCGACAGGCGAGCCGAAGGCGGTGATCAATACCCAGCGCATGCTGATGGCCAATCAGGCCATGCTGGAGCAGTGTTTCCCCTTCCTGGCCGCGACGCCGCCCGTTTTCGTCGACTGGCTGCCGTGGAACCACACCTTCGGCTCAAACCACAATTTCGGCATGGTCCTGACCCATGGCGGCACGCTGCATATCGACGAGGGCAAGCCGGTGGCAGCGGGCATCCTGCCGACGGTCCGCAACCTCCGCGAGATCGCGCCGACCGCCTATTTCAACGTGCCCAAGGGCTACGAGGCGCTGCTGCCGCACCTGCAGGAGGACCCTGCCTTCGCCCGCCACTTCTTCAGCCGCCTCGACATGCTGTTCTATGCCGGTGCCGGCCTTGCCCAGCCTGTCTGGGACGGCTACCGCGCCCTGGCGCGCGAGGCCGCCGGCCGCGACATTCCCTTCGTCACCGGGCTCGGGGCGACCGAGACCGCCCCCTCTGCCCTGATGAACCTGCGCACCACCGGGCAGGCCGGCGCCATCGGCCTGCCGATGGCCGGCGTGACGCTGAAACTCGTGCCGGTGGACACCAAGCTTGAGGCACGGGTCAAGGCCGAGACGGTGACGCCTGGCTATTGGCGCCGGCCGGACCTGACGGAAAAGGTCTTCGACGAGGAGGGCTTCTACCGGTTCGGCGATGCCGTCGCCTTCGCCGATCCGGCCGACCCGGCCCAGGGTTTCCTGTTCGACGGCCGCCTGTCGGAGGATTTCAAGCTCGCCACCGGCACCTGGGTCAGCGTCGGTCCTCTGCGGCACCTGATCTCTTCGAACCTCGACCCGCTGATCCGCGACACGGTCATCACCGGCCACGACCGCGACGAGGTCGGCGTGCTGCTGGTGCCGGACCGCGAGGCCTGCGCTGCCTTCACCGGCCTGCCGCCCGGCGATGCCGGCCTCTACGCCCATGCCGGGCTAGTTGCGGAAATCACGCGGCGTCTGGCCAGTCTGGCCGCGGCGGCCACGGGCTCGTCAAACCGGGTGGCGCGGGCGGTGATCCTCGCGGTGCCACCATCGCTGGAGGACGGCGAGCTCACCGACAAGGGCTCGATCAACCAGCGTGCCGTGCTCACCCGCCGTGCCGATCTGGTCGCTGCGCTCCATGCCGAGCGTCCCCCGGCCGATGTCATCGTCTTGAACGCCCGTGCAGGAGTTGCGCCATGAAGGTCGACGATCTCGTCGCCATCGACATCCACACCCATGCCGAAGTCTCCTGCCGGCAGGAGCCCGATCCCTACTGGGCGCCCTATGAGGAGGCGGCGGGCAAGTATTTCAAGGTCGGCAAGCGGCCGACCATCGCCGAGACCATCGCGCATTATCGTGCGCAGCGCATCGGCCTGGTGATGTTCACCGTCGACACCGAGACACAGATCGGCAACCGGCGCATCCCGAACGACGAGATCGCCGACGCCGCCCGCGACAATGCCGACATCATGATCGCCTTCGCCTCGATTGACCCGCACAAGGGCCGGCTCGGGGCGCGCGAGGCGGAGGCCCTGATCAAGGGCGGCATCGTCAAGGGCTTCAAGTTCCACCCGACCTGCCAGGGCTTCTACCCCAATGACCGGATGGCCTATCAGCTCTATGAGGTCATCGCCCACTACAAGATGCCGGCGATCTTCCATACCGGCCATTCCGGCATCGGCACCGGCATGCGCGGCGGTGGCGGCATGCGGCTCAAATATTCGCAGCCCATCCATGTCGACGACGTCGCAGTCGACTTTCCGGACATGACGATTATCCTCGCCCATCCGTCCTGGCCCTGGACCGACGAGGCACTTTCCATGGCTCTTCACAAGCCCAATGTCTACATCGACCTTTCGGGCTGGATGCCGAAATACTTCCCGCCACAGATTGTCCAGTATGCCAATGCCCAGTTGCGGACGAAGATGCTGTTCGGATCGGATTTTCCGCTGATCGCGCCGGAGCGCTGGCTCACCCAGTTCACCGAGGTCGGCTTCAAGCCGGAGGTGCATGACCTGATCATGAAGAAGAACGCCATGAAGGTGCTGGGGCTCGGAGGCTGATCGCCGACCCCGCACGAGGAGGCCCTGCAGACCATATCGCGGCGACCGGCCCTGCAAGAACCGGCGCCCGCTTCACCAGAGGGAGGAAACCCATGAAGACCATGAATCGCCGCCGCATGCTCGGCCTGTCGGCCGCAGCCCTGACCGCATCCACCCTGCCCGCTCCCGCCCAACTCATTCGCGGCGTCGGCCGTCTCGTCGTCGGCTTCCCGGCGGGCGGGCCGACCGACACGCTGGCGCGGCGCCTCGCCGAAAGTCTGCGCGGCACGGTCGCCGAGAGCTTCGTCGTCGAGAACCGGCCCGGCGCCTCCGCCAGGATCGCCATCCAGGCGGTGATCGAGGCCCAGCCCGACGGCCGCACCATGCTGGTGAGCCCCGACGCCATGTTCACCATCTATCCGAGCGTCTACCGTCGGCTGGCCTACAATCCGGCGACCGACATCACCCCCGTCACACCGGCCACCTACGTTACCTTCGCCATGGCGGTCGGCCCGATGGTGCCGGCCGAGGTCCGCGACGTCGCCTCCTTCATCGCCTGGGCCAGGGCCAATCCCGACAAGGCCGCCTTCGGCTCGCCCGCCGCCGGCTCTTCGCCCCATTTCATGGGCGAACTGCTGATCGCCTCGGCCGGCCTCCAGCTCCGCCATGTGCCCTATCGCGGCTCGACCCCCGCCATCCAGGACCTGATCGGCGGCCATATCGCCTCGACCATCACGCCCATCGGCGATTACCTGCCCCATGTGGCCGGGGGCGTCCTGCGCGTCATCGCCGTCGCCGACCGCGAGCGCTCGGCCTTCCTGCCGAATGTCGCGACCTTCGGCGAGCAGGGCCACCCCAAGGTGGTCGCCCGTGACACGTTCGGCTGCTTCTTGCCGAGAGGAACAGCCCCGACCCTGGCGGCGCAGATCGCCGGCCTGATTGCCGAGGCGGTGAAGGTGCCGGCGACGCGCGACACGCTGCGCGCCGTCGGGCAGGAGCCCCTCAGCATGTCGCCGCCGGATTATGCGGCCTATCTCGAGCAGGCCCGGCGGAACTGGGAGCCGATCGTCAAGGCGTCCGGCTTCTCCCTCGACGATTGAGCGCAGACGGACGGGCCGGGCGCAGAACCCCACCGTCGCCAGACGCGGCTGAGCCGTCCTGGTCTCCCCTCAACAGCAAGCGCCGGTTCCGTGTGGGACCGGCGCCGATGTTTCAAGCCTGACGGATCCGAACACCTGCGGCCTGGCTCCGTCGCCGCCGCTGTCGGACGCTAACGAGGCAGACGCCAATCCTTGCGATCGGTCCTTGCATCGTCGCCGAGACCAAGGCCCTTGCCCGCGACGGTCTCGCCGGTTGCTCCCCCGAGATCGAAGCCGGGCCGGTCGACGGGCTCCGGCATGCCGGCTTCGCCCGGCGGGCCCTCCCCAGGCGCACTTTCGTCCGACATCTGACCGGTCGGCTCCGGTCTGGTCTGCCCCTCCTCGCTCGGGGGGCGACGATTGGCCGGATTGTCCTTGTATTCGTCGACCTGGACGCCCTTGCCATCGAGGCTCTGGCCGGGTCGCCGCTGCGCCTTGTCGCGATTGCTGAGGATGTCGTCCTTTCTGACCTTCCCGTCGTCGAGTTCGGTCATCGCCCCGGTTCCGCTTCTCTGTCCTGCCGGCATCCTGCGTCCTCCCGTCGGCCCCACAGTGTTTGCGGGTCACCGAGAGAAACGCCGGGCCTCGGCACGGGTTCCGGCGGGGCCACAGCCTCGGCCCATGAAACGGCGGGATCGCCGCCATCGTGGCGGTGGCCGGGATTCTTGAGAGACAGAAGCCTGCGGCGCAGTGCTGTCCACGGGCCGGCGAGACGATACAGGCGGCGCTCGCCGATTTCGCGCGCCCCTAAGCAGACCGCAAAATCCCAAAGTAAATGTACTGAAATGCCTGCGTGAACGGTTGCGACACCGTGCCCCATGCAACCGGAAACACTGCTTAACGAGTCGCGCGATAGAAAGATTCTCTAATTTACACTTCGCAAATGGAGAATAGAATGTCGCCCAAGGCCTTCCTTGCGCTGCTCAGTGCTGTTGATCAGTCCCAGGCCATCGTCGAATTCAGGCCTGACGGAAGGATCCTGAAGGCCAATGCCAATTTTCTTTCCCTCATGGGCTTCAGGCTCGACGAGCTCCAGGGTCGTCACCATTCCATCTTCATCGACCCGAGCGAGCGGGATACCGACGGCTATCGTACCTTCTGGGCCGACCTCGCCGCCGGTCGCTTTCAGCAGGCCGAGTTCCGCCGCATCGCCCGTGATGGTCGCGACGTCTGGATCCAGGCCACCTACATGCCGGTCAGGAATTGGCTGGGCCGCGTCGGCCGCATCGTCACATTCGCCACCGATGTCAGCGCACTGAAACGGTTGCGGGCCGATGATGCCGGCAAAATCGCCGCGCTCGACCGTTCGCAGGCGGTGATCGAGTTCGCACTCGACGGCACCATCCTCGCCGCCAACGCGAATTTTGCCGCCACCGTCGGCTATGCGCCCGAGCTTCTCACCGGGCGGCATCACAGCATGTTTATGCCGTCTGACGTGGCTCATAGCGCCCCCTACCGCGCGTTCTGGCAGGCATTGGGTCGCGGCGAGTTCCAGTCCGGGGAGTTCCGCCGCCTGGCGAAGGACGGGCGCGAGATCTGGCTGCAGGCGACCTACAATCCCGTCTTCAGTCCAGATGGGAAGCCGGTCAAGATCGTCAAATTTGCATCCGATATCACCGCCGAGAAGATGCGGGGCCTCGATGCCGCGGGCAAATTGCGCGCGATCGACCGGTCCCAGGCGGTGATTGAGTTCGCACCAGATGGTACAATCCAGACCGCCAACGAGATCTTCCTCGCATGTGTCGGCTATCGTCTCGACGAAATCGTCGGCCGCCATCACCGGCTTTTCGTGGACGAGAGCGAGGGCGATAGCCCGGGTTATGCGGCCTTCTGGACGGCGCTCGGCCGCGGCGAATTCAAGTCAGGCGAGTTCGGCCGGCGCGGCAAGGACGGTCGCCGCATCTGGCTGCAGGCGACCTACAACCCGGTCCTCGGCCCGGATGGCAGAGCGATCAAGATCGTCAAGTTCGCCTCCGACATCACAGCGGACGTGCGGCGGCGCGAGCAGTTCCACCTGCTCTCCCTCGTCGCCAACGAGACCTCGAACTCGGTCATCATCACCGACGCGGCGGGCATGATCGAATATGTCAATCCGGGCTTTGAACGCACGACCGGCTACAAGGCGGCGGACGTCAAGGGACGCAAGCCCGGCGACCTCCTCCAGGGGGCGGCCACCAGCGCCGAAACCCGCGCCGCCATCGCCGAGCACCTGCGCCGCCGGGAGCCCTTCTACTGCGAGATCCTCAACTACAGCCGGGACGGCCAGCCGTTCTGGAACTCGCTGGCGATCAACCCGGTCTTCGGCGCCGGCGGGCAGATCGAGCGCTATGTGTCGATCCAGAACGACATTACCCCGACCAAGCAGGCCGCGCTCGCCAAGACCGCGCAGATCGACTCGATCAGTGCGAACAACGCCCTGGCCGAATGGTCCATCGATGATGGGCGGCTCATCATGGCCAATCGCTTTCTCGACGGCCGGGGCGTCACGTCCGGGCCGGTGGTCGCCCTGTCGAACCTGCTCGCCGAAACCGATCGCAACCGACTGATGCATGGCGAGGCCGTGCGGCGGGAACTGGCCTGGCCCGGGATCCGCAACGAGGCGGTCTGGCTGGAGGCCATCTTCTCCGTCCTGAACGATATCGAGGGGCGTCCGGAGCGGATCCTGATGTGCGCCGTCGACATCACCAATCGCCGCCGCGCCATGGAACAGACGAACCAGGCCCTCGCGGAAGTCCTCAGTTCGGCCGACCAGATCGGGGCCATCACCAGCGCCATCGAGACCATCGCCAAGCAGACCAACCTGCTGGCACTCAACGCGACCATCGAGGCGGCGCGCGCGGGCGAGACAGGGAAAGGCTTTGCCGTCGTCGCCCAGGAGGTCAAGATGCTCGCCTCGCGCTCGTCGTCCTCGTCTTCCGATATCTCCGCCTTGCTGGAGACCAGCCGCAACCGCATCGGGGTGCTGGCCGAGACCCTCGAGAGCCTGAACGTACAGGCGGCCTGACCCAGGTAAGGGCGAGGCCGAGGCATCCTGCCGGCGCGAGCCTTGCGCGCCGGCTTTGACGTTTCTCCAAACGCGAGGCCGGGCGCTGCAGCCTATCCGAGGGTCAGCGTTGCGAGTGAGCGAAGCCACTTCATCCGCTGGCGACGAACCGTTCGAACACACCCTCCCCTTCCGCGAGCGTGAGGCCGCGCTCCGCCTTGGCGACGCGTTGCACGAGGATGAGGGTGAGGGCGGCTGGCCGGTGATCGGCGCGGGCCCCTCACCTGGTCACTCCCTTCACCGGAAGACGAGCGTCGGCAGCGCCAGCGTGATCCAGGGCACGTAGGACAACAGCATCAGGCAGCCAAAGATCACGCCGATGAACACCGGCAGGTACCGCATCATCTTGTCAATGCTGGTGCCTGCGACCTGCGCGGCAGCGAAGAGGTTCACGCCGAAGGGCGGCGTGATCATCCCCATTGCCAGGTTCACCACCATGACCGTGCCGAAGTGGACGCCGTCGATGCCCAGCCGCTGCGCGGCCTCCGCCAGGATCGGCGCCAGCACGATAATGGAGGCCGAGGTCTCCACGAACATGCCGACCACGAACAGGAACACGTTCACAGCCAGCAGGTAGGAGTTCGCATCGTCGAAGGTCTTGACCAGCCATTCGGCTGCAATGTCCGGAACGCCCTGGCGGTTGAGCAGCCAGGAGAACAGCGTCGCGGCGGCGATGATGAACATGATGACAGCGGAGCTGATCACCGATTTCTTGAAGATGGGGTAGAGGTTGGGCAACCGGATCTCCCGGTGAATGAAGACCCCGACGATGATCGCATAGACCACCGCGACCACCGAGGCTTCGGTTGGCGTGGTGATCCCGCCATAGATGCCGCCCAACACCACCACCGGCATCAACAGCGCCCAGCCGGCCTGCTTCGTTGCCACCAGGAAGGGCAACCGGCCTTCGCCATCGTTCTTGCCCCAGCCCTTGATGCGGCACCAGATCAGCACGGTCGCCACCAGCGCGCTGGAGATGAGGAGCCCCGGTCCGAAGCCTGCGATGAACAGTTCCGGAATGCTCGTCTGCGTGCTGACGCCATAGAGGATCATCGGGATCGAGGGAGGAATGATCACGCCGAGCTCGGCGGCGGTCGCCTGCAGAGCAGCGGCGAAGGCTACGGGGTACCCCGCGCGCACCAGCGCCGGGATCATGATCGCGCCGATTGCGAAGGTGGTCGCGACCGACGAACCGCTGATCGCGGCGAAGATCATGCAGGTCAGGACGCAGGTCGCAGGCAGCCCTCCCTGGATGCCGCCCACGATCGACTTCGCGAAATCCACCAGCCGGCGGGAGATGCCGCCGACATCCATCAGGTTACCGGCCAGGATGAAGAAGGGGATCGCCGCCAGCGGAAAGCGGTCGAGACCGATGAAAAGCTGCTGCGCCGCCACGATCAGCGGGAAATTGGTGTAGCCGGTGAGCCCGACCACGGCGGCCAGGCCGATCGCCACCGCAACCGGGACGCTGGTTGCAAACAGCACCAGCATCACGGTGAGCATCATGCCGCTCATGACGCGTTCTCCAGCTCTTCCGACCGGCGGTCGAGGAAATGCGCCATCGCGCCCACCATGGCCAGCAGCGCACCCAGCGGGATGGCGGCATAGGCATAGGCCATCGAGAACTCGAGGCCGGCGATGGTCTGGAACTGGACGCGTTCGGTCATGGCCCAACCGAACCAGAACATCACGCCCAGGAAGGAGAGCACGCAGGCCAGAGACATCGCTTCGATCGTCCGCTGCAAGGCGCCGCTCGTGAAGCGATGCGCGACATCGATCGAGACCAGCGCTCCCGCGCGCAGCGCAACCGCCACGCCAAGATAGGCCATCCAGATCAGAGCGACCCGCACCAGAGCTTCCGACCAGGAGGAGGGTGTTTCCGTCGCGAAACGGGCGACGACCTGCCAGGCCCCGGCGGCCACGGCGACCGTCATTGCGAGGCAGGCGACAATCGCCGCGATCTCGGTCGTGACGCGATCGAGGGTCAGAACGGCGCGGCGCGCCAAGGCGCGCGCGCTGCCGGGCTGACCATCAGGGTGGCCCGCCCACAAGGCGAAGCCCACGGCAGCCAGCGTCGCAACGGCGGTCACCTGCAGGGGCATGACATTGATCGCGTTCATCGATTCTCCAGAGCGGCAAGGAAAGGGGGCGCAGGGTTTCGAGCCCTGCGCCCCCGGTCAGGCCAGTTCAGCCAGGCTCACGAGCCCGGGCGCCACTCTCGGATGCGGCTGAGCAGAGCGCTGTCCAGACCCTGCTCGATCTGCGCGGCGCCAGAGGTCAGCGCGGCCTGGAAAGCGGCACTGTCCACCTGCGTCACCACGGTCATGCCGCGGCGACGCAGTTCTTCGACGCCGGTCTGCTCGTCGGAGGTGACGCGCGCGCGGTTCGCCACAGCCGCATCGCGGCCGGCCTGCACGAGCGCCGCGCGATCCTGCGCGTTAAGCCGGTTCACGAAGGCCGGGTTGCAGAGCAGCAGCGCCGGCGAATAGACGTGGCCGGTCAGCGTCAGGTACCGTTGCACCTGGTTCAGGTTGTTGTTCAGGATGACCGGGATCGGGTTTTCCTGCCCATCGACCGTGCCCTGCTGCAACGCCGGTACCAGTTCGCTGAACGCCATCGGCGTCGGCAGCGCGCCGAGCGTCTGGAAGGCGCGCATGTGCACCGGGTTTTCCATCGTCCGCACCTTCAGGCCGCGCACATCGGCAGGTGTGTTCACCTCGCGCCGGCTGTTCGTCATGTGGCGAAAGCCGTTCTCGAGCCAGGCCACCGCGAAGATGCCGCGCGCGGGGAAGCGCTGCAGCAGATCCTGGCCAATCGGGCTGTCCAGCACGCCGCGGGCATGGGCGGTGTCACGGAACAGGAACGGCACGTCGAGGTTGCGGGTTTCCGGCACGAAATTGCCGACCGGGCCCGTCGAGGTGATGGTGCACTCGATGGTGCCGATCTGGACGGCCTCGATCGTCTCGCGCTCGTTGTCGTTGCGCTGATAAATCACGCGGAAGCGGTTGTTGGTCAGCCGCTCGAAGGTTTCCTTGAAGGCGGTCGTGCCGGCACCGTAGTGGCTGTTGATCCCGATCGGATGCTGGAAGGTCACCTGGGTCTGGGCCAGGGCCGGGGCGGCGCCGAGCGCCAGAGTGGCGCCCATCGCCAAGGTCTTGAGGCCCGTTCGGCGGGTCATCTTCATGGATCGCGTCTCCCTGTGCCGAAGAGTCTCCAATGGCCTCCGGCTTCAATTGTTCTATAACCAGTGTATCGCGGCCTCTACAAGCCCGCACCGGCCCGGACAGGCTTCCCTAGAGAATTCTGGCGACCTCTCTCGCGGGTTCGGTCCGGCACGCTGCGTATAACCCATCGACTCGCTGGCCGGGTGACACCATCGCCATGGTGCCCTCGGCTCCGGCGGGAATCGAGAATGGACAACCGTCTCGCCTCACCTTACGGCGGGCTCTTGCCCGCTCGCGGGCGACGGGTCAGGCCGATTGGCGCTTAGGGTTGATAGGTATCGATCCGGGACAGCGATCCTCGGCAGTCAGACCGGTGGCATTGAAGGCGTACAGACGCTGTCGAGAATTCGGGCGCGACTTGCGGCCAACTGAATTCAACAGACTGTGATAATTGGGAAAAATCTGGCTGGGGGACCTGGATTCGAACCAAGATTCTCGGAGTCAGAGTCCGATGTTCTACCGTTGAACTATCCCCCAGCAACGCTCCCGAGGAGGCGCGATGCCGACGCGAGGCGCGGTGATAGTCGATTGCGCCGGGCTGTTCAAGCCCCGGCCGGCAGCCTTTTTGGTTGCCCCTGGCAGACGGCTTGCAGCCGGCCCCCGCCCTGATACACTCATGTCCAACTGAACAGATCAGTCGGTCGTCCGTCGAGCGCCCCTGCGTTCCGGCCACCGGCGGGAAAGGTCGCCATGACCCACGAGCCGCCTCGCGGTTCGCCGGGAGATTCGGGCGTGCGTCCGGTCGCGGAAGGGCATGCGGGCGAATCCCGCGGCCATCAGCCGCATCGGCCGCGCAGGCTCTATGCCGCGCTGGATCTCGGAACCAATAATTGCCGCCTGCTGGTGGCCAAGCCCGAGGGCGCGAGTTTTCGCGTCGTCGACGCCTTTTCCCGAATCGTACGGCTGGGCGAGGGCCTGGCGCAGACCGGCCGGCTAAGCGACGCCGCCATGGACCGCGCCGTCGAGGCGCTCAAGGTCTGCCGCATCAAGCTGCGAGACCGCCAGGTGGCACGCGCCCGGCTCATCGCCACCGAAGCCTGCCGCCAGGCCGTGAACGGCGCCGACTTCATCGCCCGCGTGAAGGAGGAGACCGGGCTGGCCCTGGAGGTGGTCGACCGCGGCACCGAGGCGCAGTTGGCCGCCCAGGGCTGCGTGCCGCTGGCCGATCCGCGTTCTCGCGGTGTCATCCTCTTCGACATCGGCGGCGGCTCCTCCGAAATCGTCTGGCTGCTGCCGCGCGGCCCTGGCCGGCAGGGCGGCCCGCCGACGGCCGAGATCCTCGGCTGGACCTCGCTGCCGGTCGGCGTCGTCACGCTCGCCGAACGGCATGACGGCAAGCATGTCACGCGCGAGAGCTTCGGGCGCATGGTCGACGAGGTCGCCGCCATGGTCGAGCCCTTCGCCCATCGCAAGGCGATCCAGGCGCAGATCGAGCACCTCCACATGCTGGGCACGTCGGGCACGGTGACGACGCTCGCCGGGGTCCATCTCGGCCTGCCTAAATATGACCGCCGCCGCGTCGACGGGGCCTGGCTCGCGGCCGACGAGGTCGACGTCATCCTCGATCAGTTGCTCGCCATGACCTACGACGACCGCATCGCCCATCCCTGCATCGGGGCCGAGCGGGCCGACCTCGTTCTTGCCGGCTGCGCCATTCTGGAAGGCATGCGCCGGCACTTCCCCTGCCAGCGGCTGCGTGTTGCCGACCGGGGCCTGCGCGAGGGGATCCTCGTCAGCCTGATGCGTCAGGACGGGGTGTGGCGGCGACCCTTTCACCACCGCGAGCAGGACAGGCCCGCCGGATCGGGAGGCGCCAGATGACGACGAAGACCGGCGGCGGCCGCGAGCTCGCAGTGCGACTCAAGACCGCCAAGAAGCGCACCACCAGCCAGCAGAAATGGCTCGAGCGCCAGCTCAACGACCCCTATGTCGCCCGCGCCAAGCGCGAGGGCTGGCGCTCGCGCGCCGCCTTCAAGCTGATCGAGATCGACGACCGGGCAAAGCTCCTGAAACCCGGCCAGCGCATCGTCGACCTCGGCGCGGCGCCGGGCGGCTGGCTCCAGGTGGCCGCCAAGCGCATCGGCCTCGAGCAGGGCCGCGGCAAGATCGTCGGGATCGACCTTCTCGACGTTGATCCCGTCCCCGGCGTTGCCTTCATGAAGGGCGATTTCACCACCGACGAGGCGCCGCTGCGGCTGAAGGAGATGCTCGGCGGCGAGGCCGATGTGGTGCTCTCCGACATGGCGGCCAATGCGACGGGCCACCGCAAGACCGACCAGATCAAGATCATCTATCTCGCCGAGCTCGCCATCCACTTCGCCCGCGAGGTTCTGGCCCCTGGCGGCCATTTCCTCTGCAAGGTTCTGCAGGGCGGCACCGAGGGCGACCTCCTCGGCGACCTGAAGCGCGACTTCGCCACGGTGAAGCACATCAAGCCGCAGGCGAGCCGCGCCGATTCCAAGGAGCTCTACGTGCTCGCCATGGGGTTCCGGGGCCGCGGCGCGGACCCGACCGGCGGGGCTCAGGATGCCGCTCCCCCGGATCACGACAGGGTCTGAGCGGGAAGGCCGAGGTTCTCCAGCGCCGTCGCGACGCAGCCGCCGAAGTCGAGCCCCTCGCCTGCCCGATGGGCCATGACCATGACGAGCTTCGTCAGGAACAGCGCCTCATGCGCCTCCCCGGCCTGGTCGATGGCCGCGGCGAGCTGGTCGTAGACGCGCTCCAGCGCCTCGAAGGCAAGTGGCGCGGGCGGCGGCGTGGCGGTCATGACGATCTCCCGAGACCGGCTTCGAGGGTGGCAAGGATCTCGGCCGGGACCGCCAGCCGCCATCGGCCGGCAACATGGAGGTCAGGCCTGACGAGATAGACCGTGTCGGGAAGCGCGTCATAGGCGCGGGCGAGGCGACCGCCGGGATCGGCGAGCGGAACCGCGCAGGGATGGTCGAGCGTGCCGCCGACGATCAGGGCGCGCAGGCGCGGCTCGCGCGCCGCCAGCGTCGCGACCAGCGCCGCGGTCTCGCCCGGCACCGCCCCATCCGCGAAGATCAGCGCTGTGAAGCCGTCTCCGAGGTGATCGGACAGAAAGCCGTCGGCAAGGCGGACATTGGCCAGGGCGGCGCCTGAGACCGGTCCGCCGACGAAGTCCGCGTCACGGCCGGCGAAGGGCGTCAGCGGGCTCGCGCCATAGGTATAGGGCTGCATCTGGCGTGGATTGGCGAAGGCCTTGGCGAAATCCTCGCTGAGGGCGAGGGACAGCACCGCCTCGCGCACCAGCCGGTGACCTGATGTCGGCGGCGTCATGAAGCGCGTGCTCTTGGTTGCATTGGCGAAGACGTCGAGCGTGGCGCCGCGCCTTTCGGGCGAGTAGCTGTCGAGGAGACGTGCATCGGCGGCGCCGTTCAGCACATAGGCGAGCTTCCAGCCGATGTTTTGGGCGTCGGCAAGCCCGTTATTGAGGCCGCGCACGCCGAAGATCGGCACGATATGGGCGCTGTCACCGATGAAGATCACGCGGCCATGGCGGTAGTCGTCAAGGGCGAGGGTGTTGGCGGTGTAGATCGACCACCATTCGAGTTCCCAGGGCCCGGCATGGCCGAGATCGGCGAGGATGGCGCCGACCCGGGCACGGATCGTTGCCTCGCGCACCGCCTCTTCCGGACTCTCGCCCTCGCGCAACTGGTAGTCGACGCGCCAGATGGCGTCCGGCTGCTTGTGCATCAGCACGGTGCCGCCGGGATTGGAGGCCGGATCGAACAGGGCGCGCCTCTCGGTCGGGTGATCGAAGGCCATCTTCACATCGGCGATGACGTAGCGCCCCTCGTAATTGTCGCCCTTTAGGCGCAGGCCGAGTTGCCCCCGCATGGCGCTGCGGGCGCCGTCGGCGGCAAGCACGAAGGCGGCGGCGAGCGGATAGGACCCGTGCGGGCTCGCCACCGTCAGGGTCACATCGCCGGGGCGGTTGTCGGTGGCCGTCACCTCGCTCTGCCAGCGGAAGGTGACATGGCCACTCGCCATACAGGCGTCGTAGAGGAACTGCTCGGTGTACTGCTGCTGCAGATTGTACATCGGCCGGAATTTCTCGTCGTCGGAATCCGGCATGGTCAGGCGGTAGATCTCCCGGCCGCGATAGGAACTGCGGCCCGTCGTCCAGCCGAGAGCCTTGGCGAGAAAGGCGTCGACGGCACCGATCCGGTCGAAGATGTGGAAGCTGGACCTCGCGATGCAGGTGGCCCGGCTGCCGTCGTTGAAGGTGGGTTTGGCGTCGATGACGAGGGAGCGGACGCCGTAGCGCGCCAGCGTCAGGGCGGCGGTCATGCCGATCGGCCCGGCGCCAACGATGACCACCGGGTGGACCGTACGCTCGCCGTCGAGTTCGGCCGCGCGTTCGGCTGCAAAATGCGGATAGGCAAAATAGAGGGAGTCCAGCGGCCCCCTGCCCTCGGGTCTCACGGCTGCGTTTCCTTCCCGCCGCGTTCGGCCGCGACCTTATCGGGTCAAGGGGAGCGGGCCGCGCCCCGGGTGTCAAGGACCCGGCCGGCTTGAACCCGACGCTCCAATGGCTCAGGCTCGCAGCCATGGAACAACACGCCAACCCTGCCGGCCCGGCCGCGGCCTGGCTCGACCGCATCGGCACCTTTGCAGGGCTGGACGCCGTGTCGCGCCAGGAAATCGCCCGGCGGGCGCGGATCCTCCACATGCCCAAGGACGGACATCCCTTCGCACCGGGGACGCCATGCGAAGCCTATCTCATTGTGCTCGAGGGCTGCGTGCGCGTGCAGATCGTCGCCGAATCCGGCCGCGAGATCGTGCTCTACCGGGTCTCGGCCGGCGAGAGCTGCGTCCTGACGACGTCCTGCCTGCTCAAGCACGAGCCCTATGCGGCCGAGGCTCTCTGCGAGAGCGCCGTCACCGCCGTCGCAATCCCCGCGCCGCTGTTCCACGACCTCCTCGGCTCGTCGCCAGCCTTCCGGAATGCCGTGCTGGAAAGCTATGCGACGCGGGTGGCCGACCTCATCATGACCTTCGAGGAACTCGCCTTCCGCCGCCTCGACCGCCGGCTGGCGGAAACGCTGGTCGAGCGGGCCGCTGACGGGGCCGTCACCGCGACCCATCACGACCTCGCCGTCGAACTGGGGTCGGCGCGCGAGGTGGTGAGCCGGGCGCTGAAGGCCCTGGAGCAGGAGGGTATGGTGGCGCTCGGCCGCGGCGTGATCCGGATCACCGCACCGGAAAAGCTCGCCAGACTTGCCCGCGCCGTGTGACCAGGTCACCGACAGGAACGGGGAAAGAGCGTCTCATGCGCTCATTGGCACCGGCTCTTCCGCCGGCGCCCCTGACGGAGGCTCCCATGTTCAGCACCAATATTGGCGGCATCGACCGCGTCCTGCGCATCGTCGCCGGCATCGCCCTGCTGCTCTTTGCGATCACCGGCGTTCCGGCGACCGGCTACAACTGGCTCGGCTGGATCGGCATCGTTCCGCTGGCCACGGCGGCGCTCGGCTGGTGCCCGGCCTATACGCTGCTCGGCATGAACACCTGTCCGGTCTCGACCCGCCAGGGCTGATCACGCGACGGCTTCGAACCCGCCGAGCACGGCCGTGAGATTGGGGCCGAGCTGGTCGGAGAGATAGCCACCTTCCTGCACGAAGAGCGTCGGCAGGCCCATCCGCGCGATGGCCTCGCCGGCGCGGCGGAACCCGGCCGCTGTCACCTTGGCGCCGCCGAAAGGATCGTCGGCGGAGGCGTCGAGGCCGAGGGCGATCACCAGCATGCCCGGCGTGAAGGCGGCGATCGTCTTCGCCGAAGCCTCCACCGCTGCGACATAGGCTTCATCGCTCGACCCGACCGGGATCGGCAGGTTGAGATTGGCTCCCTCGCCGGCCCCGCTGCCGCGCTCATGCCCATAGCCCCAGAAGAAGGGGTAGAAGCGCGACGGATCGGCATGGACCGAGACGGTCAGGACATCGGCACGGTCGTAAAAGATGTCCTGCGTGCCGTTGCCGTGGTGGATGTCGATGTCGAGGATCGCCACCCGGTCGTGGACCGCGCGCAGATATTGCGCCGCGATGGCGGTGTTGTTGAGGAAGCAATGGCCGCCGGCGGCATCGCGATAGGCGTGGTGGCCGGGCGGCCGGCATAGCGCATAGGCGGCGCGCTCGCCTTCGATGACGAGTTCGGCGGCGGTCACCGCGACATCGGTCGCCGAAGATGCGGCGAGCCAGGTATCGGGCCCGATGCCGCAGGCCATGTCCTGCATGTACCAGCCCGCGCGGCCGGTGATGGAGGCGGGCATGGTGCCGCCGCGGCGGACGGGATGGACATTGCCCAGCACCTCGTCGGAGGCGTCGGCGAGCGTTTTCCACTCGGCAGCGGCCTCCTCCACGAAGCGCAGATAATCGACGGAATGGACGCCGAGCCGCGGTCCCTGGCCGAAGGTCTCGCTCGGCATCGTTTGGTGGTTTCCCGCCTTCAGGCCTGCCGTGAGCCGCTCGGCGCGCTCCGGGCGCTCTTCTCCTTGAGCAAACTTGCCGCGCAGGATGAAGCGCTTGGGGTCATGGCCTTTGTGCAGGTCGGTGAAGACGGCTTTCATGACGGGATTCGACCGGGCTGGAGAGGATTGCGCCATGTTCCCCGGATGGCGGGCCGAGGCAAGGGCAGCGTATGGCGGGGTGGCTTGCAAAGGCGCAACAGGCCTCGGAGAGTGGCATCAGGGACGTGCGTCCTTCCATGCAAGCCGCCTGGTTCAGTCCGAGGCCGCCCCGCTGCGCGATACGTCGCCGGGCGCGCAGCACGGCTGCGCCGGCGATGGTTGCTCGGCCGTAGCGCGCGGCTAGGCTCGCTCTCCCCGCTGGAGCCACCATGCCTCTCGATCCCACCCTCGCCGACCAAATCGTCGCCGCCGTCGATGCCGGATTCGACCGCCAGATGGCGCTGACGGCCGATCTCATCCGCTTTGCCTCGACGCGCGGCCGCGAGCACGCATGCCAGGATTTCGTGCTCGCCGGGATGAAGCGCCGCGGCTGGGCCACCGAGCGCTTCGCCATGGAGCCAGCGGCCCTCGCCCGCCATCCCGGCGGCTCGCCGGTGACGGCGGAGCATTCCGACGCGCCGATCGTCGTCGGCATCCACCGGCCGCGGGCCGAGACCGGCCGCACGCTGATCCTGCAGAGCCATGTCGACGTTGTGCCGCCGGGACCGCGGGACCTGTGGTCGCGCGATCCCTTCGAACCGCACAGCGAAGGCGACTGGTTCTATGGCCGCGGCGGCGCCGACATGAAGGCCGGCCATGCCGCCATGTTCGCGGTCTTCGACGCGCTGGCCAGCATCGGGCTGCAGCCTGCGGCGACCGTCACGGTCCAATCCGTGGTGGAAGAGGAATCCACCGGCAACGGCGCGCTCCAGTGCCACCTGCGCGGCTACAGGGCCGATGCGGTGCTGATCCCCGAACCGGAGGACGAGAAGCTCATCCGCGCCAATACCGGCGTCGTCTGGTTCCGGGTCGCGGTGGCCGGCCTTCCCGTGCATGTCAGCCAGGCGGGGACCGGGCAGAATGCCATCGAGGCGACGCAGGGCGTCATCCGCGCGTTGCGCGACCTCGAGGCCCGCTGGAATGCCAGGAAAAACGAGTTCCGCCACTTCGAATCTGTCGACCATCCGATCAACCTGAACATCGGCATGATCGAGGGTGGCGACTGGGCCTCCTCGGTGCCGGCCTGGTGCGCCATCGACTGCCGCATCGCGATCTATCCGGGCGAGCGCGCCGACACGATGATGCGCGCCATCGAAGAGGCGGTCATGGGCGCGGCGCGGGGCGACAGGTTCCTTGCCAACAATCCACCCCGCGTCACCTTCACCGGCTTCACCACCGAAGGCTATGCGCTGCAGCCGGGGTCGGAGGCGGAAGCCGTTCTCGCGCGCGCCCACGAGACGGCGACCGGCAGAAAGCTGCAGGATCTCGTCACGCCGGGCTATCTCGATACCCGCGTCTATGCCCTCTACGACAAGATTCCGGCGCTCTGCTACGGCCCGATCTCGGAGAACATCCACGGCTTCGACGAGCGTTTCTCGATCAGCAGCATGCGCCGAGTCACCCGGACGATGGCGCTCTTCGTCGCCGAATGGTGCGGCACCGAGCCGATCGCGTCCTGACCCTCACCTTCATCGACCTCTGCCCGGAGCAAAGCCCATGGCCCTCGATCCCGCCCTCGCCGACCGTATCGTCAAGGCCGTCGATGACGGGTTCGATGCCCAGCTCGACTATCTGAAGACGCTGGTGCGCTATCCCTCCCAGCGCGGCGACGAGCATGCGGTGCAGGACTTCGTGTTCCAGGAATTGCGCAAGCGCGGCTTCGCCATGGAGCGCTTCGCCATGGACGAGGAGGCGATCAAACGCCATCCCGGCGGTTCGCCCTTTTCCGACACCCACTCGACCGCGCCGATAGTCGTCGGCATCCACCGTCCGAAGGCGGAGACCGGCCGCAGCCTGATCATGCAGGGTCATATCGACATCGTGCCGCCCGGGCCGCTGGAGATGTGGACCTCGCCGCCCTACGAGCCGCGCATCGACGGCGACTGGTTCTACGGCCGCGGCGCCGGCGACATGAAGGCCGGCCACGGGGCCATGGTCGCCGTCTTTGACGCCCTGAGGCGGACGGGCCTGCAGCCGGCAGCAACCGTCTATGTGCAATCCGTGGTCGAGGAGGAATCGACCGGCAACGGGGCGCTGCAGTGCCACCTGCGTGGCTACAAGGCCGAGGCGGCACTGACCCCCGAGCCGAGCCAGGGCAAGATCACCCGCGGCAATGTCGGCGTCGTCTGGTTCCAGTTCACCGTGCAGGGCCATCCGGTCCATGTGCGCGAGGCGGGCGCAGGCCAGAACGCCATCGAGGCGGCCTTCGGCATCATCGGCAAGCTGCGCGAACTCGAGGCGTTCTGGAACACCAAGACGCCGAACCACCCGCTCTTCAAGGACGAGCCACACCCGATCAATCTCAATATCGGCAAGATCAAGGGCGGCGACTGGGCCTCCTCCGTGCCGGCATGGTGCACGGTCGACTGCCGCATCTCGATCTTTCCCGGCGAGACACCGCAGGAGATGATGCGCGCCATCGAGGACACGATCTCCAAGGCGGCGCGCGCGGACCGCTTTCTCGCCAACAACCCGCCGAAGATCGCCTGGAACGGCTTCACCACCGAGGGCTATATCCTCGCGCCCGGCTCCGAGGCCGAGGCTGTGCTGGCGCGGGCCCACCAGCGCGCCTGGGGCGAGCCGCTCAAGGAGAGCGTCACGCCCGCCTATCTCGACGGGCGGGTCTATGCGCTCTTCGACAAGATCCCGACGCTCAATTACGGCCCCTCGGCGGAGCGCGTTCACGGCTTCGACGAGCGCTTCTCCATCGAGAGCCTGCGCAAGGCGACGAAGTCGATGGCGCTGTTCGTCGCCGAATGGTGCGGCACCGAACCGGTTTGAGCGGGACCTCCGCCGGCACACCCGGCCTTGACCTGAACCATTGCCATTGCCGACAGTCCCCATCCCGAACCCGCCTGGAGTGCCGTCTATGCCTACCTCCGTCCGCGATGCACTCGAAGCCTCGCTCGCCCGCATCGATGACCCCTCATCCGACGGCCGGGTCACTTACACCAAGGTCTATGCAGAGCGGGCGCGGGCCGAGGCGGACGCCGCCGATGCGCGCGCGAGGGCCGGCGTGAAACTGTCGCCGCTCGATGGCTGGGTCATCTCGATCAAGGACCTGTTCGACGTTGCCGGCGAGGTGACCACGGCGGGCTCCACCATCCTGCGCTCGCAGCCGGCGGCGAGTGCCGATGCACCGACGGTAGCGCGCCTGCGCCAGGCCGGCGTGGTCATCGTCGGCAAGACCAACATGAGCGAATTCGCCTTCTCGGGCATCGGCATCAATCCGCATTTCGGCACGCCCGGCAATGCCGCCGACAAGAGCCGTGTTCCCGGCGGATCGTCGTCGGGCGCCGGCGTCTCGGCCGCCGAGGGCACCGCCCGCATGGGCCTCGGCTCGGATACCGGCGGGTCGATCCGCATTCCCGCGGCGCTGAACGGTTGCGTCGGGTTCAAGCCGACCTATGGCCGGATTCCCCTGGAAGGCGCCTTCCCCCTCTCCTACGCGCTCGACACGATCGGACCGCTGGCAAAGACCGTCACCGACTGCGCCGCCACCGACGCGGTCCTCGCCGGCGAGCAGCCCTGGACACTGACGCCCGCTCCCCTGGCAGGGCTCAGGCTGGCGATCCCGCGCGGTCGCCTGTTCAGTCAGATGGAGCCGGAGGTCGAACAGGCTTTCGAGGCCTCCACCGCCCGCCTCACCAGGGCCGGCGTCCGCATCTCCGACATCTCGATCGAGGACCTCCTGCAGGAACTCGCCGACGCCATGGCGAAAGCCCCCTTTGTCGCCATGGAGGCGGCCGCCGTGCATGCGGAATGGATGGAGGAAAGGGCGCGGGACTTCGACCCGCGCGTGCTCGCGCGGGTACGGATCGGTGCCAAGGCTGCCGCCCCGGACTATATCCGCCTGGTCAACAAGCGGGCGGAACTGGTCGCCCGGATGCGCGACAGGCTTGCCGATATCGACGCCCTCATCCTGCCGACCACGCCGATCCGGGCGCCGAAGATTTCCGATCTGATCGCCTCCGACGACCAGTTCTGGACCGCCAACGGCCTCTTGCTGCGCAACACCACCGTCGGCAACATCTTCACCTTCACCGGGATCTCGCTCCCCTGCCCTCAAGTGAAGGGCCTTCCCGTCGGCTTCATGCTGACAGCGCTGGCCGGGCAGGACCGCAGGCTGCTGCGCATGGCCGCGGCGGTGGAGAAGGCCTTCGCCGGCTGAGGCCGTTTAAAACGACGATGGCCGGGCATTGCCCGGCCATCGCTGAGAGATCTGGAAGGCGGACCGAGGCTCAGGCCGCCTTGACCTCCTTGAGGAAGGCGCCGACCGCCTGGCGAAGGCCGGCAATGTCGCCCTCGAGGCCCTTGGCCACATCGTTGAGTGCGCCCATCGCTGACCCTGTCGCCTTCAGGCGCTCCGACACGGTACCGATGGACTTGCCCGCGGTCTGGGCGACAGAAGCGGTGCCCTCGACGCTGACGCCGATCTCCTGAGTCGCCTGGGCCTGCTGGTCGATGGCGGTGGAGATGGCCTCGCTGGCCCGGCGCATGCGCACGACTGTCTCGGTAATGCCGCCCATCGAGGCGACACTGCGGCCGGTCGCCTGCTGGATGGAGGCGACCTGGGCGGCGATATCCTCGGTGGCACGGGCGGTCTGGGAGGCGAGTTGCTTCACTTCCGAGGCGACCACGGCGAAGCCGCGGCCGGCCTCGCCGGCACGGGCGGCCTCGATCGTGGCGTTGAGGGCCAGGAGGTTGGTCTGCTCGGCGATGGCGCGGATCAGTTCGACGACGGCGCCGATCTTCTCGCCCATGGCGGCGAGACCGGAGACATCGCTGGAGGCCGATTCCACCGCCTGCGTCGCCTCGGAGGACACTTTCATGGCCTCTTCGGTCTGGCGGCGGATCTCGACGATGGCGGCGTTGAGCTCCTCCGTTGCACCGGCGATGCCGGTGACGCGGTGAAGGGTCTCCTCGGTCGCCTGCACGGTCTCGCGCACGCCAGTCTCGGCTGCTTCGCCAGCGGCAGTGACTGTACCGGTGGCGCCCGTCACGGAGACGGCGCGCGACGCGACGCGGTCCATGACGGAGCCGATGGCCTGGTCGAAATGGCTGACGGCCGTTTCCATCGCCGCGCGCCGCGCCAGTTCGGCGGCACTGCGCTGGTCTTCGGCGCTGCGCATCTGCGCACGCTCGGCGAGGCTCTGGGCGAGACCGCCGACGGCGCGGGCGATGAGACCGATCTCGTCCTGACGGGCGGCATGGCGCGTCATGTCGACCGCGCGATCCTCGGCGAGACCGTTGATCGCAGCGGCGGCCTCGCGCACCGGCTTGAGGAAGTAGGTCAGCAGGAAGAACACGCCGACCGCGGCGATGATGGCCAGCAGGGCCATGGCGATGATCACGCCTTCCCGCATGCTGGCGGCGGAGGCGTCGGCATTGGCCTTGCTGACTCCGGCGCCGAGCGCGCCGAGGATGCGGTTATCGGGTGTCACGATCGGCACATAGCGGGCGATGCGCGGGATGTTGCCCACGACGATGTGGTCGGTCAGCACCTCGCCACGGCCGATCGCCTGCGCGATGGGCGAGGAGGCCGGGATGCGCGAGCCCATGACGCGGTTGCCCTGCGGGTCGCGCACGGACGACGAGAAGCGGATCAGGTCACCCGTCGCCGGGTCGCGGCGGAACAGGGACGCACCGTCGGCAGCGTGATCGACGATGCGGTGATCGCCCTCGGCCGGCAGGGCGCTGGCGCGGATGCGCACGACCGGACCGGTCGCGCTGGCGCGATCCATCTTGCCGTCGGGAAGCGCGAGTTCTGCTGCACGGCTCATCTGGAGGCTGCGGTCGGTGACCTGGCCTTCGACGATCTCGGCCATGCGGGCGTCGATCTGCGACACGGCATAAAAGCCGGAACCGAGGCCGACGGCGGCAATGACCAGGGCCGCAAGAGCGGCAACCCGCGCGGCCAGAGGGAGACGAGACAGAAAATGCATGGTAGCCCCGAGTGAATGAATTTCACTCAAACCATCGGGGATTGCCGTTAACAAAACGGTACGATACGACCGACCTTGCCGAGAAAATGCAACTTTTGGATGCGACTGCACGTCAAACCGGCGGCAGGTCGATCATAGTGGCGCGGTCATGCGTTTCAACCAGGCGCGGTCGGCACCGGTCAGGCGCCCCTCCAGCAAGCTCCAGGTCCGTGCGTGATAGGCATCCAGCCATTGCCGCTCGGCCGCGGTGAGCAGCCCCGCCACGATGGCACGGCGGTCGAAGGGGCAGAAGGTGATCGTCTCGAATTCCAGGAAGCCCGGCTTGGCGCTTTCAGTGACCACGACCAGGTTTTCGAGGCGGATGCCATGCGAGCCGGTCTCGTAGAAGCCGGGCTCGTTGGACAGGATCATGCCGGGTTCGAGCGGGACCTGCGACAGGGGCGAGATGCGCGCCGGCCCCTCGTGCACACCGAGATAGACGCCGACGCCGTGGCCGGTGCCGTGGTCGAAGTCGAGGCCGGCCTGCCAGAGTGCACGGCGGGCGAAACCGTCAATGGCGATGCCGCCGGTGCCCGCAGGAAAGCGGGCGGTGGCGACCGCGATATGACCCTTGAGGACCAGGGTATAGTGCTCCTTGAGACGCTTCGGCACGCCGCCCACGGCGATGGTGCGGGTGATGTCGGTGGTGCCGTCCAGATATTGTGCGCCGGAATCGACGAGCAGGAACGTCCCCTTCTCGACCTTCCGTTCGGTCGCCGGCGAGGACCGATAATGAACGATGGCGCCGTTCGAACCGGCCCCGGCGATGGTGGTGAAGCTGGCGCCGCGGTGCAGGGAATCGGCGCCGCGGATCTCCTCCAGCTTCGCCATGACAGCGAGTTCGCCCTGACCCACAGCCTCACGGTCGACCCAGTGGAGGAAGCGCGCCATGGCGGCGCCATCGCGGATATGCGCCTTGCGGGTGCCGGCGAGTTCCACCCGGTTCTTGCGCGCCTTGGGCAGGACCGACGGATCCTGGCCATGGATCAGGGTGGCGCCCGCCGCCGTCAGCCGGTCGGCGATCCAGGCAGTCGCAGTCTCCGGTTCGATGGTCACCGCCTGTCCGGACCATTCCTGCAGCCCCTCGGCGAAAGCCTCCAGGGGGCGCACGGTCACGCCGTTGCCGAGATGGGCGGCAAGGCCCGGCGTGAACTTCGCCTGGTCGACGAACCAGGTGGCGTGGCCATCGGCGGCGAGGATCAGGAAGCTCTGGACCAGCGGCGTCGCCGGGGTGTCGCCGCCGCGCACGTTGAGCAGCCAGGCGATGGAGTCGAGCTGGTTGAGCACAGCCGCTCTGGCGCCGCGCGCAGCAATCTCCTGACCGATGCGGGCGCGCTTGTCGCCACTCGCCTCACCGGCGAATTTCAGCGGCTGGGCATGGATGGCGGAATAGGGATCGCCGGGCTGGCCGGTCCAGATCGCGTCGATGGGGTTGGTGTCGAGCGCCACGAGCGCGGCACCCGCCTTGCCGAGAGCCTCGCGCCAGCACTCGGCCTCCCTGACCGGCGTGATGCGCGGATCGAAGCCGATGCGATCGCCCGTCTTCACCTTGGCCGCGAGCCATTCGATGGCGGGCGGCTTCTTGAAGTGGCGGCAAGTGATGACGGAGGCGTCCGTCTCGGCCGGCGCCTGCAGGGTATAGCGGCCGTCGACGAAGAGCGCGGCCTCCTTCTGCAGGACGATGGCAAAGCCCGCCGATCCGGTGAAGCCGGTGAGCCATTTCAGCCGCTCGGCGCGGGCGACGAGATATTCGCCCTGATGCTCGTCGGCCCGCGGCACGAGGAAGGCCGCTAGCTTCTCCTTCTTCAGGATCTTCTGCAGCGCCGGAATGCGGGTGGCGTCACGGCTGAAGGCGGGCTTCGGCAGCGCAGCCAGCGCGACGGCGATCAGTTGCCTGTCGGCCGCGCTTGCGCCCGGGCAGGCGGCCGCCATCCAGGCGTCGGCGGTCTTGCCCGGCGGGGTGGCGCTGACGCGGGCGAGAAGCGGCTTCAGGGCCTTGAGGTCGACGGGCATGGGGGCTCTCGGGGTTCGGCGCTGACGAGGTGGGCCGCCTCATGGCCGGCGATGCGTCCCAGCACCACGGCGGTCAGAAGCCCGTTGCCGGAAAGATAGCCGGAGGCGTCCGGTCCCGACACCCCCACCGCGGCGCCTCCTGCCGCAAAAAGATTGGGGAGCGGCGTGCCGTCGGTTCGCAGCACCCGCGCGGTGCCATCCACGGCGAGGCCGCCCTGGGTGTGGAACAGGGCGCCGGTGACCTTCACGGCGCAGTAGGGCGGCACCAGGTCGGGCAGGCCCGACCAGTCGCGGCCGAAGCCGTCTGTGCCTCGACGCCGCTTGAGATCGGCGATGGATTCGAGAGTCGCGCGAATCACTTGGGGCGGAATGCTGAGACGCGTCGCCAGTTCATCCATCGATTCCGCTTGAAGAACGGCGCCCGCCGCCTCGGCCCTGCGGAAGTCCTCGAACTGGCGGGCGATGCCGGCGATGCGCGCGTCGAAGAGGTCCCAGGCGATGCCACCGGGCTGGCCGAGCACGGCGAGGGCAGCTTCCGAATAGCCCGAGGCCTCGTTCCAGAACCGCTCCCCTGCCGTGTTGACCTGACAGCCGCCCTCCATGATCACCGCCCAGGAGACGAGGATGCCGTGGGGATGGGCGACGGAGCCATGGCCCTGATGCCCGCTCATGTGGCGCAGCCCTGCCCCCAATTCCTGCCCCCAGAGAACCGCGTCGCCCTGGTTGCCGGGATGGCCGAAATAGAGCGCGTCCTTGAGAGCGGGGATATGGGTGGCGACGAGGTCCTTGTTGCCGCCATAGCCGTTGCAGGCGAGGACGAGCGCCGCGCAGCCGATGCGCTCCTGTGACCCGTCGGGCCGCGTGGCCACGAGGCCGCGGACACGCCCTTCCGGCGTCGCGACGAGGGCCTCCACACGCGCCCCGGTGACGATGTCAATACCGGCAGATTCGGCGGCGGCACGCAGCCGGTCGATGAGCTCGGATCCGGCGCGCGAGGCGAGGCCGTGCATGCGGCGGGCGGAGTGGCCGGGATAGGAGAAGTCGGCGACCACGGTGAAGGCGAGGCCATGGCGCTCGGTGAGCCAGTCGATGGCCGGGCCGGCGCCCTCCGTCACCACCTCCAGCACGACCGGGTCGGCCGCGCCATGGGCCTTGGCCTGGATGTCGCGGGCGAAGGACGCGGCGCTGTCGGCGATGCCGGCCGTCCGCTGCGCCGCAGTGCCGGCGGCGGGGATGAGCCCCGCCGAAAGGGCTGTCGAGCCCTGCGGCAGCGCATCGCGCTCAAAGACCACTGGCTCGATGCCCGCCTCCCGGGCGGCCAGCGCCGCGCAGAGCCCCGCAGCCCCGCCGCCGACGATGGCGACCGGCACCGTCAGGTCAAAGGGAAGGTCGTCATTCAGGATGCGGGACATGGGGGCCTCACCCGCCGATCTCCGCCATCAATGCGGCGACCGTGGCGATCCGTGCCACCGGCTTCAGCCCGGCGATCGCCTCGTCATGCACCTGCGGCGAGAAGGCCGCGCAGCCATCGGCGATGACGGTCACGTGGAAGTCGCGGACATGGGCGTCGCGCACCGTCGAGGCGACACCGCCATTGGTGACGATGCCGCAGGCGAGCAGCGTCTCGATGCCCGCCTTCTTCAGCACCCATTCGAGCCGCGACATGTAGAAGGCGGAATAGGCCACCTTCTCCACTTTGATGTCGACGGGCTGCAGGGCGTCGACCGTGTCGTGGCCCCAGGAGCCGGGCACGAAATCGCCCTTCCCGAGGAAGGGACGCAACTGCTTCAGATGGTCGGAGATGAAGGGCTCGCCGCTCTTGCCCGGCACGAGGGTGAAATGGGTGGAGACGATCCAGCCTCCCCTCGCCCGGATCAGGTCGGCCAGCGGCTTCAGGCGTTCCGGCAGCGCGGCGATCTCGGGCGCGGACTGCCGCGCCCGGCCATAGGCGCCGTCGGGGTGGAGGAAGTCGTTCTGCAGGTCGCAGACGAGCAGCGCGGTGCGGGCGAGATCCATCAGGCGCATTCCAGGACGAGGTTGCCGAAGCGGTCGACGCGCGCCCGCTGGCCGGGCGGCACGAGGATCGTGGCGTCGGGCTGTTCGAGCACAGCCGGGCCCTCCACCACCGCATCGACCGGCAGGTCGAGGCGGGAGAAGACAGCCGTCTCGCGCCAGCCGCCGAACCAGACCGGACGGCTGCCGGTGCGCGCCTTGGCCCAGGAGGCGGAGGCTTCCGGCGCCAGCGCGGCGAGGTCGATGGCCGGACGGCGACCGATGGCGGTGGTGCGCAGGTTGACGATGCGGATTCCGAGGCCCGGAAGCAGGCGGGAAAAGGCCCGCGAATAGGCTGCCTCGAAGGCCTTCCCGACGATGGCCGCGGTGATGCCGGTGCGGCCCTCGGTCAGCGTCACCGGCAGCGGCACGGCGACGGTGTGGGTCTGCCCGAGATAGTGCATGTCGAGTTCGTAGGTGACGTCGATCCGCCCGACGGTGAGGCCGGCGCCGGCGACGACGGCGTGGGCGGCTGCGCCCTCCTCCGCCATGCGGCGATCGAGGGCCTCGGCGTCGAGGCCGCCGAGCACGAGGTTCAGCGTCTGCACCTGGTCGTGGCGGATATCGGCCATGACGCAGCCCATGGCCGAGGTGACACCAGGAAAGCGCGGCACCAGCGCCGCCTTGAGGCCGATATCGGCGATCAGGGCGCCGGCATGCAGGGCGCCGCCACCGCCGAAGGGCACGAAGGCGAAAGTCCCGGGATCGTGGCCGCGCTCCACCGAAACAAGGCGGATGGCGCCGGCCATGCGCGCATCGGCGATGCGCACGACCGCCTCGGCCGCCTCTTCCGGCGTCAGGCCGAGCGGTTCACCGACATGGCGGGCGAGCGCCCGCCGCGCCGCCTCAACGTCGAGCCGCTGGAGCTTGCCGCCGATGGGGCGGTCGGCATTGATGCGGCCGAGCACGATGTTGGCATCGGTGAGCGTCGGGCGGTCGTTGCCCTGCCCATAGGCCACGGGGCCGGGGCGCGAGCCCGCGCTTTCGGGACCGACCTCGAGAAAGCCGCCGCGGTCGACGCGCGCGATCGAACCGCCCCCTGCCCCGATCGTGGTGATCTCGATCATCGGCGAGCGGATGACGAGGCCGAAATCGATGGTGGTCTGGGCGGCCAGAGCCGCCTCGCCGCCGGCGATCAGCGACACGTCGAACGATGTGCCGCCAAGGTCGCCGGTGATGATGTCGGGAAAGCCGGCGGCGGTGGCGATGGCCGCCGCGGCGATGACGCCGGCGGCAGGGCCGGAGAGAGCGGTGCGCACCGGCAGGCGGCGGGCGGTCGCTGTCGACATGACGCCGCCATTGGACTGGACGATGTGAAAGGCGCCGGCAAAGGCCTCGCCCGCCAGTGCCGCTTCCAGCTTGGCGAGATAGGAGCCGACGACGGGCTGCAGATAGGCGTTGAGGGCGGTGGTCGAGGCCCGCTCGAACTCGCGGATCTCCGGCAGGATCTCGGAGGAGACCGACACATGCTCGTTGGGCCAGACGGCGCGGGCTGCGGCGGCCGCAGCCCTCTCGTTGGCGGGATTGGCATAGGCGTTGACGAAGACGACGGCGAGCGCCGTCGCGCCCGCGGCCACCAGGGCGCGCGCCGCGGCGGCCACCTCCGCCGGGTCCACCGCCTGGCGCACGGTGCCGTCGGCCAGCGTCCGCTCGATGACCTCGACGCGCAGGTCCCGGTCGGCAATGGGGGTGAAGTCGCCCCACAGGCCCCAGGTGTTGCGGCGGTCGCGGCGGCGCATTTCGAGAACGTCACGGAAGCCGGCCGTGGTGATGACGCCGATCCGCGCGCCCTTGCGCTCCAGCAGGGCGTTGGTGCCCACCGTCGTGCCATGGACGATGGATCCGAGGTCCGACAGGGCGCCGAAGGTCTTCAGCCCCTCAAGGAAGCCGACGGCCTCATCACCGCGGTTGGACGGGACCTTGGCGGTGCGGAACGTGCCGGTCGCCTCGTCGAGGAAGAACAGATCGGTGAAGGTGCCACCGACATCGACGCCGACGAGGGTGGTCATGCCTTCGCTCCGGTCACATAGCCGAGCCGGTGATCGCGCGCGGTCGCCGCCGTATCGCGCCCGGCAGGATCGCCGAAGCCGCCGCCGCCCGGCGTCTCCAGCCTGACCCGGCCGCCCTGTCCGAGCCTCACCCCGGTGACCTTGGAGGCCATGGGCGGGGTCCCGGTGACGCCGCCATCGGTCCAGGTGAAACGGTTGAGAGCCCCCTCTCCGCCGCCATTGACGCCGAAGGGCGCGAAGCGACCGCGTTCTCCGAGCAGGAAGACGTCGGCCCCGCGCGGGTCCAGCACCTCGATCTCGTAGATGGCGCCAAGGCCGCCGCGATGGGCGCCCAAGCCGGCGGAATCGGGCCGGAGCGCCCATTGCGTGAACAGGACGGGATAGGCGGCCTCGAGGATCTCCACCGGCGGCATGGTGGCGGTCGAGATCGGGTTGTTGGCGTGGTTGAGCCCGTCGCTCTCGGGATTGCCGCCGAGACCGCCGCCGAAGAAGTTGAACATCACCCAGCGACTGCCGTCGGCGCGATGACCGGCCATGGAGAGGGCGTTGATCGTGCCGAAGGGGCCGGCAGTGGCGCGATCGGGCACCGCCTTCGCCAGGGCGCCGAAGACGACCCCGATGAGGCGCAGGATGGTCTCGGTATAGCCGGCCATGGGCTTGGGCGCCCCGGCGCCCAGCAGGGTCGTTCCAGGCACGACGAAGGTGATCGGCGTGAGGCAGCCGGCATTGGCGGGCACGTCGGTGAAGACGTGCTTGAGCGCGACATAGCAGGCGGCGATCGTCGTCGGCACGGAGATGTTGATCGGGCCGGCGCAGGGCGGCGAGGAACGCGAGAAGTCGAGCACCATGGTCTCGCCCGCGATGGTGAGGTCGAGCGCCACCGTCAGCCGCGCGTCGACGATGCCGTCATTGTCGAGAAAGTCCTCAAAGGCATAGGTGCCGTCCGGGAGCGCGGCGATCGCCTCGCGCATCAGCGCCTCGGCGCGGCTGGAAAAGGCGACGAAGGCCTGGTCGATGGTGGCGGCGCCATACTGGTCGAGCAGGGCGTTGAGCCTGATCTCGCCGAGATCGAGCGCATTGAGCTGGCCGTTGAGGTCGCCCCAGTTCGAATTCGGCAGGCGGGAATTGGCGGTGAGGATGTCGAGAATGTCCTGCCGGGTCTCGCCGGCCGCGACAAGCTTTACCACCGGGATCAGCACGCCTTCCTGGAAGCTCTCCGTCGCCACCGGATTGTAGCCGCCGGGCACGTTGCCACCGATGTCGAGCCAGTGGCCGGCCGAGGCGAGCCAGCAGAACAGCGCGCCATCACGGAAAACCGGCCGGACCAGCCGGAAATCGTTGAGATGGGTGCCGCCGGCATAGGGGTCATTGAAGATGAAGGTGTCGCCCGGGGCCAGCCCGCCCTGGGCCTTCACCTTGTCGATCACGGCCTTGACGGCGAAGGCCATGGCGCCGACGAAGATCGGCAGGCCCTTGGTGCCCTGGACAAGGGTATCGCCGGTGTCGCGGTGGTAGAGGCCGTGGCAGGCGTCGCGCGCCTCGGCGATGATCGGGTTGAAGGCGGAGCGGTAGAGCGTCGCGTCCATCTCGTCGGCGATCTGCTCCAGTCGCCCCTTGAGGACCGCGAGCGTGACGGGATCGAGCGTCATGCCCCGCCCCCGGCCGGGTCGTAGCGCTTGCCCGCCTCCAGCAGGGCGGTGGTGCCGACCATGTCGGCGAGTTCGTCGAAGGAATACATCTCGTCGCGCACCGCATCGGAGGTGCCGTCGGCCCGGAGCGTGTCGTAGAAACGCCGGGCGGTCTTCGCCATTGCCCGGACCACACCGGCGGAAAAGACCACGAGGCTGTAGCCCATGGCCTCCAGGTCTCTGACGGGAGTCATCGGCGTCCGGCCACCCTCGACCATGTTGGCCATCAGCGGCCGGATCCGGCCGAGCCGCGCCGGGACGGCCGAGAGTTCCTCGCGGGTGCGCGGGGCCTCGACGAAAATGATGTCGGCCCCGGCCTCGGCATAGCGCTCGGCCCGTTCGAAGGCCCGTTCGAAACCCTCGACGGCACCGGCATCGGTGCGGCCGATGACGAGCATGCCGTTGGCGCGGGCATCCACCGCCGCCTTGATCTTGCCGACCATGTCGTCCGTCGGCATCACGTCCTTGCCGCGCAGATGGCCGCAGCGCTTGGGGAAGGTCTGGTCCTCGATCTGGATGGCGGAGGCCCCGGCCCGTTCGAAGACACGAACGGTGCGCTGAACCGAGATGGCATTGCCGAAGCCGGTGTCACCGTCGACGATCAGCGGCACATTCACCTTGTCGGCGATGCGGGCGATGACATTGCTCACCTCGGTCATGGTGGTGAGGCCGATATCGGGCATACCGAGTTGCGTGTAGGCGATGCCGGCGCCGGTCAGGTAGAGCGCCTCGAAACCGGCATCGACGGCAATCTGGGCGGTAAGCGGATCGACGACGCCGGGCGCAACCAGCACGGGGCGCCGGTCGAGCCGGGCGCGCAGGATCTCGGCAGGGCTGGTCATCGGCAGTCTCCGGCAAGGCGCTTGGTCATGAAAGACTTGGAAGGACAGTGTCTGGCCATCGCTAAAGGCCCAGATAGGCGCGGCGCAGATCGTCACTGGCGGCAAGGTCCGCTGCTGTCCCCGACAGCGCGAAAACGCCGTTTTCCAGGATGAAGGCGCGGGAGGCAACCTCCAGCGACTGGACGACGTTCTGCTCCACGAGCAGAACGGCGAGCCCCTCGGCATGGATCTTCCGCACCAGCGCGAACATCTCCTCGACCAGCAGCGGCGAGAGGCCGAGCGAGGGCTCGTCGAGGATCAGAAGCTTCGGCTCGGCCATCATGCCGCGACCGATGGCGAGCATCTGCTGCTCGCCGCCCGAAAGGGTTCCCGCCAGCTGGCCGCTGCGCTCGCGCAGGCGGGGAAAGGTCGCGAAGACCCGGTCGAGATTGCCGGCGCGCGCCGCCTTGCCGCGCCGGTAGGAGCCGAGCACGAGGTTCTCGCGCACCGTCATATTGGGGAATATCTTGCGGCCTTCGGGCACGTGGATCAGGCCGCGCGCGACGATCTCGCCGGGGGGCGCGCGGGTGATGTCCTCGCCGAGGAAGCGGACGGCGCCGGCGCTGGCGCGCAGGATCCCCGACAGGACCATGTTCAGCGTCGTCTTGCCAACGCCATTGGAGCCGAGGACGGCAACGATCTCGCCGGGGGCGACGTTCATCGACAGGCCGCGCAGGATTTCCGTCGCGCCATAGCCGGCGACCAGGCCTTCGACCGACAGGATCGGTTCAGCCATGGGCCGCCCCCTTCTGCAGGCGCCCCGCCGCGCCGTGACCGAGATAGGCCTCGACGACCGCCGGATTGCCCACCACCTCGGCCGGCGTGCCGGCGGCGATGAGGCGGCCGTTGGCGAGGACGTGGACATGTTCGCACAGGCTCATTACCGCCTGCATGACATGTTCGATCATCAGGATCGTCACTCCGGATTCCCGGATCGCCCGGATCACCGGGATGATGTCCCGGATCTCGGAGGGGTTGAGGCCGGCCAGCACCTCGTCGAGCAGCAGGAGGCGTGGACCGGTCGCCAGCGCCCGGGCCAGTTCCAGCCGCTTGCGGCCGGCGACCGTCAGCGACGAGGCCGGGCGGCCGAGATCGGTGAGGCCGACCCTTACGGCCACAGCCTCGGCATGGGCCATGGCCTCGGCCCGGTGGGGGCAGCGCAGATAGGCGCCGACCGCGACGTTTTCCAACACCGACAGGCCGGCAAAGGGCTGGACGATCTGGAAGGTGCGGGCGATGCCGAGGACGGCGAGGCTCTCCGGCGTGCGGCCGGTGATATCGGCGCCGGCGAAGAGGACGCGACCGGTGCTCGGGGTCTGGAAGCCGGAGACCAGCGTGAAGAGCGTGGTCTTGCCGGCGCCATTCGGGCCGATCAGCCCGGTGATCGAGCCCTCGGGCACGGTGAGGCTGACGTCGCTGACGGCGACGAGGCCGCCGAAGCGCTTGGTGAGGCCCTGAACCTCCAGCATCAGCGCCCTCCCCCGGTTCGCAGCAGGCCGATGAGGCCGCGCGGCGCGAAGGCGATGACGACGATCAGCAGAAGGCCATAGACAACGAGGTCGACGCCCGGAACGGCCGAGCCGAAGGCGGCGTGGATGGTGGTCTTGGCCGCCTCGCCGAGACCGATCAGCGCGACCGCGCCGATAAGCGGGCCGAAGACCGTGCCGATGCCGCCCACGATGGGGGCGAGCAGCGCCTCCACCGATATCCACGCGCCATAGGCGATGTTGGCGTCCACATAGAGGAACTTCTGGGTGTAGAGCGCGCCGGCCACGGCGGTGACGGCTGCCGAGAGCGTGATTGCCTTGAGCTTGACCGTGAGCGTGTCAACGCCGAGGGCGCGTGCGGCGTCCTCGTTCTCCCGGACGGCCACGAGCCAGGCGCCGAAGCGCGAGCGCTCCAGCAGGCGGTTGAGGATGAGCACGACAGCGACGAAGGCCAGCGCGAGGTAGAAGAAGGCGGCCGGCGCCTCGAACTGCATCTGGCCAAAGCCGATGCGCAGCGGCACCAGCGTGCCGGCGGCGCCGCCAGTGATCGGGGTGGCGTTGGCGAGGATGCGGAAGACCTCGGCGAAGGCGAGCGTGACCAGCGCGAAATAGGAACCGCGCAGGCGGGCACGGAAGGCGAGCAGGCCGATCACCGCGCCGACAAGGCCGCCCAGCGCCATGGCCACTGGCAGCGCCGCCCAGGCGTTGACACCGTAGCGGGTCTGCAGCACCGCCTGGGCATAGGCGCCCGTGCCGAAGAAGGCGGCGTGGCCGAAGGAGAACTGGCCGCCATAACCGCCAGCGATGTTCCAGCCCTGCGCCGCGAGCGTGATGATCAGGATGAAGATCATCAGGTTGTAGAAGGTGTTGGCACCGGCAAAGAGACCCGCACCGACGAGCACGGGCACGGCCAGTGGCAGCAAGGCGAGCGCCACGATGACGGCGAGGATGGAACGATAGGCGGCGAAGGTCCCGGAACTCATGCCTTCGCCCCGAACAGGCCGGTCGGGCGGAAGAGCAGGACCAGGATGAAGATGAGGAAGATGCCGATCTGGCCGAGGCTTTCGCCGAGATAGAGGCCCGACAGGCTCTCAACGACGCCGATGGCGAGGCCGCCGACCAGGGCGCCTGCGATCGATCCCATGCCGCCCAGCACCACGACGGTGAAGGCGACGAGCACAAAGGCGTTGCCGACACGCGGATTGACGTAGAAGGACGGCATGAGCAGGCAGGCGGCCACGGCCAGCGTCGCCGCGCCGAGGCCGAAGGTGACGGCATAGATGTGGTTGACGTCGATGCCGACGAGGGAGGCGCCGAGCTTTTCCTTCGCCACCGCCCGGATCGCCTTGCCGGTATCGGTGAGGGCGAGGATGGCCCAGAGCGCGGCGGCGACGACCAGCGCGACGCCGAAGCCGATGACGCGCGGCAGCGACAGCAGCGCGAAGCCGAGATCCACCACGGAGAAGGAATAGTCGAGGGTCAGCGACCGCGTGTCGGAGCGGAAGATGGCCAGCAGGAGGTTCTCCAGAACGATCGACAGGCCGAGCGTCACCAGGAGGATCGCGCCGTCGTCGTTGCGGCTCGCCGGCGAGATAACGAAGCGCTGCAGGCCATAGCCGAAGGCGAAGAACAGCGGTGTCAGCGGCAGGATGGCGAGGTAGGGATCGATACCGAAGCCGAGATGGGCCACCAGGACGGCGAACATGGCCAGCGTCAACATGGCGCCATGGGCGAAGTTGATGATGTGGAGGACGCCATAGACGAGCGTCAGGCCGAGCGCGACAAGGGCATAGACGGCGCCGGTGAGCAGGCCGTTGAGCACGGCCTCGAGCACGATCTGCGGCGGATAGGACCTGAACACGGGAGAAGAACCTCACCGGCATGACGACCCCGCGGCGGGCGAACCTGCCGCGGGGCGGGGGAGCGGGGCGGCGGCGTCAGCCGGTGACGGGGAAGACCGGCCTGGCGTCGGCAAAGGTGTCGGGGAAGATCACCTTGATGTCGCCGTTCTGGACCTGGGTGTTGACCGGTGCCGCGGCGGTGTTCTGGCCGTTCTCGAACTTCGTCGGACCATAGGGCATGATGTGGTCGGCGAAGGTGGAGGTCGCCATGGCCTCGATGATCTTGATGCGATCGCGCGAACCGGAGCGCTCGATGGCATCGGCAACCAGCCGCACCGAGGAATAGTTCAGCGGCACGTTGTAGAGCCAGAAGCGGCCCGTGGCCTCGACCTGTCGGCGCAGCTCGGCTGTCTTCGGCTTGCGCGGATCGGCCCAGTGGTTGCAATCCATGACATTGTTGGCGGCGTCGGGGAATTCACGGACGAAGCGGAAGTTCGAGGCCGCGCCGTTGAGCACCGCATAGATGCCCTTGGGACGGATCCGCTGCTGCTGCATCGTCCGGGCGAGCAGCACGAATTCGCCGTAATAGCTCGACGGGATGACGATGTCGGGGTTGAGAGCCCGGATACGCAGGGCGACATTGGACATGTCGCGGGCCGGCGTCGGATGGGGGATAGTCTCGAGGATCTGGAAGCCGAGGGCTGACAGGCGGTCGTTCATCAGCTTGGCCAGGCCCGAACCGAAGAGGCCGTCCTCGTGGACCAGCACCACGGTCTTGGCCGGCTTGCCGGCGGCATCGTTGAGCTTGACCAGGTTGTCGATGGCGGCGCGGGTCACGGCGCCGAAGCCGGGGCCGAAGCGGAAGGTGTTCTTCAGCCCACGCGAGACGATCTGGTCGGAGACGCCGACATCGACCGCATAGGCGATGTCGTAGCGCGAGGCGGCCTGCGAGGCGGCGAGGCAGATCGGCGAGGCGAAGCCGCCGACGATGGCGGAGACGCCCTCGGCATGCATCTTCTCCACCTCCTGGGAGCCCGCCTCCGGACTCGAGCGGGCGTCGCCGAAGACCATTTCGATCATGGCGCCACCGAGCGACTTGATGCCGCCGGCCTTGTTGATCTCGTCGATGGCAAGCTGGGCGCCGAGGCGGCCATATTCGCCGTCCTGGGCGAGCGCCCCGGTCACCGGCTGGAGGATGCCGAGTTTCACGGGGGCGGCTTGCGCCCGCAGGAGGCCCGGGGCCGAGAGGATGGCGGCACCCGCGGCGCCGGACTTCAGAAGGCTGCGTCGCGTCGTTTCATTCCAGGCGGTCATGGTCGCTCTTCTCCGTCTGTTACACTCTGAAAGACGACCGGCTTCGGCCGGTTCTTGTCATTCTGTCGAAGCCGCCGGCCGCGAGGCCGGCGGGAATCCTGTCAGTCGTTGGCGCCGGCCCCATTCAGGCCGACGCCCATGCGCAGGCGCTCGACCGGGGACCACAGCCTGTCTCCGCCGGAATCGATGCGGACCAGATCCATCTGGAAGGAATAGCGGTCCGGCCGGTAGAAGGCCGCCAGGTGCTCGATGCCGCGCCGCTTCACGTCGAAGACGACGCGATTCAACGACAGCAGCGGTGCACCGATGTCGACGCCGAGCGCTTCGGCGATGTCCGGACCTGCGAGGGCGGCGGAGATCGTCTGGGTGGCACGATCGACCTTGACGCCGGACCGCTCGATGAGGGTCAGCAGCGGCTGCACGCCCAGTTCCGCCTCGGTATAGGTCGTGCCGATTCGCTGCGGCACATGGGTGACGAGATAGGAGAAGGGCTCGCCGTCGATGATGCGTACGCGCACCGATCGCTGCACCCGCTCGCCGGCATCGAGCTTCAGCGCCTCGGCGACATCGGGATTGGCGTCCACATAGCCGAACTGCAGGAGCCGGACGTCGGTGGACCGCCCCATCTCGACCAGATGGGCGAGCGCGTTCGAAAGGTCCGCGACGATCGGCCGCTTGATCATCCGTGCCGTGATGAAGGTTCCGGCACCCGGCCGGCGCGAGATCAGACCCTCGCGCTCGAGTTCCGCCAGCGCCCGGCGAATCGTCACGCGTGAGACGTCGTGCAGATCGGCGAGGTCCGGCTCCGACGGCAGGCGGGTGCCCGGCGTCAGTTCCCCCGACGAGATTCGGTCGCGCAAGGTGAGATAGACCCGCCGCGTCTTGGATGTTTCGATGGCTTCAGCCATGGCCTCGCTCCCTCGCAGTCCGGTTGTCACACCGGGGCGCATTGGCGCGGACCCCTTGTTGGGCAGTGCGACGGTTTGCATTTGTCTGCCGGCCTGTTCGATGGATAGAGATAGAGATAATTCAAGATTTGTCTATCCTATGATACAATGTTATTCCGTCAAGCGTCGCCTTGGAGTCGAGAGTGCAGCTGCCCGCCACCCTGTTCGACAGGCTCTGGGATCGCCATGTGGTCAGCAGCCGGGCCGACGGCCTGTCGCTGCTGTGGATCGACCGCCATTTCGTCCATGAAGGCTCCCATCACGCCTTCGGCCAGATCGCGGCCCGGGGCGTGCCGGTGGCGCGGCCGGACCTCACCTTCGGGGTGGCCGACCACTATGTCCCGACCCGTGGCCGTGGCGGCCCGGTGCCCGATGCCTCGATCGCCCGCATGGTGGCGCAACTCGGCGCCAATACCGCCGCCCACCACATCACGCTTTTCGGGCTCGACGACAGGCGGCAGGGCATCGTCCACGTGACGGGTACCGAACAGGGCCTCACCCTGCCCGGCCTCACCGTCGTCTGCGGCGACAGCCACACCTCCACCCACGGGGCCTTCGGCGCCTATGCCTTCGGTATCGGCGCCTCCGAGGTCGCCCATGTGCTGGCGACCCAGACGCTCTGGCAGAAGAAGCCGAAGCGGATGAGGATCAGCGTCGAGGGACAGACCGCGCCCGGCATCACCGCCAAGGACATCATGCTCACCGTCATCGCCGCCATCGGCGCCGACGGGGCGGCTGGCCATGCCATCGAATATGCGGGCTCGGCCATCCGCACGCTGTCGATGGAGGGCCGGATGACCCTCTGCAACATGTCCATCGAGGCCGGCGGGCGCTGCGGCATGGTGGCTCCCGACGCCACCACCATCGCCTATCTCAAGGGCCGGCCCTTCGCGCCGGAGGGGGCGCTGTGGGACCTGGCCGTGGCGGACTGGGCCGGTCTCGCCAGCGACACCGACGCCGTCTTCGACCGCGAGGTGAGCCTCGCCGCGGCCGCTATCGCACCGACCGTCACCTGGGGCATCAGCCCGGAACAGGCCCTGCCGATCGATGCCCACGTGCCCGACCCCGACCGCATCGCCGACCCGATCAAGGCAGCGGCAGCGCGCGATGCGCTCGACTACATGGGCCTCTCGCCGGGACAGGCACTGCAGTCGGTCGCCATCGACCGGGTCTTCATCGGCTCATGCACCAATGCACGCATCGAGGACCTGCGCGCCGCGGCGCAGATCCTCGCAGGCCGCAAGGCGGCGGTGCCGGGGCTCGTCTCGCCGGGCTCCTCGCTGGTCAAGCGCCAGGCCGAGGAGGAGGGTCTCGCCCGTATCTTCACCGAGGCCGGGCTGGACTGGGTGGAGTCGGGCTGTTCCATGTGCGTCGGCATGAACGGCGACATCGTTCCCGCGGGCGAGCGCTGCGCCTCGACCACCAACCGCAATTTCAAGGGCCGCCAGGGACCGGGCGCGCGCACCCACCTGATGTCGCCAGCCATGGCGGCGGCGGCGGCCGTCACCGGCCGGCTCACCGATGTCAGGCGGTTCGCATGAAGCCCTTCACCCGTGACACGGCCGCGATGCTGAAGCTGCCGGTGGCCAATGTCGACACCGACCAGCTCATCCCGGCGCGCTTCATGAAGGAGCCGCGCCAGCCGGAGGGCTATGGCCGCTTCCTCCTGCGCGACCTTGCCGCCGAGGGCACCGCCCCTGCCCCTCGCGCCGGCCAGACCATTCTGGTGGCACGGCGCAATTTCGGCTGTGGCTCGTCGCGCGAGGCAGCGGTCTATGCGTTGGCGGATTTCGGCTTCCGCGCCGTGATCGCGCCGACCTTCGGTGACATCTTCGCGTCCAATTGCGTCAAGAACGGCGTGGTACCGGCCATGGTGAGCGAGGAGGATGCGGAACGGCTGCTCGACACGGCGGACCTGCCGGTCACGGTCGACCTCGCGGCGCAGACCATCGCCTGCGGCAATGTCGTGGTGCCTTTCGCCATCGATCCGGTCTGGCGCACCCAGCTTCTCAATGGCTGGGACGACATCGACCTGACGCTGGCCGAAGGCGATGCCATCGCCGCCTTCACGGCGCGCGATGCCGGAGCAAGGCCCTGGGCGGCGCCGCGGCGCGGTTGAAGGCGGAGCCGGCGCAAAGCGCCCGCCATGTCACTCCCCTGCCAGTGCCGCCTTGACGGCCGGGCGCTCGCCCATGCGGGCGAGGTGGTCGGCGACACGCGGGAACTGCGCGACATCGACGCCGTCGCCCTCGAGCCAGCGCGTCACCGTGAAGAGATAGGCGTCGGCCACCGAATAGGTCTCACCCATGACCCAGGGGCCGCGGAAGAAATCGTTCTCGATGAGGCGGAAACTCGCCGCCATGGTCTCCGGCACCTTGCGGCGCATGTCGAGGAAGGAGCTCTCCTCTGTCGCCCAGCGGGCGCCGCGGTGCTTGTGGGCGTGGTTCACATGCACCGTGGAGGCGAGATAGCTGTTGAAGGCCTGCATCTGCGCGAAGGCGAAGGGATCGTCGAGCGGCGCCAGGGCCTTGTCCGGATGGCTCTGGGCGACGAAGGCGAGAATTGCGACATTCTCCGTCAGCACGCCGCGGTCGGTGACCAGGGCCGGGACGCGCCCCTTGGGATTGACGGCGAGAAAGGCCGGCTTGGTCTGCTCGCCCGAGGCGAAGTCGACCCGGACAGGTTCATAGGCCGCGCCGGCCTCTTCCAGCGCGATGCGCGAGGCCAGCGCGCAGGTCTTCGGGCCGTAGAAGAACTTCATCGTCATGGTCTCACCCTGCCTTCACCAGCACATGTTTCTTGCGGCCGAAGGACAGCTTGGCGATGCCGTCCTTGAGGGCCGCTGCGGTCACCACCGCCTGAGCGTCGGTCACCGTCTCGTCGTTGAGTTTCAGACCACCGCCCTGGACCTGGCGACGGGCCTCGCCGTTGGAGGCGACCAGGCCGGCGCGGACGAAAAGGCTGAGGACGCCAATACCGGCGGCCAGTTCGGCGGCCGGCACGGTGACCACCGGCAGGTCGTCGCCGAGCGCGCCCTGTTCGAAGGTCTTCCTCGCCGTCTCGGCGGCGGCCTCGGCCACGTCGCGACCGCGCACCAGCGCGGTGGCTTCCGTTGCCAGCACCTTCTTCGCCTCGTTGATCTCGGCGCCCTGGAGAGCGGCGAGGCGGTGGATCTCGGCCATCGGCAGCAGCGTGAACAGCTTGAGGAAGCGGGCGACGTCACCGTCCTCGGTGTTCCGCCAGAACTGCCAGTAATCGTAGTTGGACAGCATGTCGGCGTTGAGCCAGACGGCGCCAGCCGCCGTCTTGCCCATCTTGGCACCGGACGACGTGGTCAGCAGCGGGCAGGTCAGGGCATAGAGCTGGTGGGTGCCCATGCGGCGGCCGAGATCGACGCCGGTGACGATATTGCCCCACTGGTCGGAGCCGCCCATCTGCAGGTTGGTGCCGTAGCGGCGCGCCAGTTCGACGAAATCGTAGGACTGGAGGATCATGTAGTTGAATTCGATGAAGGACAGTTCCTGCTCGCGCTCCAGCCGCATGCGCACGGAGTCCATCGTCATCATGCGGTTCACCGAGAAATGCCGGCCGATGTCGCGCAGCATCTCGATGTAGTTGAGCTTGGTCAGCCACTCCGCATTGTCAGGCATGATGGCGTCGGTCCGGCCTTCGCCGAAGGTCAGCAGCCTGGCGAAGACGCCCTTCAGCGCGTCCTTGTTGGCGTTGATGTCCTCGATGGAGAGGATCTTGCGCGTCTCGTCGCGGCCGGAAGGGTCGCCGACGCGGGTCGTGCCGCCGCCCATCAGCGTGATCGGCTTGCCCGCGCCGGTGGCCTGCATCCAGTGCAGCATCATGATCGACAGCAGATGCCCGACATGGAGCGAGGGCGCCGTGCAGTCATAGCCCACATAGGCGACGACATCCCCCTTGGCCGCCAGGGTGTCGAGACCCTGCATGTCGGAACACTGGTGGATGAACCCGCGCTCGGTGAGGATGCGCAGGAAGTCGGAGCTGGGGGCGGTCATGATCTTTCCAACGAGAGCTGAGGCCGGGACTTAACCCCGGAGGAGGCGCGGTGTAGCAGAGGCGGGGATCAATTTCACCCTTCGAATCGGCGGGACTCATGCGCGCCATCGGCCTGATGTCGGGAACCTCCATGGACGGCGTCGACGTGGCGCTGGTCGAGACCGACGGCGAGACCATCGGCGGCTTCGGCCCGACCGGCTACCGCGCCTATAGCGAGGACGAACGCGCCGTCCTGCGCGCCGCCCTGAAGGAGGGCGCGCAACTCACCGATCGCACGGCCCGCACGCCGCTCCTCGCCCGGGCCGAAGCCCTCGTCACCCGCGCCCATGCCGAAGCGGTCGAACTGTTCCTGGAGAAGAACGGATTCGCGCGCGGCGACATTGGCGTCGTCGGTTTCCACGGCCAGACCGTGCTGCACCGCCCGGCGATCGGGCTGACCGTGCAGATCGGCGACGGCGCTGCGCTGCGCCAGCGGCTCGGCATTCCCGTCGTCTACGATCTCCGCCAGGCCGACGTCGCGGCCGGCGGCCAGGGCGCGCCGCTCGTGCCGGTCTTCCACCGGGCTCTCGCCGCACAGGCTTCCCTCCCCCGCCCGCTGGCGGTGGTGAATATCGGCGGTGTTGCCAATGTCACGTTGATCGGTGCGGATGAGGCGCTGCTCGCCTTCGATACGGGGCCGGGCAATGCGCTGGTCGACGACTGGATGGGCGAGCGGACCGGCGCGCGCATGGATGCGGGCGGTGCCGCTGCGGCGCGCGGCCGCGCCGACGAGGCCCTGCTCGCCTGGCTCATGGTCCATCCCTTCTTCGCCAAGCCGCCGCCGAAATCCCTCGACCGCAACGCCTTCGCCTTCTCGATCGTCGGCAATGTCGCCACCGAGGACGGCGCGGCGACCCTGACGGCCTTCACCGCGCGCTCCATCGCCCGCGCCGCCGATTTCGTGCCCGATCCGCCGGCGCTGTGGATCGTCTGCGGCGGCGGTGCCAGGAATCCGGAATTGCTCCGGCTTCTCGCCCATGTGAGCGGCGCGGAAGTGCGCACCGGTGAGGATGTCGGCTGGTCGTCGGATTTCCTCGAGGCCCAGGCCTTCGCCTTCCTCGCGGTGCGGTCGATGAAGGGCCTGCCGCTGACCTATCCCTCGACCACGGGTGTGAAGGAGCCGGTCACTGGCGGGATCGTCCTCGCCTAGGCCATACTGTGAGCCCCGATCCACCTGAGCCGAGACCTGCCATGCCAGTCCATGACCTCACCCCCGACGACGTCGCCCGAGGGCTCTCCGACGGTTCGATCCTGCTGATCGATGTCCGCGAGCCGCACGAGTTCCAGATGGCGCATATTCCGGGGTCGCTGAACCTGCCGCTCTCCAGCTTCGATCCGCGCGCCATTCCCGACCCGGACGGCAAGCGCGTCGTGTTCATGTGCGCGGCCGGCATGCGCTCGCTCCAGGCGTCGGAAATCGCCCAGAGGTCCGGCAAACCCTACGACGCGCATCTGGCCGGCGGCATCAAGGGCTGGGTGATGGACGGGCAGGATATCGCGCGCGGCTGATGGGCGCCTGGCCCCCGGACGCCGCGCCCGTCAGCGCTGGGCGGCGTCGCCCGGCATCGGCGGAGGGGTGGACGAGGCGCCGCGGAATTCGAACATCTTGCGCAGGAAGCCCGGGGTCACCGCCGACAGGGGATTGATGGTCAGGCGCGGCGCGCTGACCGCGCCGGCGATCTGGTAGGTGATGCCGAATACGCCCTCGTCGGGAGCCCCGCCGAGGAAGAAGCCGAGCACGGGGATGCGCGCGAAGATGTTGTTCAGCGCATAGGCAGGCACATAGGTGCCGCGCAGCAGCAGGCGGTCCCGGCCCGGATCGAACTCGCCCTCGACCGTGGCGCCGATCGCCGCCCCCCAGAGCAGGCCGTCCGACACAGTCACCTTGCTGGCGGCGCGGGCGAAATTGGCGCGCAGGCGCGAGAAGGCGAAGGCATCGTTCTGCGGCTGGCGCGGCGCATTGGGCGCGGTGCCGGCAGCCGCCACCATGCCGGAAATGGCCTGGTCACCACGGATGCGGAAATCGGTGATCTCGACGCTGCCCTCGCGGATATTCCCGTTCGGCTGCGGCGGTGTCATGATCAGCGCCAGCGTGCCGCCCTGGAGCGCCCGGTAGATGTCGAGGAAGCGCAGCAATGCGCCGGCATCACCGGAACTGACTGCCAGCCGCTGCGCGCTGCCCTGGCCGCGCTGCTCGATGGCGAAGGGCGCATCGCGGCCGACGCGCCCCGATGCGCTGAGGGAGCGGATCGTCTGGCCCTGGCGGACCATGCGCATCTCGAACTGCCGGATCACCTCGCCATTGCCGCCGACCACGGCATTGGCCTTGAAGTCGATGTCGATTTCGGTGGCCGGGGCGGCAGGCGCCAGGGCACCGGGACGCGCGGGCTCGGACAGGGACTTGATCAGGTGGCGGGCATCGATCATCTCGCCGCGACCGATGACGCGGTGGCCGCTTCCGGCACGCTCGATGCGAATGTTGACCCTGTCGCCGTCGGTCAGGTTGTAGGCCGGGAACACTCCGGCGACGAGGCCTCCCTTGTCGTCGAAGGTGGCGGAGCCGCGCACGAGCACGCCGCGGCTCTCCACGACGAGGTCCTCGAGCTTCCAGCCGTCGTCGCCCTCGACCGCGACGAAGCGCGCCTTGGCTGCCTGTCCCCGCGGCTTGCTCCAGCCGGGGAGAAGGTCGGCGAGGGTCGCAGGACCGAGGTCGACCTCGACATTGTAGCGGCCCGATTCCTCGCCCACCGTCATCACCTTGACCGGGGTGGGCCCGACGATGCGCGATCCGATATTGAGCCCGAGCCGAGAGCGGCCGCGATCGTCCAATGTCGCCGTCAGCCGGATCTCGGGCTTCGCGTCGGGGCGGGGCTTGCGGTATTCGAAATTGGCCTGGGCACCGCCGAGCACGCCCTGCCCGCGCATGGTGAGGCTGCGCGGTGTCGTCTGCACCTTGAAGGCGGCCCGCTCGACCCGCATCTCGCCGAAGGCATTGTCGGCGGAAAAGCCCGTGAAATCGGCATCGACGGCATAGTCGATCAGATTGGCCTGGAAAGTGTCGGTCAGCGGCACGTTGACGGTGACCTGCGCCGTCACCATGCCCTCCACCTTGCCGGTGGGAAGCGTCGGGCCGGTGGCCGCGCCCTTGAAGGCCTGCTCACCAAGAAGCGCGAAGGCGGCGGAAGCCGAGCCCTGGAGGCGGAACTTGGTCACCGATTGCGGTGGCTGGATCCGGTGGTCGAGAATCTCGAACGTCCCCTGGGTGAGGGTCAGCCTCTGGCCCACCGCGGGCTCGACGCTGCCACGCTGCACGGTGAGGCTCGCCATCTGGCCGTCGACATCGAGATCGATATCGGCATCCTTCAGCGGCGACATGCCCGGCATGACCCGCAGGGACGTGCCACGCAGCTTCGAGCGCACAGACAGGGCATCCTTTTCCAGCACCCAGTGCTTGCTCGCCAGCAGCCCGGCCGGAATCGCCATGCGGATGGTGATGTCATCGGTGGTGCCGCCGCGCATGTTGTCGGCGACCCAGTCGCGGGCATGGGGGTTGGAGGCGCGCGGCCAGAGCGCCAGGGCGGTCGCCAGCGGCATCCGCCCGGCGGTCACATCGAGTTCGACGGCGGGTGATCCTTCGGCGAAGGTCAGCTTGCCGGCGATGCGTGCCAGCGGCTCGGCGCCCTGGTCGACCGTCAGGCCGCCGAGAGCGAGCGTGCGGGTCGCCGGTTCGAAGACGAAACGGGCCCCGCTCACATTGATCGGCACCGGCGGCTCATGCGGATTGAGCACCGAGGTGACGGCCTGAAGGGCCTTCAGTTCGACGACGAAGGGCTCGCCGCTCCGGGCCGGCGGGATCACCACACCGTTGAGGGAGGCCCTGTTGTCGCCGGCGACGACCTCGACCCGATCGACGACGAGCCCCGGCGCACGGGTGTCCCAGTGAACGTCGGCGGCGACGCTGTCGATGGCGATGCGCATCGCCTCGTCGTTGACGTCGCCGACCTTGCCGGCGCCCATGGTGACGCGGCCGTTGAAGGCGACGGGGTCGCCGTCGTCGCCGACCGTCGCCCGCAGGGTGCCGGAAATCGGCGTATCGGCGAAGACGACCTGGGGCCCCTGCAGGGCCAGCGACAGGTCGCGCGGGGCCATGTCGCGCATCGACAGGTCGATGACCCGGCGACCCGCGGCGTCACGCGGGGTGACGATGGCGGTGGAGGTCCAGCGAGCGCCGGAGCCCGACGCGTCGAGTTCGATCGACAGGCCGCCGGTGGTCGGAACGGTAAGATCGAGGTCGATGCCGGCGAAGACGAAACGCTTGCCGGACCGCACGTCGTCGACGATGACCGTGCCATTGCGCAGGCCGAAGCCGGCGAGGCGATGGCCGTCGAGCCCGGACTTCTCGATCAGGTCGAGCCAGATTCCGAGGCGCCGGAACGGCGACATTTCCGGCTCGGGCAGGGTCGAGCTCACCTCGGCGGCGGGAGGCGTTCCGGTGGCCGACGGTTCGGTGACGCGTCCCTCTTCGGGAAGTTGGGTGCGGAACCGCCCGGCAGCGAGGGCAATCTGTCCGTCCTCGCCGACCTTGAGGGCGACGGAGGCACCGACGAGATCGATCCGGCGGATGGAGGGGCGACCGAGAATCGGCAGCGAATCGAGCCCGAGCGCGACACGCGGCATGGAGGCGACACGCCGTCCGTCGCCGTCATGGACGACGACGTCGCGGGCCTCGATCTCGACATTGCCGCTGCCGTCGCGGACGATCACCGCCGCGCCGATGGTCACCGTTCGGCCGTCCCCGAGCTGGTCGGACAGCGACCGCGCGATCCACGGTGTCACCATGTCGAGGCCCATGCCGCCGCGCTGGATCTGCCAGGCGAGGAAGAGCACGGGACAGACGATCAGCAGCAAAAGGCCGGCGATCGCCCCCGTGCAGACCCGGCGACGGGTCGACCAGCAGGACGGCGCACCACCGAAAATGCGGCTCAGGAAGCCAGGCACGCGGCGGTTGGCCCACCAGCCGGCAAAGGCCCGCGCCGAGCCACGCCCCCACCCGCGCGCGCGAGGGGCGGTCAAGGTCGTGTCGCACGGAGCCCGGCCCTGGTCGGGGCGCCAATCCATTCCGTCTCCATCTCTCGTCCAGGCCTTGTCGGCCCGGGACCATCACGCGACACGGCGCATTCCGACACTGTCGCCCGATCCGGCTTAACCGAATGTTAGGCACGGTTCCATGGGGGCGGCGCCGACATCCACGCCCCATTCGCGCATCGTCAAGGCGGGGGCGAGCGAAAATCCAATGATCTTGCGCAAGCGTATGAACCTCGTTCCTAATGGGCAAAACCGACGAAAGGATGGCGTGATGGGGCTGAATGTGGGGGACAAGGCACCGAATTTCTCGGTCGCGGGAGACCGCGGCGGCATCGTCGATCTCGCCGCCCTGAAGGGCCGCAAGGTCGTTCTGTATTTCTATCCGAAGGCCGATACGCCGGGCTGCACGCAGGAGGCGAAGGATTTTACCGCGCTGAAGGCGGCGTTCGAGGCGGCAGGCACGACCGTCATCGGCATGTCCCGCGACCCTGCCAAGGCGCTCGACAAGTTCCAGGCGAAACACGGCCTCGGCGTGGCGCTCGGCTCCGACGAGGACGGCCAGGTGGTGGAAGCCTATGGCGTCTGGGTCGAGAAGAGCATGTACGGCAAATCCTATATGGGCATCGAGCGCGCCACTTTCCTGATCGATGCTGAGGGCAAGATCGCCCACATCTGGCCGAAGGTGAAGGTCAAGGACCACGCCGCGGAGGTGCTGGCGGCAGCGCAGGCGCTCTGAGCGGCAGCGCAGGCCCCTCCCCCAACGGCAGGCGCAGCGGACCGGGCACGGTTCGTTAACCTTAATGCGCGGTAATGCGGCGTCTCGTTCGCGTAGGGATGGACGCCGGATGCCGCAGCAGCCCAGCCAGCGATACAATCGCGCCCAGCTCGCCCAGGAAGCCAATCTGAGGGCTCAGGTTCCCACCGGAGCCCTCACCCTCGCCTGGCGCGGCCGTGCCGGGACGCGCACCCTGTCGCTGTCCTTCGCACTGAGCGGAACGCTGCTCGTCGCGGCCCTCGCCCTCTCCCTGTGGGGCGTGGCGGTCACCAGCTATCTCGCCTTCAAGGACGACATCATCGGCGGTGTGATGAGCCGGCAGGCCGCCCTGCAGCACGCCTACGAGGACCGCATCCGCGAGCTGCGCGCCAAGGTCGACCGCATGACCAGCCGCCAGATGGTCGACCAGACCGAACTGGAGCGACGCGTCGACCAAGTCGCGCGCCGTCAGGCCCTGCTCGAGACACGGCAAGCCATCGTCACATCGCTGAAGGAAACGGCCGGCGCGCCGCTCACGCCGAACCGGGCTGGCGCAGTCCCGCCGGGGCGGAGTGCCGCGGCATCGCCCACCCCGCGGCCAGCGGTCGCCGGCGATACCGTGCGCCTGACCCCGCCGGCAGAACGCCAGTCGCGGCTTGAATCACGCGCCGTGGTCGCCGCCTTGCCCGACACCCCTGTCAGCGTCGCCGCGGAACCTTCGCATCTCGACGTGGTGGCCCGGGTGGAGCGGTCGCTGGACCTCGTCGAACAGAGCCAGCATGGCCTGCTCCAGGGCCTTGAGACCCGCACCGAGCGGCGTGCGAAGCGCATCCGCGCCATGCTCGCCGAACTGGGTCTTGCGGAAACGCGCCTCGCTCCGGCCGCCCGCGGCGGTTCGACGGCGGGCACGGGCGGCCCGCTCATTCCCCTGCCCGCGCCGACGCCGGATGCCTCGCCTTTCGAGAAGCAGGTGTTCCGGCTGCAGACGGTCATCCGCGACCATGACAGGCTGAACCGTCTGGTCGCCAGCATCCCGATCGCCCGTCCCCATTCCGGCGAACTCGAACTGTCTTCGGGCTTCGGCGCGCGGCTCGATCCGTTCCTGCGGACCTGGGCGATGCATTCGGGGATCGACTTTCGCGGCGCCACCGGCGAGCCCGTCTTCGCCTCCGGCAGCGGCCGGGTGAGCCATGCCGCCGCGCTCGGCGGCTATGGCCTGCTGGTCGAGATCGACCACGGCAACGGCATCACCACGCGCTACGCCCATCTGTCCCGCATCGAGGTGAAGGAAGGCGACCTGGTCGGCGTCGGCCAGCGGGTCGGGCGCATCGGCTCGACCGGCCGGTCGACGGGGCCGCACCTGCACTACGAGACCCGGGTCAACGGCGAGGCCGTCGACCCCATGCGCTTCGTGCGCGCCGGCGTGAGGCTCGCCTCCGCCGACTGACCTGGCCCTGCACGGCCTGGACGTGCATGCCCATCGTCGTTCCCCGCGCGGGACAATTCGGGAGAGGATCCGTGACGGACCTGTTTCTGGCCTATCGGCGTTCGGACAAGAGCCGCGTCGACATCGTCCGGCAGGCGCTGGCCGAACTCGGCGTCTCCTTCCAGCCGGACATCGAGCCCAAGGGCCGCGGTGCAGCCAAGGCCCTGCGCGAGGCGGCGGCCGGCGCGCGCGCCCTTCTTGCCCTCTGGCCAGCCGAAATCCTCGACCCGACCGAGAACCATGCCGGCCTTTACGGCCTCGCCCGTTCGGCCCACGAGGGCGGACGGCTCGTGGTGGCGCGGCTCAGTCCGCTGGCGACGGAGAGGCTGGAACCGCCGTTCGACTCCCTTCCGACGCCCGACTTGTCAGGTTGGCTCGCCGCCTCGGACGCCAGGGACCCCGCCTGGCAATCGCTGCTGGTGGCCCTGGGCGAGAAACTCGGGCGGCCGGGTCTTTCCGACCTCGCCCTGGCGATCGCCACGGACCGCGAGGCCGAGGGCGAGCCGGCACAGGTGGCCTTCGCACGCCGCCATCCGGACGACCCGGCGACGCCAGCGATCTGGGCCCGTTTCGAGGGCACCGAGCGCGAGCGTTTCGCCGTCGAGTTCCGCAAGGTGCATGGCGTGTTGCAGGAACGCAGCACGGTCGCACAGGACCGGCTGAAGGCGCAGCTGGAGGCCTTCGCCGCCTATCTCAAGGCGGTGCGCACCGACCCGCAGGCGATGCCGCCCGACCCGCGCGAGGCGATGGCGGACGGCGCCGCGGCGCTGCGCGACAGCGTCGCACGCCTGTCCGGCGAGAACGAGCGGTTGCGGACCGCACTCGACCGTACCGCAGCCGCCCCGCCGCCCGCACCGGCCAACGGAAATCTCCCGCTCAAGTGGATCGGCATTTCAGCCGCTGCCTTTCTCGTTGGCAGCATGGCAGCGGCCGGCGTGACCGAATTCGCCGGCCCCCTGCGCGGCGATGCCCATCCGCGGATCGCGGCCCTGGCGAAGGCTGCCGGCGAGAAGGCGCAGGTCGCCTCGAGCGCCGCGGCGGAACTCGCCCGGCTGCGCGAGCAGTCACGCACGGCAGCCCGCCGCGCCGAAACGGCGGAAGCCAACCTGCGAATCGCCCGCACCCAGCTCGCCCACAGCCAGACTGAGTTGATCCAGCGGCAGACCCAGACAGCGGAGGCGACGGGCCAGGCGCGGCGCAGCCAGACCGACCTGCAGTCTGCCCAGGCCGCGATCACCGCCGCCGAGAGGAAGGCGCAGGAGGCCACCGCCCGCGTCGCCAGCCTGGAGACCGAGGTCCAGTCGCTGCGCCAGATCGCGACCGCCGCAGCCGACAATGCCGTCACCACCGGCTCGGTCCGGCCGCGGCCGGCACCCGAGGCCGCGACACCGGCGCCGGCTGCCGACACCCAGGCTGCGCCGCAGGTCGCGCCGATGCCGCAGCCGCGCCCTGATGGCGATGTCACCGGCTCGGTTCCGCCCGCGCCGCCTGCGGCAGTCGAGGGCCCCTACCGCCACAAGCGGGACCGCTGGTCCTTCGCCATTCCTGACGGCTTCCGGCTGGACAGCGACAACGACCTGCCGGGACCGATCAATTCGGTGCTGGTGCACGAGCAGAACCGCGATGCCGTGGTCGTGGTCAGCGCCAACCATGCGCGCGGCGCCTGCACGGCGCAGGCCTGGTACTGGGACACGATCATCGAAGGCGCCCGTCCACGCCGCGGCGAGGTGATGAGCGATGCCGGCCTGCCGCCGGGCGACGGCGGCTTCCGCGGTTTCTCCGTGCGCGGGCGCGGCGTGCTGCAGGGCGACCGCTTCCGCACCGATCTCGACTATTACGACCTGGTGGCGCAGAAGCGCAACGAGCCGGGCGTCGTCTATCTGGTTCAGGCCCGCTTCCCGCGCGCCATGGCCAGCGAGGTGATTCGCGGGGTCAACGCCATGTGGCGGGACTTCGACGTAACCGGGCCGCGGGCCTATCCGACGCGGTGCTGAGGCGGCCCGAATACCGTGACAACAGAAAGGCCGCCCTGAGGGCGGCCTTTCCGTTTCGTACCATCAGCAAGGATCAGTAACGGGCGACAACCGCCGAGGGACCGGTCGAGAACAGATAGGTCACACCGACACGCACCGCATGCGAGCGCGGATTGTGGCGGTAGGTGAGCCCGGGGAAGGCGACGAGGCTGGCGTTGGAGACGCGGCCATAGTCGGAATAGCGATACTCAAGCCGGGCAGTCCAGTTCGGCGTGAAGGCATATTCGACACCGGCGCCGACGGTCCAGCCGGCCTGGGTACGGGTGAAGTTCTCGATGATGGCCGGAGTGAAATAGCCGTAGCGCATCTGCGCCACCGCGAGACCGCCGGTGACGTAGAACAGGGCGCGGTCGACCGCGATACCGCCGCGCAAACGCAGCGAGCCCTGGAAATTCGACCGGAACCGCGTTCCGTTGCCGCCGAGCAGCGTGTAGCCGCCGCTGACGCCCGAGGCCTCGATATCGCCTTCGACACCGAGGACGAAGTTGTTGATCTGATAATTGACACCGGCATGGATGCCGCCGGTGATGCCACCCGTGTTGAAGCCCTGGTTGAAACCGGTCGCGATGCCGGTGGCAGTCGCGAACTCGCGAGTGCTGTCATTGAACCAGACGCCGCCGACCTGGCCGCCGAGATAGAAACCGCTCCAGTTGAAGGCGGGCGCCATGACGGCGCCGGCGATCGGCATGCGCGGCGAGCCAAGATCCGCTGCCTGCGCAGCCGTGGCGAAGCCGAGGATGGCGGCGGAGGTGACGAGGATCTTCTTCATGTCTTTCTCCCTTGAGCGTGTTCATCGGTGTCCACATGTTCGCCATGCGTGTTTTTCTGAATTGTGGCGTCATATCGGCTCGCGTCAGATCGTCGCCGGGTGTTGCGTCTATGCCACAACCCTGGATACAGCCGGTTCTTCCAACAATGCGGTCCACACCGGCCTTCTGGCATGACATGCCGCCCAGGCCGCCCCGGGATCACGGGCTCATGCCGCCGACGGAAAAACGCTCCGCGCCAGGAAGCCGATGAAGGCGTCGGCTGCGGAACTGCGCTCGCGGCCGGGGACCTCGATCGCCCAGGCTGCCAATTCGCGCGTCCTGTAGCCGCGCAGCAGCGGCACCAGCCGCCCGGCTTTCAGGTCGTCCTCGACGACGAAGCGCGGCTGCTGGATGATTCCGAGGCCGGCGAGGGCCGCCGCGAGAAGCGCATCGCCATTGTTGCTGGTGAGTCGCCCGGTGACGCGAACCCGCTGTTCGGCGCCGCCCGGTCCCCGGAACACCCAGCCGCGCCCCGGACTGGCATAGGCATAGAGCAGGCAATCATGGGTCATCAGATCGGTCGGCCGCTTCGGCGCGCCGTGGCGGTCGATATAGGCTGGCGTGGCACAGAGCACGGTCTCGATGAGCCCCAGCCGGGTCGCGGCGAACTCCGCAGCCGGCTGGTCACCGATCCTGACGGCGATGTCGAAGCCCTCATCGATCAGGTGCACCTGCCGGTCGAGGAGGACGACGTCGACGCGCAGCCGGGGATGGGTCGCCATCAGTTCCGGCAGCCGCGGGGCGATCTGGCGCCAGCCGAAGGAGACGGGAACGCTCACCCGCAGCGTGCCGGCGACCTCTCCGGCGCCGCGGCCCGGCCGGGCGATCACGTCGCGATAATGGTCGAGCATGGCGCGGGCAGTGTCCCGTACCCTCGCGCCCGCTTCGGTGAGGATCTGGCTGCGCGTGGTCCGGATCAGCAGCGGTTCGCCGATCCGTTCCTCCAGGGCGCGGATCAGGCGGCTGACCGCCATCCGGCTCAGGCCCAGTGAGGCTGCGGCCGCGGCCTGGCTGCCCAGTTCGATGGTGGCTGCGAAAGCCTCCAGTTCGGCGAAACGGTCCATGGGCGATTGTAACTCTAGTGATATAATTTGCTCAAGCTATAGTTTATTGTAACACCATACGAACATTGCGATAGGTCCGGCCTCACCGGAGGCACGACGCCATGACCACTCAGACCCCCCTGTCCCTCACCGATCGCCGCAGGGCTCTGACCGGCCTGCTGGCGGCTCCGCTGCTGTTGACGGCGGCCGGCGCCATCGCCGCTCCCACACCCCTCGCCCCCTCGCCCGACATCGACACCCGCAGCCTTGACGACATCCACAAGGCGGCGATGGCCGAGGGCGGCAAGCTGATCGTCTATGCGGGGGGCGACATCCCCAACGCCTATGCCGGGGTCGAGCGCGCCTTCATGACCCGCTTTCCGGGCATGTCGATCCGGATGTTCGCCGATCTCAGCAAATATCACGATGCGCGCATCGATCTGCAGCTGGCACGCGGCCGGCTGGAGGCCGATGTCGCGGTGCTGCAGACGCTGCATGACTTCGACCGCTGGAAGGCCCAGGGCCAGTTGCTCCACTACAAGCCTGCCGACTGGGATGCGATCCAGTCCGAGTACAAGGATCCGGACGGGGCCTATGCAGGCATCGGCATCATCGCCTTCAGCAACAGCTACAACACTGCCATGCTGACCGAGGCCACGGCCCCCCGCGATGCCGTCGACTATCTTGACCCGCGCCTGAAGGGCCGTGTCGTCCTGACCTATCCCCATGACGACGACGCGGTGCTCTATCAGTTCGACCGGATCGTCCATGCCCATGGCTGGGACTATATGGACAAGCTGATGGCGCAGGACGTCCTGTGGATCCGCGGCACCGTGCCAGCGCGCCTCGCCGTCAACGAGGGCCGGCGGGCTGCGACCTTCACCGCATCGGGGACCTTCGCCAATGTTCCCAATGCGCCCTCGCGCTTCATCCTGCCGCGCAACGACGTGTTCCAGTCCTGGGCGCAGACCGCGGCGATCCTCAAGGAAGCCCGGAACAAGGAGGCGGCCAAGCTGTTCATCAGCTGGATGGCCGCCCGCGACACCACGGTCGGCCGCACCGGCCAGTGGTCGGTCCGGCGGGATGTGCCGGCGGCCGGCGGAATGAAGCCGCTCGGCGAGTACAATACGAGCCCGCTGCGGTTCAAGGATTTCATGAAGGACCGCGAGCGGATCGAGATCCTCAAGACCCAGTTCGAGCACGTCATCGGGCCTGCGGCCGGCCCCAATCCGACCGGCGTGAAGGGCGTCTATCTCGTCCAGCCCTGATCGCCGCCACCGCCGCCGGTGCTGCGACCATCCGGGCGCGGCGGCGGCCTCCCCCTCCCCGAAACCCTGGCCCAGGTGTCCCATGCGCTTGTTCAAACCGCCTAGCAGTGCTTTTCGCGCCGAACCTGTCTCGCCGTCGCGGCGGAGCTTCCTGGCCACGGCCTGTGCCTGCTGCGCGGTCTGGGCTCTGGACCCGTCCCCGGCCCTGGCGCAATCTCCGGAGGTGCAGCGCCATATCGCCGCCGCACGCGAAGCGGCCGGCACCGACCTTCTGTCCTATTTCGGCCTCAGCCAGATTGCCGCGCCGACACCCGGTCTGCGGCGTGTTTCGCCTGACGAACTGATGCGCATGCCGACACCGCCTCCGGGGCGGGCCTTCGACAACCTGTACTTCGTCGGCAATCGCTGGGTCAGCGCCTGGGCGCTCGTGACGTCGGACGGAATCATCCTGATCGACGCCATGGACAATGACGACGAGGCCGAACACATCATCGATGCGGGCATGCGCAAGCTCGGGCTCGATCCGAGGGCCATCAAGATGGTCGTCGTCACCCATGGCCACGGCGACCATTACGGCGGCGTCGGCTATCTCAAGCGGCAGTACAATCCCCGGATCATCGCCAGCACGCTCGACTGGACGATGATGGCGACCGATCTCGAATTCGACCGGCCGGACTGGGGCCGCCCGCCGCAGCGGGACGTCGCTGTCGACGACGGTGCCGTGCTGCGCCTCGGCGACACCACCGTCGACGTGCTGCTGACGCCGGGCCATACGATGGGAACGATTTCGCTGCTGTTCAACGCCAGCAGCGGCGGGGCGACCCATCGGGTCATGCTCTGGGGCGGCACGGCGTTCAATTTCGGCCGACGGGCCGACCGCCTGACCCGGATCAATGCCTATATCGATGCCACAGAGCGCGCCCGCGAGATCGCGGTGCGCCAGAATGTCGACGTTTTCATCTCCAACCACAACATCTACGACCAGGCGGTGGAGAAACTGGAGACGATGGGCCGCGGCGGCCCGAACCCGTTTGTCCTCGGTTCGGCCACAACCGTCCGGGCGCTGACGGTGATGAACGAATGCGCCAAGGCGACCCGCGTGGTCTGGTCGAGCTGACGGCGATCCCGGCGTCCGGCTGCGAGCCGGACGCCCCAGGACAGAGCGGCCGATCGGGACGGTGATCCGGCAATGCCGGACCCGGCCGGCGGCCTGCACGCCGTGCCCATTCTCCTATCGGTTTTTCCGGCCATCGCTTTCAGGCGCGCGCCCGCCGCCGTCAGGGCTTTGCAGCCTGTGCGGACCGCCGCCTGCGATCGTCCTTGACAGCCTTATGTAAAAATAATATTACGCTACCTAATGTCACATTAAGTTGACGATCGGCCTCCAATGGAGCGCTCCGCGAAGAGCCTGGCCGGTGCAGTCAGACCGCATTCTCTCCAATCGACCGGCCACGCCGTTCCGGTGGGCCGTCCGCTCGAAGGATCGACATTCGGTGCAACTTGCACCGGCAGGAACTGCGCGCTGGCTGACTGCGGCGCGCAGGAGACGCGTGGATTTGCGGGTCTCGCAACGAGAGCGGTCTTGTCTTACTGAGGGAGAAAGCAAGTGGACAATCTGGACGATCCAAACAGGGTCTGGCCGACGGGCCTGACCATCAAGGAGTCGGAGGCGCTGCACAGGCACGTCATCGACGGGGCGCGCGTCTTCTTCGCGATCTCTGTTTTCGCGCACCTGCTTGCCTACATCTATTCCCCCTGGCTGAAGTGAAGGGGGAACTCCGATGAACAATGGTAGAATCTGGTGTGTGGTCAATCCGACCGTCGGATTGCCGCTCTTCCTCGGCAGCGTCGCCATGATCTCGTTCACGGTGCATTTCGCCGTGCTGAACAACACGAGCTGGGTCTCCGACTTCTTCAAGGGCAAGTCGCGGACGGCGGCGCGCGCCGACACCGCCCCGATCAAGCCGGTGGCCCTGGGGGCCGACGGCAACACCACCTTCGTGCTGAACGTCGCGCCCGCCGCAGGCGGCGATGCGGTCCGGCAGATCGTGGTGACGGTCACGCCGCAGGGCACGGCCAGCGTGGTGGACAGCCCGCAGCGGGCGACCGCCAGCGGGGCGGAAGGCCCGGCCCGTGTGGTCGACAGTCCGCCGGGGCGAATAGCCTACGCCGCGCGCGAGTGACGGCGCACCCTGCCCGGCATGGGCAGTGACGATGAATGCGGTCGTATGATCCCGGTCCGGACCTTGGATCCGGCTACGGGATCATGCGGCTGCTCCCGCCAGCCTTGGCGGCGCGACAGGTTCTGGACGCGCCGACCTCCTATCAGACCGTGCTGCGCCCCGCGTAGGCGCCCGGGTGCCACGCAAGGCGGAACCGGAGGCAGGGCGAAGCGACGGGCCATGGGGTTCACGGCGCGATGAGCGGTTCGAGGCGATGAATTCGATCAGTCAGAGAGCGATGAGGGCTTGGGTCGGGCTCGGGCCGCGCTTCCTGCCCTTTGCGGATGCTGCCTCCGCCGAGGTGCCGCTGTCGCGCCTGCTGCGCCTGTCTCTCGTTCAGGTCTCCGTCGGCATGTCGCTGGTGCTGATGGTCGGCACGCTGAACCGCGTCATGATCGTCGAACTCGGCATATCCGCAGCCCTGGTCGCGACCATGATCGCGCTGCCCGTGCTGTTTGCGCCGTTCCGGGCCTTGATCGGCCAGAGTTCCGACACCCATGTCTCGGTGCTGGGCTGGAAGCGGGTCCCCTTCCTGTTCAACGGCACGATGGTGCAGTTCGGCGGGCTGGCCCTCATGCCCTTCGCGCTGCTCGTGCTCTCCGGCGGCGGCGCCGCCAAGGATTACCCGGTCTGGATCGGACAGGCCGCCGCGGCGCTGTCCTTCCTGCTGGTCGGGGCCGGCGTCCACACGACGCAGACGGTGGTTCTGGCGCTCGCCACCGACCTGACCAGCGAAGACCGGCGACCGAAGGTGGTCGGCCTGATGTATGTGATGCTGCTGGTCGGCACCATCGCCAGCGCGCTCGTCTTCGGTCATCTGCTCGAGGAGTTCACGCCGGGCCGGCTCATCCAGGTGATCCAGGGCACCGCCGTGGTGACGATCACGCTGAACGGCATCGCGCTGTGGAAACAGGAGAGCCTGAAGCGCATGACGGCCGCCGAACTGGCCGCTCCGCAGCCGAGTTTCCGGGATTCGATTCAACGCTACATGCAGGGTGAGGCGGCGCGACGGCGGCTGGTCGCCGTCGGCCTCGGCACCATGGCCTTCGGCATGCAGGATGTGCTGCTCGAGCCCTATGGCGGCGAGATTCTCGGGCTCTCGGTCGCCGATACCACCAAGCTGACCGCCGCCTTGGCGGGGGGCGGGCTGATCGGCTTCGGCGCGGCCTCGCATGTGCTCAGCCGCGGCGCGGACGCCTTCACCATGGCAGGAATCGGCACGCTCATCGGCATCCTCGGCTTTGCCGGGGTGATCGCCGCGGCCCCGGCGGGCTCACCCATGCTCTTCGCCGCGGGGGTCATCGTCATCGGTGCCGGCGGCGGCCTGTTCGGCCACGGCACGCTGACGGCCGCGATGAACTATGCGCCGGAGGGCCAGGCCGGGCTGGCGCTCGGCGCCTGGGGCGCCATCCAGGCCACCGCCGCAGGGCTCGGCATCGCCGTCGGTGGCCTTCTGCGCGACGTCGCCGTGTCAATCGGAGCGCTGGAAGGCCTTGGCGCGGCACGGGGTTACATGATCGTTTATGCAACAGAAATCGTCCTGCTCCTCGCGACCTTCGCAGCGATGTCCTCGCTGTTTCGGCCCGCCGGGAACCAGAGCACCAGAGGCTAGCGGCGCGCGGCGCCCGTTCAACCGGGACATCGGGACATGACACAGGCAATCGGCAAACTTTACGGCACTCCGAGCCAGGCGACGGCAGCCGCAGACAGGCTCAGGGCCACCAGCTATCGGCACGTCTTCGTGTTTCTGGGCGACCCCTCCGGTGCCGACGAGGGCGAAGCGGCCATCGATCCGGGCGTCGTCAAGGCGATGATGGATGCCCACATCTACAAGCCCCATGCGCAGATCTATGCCGCCCACATCGCCAAGGGGGCCAGCCTGGTGCTCGTCTATGCCTATTGGGGGACCGCGCAGAAGGCGATCACCCTGCTCAAGAGCTTTGATCCCCTGCCCGACGCCATCCCGAAGCCGCCGACACCGAGCCGCTTCATCTACAATGAGCGCACGCCGTTCTCGAGCACGTTCGAACTGCCGCTGCTCACCGAGAAGGTGATGCATCCGGCCGAGACGATCTCGGGGATCCCTTCTCTGACCAGACGGCCGCGCCTGGTCACTTCCCGCCTGTTTCCGATCCTGTCCGGCAGCGCCTCACCGTTCTCCGGCCTGTTCAACCTGCCGGTCCTGACGCGGTCACAGACCCCGTTCTCGTCGCTGTTCCGCCTGCCGCTGCTGAAGCGCCGATAGGATCGGGACGGCGGGTTCCAGATCCGCCGGCCGGCCGGCAGACCCCCGCCCATAGTTCACGGCTGTGGCGACCGGGCGCGCTAGTCGACGTCGTCGGTGTCGCCTTCCTTGGTGCCATAGGCGCGCATGGCGAGCGTCGCCTCCATGAAGCCGTCGAGGTCGCCGTCGAGAACCTCGGACGGCACGCCCGAGGTCTTTCCCGTGCGCAGATCCTTCACCAGTTGATAGGGCTGCAGCACGTAGGAGCGGATCTGGTGGCCCCAGCCGATATCGGTCTTGGCGGCGAATTCGGCGGCGGCGGCCTCCTCGCGGATCTTCAGCTCGCGCTCGTAGAGCTTGGCGCGCAGCATCTGCCAGGCGACAGCGCGGTTGGCATGCTGCGAGCGTGAGCCTTCCGACACGACCATGACGCCGGTCGGATTATGCACCAGGCGGACGGCGGATTCCGTCTTGTTGACGTGCTGGCCGCCGGCGCCGCCCGAACGCATCGTGTCGACGCGCACGTCGCTCTCGTTGATCTGGATGTCGATCTTGTCGTCCACCACCGGATAGACGGTGGCGGAGGCGAAGGAGGTGTGGCGGCGGGCATTGGAATCGAAGGGCGAGATGCGCACCAGACGATGCACGCCGGCTTCCGTCTTCAGCCAGCCATAGGCGTTGTGCCCCTTGATCAGCAGCGTCGTCGACTTGATGCCGGCCTCTTCGCCAGCGCTCTCCTCGACCACCTCGACCTTGAAGCCTCGCCGCTCGGCCCAGCGCGTATACATGCGCATGAGCATGAGGGCCCAGTCCTGGCTCTCGGTGCCGCCGGCCCCGGCATGGACTTCCAGATAGGTGTCGTTGCTGTCGGCCTCGCCGGAGAGCAGCGCCTCGAGCTGCAGGCGCTCGGCGCGCTTGCGGGCCTCGACGAGCGCCCTGGCGGCCTCGTCCAGCGTCGCCGTGTCCCCCTCGTCCTCGGCCATCTCGGCGAGTTCGAGATTGTCGGAGAGCTCGCGGCTGATCTCGGTCAGCGCATTCATGCGGCTGTCGAGCGCATTGCGCTCCTGCATGACCTTCTGCGCCTTCTCCGGATCGTTCCAGAGGTCGTTGGTTTCGGCGAGGGCGTTCAGTTCGGCGAGACGTTTGACCGAGACATCCCAGTCAAAGATGCCTCCTCAGGAGCCCGACAGACTCCTTGATGGCCTCGGCGGTGGCGACGATGTCGGCACGCATGGGGCACTTCCCTTCGGGGTGGATGAAAAAGAGGGCGCACCCTAGTCACGTGCGCCACGGTGTCAATCGTCGCCGGCCGCGGCACGGCGACCGGCTAACTGATCTGCCGTCCGAAGAGGCTGGCGACGAGATCCACCAGCAGAAGGGCGCTTTTGCCCCGTTCATCGAGAAAGGGATTGAGTTCGACAACGTCGAGCGAGCCGAGACAACCGCTCTCGTACAGCAGTTCCAGGACGAGGTGCATCTCGCGGTAGGTCAGCCCTCCCGGGACTGGCGTACCGACGCCGGGCGCGACGACCGGGTCCATCACATCGAGATCGAGGCTGACATGGAGGTGACCGCCAGCCGCCGCGACCTGGTCGATCACCCGTCGGACGAGAACGGCAACACCGAACTCGTCAATCAGGCGCATGTCGACGACGTCGATCCCGCGCGAGCGCAGCAGCCCGCGCTCGGCGGTGTCGATGGAACGGATCCCGAAGAGGATCAGGTTGCGCGGATCGACCGCAGGTTCCTGGGCGCCGATCAGGCCCTCCAGTCCAGGTTCCCGCACCAGCATGGCCGCAGCCATACCGTGAAGATTGCCCGAAGGCGACGTCAGAGGCGTATTGAAGTCGGCATGGGCATCCAGCCAGAGCACGAAAAGCGGCCGCCCCTGCGCCGCGCAATAGCCGGCGACCGCAGCAACCGAACCCATGGACAGCGAATGATCCCCGCCGAGGAGGATCGGCAGGCGGTGGCGTGCCAAGGCTTCCGCTGTGGCGTCCCTCGCGGCTTTCGCGAAAGCGCCGACGACGGCAAGGTTGCGGGCATTGACCGGCTCCGACGCCGCCGTGACGACCGGGAGGGGACTGACGTCGCCGAGATCCTCGACGGCATGGCCGAGGCCGCGCAGCGCTGCCACGAGCCCTGCGGTCCTCAGGGCGCGCGGCCCCATGGCACAGCCGGCCGTGCCCGCCCCCTCCTCGACCGGTATGCCGATCACGGAAAGGTCGAGAGGGCGGGGCACAGCGGACATCGGCTCAGCTCGATCGGATTGGGCGGCGAGGCGGCGAGAAGAGACGCGCAACGCGCCTCAGCTATGGCATGGCGGGCAGCCCCGAAGGAACCCTGGCGATGAGGCGCGTGCCACCCACCACACTGCGGCCCCAGTCCTTCCATTTTCGGTGGATGACGGCAAACCCGCCCTGTAGCCGGCGCCCGATCGGCCTTAGGCTCGGACCGGCCAACCCGCGCAGCCACGCGCAGAGGCCGAAGACGGGGCATTCGCAGATCCGGGACGGGGGACGATCCTGACCTGCCGCAAGGCTCCTGGTGAGACACCATCAGACGGGTGCGGGAGGGACCGCCATGCCGCATTATCAGCCGGTGCCCCTGCCCGACCACGTGGAATGGCCGGCCGAGGAGATGCAGGCGCGCGCCGAGGCCTTCCTCGCCGACATCCGCCGCCGCCATACGGTGCGTGACTTCTCCGACCGTCCGGTGCCGCGGCTCCTGATCGAGACCTGCATCCGCGCCGCCGGCACGGCCCCGAACGGCGCCAACCACCAGCCCTGGCATTTCTGCGTCATCGGCGACCCCGTGGTGAAGCGGCGCATCCGCGAGGCGGCGGAGGCCGAGGAGCAGGAGTTCTATGCCGGCAAGGCGGGCGAGGAATGGCTGAAGGCGCTCGGCCCCCTCGGCACCGACCCCGACAAGCCGTTTCTCGAAACGGCACCCTGGCTCATCGCTGTCTTCGGAGCACGCCGCTCGCTCAGCGCCGACGGGGTGCTGCGGAAGAACTATTACGTGCCCGAATCGGTCTCCATCGCGGTCGGCTTCCTCATCGTCGCGCTGCACCAGGCAGGCCTTGTCAGCCTGACTCATACGCCCGCGCCGATGGGTTTCCTCAACGAGATCTGCGGCCGGCCGGACGAGGAGAAGCCCTACATCCTCATGGTGGTGGGCTATCCGGCGGCGGGCGCCACGATCCCGGCCCATGCGCTGGAGAAGAAGCCGCTGGAGGCGATCGCCAGCTTCCTGTGAGGAAGCGGCGGCGGCAGGCCGTGCGCCGACAGGGCGACTCGCGACGGGCCCCAGCAAAAAGGCGGCCCGCGGGCCGCCTTCCGGTGATCGTCCTGAGGGCCGGCAGCCGTCAGTACAGTCCGCCGGTGCCCGTGCCGATGGCGCGGTTGCTCTCGTTGGACGGGCCGCGGCGCGGCCCGCCGGCAGCGGCGGAGTCGAAGGGGTTGATCAGCTGGTAGCTGTCCGGCGGGGCGGTGCCGGGCTTGAACGCCTCGAGAATGGCGCCGCCCGAGCCCGCGCCAGCCCGCAGGCCGGTGCGCGGGTCGATGCGGATCAGCTTGATGCCGGTCGGCACGCGGAATGGCACGGCCGGACGGTCGGCCAGCGCGACGCGCATGAATTCCTGGAAGATCGGCACGGCGAGCGCGCCGCCGGTGGCATTACCGCCGAGGCTGCGGGGCGTGTCGTAGCCGACATAGACGCCGACCGCGAGGTCGGGCGAGAAGCCGACGAACCAGGCGTCCTTGGCGTCGTTGGTCGTGCCCGTCTTGCCGGCGATCGGCTTGCCCAGCGCGCGCAGCGAGGTGGCGGTGCCGCGCAGCACGACGCCCTCCATCATCGAGGTCATCTGATAGGCGGTCATCGGATCGAGGACCTGCTCGCGCCGGTCGACGAGGATCGGCTCGTCCTGGTTCTGCCAGCGCGGCGCCGTGCAGCCCTGGCACTGGCGGTCGTCATGGCGGAAGATGGTCGAACCGGTGCGGTCCTGGATGCGGTCGATCAGCGTCGGGCGGATGCGGCGGCCGCCATTGGCGAACATGGAATAGGCGGCGGTCATGCGCATGACTGTCGTCTCGCCGGCGCCCAGCGAATAGGACAGGAACGAGGGCATGTCGTCATAGACGCCGAAGCGCTTGGCATATTCGGCGATGAGCGGCATGCCGACATCGTTGGCGAGGCGCACGGTCATGACGTTACGCGATCGCTCGATGCCGAAGCGCAGGGTCTGCGGGCCATAGAACTGACCGGAATAGTTTTCCGGCCGCCAGACCTCACCGCCATTGCCGGTGGCGAGTTCGAAAGGCGCGTCCATCACCACGGTCGAGGGCGTATAGCCGTTGTCGAGGGCAGCGGCATAGACGAAGGGCTTGAAGGCCGAGCCCGGCTGGCGGCGCGCCTGGGTGGCGCGGTTGAACTGGCTCTGGTCGAAGGAGAAGCCGCCGACCATGGCGAGGACGCGGCCGGTATAGGGGTCCATGGCGACGAGGCCGCCCGAGACTTCCGGCACCTGGCGGAGGCGGAACTGGCCGTCGCGGCCGGCCAGCGGCTCGACATAGACGACGTCGCCGGCATTGAGGGTGCGGCCCACGGGACGGCGGGTCCAGCGCGCTCCCTCGGCGGTGATCAGGCCGAGATCGCGTGCCGGGCTGACCTGGCCCGAGGTCTCGCGCCCGGGATGCAGGCCGATGCGCGCCGTCTCGCCCTGGGAGTCGATGACGACGGCGAGACGCCAGCCGATATCGTTGAAGTTGCGGATTTCGGCGAGCTTGGTCCCCCAGTCGCCGCGCATGTCCTCAATGCGCGTCACCGGGCCACGCCAGCCGCGCTGCTCGTCGAAGCGGATCAGGCCGGCGGTCAGCGCCTGGCGGGCGGCGACCTGAAGCTTGGGATCGAGCGTGGTGCGGATCGACAAGCCGCCTTCGAGCAGCTTCTTGTCGCCGAACCGGTCGATCATCTCGCGGCGGACCTCCTCGGCGAAGAAGTCGGCGGCGAACTGCTGCTGGCGCGGCGAGCGCGGATTGACGGTCAGGGGCGTGCGGCGGGCGGCCTCGCCCTGCTCGGCGGTGATGTGACCGTCCTCGACCATGCGGCTGATGACGTAGTTGCGGCGCTCAACGGCCCGGTCGCGGTTGCGGAAGGGGTGGAGCTGGGTCGGGCTCTTCGGCAGGGCGGCGAGATAGGCGGCCTCCGGCACGGTGAGCTCGTGGACCGACTTGTCGAAATAGACCAGGGCGGCGGCGGCGACGCCGTAGGCGCCGAAGCCGGGAATGACGAAGCCGAGATAGATCTCGTTGAGATAGAGCTCGAGGATCTGGTCCTTGGTGAAGGCCGATTCCATGCGCATGGCGATCAACGCCTCGCGCACCTTGCGGTCCACCGTCTGCTCGCCCGACAGCAGGAAGTTCTTCGCCACCTGCTGGGTGATGGTCGAGGCGCCCTGGGGGCGGCGGTTGGAGCCGCGGTTCTGGAAATTGGTCAGGGCGGCGCGGGCGATGCCGGTGAAATCGATGCCGTTATGCGAATAGAAGTTCTTGTCCTCGGCGGAGAGGAAGGCCTGGACGACCATCTTCGGCACCGCCTGGATGGGCAGGTAGAGCCGGCGCTCACGGGCATATTCGGCCATGAGCTGGCCGTCGGCCGCATGGACGCGGCTCATGATCGGCGGCTCGTAGTTGCGCAGGGTGTTGTAGTCGGGAAGCTCCTTCGTCACCTGCGCGACATAGACAGCCACGCCGGCGGCGCCGAGCAGGAACGCGATCGTCCCCAGCCCGAAAGCCCAGCCGAAGAATCGAAGAACCAGCCTCATCCGCTCAAATCGCGCCCTGCGGGCTGCGCCTCTCATCGTCCCCGGAAAGCCGCCGGTCGCCGGCTGGGGATGCCCTGTTCAAACGTGACACCATTCTAGCACAAAGACGGCGTCCAGCCCATCCGCACGGCCCGGCGCTGAACCCAATTCTGGCAGCGGGAAACGCAGGAGGGAGACGGATGTCCTGCGACTGTGGCGCAGATGTGACCCGCCGATGGCGCGGGGCGGGTCGCCTCACCGCCGCGCCGCCGGGGCCATGGGCGGCCCGTTGCGGGTGGCGAAGAACTGGTCGACGGCCTTGGCAACCGAATCCGCCGTCCTGTCACGCCAGATGGCCGATGTCAGCATCTCCACGTCGCGGCGGCTGGTGACGAAGCCGAGTTCGACCAGCACGGAGGGGATGTCATGCGCCCGCAGCACCTGGAAACCGGCGGAGCGCAGCGGCAGGCGGTGCATGCGGGTCACCTGGCGCATCTCGCCGGCCAGGGTCCGGGCGAAATTGGCGGAGTAGATGCGCGTCTCGCGGCGCGTCAGGTCGATGAGGATGTCAGCGACCTCGGAGGGCTCCTCGGACAGGTCGAGGCCGGCAATGGCGTCGGCCTTGTTCTCGCGCTCGGCGAGGCGCTCTGAATCGGCATCGGAGGCGCGGTCAGAGAGGGTGTAGACCGTGACGCCACGGGCATTCTCGTTGGCACCGCCGATGGAATCGGCATGGATGGAGATGAAGAGCTGGGCCCGCGCGTCGCGGGCGATGCGCACCCGCTCGCCGAGGGGCACGAAGATGTCGCGGTCCCGCGTCATCACCACGCGATAGCGCCCGCCGGCGGCGAGCTTGTCGCGCAGCACCTTGGCGAAATCGAGGACGAGCATCTTCTCCTCGTCGCCGGTGGAGGGGGCGATCGCACCGGGATCGATGCCGCCATGTCCGGGATCGATGACGATGACCGGCGGGCCACCTTCCTCCTCGACGCGCGGCGACAGGCGCGGCCCCAGCGTCTCGCGATCGCCACGGCGGGCAATGTTGCTGACGGCACGGTCGGTGAGCGCGCGGCGGAAGCCGTCGGCATCGGTGCGCACGAGGTCGAGATGAAGGCGCGGCGGGCGCCCGTCCTGCCCCTCGATGGTGAGCGCCCGCTCGATCGCGGCAGGCCCTGTCAGTTCGATGACGATGCGCGACTTGCCCGGCGCGAAGAGGCCGAAGCGGAAGGTCTTGACCAGGCCGCGGCGGTCACCGCTCGGCGGCGCGATGTGGAAATGAACCTCGTCGAGGTCGATAATGACGCGATAGGGATCGGCCAGGGCGAAGGCGCGCATCTCGACCGCGCGGGTCAGGTCGAAGGTCAGGCGTGTGCGCGGGCCGTCGACGGAGAGATGGGCGGCCGCGACCACGGCGGGCAGCGCGGTGCGGGCACCATCGGCCGAGGCGGGAACGGCGCGCCCGGCGGACGACACGGCCCCCGTCGTCTGGGCATGGACGGCTGGCGCCGCGGCGAGGGTCATCGCGGCCACAACAACCATCATGAGGCGGCGAACGACCATGATCCCCCGAGAATCGCGGCGATGACGGCGACACTACCGCCAGCCTCGATAGCTGATAGGGCCGGCCCGGTTAACTCCCCGTTAAGCATCGCCGCGGATTCGCCGGAACGCCGTTGCGCGGCGGCAACGGCCGCTCAGGTGTCACGGGCGCGGGTCTTCTCGACGAGATCGCGATAGGCCGGCGTGCCGATGCCGACCTGGCCCCAGATCGGCCGCCGGCGTCCACCGGGTGCAATGAGGTCATATTGCTCGTCGGCGGCCCAGAGGGCCACGATCTGCCGAGGGAACAGGTGCCCCTCGGGATCGAAACCGGGATCGCCGCCCCCCTCCGCCGCGGCCACCGCCCGGAAGAGATCGGCCGCCGGCGTGTCGGCGCAGTCGAGGCCGGCCAGTGTCACGCGGTGGACCTCGGGCAGCGGGGCGACGCCAATGAAGCGCACGCGGCCGGCCGCGTCGTAGTCGACCTGGACCGATTCTTCGGCAAAAGCGTCGGACTCGGCATGGGTCGGCCCGGCGGCCAGCCCCAGCGCCGCGGCAGCCGCCCGCAGGGCCTGGCGCGTCGCGCCGAGCTTGAGCGGCCCCAGCCCGTCATGGGGCACGAATTGCAGCCTGATCATCAAGGACCCCGTCGATGGTTCGCCCGCCCGGTTGGCGGGGCACTGCGGCAGCGCTGTGACCTTCCCCTTAACGGCATGGCCGCCCGAGGCATCACGACCTGCCGCAAGTGTGGGAATTGGGCAACAGACAAGGCCTGTCGGCGCGCCAAATCCAGTGTTTCCGCGGCTTGGTGATTGCGGCTTTTTCGCGAACAGGTCACCTCTATCTCCCGTGTTTAACCACGATTCACCGCAGGGCAACGCCGAAATGCAGAACGTCCCCCAGAGTGCCGCGTCCCCCTCTTCCGCGACCGAAGGCGAGACGCTGCAGCTGTCGCGCCGCTTCTTCGTACTGGCGGCTCCCGCGATCCTGACCACGGCCTGCACCACCGCCGGCACCGGCACCGGCTCCTACGGGACCATCACCGAGGGGCGCGTGACACTGCCGGCCATGGACACCTCGGGCGTCAACCCGCGCTGGCTGCGCCAGACGGTGGCCTATAGTGGCGGCGAGGCGGTCGGAACAGTGGTGGTGCGGCCCTCGGAGCGCCATCTCTATTTCATCACCGGCCGCGGCACCGCAATCCGCTACGGCGTCGGCGTCGGCCGCCAGGGCGCGCTGTGGCACGGCCGGGCGGTGATCGGGCGCAAGGGCTCCTGGCCGAACTGGACCCCGACCGCCAACATGATCCGCTACGACCCCCGCAACGCCCGCTATGCCGGCGGCATGCCCGGCGGCATCAACAATCCGCTCGGCGCCCGCGCGCTCTACCTGCATCGCGGCGGCCGGGACACGATGTACCGCCTGCACGGGACCAATGTGCCCTCCTCCATCGGCACGGCGGTGTCTTCGGGCTGCATCCGGCTGTTCAACCACGACATCATCGACCTGCATGACCGCGTGCGGATCGGCACCCCCGTGGTGGTGCTCGCCGGCTGACAGCGCGCGCCCAGACGATGCGAGGGGCCGCGTGGCCCCTCCTCCCTTATCCGGCTTGCCAATCCGCCCTCTGCGCCGCTACAACCCCTGCAGCATGGTTCGCGAGCCCGAGGGCGGCGAGTCGCGTTCGCCGCCGGTGACTAGGGATCCGGCTCCGCGGCTTCCCCGTCCGACTAGCGCTCCGTTCTGGTTTCTTGCCGAAACCCAGACGACCGTGCCCCTTCGCCGCATCTCGCGGCGCGTCACGTTCACGGGTGTGCGGCATGCCGGCATCGACGGTTTTCGGGTCAGGACGAACGAGCGGTTCCACCGCTTTCGCTCGCCGCCCCTCCGTCAGCCTTCCGTCCGGCCCTACCCCCTTCCTTTCCGCAGCATTGACGGCCGTGCGCCGGCGCCCTGTCGGCGCCGCCCCGGCATATCTCGCCGAGCGGGGCCCTGTCGGGCCGGCGCCAGCGGCCGTCCCAACACACAAGAGTTCATCCGATGGCCAACAAGATGCTCATCGATGCCGCCCACCCGGAAGAAACCCGGGTCGTGGTGGTCCGTGGTAATCGCGTCGAGGAATTCGATTTCGAGAGCCAGTCCCGCAAGCAGCTGCGTGGAAATATCTACCTCGCCAAGGTGACACGGGTCGAACCGTCTCTGCAGGCCGCATTCATCGAATATGGCGGCAACCGCCACGGCTTCCTCGCCTTCTCCGAAATTCACCCCGACTATTACCAGATACCGGTCGCCGACCGCGAGGCGCTGCTCGCCGACGAGGCGCGCCAGCACCGCGAGGAAGATGACGAGGACAATGGCCGCAGCCGGCGTTCCGAGCGTCCGGCGAAGGGCGGCAACGGCCGCCGCCGCCGCCGCAACGAACGACGCCCGCGCAACGAGGCGGCCGATGCCAAGACCTCGGAAGCGGTGACGGGCGAAGCCGCACTCGACGGCGACCAGGACGGCGACCACCTTGGCGATGCCGAGTCGACGCTCGATGCCACCGAGAACCGGCCGGCCGAGGATCAGGCGACGGCAGCGGAAGCCGCCCCCACCGAGGCCCGCGCTACCCCGGGGGAGAACGAGTCCCGAGCCTCTGACGACGACGAGGACGGCGACGACGAGGAGAACGGCGACGAGGAGAACGGCGAGGGTCCCCGCGAGGAGGACCAGGTCGAGTCGGTCGGCGCGGGCGATGCCTACGAGGATATGCCGGACCGCACGTTCCGTCCGCGCAAGCAGTACAAGATCCAGGAAGTGATCAAGCGCCGGCAAGTCATGCTGGTGCAGGTCGTCAAGGAAGAGCGCGGCAACAAGGGCGCGGCGCTGACCACCTACCTGTCGCTCGCCGGTCGCTACTCCGTGCTGATGCCCAACACGGCGCGCGGCGGCGGCATTTCCCGCAAGATCACCAATGCGGTGGACCGCAAGCGGCTGAAGGCCATCGCCGGGGACCTCGAGGTTCCGGACGGCATGGGCGTGATCCTCCGCACGGCCGGTGCAAACCGCACCAAGACCGAGGTCAAGCGCGACTTCGAATATCTCCTGCGCATGTGGGAGACGGTGCGCGAGACGACGTTGAAGTCCCACGCCCCGACGCTGACCTACGAAGAGGGATCGCTGATCAAGCGGTCCATCCGCGACCTCTACAACAAGGATATCGACGAGGTCCTGGTCGCCGGCGAGGAAGGTTACAAGGAGGCGAAGGACTTCATGCGCATGCTCATGCCGAGCCATGCGAAGAACGTGAAGCCCTATCGCGAGCCGCAGCCGCTCTTCGCCCGCTCGGGCGTCGAGGCGCAGCTCGATGCGATGTTCTCCAACACCGTCCAGCTCAAGTCGGGCGGCTACATCGTCATCAATCCAACGGAAGCGCTGGTCGCCATCGACGTGAATTCCGGGCGTTCGACCCGCGAGCACAATATCGAGGACACGGCGCTCCGGACCAATCTCGAGGCGGCCGACGAGGTCGCCCGCCAGCTGCGCCTGCGCGATCTCGCCGGCCTCATCGTCGTCGACTTCATCGACATGGACGAGGGCCGCAACAACCGCGCTGTCGAAAAGCGGATGAAGGACGCGCTGAAGAACGACCGGGCGCGCATCCAGGTCGGCCGGATCTCGCATTTCGGCCTTTTGGAGATGAGCCGCCAGCGCATCCGCACCGGCGTGCTGGAGAGTTCGACCGAGACCTGCCCGACCTGCGGCGGCCTCGGTCATGTCCGGTCGGTCTCCTCGGTGGCGCTGCACCTGCTGCGCTCGGTCGAGGAGCAGTTGCTGCGGGCGGCGACGCACGATGTCATCGTGCGCACGCGCACGGCCGTGGCGCTCTATGTCCTCAACAACAAGCGCGCTCACCTGCATGAGCTGGAGACGCGCTTCCGGGTCAGCGTCGACATCAGCGCCGACGAGACCATGGCCGGCCAGCAGATGTTCGCCATCGACAAGGGCGCCCAGGTGCATACGGCGGAAACCGCCTACAAGCCGCCGGCCGTGCTGCCCCTGCCCGCCGAACCCGAAGACCTCATTGAGGAGGAATTCGAGGAGGACGAGGAGATCACCGAGGCCGAGGCGGAGAGCGGCGAGGGTCGCCCGCGCGCCAAGCCCCGCGACCAGGGCGAGGCCGAGAGCGAGGAGAGCAGCGAGCGCCGGCGCAAGCGTCGCCGCCGTCGCCGGCGCGGCCGCAACGGCGAGCGCGAGGAGGGCGCGGAGGGCACAGACCGCGGCGGCCAATTTGCCGACGACGACGGATCGCCTTCCCGCGACGACGAGGGTGATGAAGAGGACGAGGCCGTCACGGCCGCCGAAGGCGAAGCGGGCGAAGCGAGCGGGGACGATGCCAGCGAGGCCGAGCGCCGTCGTCGGCGCCGCGGCCGCCGCGGCGGACGTCGTTCGCGCCGCGAGGATGAGGCCGATGGCGTGGTGAGCGGCGGCGCCGAAGGGGCCGGCGCAACCGACGAACAGGCCTCCGGCGAGGATCCGTTCCCGGTCCCGGCCGAGGCAGAGTCCGAGGCCCCCTCCGAGTCGGCGGGGCGCGGGCCGCGCCATGCCGGCCGCCGCGGGCGCACGCCCCGCGCGGTCGCCATCACGGAGGACGGTGCCGAGCCGACGGCGGCCGAGGCTGCTCCGGTTCCGGCAGAGCCGCCGGCACGCCGGCGCCGGACGCCGCCCGCCGAGCCGATCGTGGCGGCAGAACCGGTCGCGGCCGCCGCACCGCCCCCGGTCGCGGCAGCGACAGCGACAGCGACAGCGACAGCGGCTCCCGAAGCGCCCGTAGCCGAACCGGTCAAGCGGCGCCGGACCCCCGATCCCGAACCGGTGGACACGGTCCAGCCAGCGGCCGTGACCGCGAGGCGGGCCGGCTGGTGGAACCGCAAGGGCGCCGAATAGGGCTTGACCGCAAGCGATCGAACGTGGGCGCGGCCGGGGAAACCCGGCCGTTTCCGTTTGGTCGCGACGATTCGGTGACATGGCCGATTCGGCTGCGATTCGAGGTACCTAGGAACGGCAATCGACACCCGGCGCGAGCGGGGGCGGCGCCCTGGCGTGAACGAAGCCGAAACGGCGCACCCCGCCGTGTCACGAATTTGCCACATCCGGACATGGCACCCTGGGGATGACCGGCGAACTTATCCCTTGCGGGAACGGGAATCGCCGAGCAGCGCCGTGCCATCTCAGAATCCGCTTGCCGAATCTCCCCGCGATTTCCGAGACTTGGAACAGCCAAGCGGCATTCCCCTGGAAAATTGAACACGTCCACACCATATTTAGGGGCTCGTTTACCCGCGCCCACTATATCTTGACGTCGTCAGTGCCTGAAGCATAGGTTGCCTCCAGTTCGGCGGATCGTTTCAAGTCCCTGCCGGGCCTTCCCCAGACGGTTTTGAAGGCTGCTGACGCCCTGGTGCGCCGGAGCTGGAAAAGTGTCTCCTCACCCGATGGATGGTGTCCGCTCCCGCGGATTTCCCCCGCGGCGGGCGGAGCGACGCCAGGGGCCGTGCGACAGGGCGCGGAGAGCATATCAACGAGCCGGCGACCCTCTCCTGTGGAGAGCGGGAACAAGCCGGCCGCGGCGACAAACGGGGCCCGGATAACCGGGCGGGGCAGGTCCGGCTCGCTGGACCCAATGACGGCGCGGGAGCACACTCCCGGCCTGAGACGAGGATCGACAGATGCGCATCGACAGGCGTTACACCAAGGCCGGACAGTCTCCCTATGCGGAGATCGCGTTCCGCAAGGCGACGTCGGAGATCCGCAATCCCGATGGCTCGATCGTCTTCCGTCTGGAGGGGATCGAGGTGCCGGAAGCGTGGAGCCAGGTGGCCGCCGATATCCTGGCGCAGAAATATTTCCGCAAGGCCGGCGTTCCCGCGCGCCTGAAGCGCATCGAGGAGAATTCCGTGCCGTCGTGGCTGTGGCGCTCGGCGCCCGACGACAAGGCGATGAAGGAACTGCCCGAGGCCGAGCGCTGGGTCGGCGAGACGACGTCGCAGCAGGTTTTCGACCGCCTCGCCGGCACCTGGACCTATTGGGGCTGGAAGGGCGGCTATTTCGACCAGGAGGCCGATGCCCAGGCCTTCTATGACGAGTTGCGCTTCATGCTGGCCCGCCAGATGGTGGCGCCGAACTCGCCGCAATGGTTCAACACCGGCCTGCACTGGGCCTATGGCATCGACGGCCCCGGCCAGGGCCATTACTACGTCGATTTCGAGACCGGCAAGCTGACCAAGTCGAAGTCGGCCTACGAGCACCCGCAGCCCCACGCCTGCTTCATCCAGTCGGTCGCCGACGACCTCGTCAACGAGGGCGGCATCATGGACCTGTGGGTGCGCGAGGCGCGCCTGTTCAAATATGGCTCGGGCACCGGCTCCAATTTCTCCTATCTGCGCGGCGAGGGCGAGAAGCTCGCCGGCGGCGGCCGTTCCTCCGGCCTGATGAGCTTCCTGAAGATCGGCGACCGCGCCGCCGGCGCCATCAAGTCGGGCGGCACGACACGGCGGGCCGCCAAGATGGTGGTCGTCGATGCCGACCATCCGGACATCGAGGCCTACATCGACTGGAAGGTGCTGGAGGAGCAGAAGGTCGCCTCGCTGGTGACCGGCTCGAAGATCGTCGCCAAGCACCTCAAGGCCATCATGAAGGCCTGCATCAATTGCGAGGGTGCAAATGGCGAGAAGCTGGACGCCTGTTTCGACCCGAACCAGAACCCGGCGCTGAAGCGCGAGGTGAAGGCGGCGCGCAAGTCCATGGTGCCCGACAACTACATCAAGCGGGTCATCCAGTTCGCCAAGCAGGGCTACAAGGACATCGACTTCCCGACCTATGATACGGACTGGGATTCCGACGCCTATCTGACGGTGGCTGGCCAGAACTCCAACAATTCCGTCTCGCTGAAGGACGACTTCCTGCAGGCGGTGGAGAAGGACGGCGACTGGAACCTCACGGCGCGCATCTCCGGCAAGGTGATGAAGACCCTGAAGGCGCGCGACCTCTGGGAGAAGATCGGCCACGCCGCCTGGGCTTCCGCCGATCCGGGCCTGCATTTCAACACGACGATGAACGACTGGCACACCTGCCCGGCGGCCGGCCCGATCCGCGCCTCCAACCCGTGCTCGGAATATATGTTCCTCGACGACACGGCCTGCAATCTGGCTTCCGCCAACCTGCTGCAGTTCTACGATCCCAAGGCCAAGCAGTTCGACATCGCCGGCTACGAGCATCTCTGCCGGCTGTGGACCGTGGTTCTCGAGATCTCCGTGCTGATGGCGCAGTTCCCCTCGCGCCAGATCGCCGAACGGTCCTTCGAGTACCGCACCCTCGGCCTCGGCTATGCCAATATCGGCGGCCTGCTGATGACCATGGGCATCCCCTATGATTCCGACGAGGGACGCTCGCTGGCGGGCGTGCTCACCGCGGTGATGACCGGCATCTCCTACAAGACCTCCGCCGAGATGGCCGGCGAACTCGGACCCTTCCCGGGCTACCAGCCGAACCGCGAGGCCATGCTGCGGGTCATCCGCAACCACCGCCGCGCCGCCCATGGCCAGACGACCGGTTACGAGGCGCTGTCGGTGAACCCGGTCGCGCTCGACCACGCCAATTGCCCGGTGCCGGGCCTCGTCGCCCATGCCACCCGCGCCTGGGACGAGGCGCTCTCCCTCGGCGAGACCCACGGCTACCGCAACGCCCAGGTCTCGGTCATCGCGCCCACCGGCACGATCGGCCTCGTCATGGACTGCGACACGACCGGCATCGAGCCGGACTTCGCCCTGGTGAAGTTCAAGAAACTGGCCGGCGGCGGCTATTTCAAGATCATCAACCAGGCGGTGCCGGAAGCGCTGCGCACCCTCGGCTATCGCGAGAGCGAGATCGCCGAGATGGAGGCCTATGCGGTCGGCCACGGCACGCTCGCCCAGGCCCCGGCGATCAACGCGACAACGCTGCGCGCCAAGGGCTTCACCGACGAGGCGCTGGCCAAGGTCGAGGCGCAGTTGAAGACGGCCTTCGACATCAAGTTCGTCTTCAACAAGTGGACGCTTGGCGAGGACTTCGTGGTCAAGACCCTCGGCATCCCCGCCGAGGAGGTCAACGCCCCCGGCTTCGAGCTGCTCGCCCGCATCGGCTTCTCGAAGAAGGACATCGAGGCAGCCAACGAGCATGTCTGCGGTGCCATGACCCTGGAAGGCGCGCCCTATCTGAAGACCGAGCACTATGCGGTCTTCGACTGCGCCAATCCCTGTGGCCGCAAGGGCAAGCGCTACCTCTCGGTGGACAGCCACATCCGCATGATGGCGGCGGCCCAGCCCTTCATCTCGGGCGCCATTTCCAAGACCATCAACATGCCGAACGAGGCCACCGTCGACGACTGCAAGAGCGCCTACATGCTCTCGTGGAAGCTGGCGCTGAAGGCCAATGCCCTCTATCGCGACGGCTCCAAGCTGTCCCAGCCGCTGAACTCGCAGCTCATCGAGGACGACGAGGACGAGGATGGCGTCGAGGAGTTCATGGAGAAGCCGCAGGCGGCCCGCGCCGCGGCGCTCGCCGAGCGCATCGTCGAGAAGGTGGTCGAGCGCGTGCAGGTGATCCGCGAGCGCGAGAAGCTGCCCGACCGCCGCAAGGGCTATACCCAGAAGGCGGTGGTCGGCGGCCACAAGGTCTACCTGCGCACCGGCGAATATGACGACGGCCGCATCGGCGAGATCTTCATCGACATGCACAAGGAGGGCGCGGCGCTGCGCTCGCTCCTCAACAACTTCGCCATCGCCATCTCGCTGGGTCTGCAATATGGCGTGCCGCTGGACGAATATGTCGAGGCCTTCACCTTCACCCGCTTCGAGCCCGCGGGCCCGGTGCAGGGCAACGACACGATCAAATACGCGACCTCGATCCTCGACTACGTGTTCCGCGAGCTCGCCGTGAGCTATCTCGGCCGCGCCGATCTCGGCCATGTCGATCCCGGCGAGAGCCGCTACGACGCGCTCGGCACGGGGGCCTCGGAGGGGGTCGCCAAGGCGGTGCTGTCGAAGGGCCTGGTGCGCGGCAAGACCGACAAGTTCACCGTGGTCGCCGGCCAGAGCGGCCAGCCGACCCCGGGATCGCTGTCGAGTGACGGGCGCACCGGCACGGTGGTGACCATGGGCCGCGGTCCGCAGACCATCGGCGCCACGGCACTGAAGGAGGAGGTGGTGGCCGCCGTCTCCCCTGCACTCACCGCGCTCTTCGACACGGCGGAGGCGGCGCCCGACGCCAAGGCCGAGCGCTCCACCGCCGACCGGCGGGCGGAAGCGAAGCTTCGCGGCTATGTGGGCGATGCCTGCCCCGAATGCTCGAACTTCACGCTGGTGCGCAACGGCACCTGCCTGAAGTGCGACACCTGCGGAAGCACGACGGGCTGCAGCTGAAGGCTTAACCGTCTGTGTGGAGCGACGCATAACTTGGCACCAAAAGCCGGGTTAGCGTGGCGCAATCCACCCATAACGTGACATTCGACCCAAGCGGTCCCGCCACTCGGCGGGGCCTCTTCTACTATTGCTGGGAAGTGTGAGCGCCCACGAGTGGGTAAACGCCCCCGTTGATGCGGGTGAATTTAATCAATCCGTACGAGGCAGCGCATGGCGCACCTTTTCAACTAGGTGCGGAAGCGTCGTCATCAAAGCCTGCGAACAGTTCCATCCGACTGAATCCTATAGACGGGCTCGACCAATTCGTAAGCCGTCGCGTCGCGCCCCAGATCAATCAGCCTTTGTCGAACTATAGCATATGGCAGCAGCGCTAGCTGCACTGTCTGGTGGGCACCCTCGGCTGAGAATGACCTGCCACTGAGTTGTTCCTCCAGGCCGCGTTGGAATCCGGCTTTGGCGCGATCCCCTCGCAACAATCCGGGCTGGCAGGCCAATCGCGGGGCGTCGAATGTTCTCATCCCCGACGACGTCCCGCCGGTTGGGTGCGGACAACGGGCCATGGCCAATTCGATCAGCGACTGTCTACGGCGGTTTCAGCCTGCCGCCGCCCGGCACCTGCCCCGCCGGACGTTCGCTCCCCCGAACAGGCCCGCTCCGCCTCCTCGCTTGCCTGCGTGCGGCCGCCCCGATAGCCTCATGCCAACGGCTCGCAGACCAAGCGGGCGGACCGGGGAGAATTGCCATGTCAGGAATGACTGCCGGCGTCATGCCGAGCTTTCGCATTGCACTCGTGCTGGCCACATCGGTCCTTACATCGACCAGCATCCTGGCGCAGGAGGCCTGCCCGAACCGAGGACAACTCGACACCCTCTATTGCGACGCCAACAACGACCTGGTCGCTGATCTGCCAACCGAACCCCGCCGACTTCGCGATCCGGGCACGCTTGTCTTCGCCTATACACCGGTCGAGGATCCGGCCGTCTACTCGAACATTTTCCGCCCCTTCATGGACTATCTTGGAAGCTGCACCGGCAAGCGCTGGGTTTACTTTCCGGTGCAATCCAATTCTGCGCAGATCGAGGCGATGCGTTCGGGCCGCCTGCATGTCGCAGGGTTCTCCACCGGCCCAACCGGTTTCGCAGTCAATATCGCCGGCGCCGTTCCCTTCGCAGCGAAGGGCTCGCCAGCGGGCGTGCGTGGCTACCAGCTCCTTGCGATCGTCAAGGCAAGCTCGTCATTCCAGCGGCTCGCCGACCTGAAGGGTCGTCGTGTGGCCCATACGTCGCCGTCGTCGAATTCCGGAAATCTTGCCCCACGGGCGCTTTTTCCCGCCGAAGGACTGACCCCGGAAACCGATTATCGCCCGCTGATGTCCGGAGGCCACGACCGGTCGGTGCTCGGTGTCAATTCCGGCGACTACGATATGGGCGCGGTCGCCTCCGATGTCTTCGATCGCATGACCACACGCGGCACTGTTCAGGCCGATGCCTTTCGCATCATCTATCGGTCGACCGTTTTTCCAACATCGTCCTTCGCGCACGCCCATGACCTCGCTCCCGCGCTCGCCGAGCGGATCCGGCAGTGCTTCTACGACTACCGATTTCCTGCTGACATGAGCCGCGAATTCAACGGTGACGACCGGTTCCTGCCCATCACCTACCTCAGGGACTGGGCCCCGGTCCGCGAGGTCGCGGAAAAGACCAACACCCCGTATAACCGCGCTGCCTATGATGCCGAGGCGCGCCGCGAGGCCGATGCCGCTGCACGACGCCAGCAACAGCAACAGCAACAGCAACAGCAGACGACCCCGGCCACACCTGCGGCACCTCGCCCATGAACATGCAGCCAGACGCCGCGGCGGCGGCGGATCGCTCGCTTGTCATCCGCAACCTGACCAAGGAGTACCGGGCAGGCCAGCCGGTCCTCAAAGGCATTTCCCTAAGGATTGAAGGACGGGGCGTTACCGCCATCATCGGACCCTCGGGGACGGGCAAGTCGACCCTCATCCGTTGCATCAACCGGCTCGTCGATCCGACTGCCGGCGAAATCCTGTTCCAGGGGAGCGATCTGGCCAAGCTTTCAGGCGTCGACTTGCGCCAAGCGCGCCGACGCATCGGCATGGTTTTCCAGGAATACAACCTGGTAGAGCGGCTTTCGGTCATCGAGAACCTGTTGTGCGGTCGCCTGGGCTACGTGCCCTGGTGGCGCACACTTACCCGCCGCTTTCCGGATGAGGATGTCGCGCATGCCTTTGAGCTGCTCGATGCGATAGGTCTTGGCGAGTTCGCCACCCGGCGCGCCGATGCCCTGTCTGGTGGCCAGCGCCAGCGCGTCGGCATCGCGCGCGCGATCATGCAGAACCCTGACGTCATCCTCGCCGATGAGCCGACCTCGTCGCTCGATCCGAAGACGTCGGTCGAGATCATGGAGATTCTCGACCGGCTTGCCGGCGAACGCGGCATTCCCGTTGTTGTCAACATTCACAATGTCGACCTCGCCAAGCGGTTTGCCTCGCGCATCATTGGCATGGCGCGCGGCACGATCGCCTTCGATGGCCCGCCAGATGCTCTGACCGAGGCGCATCTCATCGACATTTACGGTGGTGAGGGTTGGCTGGAGTGACACCCGCTCGGACCCGCCGCGATGCTTTTCCAGTCAACTGGACCGCTCGAGCGCTCTGGTTGGCGCTTGTCATCTATTGCGTCTACGCCGCTCAAATCCTTCAAATCACATGGGCGCGCTTCGCCATCGGCATGGACCAGGGCGCAACGTTCCTGGCTCGCATGTGGCCGCCGAATTTCGGCCCGCAAAAACTCGATCTCATCATCCAGGGCATGTTGGAGTCCTTGCAGATCGCGTTCCTCTCGACCGCCGCAGGCATCCTCCTGGCCTTGCCCCTTGGCCTTCTCGCCGCTCGCAACCTGATGCCGAGCCCGGTCTCATGGGGCGCGCGCGGGCTCATTGCTCTTTGCCGGACCTTTCATCCGGTCATTGTCTCGATTCTCTTCGTCAAGGCCGTGGGATTTGGCGCTTTGGCCGGCGTGCTCGCCCTCGTGGTGGCCACGTTAGGCTTTGTTGGCAAGCTCTTCGCTGAAGCGATCGAGGAAATCTCGATGAAACAGGTCGAGGCAGTGCGCGCAACCGGCGCCAGCTTCGCGTCCGTGCTGATCATGGCGGTGGTGCCACAGGTGATGGCACGCTTTGTCGGTTTCGGCATCTATCAGCTCGATTCAAACCTTCGCAACTCGACGATGGTCGGGATCGTTGGGGGTGGCGGTATCGGCGCAACGTTATTCACCGCCTATCAGCGCTTCGATTATGACGTGGTTCTGGCCATTCTCATCGTCATCATCGCGCTGATCCTCCTGTTCGAGCTGATCTCCGCTCAGATCCGCAAGGTGTTCCAGTGAGCAGTTCAACCTCACTGCCAGGTGGAACTGCAGGCAACCAGATCCGCCGTTGGACACGCTTCACCCCGGCGGAGCGTGTTGGACGTTCGTTGGCCTATCTCGCAGCGGTCATTGCCATCATCTGGTCGGTCAAGACCATCGAGGTCATTCCAGAATTCCTCTATGACGCGCCCGCGCAAACGCTCGACCTTTTTGCCCGCATGTGGCCGTTCGATTGGGCGTTCTGGCCGAAAGTGGTCGATGGCCTCATCGAGACCCTGCATACGGCAACGCTTGGGACCATCCTTTCGATCATCCTCGCGGTACCGATCGCGCTTCTTGCGGCACGCAACATCACCCGATCGGTCGTGCTGAATTCCATCGCGCATGTGCTGCTTGTGTCCTCGCGCTCGGTCAACTCGCTGATATGGGCGCTGCTCTTCGTCGCGATCTTCGGTCCGGGCGCGCTGGCTGGCACGCTTGCCATTGCTTTTCGCTCCATCGGCTTCGTCGGAAAATTGCTTGCGGAAGCGCTTGAAGAGGCCCAGAAGGGCCCGATCGAGGCCCTCACTGCGGCCGGCGCCCCTCCTTTTGCCATCCTGACGAAGGGGTATTGGCCTCAGGTTGAGCCAAGCTTTTGGTCGGTCGCCTTGTTCCGCTGGGACATCAACGTGCGCGAAAGCGCTGTTCTAGGGCTTGTCGGCGCGGGCGGCATTGGCGTTGCACTCGATGCTGCCATCAACAACCTCTATTGGGACCAGGCAGGCCTTGTGCTGGCCACGATCTTTGCAGTTGTCGTTGCAACCGAGATCGTCACGAGTTCGATCCGCTCGCGGATTATCCAGTAGATAACGTTCGGGGTGTGCTGCCTGAGTGAGGTGGTGAAACGCCCCGATTTTACCGGAGGCCGGCTGTCGTGAGCTATGCGGCCATCGCCGGCTCTGCCAACGAGGCGTAGCAGAGTTCCCCAGCCTCCGCTGGCGGGATGTTGCCGATGGCTGCCAGGACGGGGCCGTCACCACTTCTTTCCCAGAAGGTCCTTCAGCACGACGGTGCCGAGCCTCGCATCGGCCCGCGTCCGCTTCAGCTTCGCATTTTCGTCCACCGGGAGGAGCGGAAGACGATGGAGGCGAGGAAGTTCTCGGAGGGGCAGAAGGCTTTCATCCGGAAGCGGGGAACGTCCGGTCCGCGGCGACGGGTTCTCCGAACGTGCTGAGAGATGCCCGCCTATGTCGGGCTCTCACCACCGATTTGCATCGTCACCTGGCCCGAAGCGTGACGAAGCCACCGTCGCCATCGCCAACCGCACGCTTCAGTCCGGGTCATCGAGAATTCCCAGCGGCATGAGTTCCGGCTCGTGATGCTGACGGCAGTAGAACACGTTGAATGTCCGCGTCTCGCCGGTCGCGCGGTTCCGGGATTCGATGTCGAGCGTCCGCCCGTTGTTGCGCATCGTGATCACCTGCCGGACCCTGAGAGCCGGCGGCGGCTGCACGCCGCTCCAGACCCGGCAGCTTAGTTCCAGCTCCCAGCGGGGCGCGGCCCCTTGCCGCGAGAGAACGCGGCACCCCGCCGCTTGATGCGCGACGGTTTCGTGCGGGAACTCCGCCTGTCGCCGACGGTAGCTGATCATCAGATCGTTGGCCGCGCGGCAGGTGGTGAAGTAACCCCACAGACCGATATAGGTCCTGCGGTCCTGGTGGCGGCTGGGCGCGCCGTCGGGGAGCACCGGCTCAATCGGGCCGAGCATCGCTGCGACGAGGGCCCCGACGCCGACAATGCGGCGCTTGAGCCGGGATCGGCGCGCATCCGCGCCTGCCAAGGCCGCATCCCGGTCGGTCATGCGCGGGCCTCCCGCGGTGCCGTGCGAAACCATGCCCTTGCGACATCGCCATGAAGCATGAAGCCGGCAAAGCCGGTCGAGAAGACAAGGGGCGCGACCAGGGTCGGGACCAGGCCGAGGGACGTCAGCACCGGAAGCGATTCTGACAGGGTCAGAAGCGGCACCAGGATCGTGCTGGCATTGATCGAGAGCGCCCAGAGGATGGCCAGAACCGCGAGGGTGCGAGGCCCCCAGGCCGCGCGGAAGACGAAGGCGGTCAGAAACACGATCGAGAAGACGAAGGTCAGGACCGCCGGAATCGCCAGGATCACCATGTAGGGCCTCGGCGGGGAGAGGACGGCGACGAGCGCGCCAAGGGAGAGCCAACCGATTTGCAGGATGTTGCCGATGGTCAGGACATCGTTCAGATGAAGAAAGATCCCGATCCCGATCGGCGGGAAGAGGACCAGCGCCGCGCAGATGGCGGCCATCGCTGACAGGATGAAGCCCGGTCTTGCACGAGGCTCGCTGGTCCGATGCGGATCGGGATGGAGGAGCGGCGCCATATCAGCGGTCCATCGCGAAGAAGCGCAGTTCGATCGCCCGTCGGGCCGTCGTGTCCATCATGCATTGGGCGGCCAGCCAGCGGGCCATCGAGCCGCCGGCATAGTGCACCCGGAAGAACGCGCATTTCCGATCGCGGTAGGTGATCCAGGATCGCTGGACCTGCCGCAATTCGTCGTTTCCCGCGCCTCTCGCGCGATCCCGGAAGTGGCGGTTCAAGAGCACATCCCAGGCGCGGTATTCGTCGAGATAGCAGCGCTCCATCCCCGCCGTCGTCTGGTTCTCGGCATGAACGAGGCAGGCCGCGCTGAACCGGCCGATGCAGGAATAGCCATGGGTCAGCAGGGGGCGCTTGTCGGCGAGGCAGGTCTCGATCCCCTCGACGAAACCGACCCAGCCGGCCTCCTCCTCGTCGCGCTGCTGTCCGAGGGCGGGACATGCGGCAGCAACGAGCATGAGCATCAGCGGAATGGTCTGAAGTGCCTTCATTCGGACGTCCTCAGCACGGGGGTTGGAAGGATGCAGCGGTGGCCGGAACGCCCTCAGGCACGGGCGTGACGAGGGGGCGCGAGTAGGTTTTCGCCCAATAGCCGGTGACCGTGCCCGCGCAGTTCAGGCTCCGGCGTTCTTCCGCCAGCTCGAAGGATCGGCCGTTCCAGCCCCAGAGGCGCTGGATCAGGCACGGAGTGTCGGCGGCGGGCGGCACAGGTTCACGCCACAGTTCCCGGAGGCGCCCGGTCTCCGCATCGAATTCCGGCAATGTCACCAGTCCGGCGATCCCGGAGGGCCTTTCGGGCTGCGAGCCGGGCAAGTCGACGGGCCCTGCCGAGCCATCGGGGTTCTCGATGACCAAGAAGGCCCGGCGGAGGCCCTCGCGGGAATCGCAGGGCGTGACCCACAGGATGCGATCGGCCCGCTGCCGATCACCGAGAAGCCTGTAGCCGACGGTGGCATCGAGGCCTGGAGAGCCGCAGTGGGCTCGCCGAAGCCGAAGCGCATCCGTCGATGGTGCCACAGTCGCGAGGAGTTTCGGCAAGGGCGCGGTCACCAGAGCCGGTGCTGGGAGGCTCGAAGGCAGGGATGCGAGCGTTTCCGGCCCTTTTTCGCGCACGGCCGAAACCGTGCCTGATCGTGCCTGTGCCCTGTCGATGATCGACAAAGCCCGGTCGATGCCTTGGACGGAGAGCCGTTCCAGCACCGCGCCGCTGCGCGTGACCACGTGGAGTTGCGTGGTCTCGCCGAGGCTGCCGAGCAGGGCGTCGACCCTATCGGCGGGGAGCTGCCAGTGATCCGATCCGCAAGCGTGCATCGCGACATCCGGCACCGGAGTTCCTGCCCCGACGATGCGCAGCAAGCGGTCTTCCCGGGTCGCCGCCGGGGTGTCGGGGCGAAGATTGCGCAGCGTCAGGACAACAAGCGGTCGCGCGTGCGGCTCCACCCGACGCTGGATGCAGATTCGGGACATGCCGAAGGGGGACGGGCGGGCAACGCGCAGTTGCGACAGCTTGGAGGCGTTCACGAGGGAGCATGTCGCGTGGTTGTCACAGGAGACGACCCATTCGCCGACTTCCGTCAGCGTGAGGGCGGAGGCTGGCGTGCAGGCGAGAAGGAGGGTCGCCAGGGACGTTCGCAGCCGGACATCAAGATGATGCAGGCGTCGCGTGCGCTGAAGCAGGGCGAGCCTGTTCAGCATGGAGGCCTCGCCGCGCCAGGCGCGCCTGGCTCGTTCACCCGATGCATGCGCAACCATTGCGAGGAATGCGCACCGAAGCAGCGCGGCATGTAATCCTCGGTGAGGAGTTCGAAACGGGTTCCCGTCCAGCCCCAGCGGCGGCGGATACCGCAATCCCCGGTGCCGCCAAACTTGCGGAAATCCTCGATGACACCCTGATCGGGATGGATCGTGAGGTTGCTGACATCCGGGCCCGCGCCTTCATGGTCGATGACCGAAGGCAGGACGAGCGGCGCCGGAATGCCGTCCCGGCCCACCGTCATGACCAGCGAGATGGCGTTGAAGAAACCGGCACGGCGACAGCTGATCGACCAGAGCTGGAGATCGGCGCCGAGGCGGAAGGTGTCGGCCAGCACTCCGCGGCTTTGGTCATTCCCGCAATGCTCGTGCAGAAGGAGGGCCGCGGCCTTTAAATCCCCCAGGGGGACGCGCTCGAAAGGATGCGTGACGATGGTGGGGGTCGGCCGAAAGGACTGCCCGAGGCTTTGTGCAGCCCGCAGGGCCCGATCCAATTGCGCGACCAGGACCCGGGCCATGACCGGCTCGTCCTGTCGCTCGCGGACGAGCCACGCGTCCGCCGCGCGCAGATTGGCAACGAGCGGATCAAGCGCCGCGCCGCGGATCACATAGCGTTGGGCCCCATCCCGTCCCGCGACGACAGCCGGGCCAACCGGTGCCGCCCAACGGCCGCTGACGGGCTCGACGACGACGGCCTCGCCGTCACGGCTCGCAGCCCCATCCAGCCGAAGCGAGAGCGACGCTTCATCTGCTTCCAGGGTGCCTTTCCAGAGGCAGACTCCCGGGATGTCATCCCTCGCCGTGCCGGAGCCGGGATGCGCCGCGATGTTGGAAGCGCCACAGCCTCCTGTATTGTCGCAGAAGGCGATCCAGGGCCCGATGGTCATCAGCGGTGCCGGCGGACCAGCTTGCGCGCTGCTCGGCAGGGGCGCGAGGATCGCGCAGCCAAGCGACAGCGCCACGGCCATGCCTTTGGCCTTGGGCCCCTGTAACAGAGGGCTTGCTCCCAAGCCCGTCCTGCCCATCATCACGGCGATGCCGAAGCGGGCTGGCGCTCGAGCAGGCATGGGCTCAGCGTCACGGCGGAACGACATGTCGTTCAGCGGCATGCGCAGCTCTGGCCTTCGCCGCGCCAGTTCTTGGTCGCGAAGCTCCGTGCATCGGAGACGTGCCTGAACGAGCCGAGGGTGCACAGCGATGTGGCGATGAAGGAGCGCCCGACATCGGCAGGCGGACGGCTCTCGATCCGGATCCTGCTGTGAACGCAATAGACCCAGTAATCGGCTGCGGCCGGCGCAACAGTCAGCAGGCTTGCGCAGCTGGCGACCGCGATCGTCCGTGCACAACGACGGACAACAGGATGTAGAAATCGCGAATCTGACCCGACACCCATGCCCAATCCTCTCCTGGTTCCAGAGGTCTGTCTGGCGAAGTTGCGGCTGGAAAGCTGTGCGTTCGCGCACAGTCTGAACCGCACCTGGATTGCTGGGCGCCTTCTGCACTCAATTTCAGGCAAGGAGACCGCTTCGGGCCAAACCAACATCACCGAGGATGTCGCGCGCCAAGCGGGGCTTCAGATCACCGATCGGAGCTGTGCGGTGGTTTGCGTTGCGCGTCAGCGCGCAGCTTGTCCACCGCGACATCGGTGCCAGCGGGAGACGTCGGCGGTCCACGCCCGCGATGTCTTCGAACAGTCATCGCACCGCGACCATACCTTCACATCGACGTGGCACTCGTGAGTCTCACCCGCCGCCTGGAGGTCCGCCATGCCGTTCTGCTTACCCGAACTCGCCCGCCGCCTGGTGGTCGCGCTGCCGATCATCGCCGGTTTCGCGGCACCGCTGTCGGCCCAGCCTGCCGACACGCGGCCGGTCATCACCATTGCCGTGCAGCAGATCGTGACGTCCGGTGCTCTCGAGCCGCTGCGCGAGCAGTCCAATGTCGGCGCGCGCATCTTCGATTCGATCTTCGAGAACCTGATCGAGGTGGACAAGACCGGCGATCTCAGCCTCAAGCCCGGTCTTGCCGAGAGCTATCGCCGCATCGACCCCCAGACCATCGAATTCACGCTGCGCCGCGGCGTCAAGTTCCACGACGGCCGCGAGATGACGGCCGAGGACGTGGTCTTCACCTTCGGCCGTGAACGCATGTGGGGCACGGGCGAGGCCAATCCGCCGACCAGCGGCCAGCCCACCGCGACGCTGTTCGCACAGGGCGCGCAGGGCGCGACCTCGGTGCCGCGCGAGGCGGTCGCCATCGCCGGCCGGCTGCTGCCCGCCTTCGGTTCGATGGAAGCGGTCGGTCCCTATACGGTGCGCTACACCAACCGCGTGGCGGACCTGACGCTGGAAGGCCGTCTGACCCGCAACGGCACAGAGATCATTTCCCGGGCCGGCTTCCAGGCTGCGGAGAACTGGGGCGCCTGGGCCCGCCGCCCGGTGGGCTCCGGTCCCTACCGGGTCAAGGAATTCCGCCCGGACAACATCCTCGTCCTCGAGGCCCATGACGACTACTGGGGCGGTCGCCCGCCGATCCGCGAACTCCGCTTCGTCGTCGTGCCGGAGATCGCAACCCGGGTGAACGGACTTCTGTCCGGTCAGTTCGATTTCATCACCGACGTTCCGCCCGACCAGTTCCGGGCCATCGAGCGTTCGGCGCGTCACGATGTGACCGGCGGCGCGATCCTCAATCACCGCCTGCTGGTGTTCGACAAGAACCATCCGCGCCTGCAGGATCCCCGCATCCGTCGCGCGCTGACCCATGCCATCGACCGGAACCTGATCGTCGAGGCGCTTTTCCAGGGGAAGACCTCGGTCCCCGCTGGCCTGCAGTGGGAATATTACGGCCCGATGTTCCATTCCGACTGGACCGTGCCGGCCTTCGACCCGGCCCTTGCCCGCCGCCTGCTGCAGGAAGCCGGCTATCGCGGTGAGGTCATCCCCTACCGGGTTGCCTCGGGCTACTACACCAACCAGGTCCCGACTGCGCAGGCCCTGCAGCAGATGTGGCAGGCCGTCGGTCTCAACGTGCAGCTCCAGATGGTCGAGAACTGGCAGCAGATTTTCGACCGGTCGAACCCGCAGAACCCGCGCGCCATCCGCGACTGGTCGAACTCGGCCCCCTTCAACGATCCGGTGTCCTCGATCGTCAACCAGCATTGCGAGCGTGGCCAGCAGCAGCAGGCCGGCGAGTGGACCAATGCCGACTTCAACCGGCTGTGCACGGTGCTGGAAACCTCGACCAATGCCGATGAGCGCCGTTCGACGTTCCGCCGGATGATGGAGATCATCGAGCGTGAGGACCCGGGCTACACGGTCCTCCACCGCTCGGTACTCTTCTTCGGCAAGCGCAAGGACATCGAGTGGAAGCCCTCGCCGACCCAGGCGATGGACTTCCGGGCGTCGAACTTCCGCATCGTCCCCGCCACCCGCTGACCCGGCATCGCCTGCCAGCGGCCGCGCCCATTCCGGCGCGGCCGGCCACCCGGAGTAGCGTGCATGACCGCCCCCCTCATCGAACTGAAAGACCTGACGGTCGACTTTCCCATTGGTGGAAACTGGGTCCGGGCGCTCCATGGTGTTTCGCTGACGATCCGGCGCGGCGAGGCCCTGGGTCTCGTCGGCGAATCCGGCTCCGGCAAGAGCGTGACATGGCTTGCAGCCACCAAGCTTCTGCCGGCCAAGGCGAGGATCGATGGCGAGGTCCTCCTGGACGGCAAGCCGATCCAGGATCTGACCCGCGATCAGATGGCCGGTGTGCGCGGCAAGAGGGTCGCGCTGATCTTCCAGGATCCGACGTCCTCCCTGAACCCCGTGCACCGTGTCGGCACACAGATCGCCGAGTCGGTCCGCCTTCATCGCGGTTTCGACGCCGCTGCCGCTCGCGCAGAGGCCAAGCGTCTGCTGGACCGCGTCCATATCCCGTCGGCGGCCCGCCGGCTCGACGATTATCCGCACGAACTGTCGGGCGGCACCAACCAGCGCGTGATGATCGCGATGGCGCTGGCCGGCGAGCCTGACCTGCTGGTCGCCGACGAGCCGACCACGGCGCTCGATGTGACCATTCAGGCGCAGATCCTCGATCTCCTCGCTGAAATGCGCCGCGAGACCGGCATGGCGCTCGTGCTGATCTCCCATGATCTCGGCATCGTCGCCGACATCACCGACCGGGTCGCTGTCATGTATGCCGGGCGGATCGTCGAGGAGGCACCTGTCGATGCCTTGTTCGACGATCCTCGCCATCCCTACACGCAGGGACTGCTCGCCGCCCTTCCGGATGTCGCCGGCCCGCGTCGCCGCCTCACCGCCATTCCCGGTCAGGTGCCCAACCCTGCGGCGCTGCCGCCCGGCTGTGCCTTCGCGCCGCGATGCCCGGCCGCGATCGCCAACTGCGTGACGTCGATCCCCTCGCTCGATGCTGTCGCCGCCGATCGGCGGACCGCCTGCTTTCGCGCCGGCCTTGCGGCCTCCTTGGAGATCGCCGCATGAGCCCTCTCCTTGAGGTCGAGGGCCTCGTGAAGCATTACCTTGTCCGCGGCGGTGGCGGGTTCTTCGGCGCCCCCGTCGTCCTCAAGGCGGTCGACGGCGTCTCGTTTTCCATTCCCGCCGGCCGCACGCTCGGCCTCGTCGGTGAATCGGGTTGTGGCAAGTCGACGACAGCCCGCCTCGTGCTCGGGACTCTGGCGCGCGACGACGGGCAGGTGATGTTCGACGGCGAGCTGGTCGGCTCGGTTCGCGATGCCCGGTGGCGCGCGCAACGTCGCGCCATGCAAATGGTCTATCAGGACCCGCTTTCGGCGCTGGATCGCCGCCTGACCGTCGGCAAGCAGGTCATGGAGCCGGCGCTGATCCATGGCCTCGGTGCAGCGGCGGAGCGCCGTGAAAAAGCGCTGTCCATCATGGATGCGGTGGGCCTCTCGTCGCGGTTCTTCGACCGCTATCCTCATGAGCTTTCCGGCGGCCAGCGCCAGCGGGTGGTGCTCGCCCGTGCCCTTATCCTGTCGCCGAAGCTTCTGGTCTGCGACGAGCCGATTTCCGCACTCGACGTGTCGATCCAGGCCCAGGTGATCAACCTTCTGGTGGATCTGCAGGACCAATTCTCGTTGACCTATCTGTTCATTTCCCACGACCTGAAGGTAGTCCGCCAGGTCGCTCATGAAGTGGCGGTCATGTATCTCGGCCGTATCGTCGAGCGCGGCGACCCGGAGGCCCTGTTTCACGCGCCGGCCCACCCCTATACCCGGGCGCTGGTCGGTGCGATCCCGACCCCGCATACGCGCGGCCGCGCGCGCGCAGCGCTCCAGGGCGATCCGCCGAGCCCGATCAATACGCCCCCCGGCTGCTCCTTCCACCCGCGCTGCCCGCGCGCCGAGGCCCGCTGCCGCAGCGAGGTCCCGCTGCTGCGCCCTCTCGATGACGGCCGCTTCGCCGCATGCCATTTCCCGGTCCTTTCAACGCCCGCCCGCGAGGCCGCCTGATCATGCTCGGCTATATCGCGTCGCGTGCCTTTCGCGCCCTGGTGACCATTCTCCTCGTGCTCACCTTCGCGTTCTTCATCCTCAACGCCACCGGCGACCCGGCGATCCTGATCCTTTCCGCCGATGCGCCGCCGGAAGCCATCGCGGCATTCCGCGAGGAATGGGGGCTCAACGCACCGCTCTGGAAGCAATATGTCGGCTACCTCTGGAATCTGGCCCATGGCGAACTCGGCCGGTCCATGCGCGATGGGCGCGATGCCTGGGCGGTGGTCTCGGAGCGCATACCGATCACGCTCGCCATCACGATACCGGCCCTGATCATCAAGCTGGTGATCGGCATTTCCGCCGGCATCGTCGCCGCCCTCTGGCGCGACACCTGGGTCGACCGGTTGGTGATGGCGTTCTCTGTAACCGGCTACACGGTGCCGAGTTTCGTGCTGGGCCTGGCACTGATGCTGGTCTTCGCCGTCCAGCTGGGCTGGTTGCCGGCGGCCGGTGCGGATAGCTGGCGCCACGCGATCCTGCCCATCGTCACGCTTGGTGTCGCCGGTGCGGCGGTGCTGGCGCGGTTCACTCGCTCGGCCATGCTCGAAGTGCTCGGCCAGCCGTTCATCCGCACCGGACTGGCCAAGGGTCTGGTCTGGCGCGCGGTCGTCATCGGACATGCGTTCCCGAACGCCGCCATTCCGACGCTGACGATCGCCGGCTTCATGATCGGCTCGCTGGTCGCCGGTGCCGTTGTAGTCGAAAGCGTCTTCGCCTGGCCAGGCGTCGGCCGCCTGCTGGTCTCGGCGGTTGGCAACCGCGACCTGATGGTGGTGCAGGCGATCCTCTTGCTGGTGACGGTCACCATGGTCTCGGCCAATCTGATCGTCGACATCGTCTACGGCTTCGTCGATCCGCGGCTGCGCACCGCACGGGGCGGCCTGGCGCGAGGTGGCACATGAGCGACGCCTCGCTGCCCTCAACCGCAGTCGAGACCAGCGGACGGCGGCGGTTCTTCCGCGCCTGGCCTCCGGCTGTCCTTCTGGCGCTCGCCTGGATCGCCTTCATCGCTCTCGTTTCGATTTTCGCCGACTGGCTCAAGCCCTACGACTTCATGGCGCTCGACCTGCGAGACCGTCTTGCAGAGCCGGTCTTCATGGGCGGCACTTTCCGCCATCTCCTCGGCTCCGACGAACTCGGCCGCGATGTCCTTTCACGGTTGATCGAGTCGGTCCGCATGAGCCTCGTCATTGCCTTCCTCTCGACGTTGATCGCGGCTGCCATCGGAGTCAGCCTCGGCTTTCTGGCCGCCCATTTCCGTGGCTGGATCGAACAGGTCATCCTTGGGGCCATCGATTTCATGGCGGCGATCCCGTTTCTCATCATCGCCCTGGCGGTCCTGGCCTTTTTCGGCAACACATTGACGCTCTTCATCCTTCTGATGGGGATGCACGGATGGGAACGGATCGCCCGCATCACGCGTGGCCTTGCCGTTGCCGCCAAGGAACAGGGATATGCTGCCGCGGCGAGCGAGATCGGCGCGTCGCCCTTCCGCGTCTATGGGGCTCATATCCTCCCCAACATCGCCTCGACCCTTATCGTCGCCATGACGCTCAACATTCCCGAGGTCATCCTGCTCGAGTCCGGCCTGTCGTTCCTCGGCCTCGGCGTTCAGCCGCCCCTCACCTCGCTCGGCAACATGGTCGGCTATGGCCGCGAGTACATCCAGACGGCCCCCTGGATCCTGCTGTCGCCGGCCGTCGTTATCATCCTCACAACGCTCGCAGTCTCCGTGGTCGGTGACTGGCTGCGCGACCGTCTCGACCCGACCCTTCGCTGATCCGGATCACACCCATCATGACATTGTCGAACCTCCCGATCCTCGGTGCCGCCATTGCCCACGAGAATCTTGGCCTTCACCGCGACTGGCTGATCGAGGGCCAGCGTGACCTCGAGTTGCAGGCCTTCTTCAAGCCGGAGGCATTGGACGGCGACTTTTCCGACGTCATCGCGGCGACGAAAAAGACGCTCGACGGCCATACTGGCCGGCTCGGCATCCACGGACCGTTCTGGGGCTTCTCGATCGCGAGCCATGATCCGGCGATCCGCCGCGTCGTCACCGACCGTTTCCTGACGGCTCTCGCCGTCTGTGAAAAGCTCCGCGCGACCCAGATGGTCATCCATTCGCCGGCCACGACCTGGGGATTCAACAACCTGCAGGTCTTCCCGGACGAGGCCGCGAAGCTGATCGAACGCACGCACCTGACACTCAGATCCGTGGTGAAGCGGGCCGAGGACCTGGGCGTCACGCTGGTCATCGAGAACATCGAAGACAAGAACCCCATGGACCGCGTTCGGCTGGCGGAGAGCTTTTCCTCACCCAACGTCAAGGTGTCGCTCGATACCGGCCACGCCCATTACGCCCATGTCTCCACCGGCGGGCCGCCGGTCGATGTCCATGTGATCGCCGCCGGCAACCTGCTGGAACATGTCCATATCCAGGATGCCGACGGTTTCGCCGACCGCCACTGGCTCCCCGGCGAAGGCACGATCAACTGGATCGCCGTCTTCCGCGCGCTTGGCCGGCTCTCGTCCAATCCCCGCCTGGTGCTCGAAGTCCGTGACCAGACCAACCTCCAGAAGGGCGCCAGGCATCTCGTGGAGATGGGACTGGCCGTCTGAGAGCGTCTTGGAAACGGATCCCGGAAACGTCCGCTTGGGGTGTTGCGGCAGACCAGACGCTGTCCTCGTCCAACCGCTACCGCCCGCCGCTGGTCGCCCTTGGATTGCATCCGAGGGATTGACGATCATTCCAGCTTGCCATCACCCTCTGCATGTACAAAAGCCGGGGGCCTTATATGTCGATCCGCGTTTCCAAGCGCCATCTGATCGTTGGCGGGAGTGCCGCTGCAGCATTTGCGGCCCTACCAGGCGCCGGCGAGCTCCGGGCTCAGACACCCCGCAGTACGCTGGTCATCGCAGCCCAGATCGACGATCTCCTGGCACTTGACCCGCACCATTCGTTCGAGGTCACCGGCTCGGACCTTCTGAAGAACGTTTATGACCAGCTTTTCGTCATTGACGAGACCAAGGCGACTGCGGAGCTCATGCCGGGACTCGCCGAGAGTTTCAGCGTTTCGTCAGACGGCCGAACCTTCACGTTCGCAATCCGCCGGAACGTCAAATTTCATTCAGGCAATCCGCTGACGGCTGCCGATGTTGCCTATTCGATCCGCCGGCCGCTGATCATCAACCGAACGCCGGCCTTCATGTATCGCTCGGTCGGACTTAACCGCGAAAACGTCGAGCAGAACGTTCGCCAGACCGGAGAATTCGAGGTCCAGGTCACTTTCGACAAGGCTTATGCGCCAAGCCTGATCCAGAACCTGTTCACCGCCACCATCGGCTCGGTCCTCGACAGCAAGCTGGTCGAGCAGAACGCCGGTACTGACCATGGCAACACCTGGCTGAACCGCAACTCGGCAGGTTCAGGTGCTTTCCGCCTCGTCCGCCACCAGCCGAACGAGAGCTACACGATCGAGCGCAATGACAATTGGTGGCGCGGGCGAGCGCTCATGCAGCGAGTGATCGTTCGGCATGTCCCCGAGGCGGCGACGCAGCGCCTTTTGCTGGAACGCGGCGATGTCGACATTGCGCGCAACCTCACGCCGACCGACATCAGCGGGCTTCGCGGACGGCCCGGCATCACCATCGCCGAGTTCCCGCGTGGTACGATCCAGTATTTCAGCGCCAATAAGGGCGATCCCATCCTCTCCAAGCCGAAGGTCATCGAGGCGCTGAAGCACCTCATCGACTATGACGCAATCGCCACCAATCTCCTGCCCGGCCAGGTCTTCCCCCACCAGTCCTTCATTCCCCGCGGAACACTCGGCGAACTGGACAGCCGCCCCTGGCGCTTTGATCCGGAGCGCGCCAAGGTCCTTCTGGCCGAGGCTGGCCATGCTGGCGGCATCCGACTGACGATGGACACGGCCAACACATTCCCGTCCCTTGATGTCGCCCAGGCGCTGCAGGCAAGCTTTGCCCGCGGTGGCGTGACGCTGGAAGTGTTGCCGGCGACGGGGGCCCAGGTGCTTGCCAAGTACCGCGCCCGCAATCACCAGCTCTTCATCGGGATCTGGGGCCTCGGCTATCCCGACCCGCACTACAATGCCGACAGCTTCAGCCACAACCCGCCCGGGCGGGAGAATCCCGGCAAGCTCACCTGGCGCAACAATTGGGACATCCCGGAACTCTCGGCGCGGACCGAGACCGCCATGCAGGAAGGCGACGCCAATGCCCGTGCAGCCCTGTATCGCCAGATCCAGGAGGAGTTTATCGGCACCTCGCCGTTCGTGGTCTTTGCCCAGCAGCAGGTCCAGGTCGGGGTGCGCAACAATGTGACAGGTTATCTGGCGAGCTCACCGGGTCTCTCCGCCATCTACTGGCGCGCCAGCAAGTCCTGAGCGACCGGCTTGTCAATCCTTCGCCAGTCCTCGGGCTTTCTGCTCCAGGTTGCCCTGACGTTCCTGGGGTTGCTTGCCGTCACCTTCTTCATTGGCCGGGTCGTTCCCATCGACCCGGTCCTCGCTGTCGTCGGCGATCAGGCGCCCCGCGACGTCTATGAACAGGCGCGGCGCGAACTGGGGCTCGACCAGCCGCTCTGGACGCAGTTCGCCATCTACGTCCAGAAGGTCCTGGTCAGCGATTTTGGCCAGTCACTTGTCACCAACCGGCCGGTGGTCGATGACATCGCACGGGTCTTTCCGGCCACTCTGGAGCTTGCCACCTTCGCGACGATCATCGGGGTGGCGCTCGGCGTACCAATGGGCATAGCGGGGGCCGTCTGGCAGGATCGCTGGCCTGATCAGATTGTCCGAGTCATTGGCCTGGTCGGTTACTCGGTGCCGATCTTCTGGCTCGGTATTGTCAGCCTTCTGGTGTTCTACGGCATGCTCGGCTGGGTCCAGGGTCCCGGGCGCCTCGGCGTCTTCTTCGAGGACATCGTGCGACCCGTGACCGGCGTGCTGCTGGTCGATGCGGCCCTCGCCGGTGAATGGGAGGTTTTTCGCAACGCCTTCGGCCATGTCGTGCTGCCCTCGGCCGTGCTCGGCTACTTTTCTGTCGCCTATATCGCCCGAATGACGCGCAGCTTCATGCTGGAGCAGCTCAACCAGGAATACATCGTCGCCGCGCGCGCCAAAGGCATGTCCGAGGCGCGCGTGGTCTGGGTCCATGCGTTGCGCAATGTCGCCGTGCCACTGGTGACCGTGATCGGACTTTCCTACGCGCGGCTGCTCGAGGGCGCCGTGCTGACCGAAACGGTCTTCGCCTGGCCCGGCATTGGCCGCTACCTGACAACCGCGTTGCTCGCCGCCGACATGAATGCCGTGCTCGGAGCGACCATCGTCATTGGCGCGGTATTCATCGGGGTCAACCTGCTGTCCGACTTGCTGTATCGCGTGCTCGACCCGAGGGCGACATGAGCTCCTGGCAGGCCCGTCTTCTCAGCGACACGCCCCGCTCACGCGGCGACGCCAGGCTCGGCGCCATCTATCGTGGCTGGCTGCAGTTTCGACGGAACCGCCTCGCCATCATGGGCCTGGCCATCGTCATCCTGTTGATCCTGGTCGCCGCCTTTGCCCCCTGGATCGCCACCCACCATCCCAACGAGCAGAACCTTGCCCAGCGCCTGCTGCCGCCCAGCAGTGCCCACTGGCTCGGTACGGACGAGTTCGGTCGCGATGTCTTTTCGCGCATTGTCTTCGGGGCCCGCATCACGCTGTACATCGTGGTCCTCGTAGCGGTCATCGCCGCCCCGATCGGATTGCTCGTCGGCACTGCCGCGGGCTACCTCGACGGCTGGGTGGATGCCGTGCTGATGCGCGTAACCGATGTTTTCCTGGCGTTCCCGAGCCTCATTCTGGCGCTTGCATTCGTCGCGGCACTCGGGCCCGGCATTGAAAATGCCGTCATCGCCATCGCGCTGACGGCATGGCCACCCTATGCCCGCATCGCGCGCGCGGAGACGCTGACCATCCGTAATTCCGACTACATCGCCGCAGCGCGTCTGCAGGGAGCTGGCACAGGACGAATTCTGACGCGCCACATCATGCCACTATGCATGTCGTCCCTGACGGTGCGCGTGACACTGGATATGGCAGGCATCATCCTGACCGCCGCCGGCCTTGGATTTCTCGGGCTTGGTGCTCAGCCGCCTCTTGCCGAATGGGGCGCCATGGTATCCTCCGGCAGGCGTTACATCCTCGACCAGTGGTGGGTGGCGACGATTCCCGGCGTGGCGATCTTCGTGGTCAGCCTTGCGTTCAATCTGTTGGGCGACGGGCTGCGTGACGTCCTCGACCCGAGGCAAAAGAAATGAACGCAGTCACGCGCCCGCTCCTGGAGATCGAGGACCTCAAGATCAGCTTCCCAACGCCGACCGGGCTTTTCCATGCCGTGCGCGGCGTGTCTTTTTCCGTCGGTCGCGAACGGCTGGGGATTGTCGGTGAGTCAGGCTCTGGCAAATCACTGACCGGGCGCGCCATCATGCAATTGCTGCCGGCCAATGCCCATTTGTCCGCCAAGCGGCTCGCCTTTGATGGGATCGACCTCCTGGGCGCCTCGGCGAGGACCCTGCGGAGCCTGCGCGGCGCGCGGCTATCTCTGGTAATGCAGGATCCGAAATACTCGTTGAACCCGGTCATGACTGTCGGCGCGCAGATCGCTGAGGCCGCCCGAATTCACGGCGGTGTCAGCAAGGCGGAGGCCCGGCTGAAGGCCCTTGCGATGCTGGACGCAGTCCGCATCCGCGAACCGGAGCGTGTCTATCAACTCTATCCGCACGAGGTTTCCGGGGGCATGGGCCAGCGCATCATGATCGCCATGATGCTTGTGCCCGAACCTGATCTTCTCATTGCCGATGAACCGACCAGCGCGCTTGATGTCACGGTGCAACTGCAGGTTCTCTCCATCCTCGACGATCTGGTGCGCCAGCGGGGGATGGGGCTCATCTTCATCAGCCATGACTTGGAGTTGGTCGCAAGCTTCTGTGACCGCGTGATCGTCATGTATGCCGGCCGCATGATGGAGGAACTCCCTGCGCACGACCTTCCGGCGGCGCGTCACCCCTACACCCGCGGCCTCCTCAACAGTCTGCCTCGCCTCGGCGACCAGCAGGCCGAACTTGCCACCCTGACCCGCGACCCGGCCTGGCTGGTGGAACCATGATTTCCGTCGGCGATCTCACGATCTCATTCGGCGCCGGCTCCCGCACCGTGCACGCTGTCCGTGGCGTGTCCTTCAGCGTCGGGGACGGCGAAAGCTTTGGGATCGTGGGTGAGAGCGGCAGCGGCAAGTCGACGGTTCTCAGGGCGCTCGCCGGCCTCAACAAGGACTGGCACGGAACGGCGACCATCGGGGACGTATCTGCGAAAGTGCACCAGCCGCGGCACGTGCAGATGGTTTTTCAGGACCCCTATTCATCGCTGCACCCGCGCCATACGGTCGATCGCACCCTGTCGGAGCCGCTTGAGATCCACGGAATCGGGGATGTGAACAGCCGGGTGGAGCGCGCCCTTGCGGATGTCGGCCTCGGTGCAGCCTTTCGGTTTCGCTATCCCAATCAATTGTCCGGAGGACAGCGACAGCGCGTGGCCATCGCCCGCGCGCTCATGCTGGAGCCACGGGTCCTGCTCCTGGATGAGCCGACGAGCGCCCTCGACGTCAGTGTGCAGGCCGAGATCCTCAACCTGCTGAGTCGCCTGCGCGCCGAGCGACAACTGACCATGATCCTCGTCAGCCACAATCTCGCGGTCGTTGCCCATATGTGCGATCGGCTTGCCGTCATGAACCGGGGCTTGATCGTTGAGGAGATGGACGTTGCGACCCTGCGGCGGTCTGAACCGCGCGAGGCGTATACCCGTCAGCTGTTGGTTGCGAGCAAAGGCTACGACCGGGCCGTGGCCGCGCAGATGGTGACCTTCGACTAGGGATGTCGGGGACCACCTCAGGGCGAACTAAGCTTCGCTGAATGTCCGGGCTTCAGGGACCACCTCAGTGGCGCTGCACATCGAATCGTACCGCATCCGCAAGTTGACGTGATGTCGCGTGTGACACAAAGTTGCGTCATCCGCCCGGAGACGTAGCTCATGCACGCTGCAGTCCTTGCCGCCATGGCGGCCATCATCGGCGCGTCACCCGCTTTGGCCGTTTCCGGCGTGCTCGGTCGCGCATCCAACGCCAGGGCCTGCTTCGAGCGGACCTATGACGCCGCGCATCTGGACCGCAACCCTTCCCAGACCGTCAATCGCATTCGGATTTCGGTGAGTCGGGAGATCATCCCCGGCAGTGTCGGTTCCCCGCCGGCAGATGTCCTGCGTGTCGAATTAACCCGCCGGGGCGACGCGCAGACCAGGCGCGCCATTGCATGGTGCGAACATCCGTTCGGCGGTGAGAGGCTGAATTCGCGCGGGGACGTCACCAATAGCGGCCAACCTGGTGCGCGCTGCCGCGTGACAGGCGAGGACCACATGAACGCCGAGGAAGGCAACGATGGCGGCAGCGTCGATATCCGGGCTGCTGAGGGAGGCGTTCTCGCGCGTTTGTCGTCGCGGTTGCGCCTGCGCACCGGCGACAGGGTCAGCGTCGACAAGGGCAGCGAGTTCAGCCTCGGGCCATCGGATCGGACGTTCCGGCTCAGATCCATGCCGGCCTCGGCCTGCGACGATCTCAGGCAGGCGATCCGCGAGGAATGACCATCATGCGCCATGCCCCGACAGCGGCCGCCCTCGGCATCGCGATCCTGATGGGATTGCCGCCCGCACGAACCGCGAGCGCCGAGCCGCTCACCCCGCCCGAGGCCGTCGCGCACCTGCTAGCTTCCAGCAACGTCCTGTCAATGCCAAAGACCCTGAGTCCGGGTCGCGTGATCTATCGCGGCAACACGATCCCCGGAGATCCGGAGCGGACGATCCTCAGCATCTCGGCGAGCAGGGCGGCCCCCTGCCTGTTCGATGCTTTCTTCATCGAGGCCCCGACGCCGGTGATGGACCCGAAAATCGCCGTGACAACCGCCTACCATGCGACGATCGACCTTCGCAGACTTGCGCGGGCGACATTCACCGCGACACCGCACCCTGCGGGAGGCGCGCAGCTTGTCCTGGCGGCGAAGGAGATGTTCTGCTCGCGCAGCATCATTCTCGAGCAGACCCCGAAGCTGACCTACAGTGAAAGTTGTCTCGACACGATCGACGACGCCATCCAGCCCGACGACGTGCCACGCCTGCGCGCGGCCTTCGAGGTCTTGCGGAGCGCCTGCCAGTGGTGACGTGATGTCGGCCGCGTCCGCGCGCTGATCGCACATGCCATGACATCCCGATCCCCGCCGGTTTCCGCCGCGCGGGCGACGACCAGGCGGGGGCCGTCATCGGTATCGACCGGGCTGCCCGGTGCGAGTTCAGCCTGGCTCCCCTGACCGCGCGGGATGCACGCATGAGAGGGCTGCAAGACCCCAGCCATCCGCTGTTCCCGAGGCGCACGAGGGGAGCATGACTTTGACGCTCACCCTGCTGGCCAGCCAGATGCTGATGCAGGGAGACGCCAAGCTGACGGCCCAGATGGTCGAGACGCGTGCCGAAGACCCGGCCCGCCACGCGTTGATCCCGCCGGTCCGCACGTTGCCGCTGTCCGAGACCGGCATGATGATCGACCAGGACATCTTCGCCCTGCCGGTTCGCATCGAACAGGGAGCCCTGACTTCAGCGGTCGATTTCGTCACCGACTTCGAGATGCAGGCCGATCGGACAAGATTGCCGGCGACCGCCGCGTGCCTCGAAGCCAAACGCATGACGGACGCGTTCAAGGCGGCCTCGGCGGCTTATCGCGAGATGGCTGACGCCTACACAGCGAACTCATTTCCGCTGTCGAGCCCTCCCATGAAACAGCCGAGAGCCTCAAGGACATCCAGGCGCCGGTCAGGGACGCCCCTCCCCACCTGCTCTGCCGCCCCTGAGCCCGAGGCCGTACAGGAAACTGGAGGGACCGCCGGTCATCGCGACCCCCACTTCCACGATTCCAAGCCAGGGTCAGCGGATCTCGATGCGCGCGGCCGCTGCGGGCGCGATCGACTCGTTCGGCTTGATCGCACCATGCTGGGCAAGCATGAAGGCGACCACGGCCAGCTTCTGCGCCTCGTCGAGCAGAGACGGATCGTTGAACGGCATCAGTTGCATATATTCGAGAAGACCCTGGGCATTGCCGAATTTGGCAATCTGGGTGCCTTGTCCCCAGATCGGTGTCTGGTAACCTTCCCCGCGTTGGCCATCAGCGCCATGGCAAAGCTGGCAATGCTCGACATAGTGGGCCCGTCCCTGCGCGATCTGAGATGATTCCTGGGTCGCGAAGGCGGTGCCGTCGGGATTGATCACCAGGCTCAGAATCAGCAGCGCGCCGACCAGCGTCGGAGCGACGAATCCACGGTTTTTCATCGGGTGCACTTTCGGGAGGTTGGGAGCGGCGCACGCGCGCGCGCCGCTCCAGGGCGCGTTCAGACCACCTCGATGCGGAACTTGGGGACGGACCAGTTGGCCATGCCCAGTGAGTTCAGGGGGATCTGCTCGGGCTGGGAAACGCCGGCATTGTCGGTCGTCCGGGTCTCGATCGTGTGGGTCCCTGCAGCGGCGTCCCAGGGGAAGGTGAAACGGACCCACGTGTAGCGGCCGAGATTGGGCGCCTGGATCGTGGCGCGCTGCCACGCCCCGCCGTCGATCCGGTACTCGACGGTGTTGACGCCATGCTGTGGCGCCCAGGCATAACCGCGCATGGTCTGACGACCGGCACTGAGCTTCGGCAGTTCGCCACGCTTGAGCGGATAGTTGGACGGAATCGACGGCGACTTCTCGAGGACCAGCGGCACCGTCAACGTCGACTTTGGCGGCATCCAGGTGACCATCGGCCCCTTGATGTCGGCTGCGGTGATCCCCGGAAGGAATTCGTCATCGGCCGCATGTTCGGGCGCAGAATAGGTCGGCCCGATATAGACTTCGCCCTTGGTGTTGAGCCGCGACCAGACCCGCTTGTTGGTGATGCGGATCTCGGTCACCCACTTGATCGAGGCGGTTCCGCCCCATCCGGGCACCACGATGCGCACAGGCGCTCCGTGGTCGGGCGTCAGCGGGTTGCCGTTCATGGCGAAGCAGACACCGATATCGTCGGCGCGCGAGGCAATGTCGGCATAGGGCATCGGCCGGCCCATGTCGTTGCCGTCGACACCTGACCAGAACAGCACCGTCATGGCATCGGGCTTGACGCCACAGCGCGCGAAAATCGCGCTCATCGGCACATACTGCCATTCCGCCTGGCCGACTGCGCCCATGACCCAGTTGCCGCCACCGACCTGCTGGCCGGTGAAGCCGCCCTGCTCCCAGAACAGCGTGCGACCGTTCCCGTGGCATTCCATGGTGGCGATGATCGATCGGGACGGCATCTTGAGGAGGTCTTCGTAGCCGATCTCGAAGGCACGTTCGACCGAAGCGCCATGGACCTTCAGCTTCCAGTTCTCGCGCGCCAGCACCGTTTTGTCCTCGGCGCGCGGCGTCGGATAGTGATTGCGGACGTAGAACTCCTCCACCGGCGTCATGAAGGTGGTGAAATTCCAGTAATTGCCGGAGCGCACGGTCGCGCCGATGTTCAGAACCCGGCTGTCATCCTTGACCAGGATGCGGCGCGCTGGCGCGGTTGCCGGAGCAGTGGCAGGCGCAGCCGGCGCCTGCGCGAGAGCCGGCGTGGCGGCGACGGCACCAAAGGCCGCGGCCGAAACGAACAGGCTGCGGCGGTCGAGATTGGTCCCGTCGCGCAGCACCTGGCTGACTGTGGCGGCATCTTCCGCCTGATGGCGTTTCATCCCCATGGCATCCCTCCGGACAAGCCTTGTTGTGGATCACGGACTCCTCCGTGACCGGAGCGGAGGCTTGCCGAAGATGCGGGCTAAGGCAAGAGGAATCAGAAAAATATATCGATATTTCAATGGCTTGTTTCGTTACTTTGACATTTCCCGGGTCGGATGTTCAGCTTTCTGAACAGAGCGTGGCCCCGCGACGCCCAGGACCTTCATGCGGCTCCACAGCGTCGTCCTCGAGACGTTCAGGCGCCGGGCTGCTTCGCCGATCCGGCCTCCCGTCTCGGCGATCGTGCGCTCGATCAGCGCCTTCTCCGCCTCGCCGCGCACCAGCCTCAGATCGGCGCTGTGGGCCGCGCGCGCATGGCCCTCGCCGAGGAGGCCAAGCAGGCGGGCCAGCAGCTTCTGCATCTCGAAGGGCTTGGCGATATAGTCGCCGGCGCCGGCCTTCATGAGGCGGACAGCCTGGTCGATATCGGCGAAAGCCGTCATGAACAGAAAGGGCGGGACCGTCCCCGCACGGCGGGCATGGAGGAAGACGTCCTCGCCGCTGCCGTCCGGCAGGCGGATGTCGCAGATCACGACGTCAGCCGAGACACCACCGAGCGCCTGCGTGGCCTCCCTGCGGGAACGGAACCACGCCACCCGCGCGCCCTCGAGCCCGAGCCTCTGGGCGAGCGATTCGCCCATAATGGGATCATCCTCGACGAGGATGATGGACACGTCTTCAAGCGACATCGCGATAGTCTCCCGCGCCTGCGAGAGGGATGACGACGAGGATCCTGGCGCCGCCGGCAGCACTCGGCTCGACCGCGATCCGTCCCCCCAGCCCCGCAGCCAGCCTTTGCGATACCCACAGGCCGAGGCCCGCGCCTTCGCCCTGCAGCACGGGACGGGTGCTGCGGCCCGTCAGGACATCCGCGGCGGCTGCGGACAGTCCCGGTCCGTTGTCGTCGACGATGAGCTGAAGCTCCGCCGCGCGGCAGACGATCTCGACCCGCACCCGTCCGCCCTCCGGGACCGCATTGACCGCATTGAGGGTGAGGTTGAGCAACATCTGTCGGATGGCCGAGGCCGGCAGGGCGATCTCGCCGACAACAGCATTGCTCCAGTTGAGGTCGATGGCCTTGCGGCGTACCTCCGACCCGATGAGCAGGCGCATGTCGTCGAGATCCTCGGGCACCAGCGGGCGCAGGTGCTGATCGGCGCGGTAGGTCGCAAGGACCGTGCGGACCACATCCCTGATCCCCCGCAGCCCCCTCTCGATCAGTTCGATGGACGACGTCCTGACGGCCGGACGCTCGCCATGGGTCCGGAGCGTATCGATGGCATTGAACAGTCCGCCGAGAGGGTTGTTGATCTCGTGGGCCATGCCCGAGGCCAGCCTTCCGAGGCTGGCGACGCGCTCTTCGGCGGCCAGTTGGCGCGCCAGTTCCTCGCGCTCTGACAGGGCCTCGACGAGCGTGTTGTAACGGCGGAACAGGCGCGCGAACTCGCTGTCATGATGTCCGGTGCCGGCGAGATCGATCGGCACCAGCGGGCCGGCAGCGCCGCTGTCGATGTGGCGCGACAGGCGCGCGAGAGGAGACAGCATCCGGCGGATCGTCCAATAGGCCAGTGCGGCGAGGCACAGGGTGAGAAAGGCATTGGTCGCGATCAGCGTGGTCAGCACGTTGCGACGTTCGGCCAGGAGATGGGCGATGTCGTAATCGGCGAAGATGCGGCCGACATCCCTGTCCTGATAGCGCAGGATCTTGCGCGCATGCGCTTTCCCGTCGCCCGCATCGACGGAGAGCAACTGGTTCGCTGCAAACCGGTCGTTCAGTGCGCCACGGTCAGCCCCCAGCGGCACGTTTCGCGGATCGCTCGACGCCAGCGTTCGGCCATGGTCGTCGGTGATGACGATGAAGGCCCGCGCAAAGCCGACCCGCAATGTGGCGTTGCGCTCGATGGCGTCGAAGATCTCCCAGACGTCCTCGCGAAGGACATAGGGCAGAACGGCGGAAGCCAGACCCTCGAGGAAGGTCGACGACAGCGCCGAGAGGTGACGCTCCTGCGTCTCCCGGAGCCTCTCGAGCACGGCGTGGGTGACGATTGCACTAACCGCCAGCATGAAGGCGACCACTATGGCCGGCGCTTTCACGGCCAGCGGCCACCGGAGAGGATTGGCCCAGGACATGGCCGTCAATCCCGCCCGACAAGGGCGACGCGTGCCGCAATGCTCTGGAACAGCTCGGGATCGGCGAGTGCGAAGCCGTCAAGCCGCAGGAGGCCGAGCACGCGCTGGCCGAGCGGGTCCGCCGCCATCCCCTGCAGGCCCGTCCGGAGACGCGCGACACTGTCCTCGCGCAGGCGACCGGCCGAGGTCGCGACCGGTGGAAAGCCCATCCAGTCGGACTTCCAGAGCACCCTGGTGCGCGACGTCAATTCCGGCTCTGTCTCGGTCATCACCTCCCAGACATAGCCATCGACACTGCCGGACTGGGCCAGCCCTGCGGCCACGGCACGCACCACATTGCGATGGCCATAGGTGAAGAAGGTGCGGCTGAAGAAGGTTTCCGGTCGCGCCCCGCTTTCGCTCAGCCCTGCCCGGGTCACCAGGTAGCCAGAATTCGAATCCGGGTCGGAGAAGGCGTGGACATGGCCTTTCAGGTCCCGCAGCCCATCCCCCGGCGCCCCTGCCCCGGCGATGAGGTAGGACTGATAGGTGGTTCGTCCCCGCCAGACAGGAACGGCGACGAGATCCAGTCGAGGGCGATAGGCGACGAAGGGGAAGCCGCAGATCCAGGCCGCATCGATCTGCCCTGCGATCAGTTGCGAGGTGATCTCCTGATAGGTTCGCCTGAGAACGAGGCGCACATCCGCATTCAGGGCGCGCGAGAGATAGGCCTGAAGAGCCTCCAGGAGCACGAGGTCGGAGGTCAGGAAGACCGGCGTCAGTCCAAACTGGAACGGGCGCTCGGCGCGCAGCACGCGCGGGGCGGCGAGGCAGGCCAGGCCGGTGAGGCCGCCGGATATCAGCAGGCGCCGACGATCCGGCCTCGGCGCGACAGAGGCTGGGCCCGGGGGCGGCAACCGCTTCCTCCTGTCATTGGTGTTTCGAACATGATGGAAGCAATCCGAACCGGGCGTCAATGCCGGCGTCGGTGCGCCGCCGGCCGCATTGCACGACGCCGCCCGGGATCATCGCGCGGTCGACCAGGAACCGCATTTTCCCATGCGGACACCCGCCTGGATCAGCGCGGTGTCGCCACGGCCGTCGAACCAAAGTCACACGCCACCCTCTATCGAGGCGTTGATCTCTGAGCGCTGGTCTGTCGTGTCCGCGTGAAAATTCTCGCGCGCGTCCTCTGGCTGGCGGCTGGTCCCAGCGGATGCGGTGACTCAGTCCGACGGGACTGGCGCGCGACGAACGGTGACGACATGCGGGATCCGTTTGCGTCCGCTATGCCATCGCGCGGGCATCGTCCGCCCCGGTTGAGCGTCCTTCGGATGGTCGCAGAGATGCAAAACGTCTTGCGCAGGCCGACCTAGAGGGGCAGGCCGACATAGTTCTCGGCCATGACGGCGCGTGCGGCCTGGGACGATTGCAGCAAGGCGAATTCAGCGCGCTGCATGCGCTGCTCGAAAGGCGTGTAGCTGTCGAAGCGGTGCAGCAGCGTCGTCATCGCCCACGAGAACCGCTCGGCCTTCCAGATGCGGTCGAGGGCCCGGGCCGAGTAGTGGTCGATGCCGGCACTGGAGCGCTCCAGAAAAAACTCGCGGAGTGCAGAGCCCAGATAGTGCACGTCGCTCACCGCCAGGTTCAGGCCCTTCGCGCCCGTTGGTGGCACGATATGGGCGGCATCACCCACGAGGAAGAGCCGTCCGAAACGGAGCGGTTCCGCGACGAAGCTGCGCAGCGGTGCGATGGATTTCTCAATGGACGGTCCGGTGACGACATCATCGGCGACGGCGGGGCCGACCCGGCGGCGCAGTTCGTCCCAGAAGCGATCGTCGGACCAGTTCCTCACATCGTCGCTCAGATCACACTGGATGTAGTAGCGGCTGCGATGAGGCGATCGCATGGAGCACAGGGCAAATCCCCGCTCATGCGCCACATAGATCAGCTCGTGGGAACACGGGGGGACATCGGCGAGAACGCCGAGCCAGCCGAACGGATAGGTCCGCTCGAAGGTCTCGAGGCCCTTGTCGGCGACCGTGCGCCGGCTGACCCCGTGAAAGCCGTCGCATCCGACGACGATGTCGCAGGAGACCCGATGGGTGACGCCGTCCTTGACGAAAGTGACGGACGGATGCGCTGTGTCGATGTCGTGGATGGCGACGTCAGCCGCCTCGTAGACGCTCGCAGCACCGAATTTTCGACGCTGGTCCATCAGGTCGCGGGTGACCTCGGTCTGGCCATAGACCGTCACCGTCTTGCCTCCGGTCAGGCCGTTGAGGTCGATGCGAAGCACTTCGCCGTCGACGCAGAGCGCGAAGCCATCGTGGGGCAGGCCTTCGGAGCGCAGTCGCGCATCTACCCCGGCCTGGGTCAGCACATCGACAGTGCCCTGTTCGAGGACACCCGCCCGGATACGGCCCAGCACATAGTCCGGGGATCTGGCTTCGACGATGAGGGCATCGATGCCGGCGCCGTGCAGAAGGGAGCCGAGCAGCAACCCCGACGGGCCACCGCCGACAATGACGACCTGATAGCGGGGGGACGGCTTTTCCAGTGAGGGGTTCATGACAGCAACCTGACCAACCACAGTGCCAGCGCCGGGAAGGTGACGACGAGGGCGAGCCGCAGGATGTCTGCGGCGACGAAGGGGATGACGCCGCGATAGATGGCCAGGATCGGCACATCCCGGGCGATGGCGGAGATGACGAAGACGTTGAGCCCGATGGGCGGTGCGGTGAGGCCGATGCCCACCACCATCAGCACGAGGATGCCGAACCAGATGGCGATATCGTCGGGCATCATGCCGAGGTCGAGCGCGGTGACGATGGGGAAGAAGATCGGCAGGGTCAAAAGGATCATGGCGAGTTCGTCCATGACGCCGCCGAGGATGACGTAGAAGACGAGCAGGCCGATGATGACGCCATAGGGCGGCAGGCCCGACTGGGTGACGAACTCGGCCGCCGTGGCGGGCAGTTGCGACAGGGCGAGGAAGCCGTTGAAGACCTCGGCGCCGAGCAGGATGATGAAGATCATCGCCGAGGTCTCGGCGGTCTGGATCAGCGAGGCCTTGATCTCGGCCCAGCCGAGGCTGCGCTGCAGGAGGCCGACCGCCAGCATGGCGATGCAGCCGACGGCGGCGCCCTCGGTCGGGGTGAAGACGCCGCCATAGATGCCGCCGACCACCGTGACGGCGATCAGCATGACCGGCCAGACACCGAGCAGGGCCCGCCAGCGTTCGGCCCACGGCACCCGCGCGACGGCCGGGCCGGCCCTGGGGTCGAGGCGCACCATGATGGCGATGACGATGCAGTAGAAGACAGCCGCCATGAGGCCCGGGATCAGCGCCGCCATGAACAGCTTGGCGATGTTCTGTTCGGTGGTGATGGCATAGACGACGAGGATGACCGAGGGCGGGATGAGGATGCCGAGCGTGCCGCCCACCGCGACCATGCCGGTGGCGAAGCCCTGGTCGTAGCCGTAGCGCCTGAACTCCGGCAGCGTCGCCCGGCCGAAGGTGGCGGTGGTGGCCACCGACGAGCCGCAGATGGCGCCGAACCCGGTGCAGGCGCCGATCAGCGCCATGCCGAGCCCGCCGCGGCGATGGCCGAGGAAGCTCGCCGCTGCCCGGAACAGCGCCGTGGACAGGCCCGACTTCTCGGCGAGCGCCCCCATCAGGATGAACAGCGGGATGACCGACAGCGTGTAATTGGCGAAGAGGTGGTAGGGCGTCGTCTTCATGTAGTTGAGGAAGATCGGCACGCTGGTGAACCAGGCATAGCCGATGGAGCCCGCCGTCAGCATGGCGAGCCCGATGGGCATCCTGAGCACGAGCAGGACCAGCATCCCGGCAAAGCCGAGGGCGGCGACGGCAGCTCCGCTCATGACGGCTCCCGCGACAGGCGCTGGGCCGAGACCAGGGTGGCGCCGGCCAGCACGAAGGCCATGACCCCGACCGCCAGGATCGCCCAGCCGATGGGGATGGCGAGCACCATCGAACTCGTGCGCGAGCCGATGGCGTCAAGGCCGCCGACGATGAGCCGCCAGCCGATCAGCAGCGCGAAACCGGCATAGAGCCCGTCCCACAGCCGGTCGAGGAAGCGGTTCAGCCGGGCCGGCGTCCGCAGGGTGAAGGTGTCGACGAAGACATTGCCGCGGTTCAGCTGGCACAGCGGCAGGAAGGCGAAGACCGCCACGGCGGTGGCGATCTGCACCATCTCGAAATCGCCCTTGACGCCCGAGGAGAACAGCCAGCGCAGCAGCACGGAGGTGGTGACCATGAGCGCCGCGGCGAGCATGACCAGGCCGCCGGCAATGGCGAGCCCCCGCGCAACGCGATCGACCAGTCCGGGCGGCGGTGCTCCGCCGCCCGTCACCTCCCCCTCCCCGGCCATGCGATCAGGCCGCCATGTGCTTGGCGACGGCGGCCCGCACGTCGTCGACGATCTTCTGCCCGTCGAGGCCCCGCTCCCTGACGCCCCGGATCCAGGCCTCCTCAACCGGCCGGGTCGCGGCGCGCCACCGGGCCGCCTCGTCCTCGGCAAGGACGGTGATGGTGTTGCGCGGGCGCGCCCTGACCATCTCGCTCACCGCCCGGCCGCGCTCGTCCCACATCTCGCCGGCCATGACCGCGGCGCTCATGCCGGAATGGTCGTCCATCACCTTCTTCAGGTCGGCCGGCAGGCCCTCGTACTTCGCCTTGTTCATGGCGAGGATGAAGGTCGCGGTGTAGAGCGTCGGCGAGCCCGGGATCTCCGTATGGTGGTTGACGAGCTCGTGCAGGCGCAGCGCCGGCACGACCTCCCACGGCACCACCGCGCCGTTGATCACCCCCTGCGCCAGCGCCTCGGGCACCTGCGGGATCGGCATGCCGATGGCCGTGGCGCCGAGCGCCCGGAGCGCCTCGCCAGCCTGGCGCGTCGGAAAGCGCAGCTTCAGACCCTGCAGGTCGGCCTGGGTGCGGACCTGCTTGTTGGAATGGATCAGGCCGTGGTCATGCGCCCACAGGCAGAGCGGCTGGACCTCGGCATAGTCCTTGTAGAAATGCGTCGGGCCGAGCTCCGCCATCACCCTGGAATTGGTGACGCCGCGCTTGCCGGCGATGAAGGGCAGTTCCATCGCCTCCGTCGCCGCGAAACGGCCGGGCGTGTTGCCGGGCAAGGTCCAGACGATGTCGGCGACGCCGTCGCGCGCCTGGTCGAAGAGCTGGGGCGGCGCGCCGCCGAGTTGCATCGACGGGAAGATATCGATCCTGATGCGGTTGCCGGAGGCCTCCTGCACCTTGCGCGACCAGGGCAAGAGGAAGCGCTGGTGGGCATTCGACACGGGCGGAAGGAAATGGTGCAGGCGCAGCGTGACCTGCGGGGCCTGGCCCCAGGCGGTCCGCATCACCGCAGGGGTGGCAACGGCAGCGCCGGCAAGAGCCAGCGCATGGCGGCGGGTGAGCGTCATGGCAGATGTCCTC
>CALRLZ020000007.1:0-144070 GCA_943368975.1 Archangium gephyra
GCTGCTCCTGCTGGGCCTTGGCGGCCTCCTGCTCGGCGCGCAGGCGATTGGTCTCGAGGCCATTGGCCTTGAAGATCCCGGCCGCCCGGGCGATGTCGCCGACCTCGTCCTTGCGCTCGGTCCCGGTGACCTTCACGTCGAACTTGCCCTCGGCCAGGCTCGCCAGCGTCTCGTTGATGCCGCGGATCGGCCGGGCGATGCCGAACTGGCCAATGAGGACGCCGAGACCGATGCCGATGATGCCGGTGACGGCCATGATGACGTAGAGAAGCTTCTCCTTGGCGTCCGCAGTGTCCTGGATGGTTTTCGCATAGGTGTCGGAGCGCGAGATCAGCAGGTTGGTCATGTCCGCAACCAGCTGCCGCGTCTCGACCATGAGCCGCCTGCTGTTCAGCGACATCTCGTCGAGCTGCTTCTGCTGCTCGGCGGTGATGGCCCCCTGAACCTGCGCCGCGGCGGCAAGGCTCCTCTGCACCGAGGCGCGCAGCGGCTCGAAGGAGGTTTCGGCCTTGCGCAGGGCCTCCTGCACGACAGGAGCTTTCGACGCACGGATGATGTCGAAACGCTGGCGGGCCTGCTCCATCTCCCGACCGGCATCCGCCGTCAGTTCGCGGATCCTCTCGGGCCGCGGATCGGCGGCGATGAGCAGTTCGATGCGGTTCAGGGCGAGGACGTTGATGTTGATCCGGGCCGAGGCAACGGCGCGCTGAGCGGCTCCCGATGCCTCCTGGGCGTCATTCGAGACGGTATTCACCGAGAAGATGCCGATCAGGCCGACGACGACCATGGCGATATTGAGAAGAATGACGAGCGCGAGAATTTTCGGGGTCGTTCTGACGGCTCCGAGAGACAGCATGGTGGTGGCCTCCAAAGATGTGAATCGGGGAGCGCGCGGGCCGGCGGTCCGGCGCGCCAATGCACGTGGGGATGACCTAGAGGCGAGGAGAAACCGTGCGGGGGCTCCCCTAGGGTCGCAAAATGGTCATGTGACAAAAAGGCACATCTTCAGTTAATCCCAAGTTAAGCGTAAAATATTCGCATTTTGTATATCAGGACGTGAAATGTATTATCCGAATGTCTCTGAAGTAAAGGCCGCTGATCTGTGGATCTGGCACCAATTTCAAAATATGGACAGCAAGCCACATCTTGACATCCAAATTTTATAAAATATCCGTTGCGGAAGCTGTTGCGGTGTGAGACACAGGGACAGGTCGCACATATGTTTTAGAGGCTGTCTGATGCTCCCCGATGAATTGCTGTTCGGGAAGGCCGAATTCCGCAATGCCGATCAGGCTGCTTATGAAATTGGCAGGTCGACGAACTGCCGGATGGCCTACGAGCCTGTCGAGCGCGGTCTTTTCGCTCTCGATGTCCGTTTCGTCTCGAATGGCTCGATCTTCGTGCTCGATACGATCAACGGCCATGGCAGCCGGGCCTATACTGAGAACGGCGTGCGCTGTATCGGCATCAGGACTGTCGGCCGGGGTACAGCCAGTGTCATGCGGGGGCGCGAGACCATGAGCATCGCCCCCGACCAGGGGATGATCTTCGACACAGCGCGTTCCAACGGTTATGGCTCCTCGGCCGATGGCGAGAACCGGCTGGTGCTGATGTGTTTCGACAGGGCCAACGAGGCGGCGCGCCGCCTGATCGACCACCCGCTCGACGACGATTGGCCCTGGGCGCAGGCTTTCGATGTCGACTCGCCCGTCGGCCGCGGCCTCACCGCCCTTGTCAACTCGACCGTCGCCAATATCGAGATTGCTCACAACGCCGGTCGCGCCGCCAACCACTCGCTGCGGCTGAGTGAAGAGGCCTTGCTGATGTTCCTCATCGAGCAGGCCGGCGTCTTCCGCGGCGCGGGGGATCCGGGCGAAGCCGCGGCGCCATCGGCGCGGCAGGTCAGCCGGGCCGTGGAACTGATCGAGGCGATGAGTGACCCGCTCACGGTGACCGAGGTCGCCGAGGCCGTGGGTGTCAGCGTCCGCGCCCTGCAACTCGCCTTTCGTCGCCGCATGGGAGCCTCTCCCCATACGGTGATCAAGCGCGCGCGCCTGCGCCAGGCCCGGCAGCTGCTGGAAAGCGGCGAGGTCGCGACGGTCCGCGATGCCGCCAATCGTCTTGGCTTTTCCAACGTGGCCCGGTTCTCCAGCGAATACCGCGAGGTCTTCGGTGAGACCCCGCTCATGGCCCTGAAGCGGACGCTCGGCGGGGCGGCCACGACAGATCCGGGCGACGGCCCCGCATAGCGCCGACGGCGGGACTGTCCCCAGCCCGGATCAGCGGAAATGCTTGGAGAGCTTCAGGCCCTGCGCCTGATAGTTCGAGCCGCCCTGTCCATAGAGCGTGCGCGGCCGCTCGGTCATCCGTTCATAGACGAGACGCGCCACGATCTGCCCGTGTTCGAGGATGAAGGGCACCTCGCGCGAGCGCACCTCCAGCACGGCGCGGGCGCCCTTGCCGCCCGCCGCGGCATGGCCGAAGCCGGGGTCGAAGAAGCCGGCATAATGCGCCCGGAACTCGCCGACGAGGGGATCGAAGGGCAGCATCTCCGCCGCATAATCCGGCGGCACCACCACGGCCTCCTTCGAGGCGAGGATATAGAACTCGTCGGGGTCGAGGATCATCTCGCCCTTGCCGCGCTCCTGGATCGGCTCCCAGAAGTCGAGCACGTCATGGGCGGCCTTCCTGTCGACGTCGATGACGCTGGAATGGCGCTTGGCGCGGTAGCCGAGGAGCCCGCCCCAGGCCTCGCCGAGGAGGTCGATGGTCACCGCGATGCCGACCGGCCCCACCACCGGCGTGCCGGTGTCCACCAGCCGCTCGGTCTCCTGCAGCACATTGACCTCGTCGAGCGTCAGGTCGGCGCGACCGCGGCGGAAGCGGATCTGCGACAGGCGCGAGCCCGCGCGCACGAGGATCGGGAAGGTCTGCGGCGACACTTCGAGATAGAGCGGCCCCTCATAATCGGCGGGGATCGTGTCGAAGGCCTGGGCGCGGTCGAGGATGACGCGGGTGAAGACGTCGAGCCGGCCGGTCGAGCTCTTCGGATTGGCGGTGGCCGAAATGCCGTGGCGAAGTGCCAGCCCCTCCATCAGCTCGACCAGATAGACGCAGCCCGTCTCCAGCACCGCGCCGCGCGACAGGTCAATCTCGTGCAGGGCGACAGCCTGCAGCCGGTCGGCAACCGTCGTATGGGGACCGGGCAGGAAACTCGCCCGGATGCGGTAGGCGCGGGTGCCGAGGCGCAAGTCGAGGGAGGCCGGCTGAACCTGGTCGGCATCGAGCGCCCGGGCGATGCGGATCGCGCCGCGCGCCACCAGATCCTCGATCGCCTGTGCCGGCAGAATGCCCTGAACCATGTCGTCCTGCATGCGCCCCAACTCCGACGAACGAAACGTTCGTCAAAACGAACAAACCGCTTGACGCCTGCGCGCCGCCGCCCTACCAACCTCGCCACGACGTGGAGATTTGGCCGGCCGGCTTGCGAACCACGCTAAACAATTCGCTAAAAGGCCGGGCGCACGGGATCAACCCGGCCTCGGCTTTTGCCAGGTCGGGTTCTGTTTTTTCGGGGGACAAGTGTCCCGCCGCCGCGCCACGAGGAGCGATGCGATGAAGAAGCCCTTTGATCCCTCCCGCGTGCGGCCGGCCACCCGCCTCGTCCACGGCGGAACGCTCCGCTCTGAATTCGGCGAGACGTCGGAAGCCCTCTTCCTCACCCAGGGCCACGTCTATGACAGTGCCGAACAGGCCGAGGCCCGCTTCAAGGGCACGGATGCCGGCTTCATCTATGCCCGCTTCTCCAACCCGACGGTCCAGATGTTCGAGGACCGCATCGCCCTGCTCGAAGGCGCCGAGGCCGCCAAGGCGACCGCCACGGGCATGGCCGCGGTGAATGCCGCCATGTTCGGCCAGCTCTCCGCCGGCGACCATGTCGTCGCCTGCAAGGCGCTGTTCGGGTCCTGTCGCTACATCATCGAGACGCTGCTGCCGCGCTTCGGCGTCCAGTCGACCCTTGTCGACGGCGCCGACCTCGCCCAGTGGGAAGCGGCGGTGCGTCCCAACACCAAGGTCTTCTTCCTCGAGAGCCCGACCAATCCGACCCTCGAGGTCTATGACATCGCCGCCATCGTCGCGATCGCCAGGAAGAGCGGCATCAAGGTCACCGTCGACAATGTCTTCGCCACGCCGATGATGCAGAGCCCGCTCGCCCTCGGCGCCGACTGCGTGGTCTATTCCACCACCAAGCACATCGACGGCCAGGGCCGCTGCCTCGGCGGCGTCATTCTCGGCTCCAAGCAGTTCATCCAGGACAACGTCTACCAGTACCTGCGCCAGACCGGCCCGGCCATGAGCCCGTTCAACGCCTGGGTGGTGCTGAAGAGCCTGGAGACCCTGCCGCTGCGCGTCGAGCGCCAGACGACCAGCGCGGCCAGGATTGCCGATGCGCTGGCCGAGCTGCCGGGCATCACCAAGGTCATCTATCCCGGCCGCAAGGACCATCCGCAATACGAGCTCGCCAAGCGCCAGATGCGCGGCGGCTCGACGCTGATCGCCTTCGAGGTCGAGGGCGGCAAGGCCGGCGCCTTCCGCGTCGCCAATGCCTTGAACATCATCAAGATTTCCAACAATCTCGGCGATTCCAAGAGCCTCATCACCCATCCGCCGACGACGACCCATGACCGGTTCACCCCCGCCGAGAAGCTGGAAATGGGCATCACCGACGGGCTGCTGCGCCTCTCCGTCGGCCTCGAGGATCCCGATGACCTGATCGAGGATCTCGCCCAGGCGCTGAAGACGCTGGAATGGCCGGTGGACGCCAAGATCGTGCGGATTTGACCTGAAGCGGCGGGCTGAGAGTCGGGTTCTTGAGCCTGACCCTTGCCCGCCCCGCAGCGCGGTGCCAGAAACCACCCATGTCCCTGCTCTCCCTCGCCTCGCGTCTCGTCCGCCCGGTTCTGCTCTCCACCGATCCGGAGACCGGCCACAACCTCGCCATCGCGGCGCTGAAGACCCTGCCGCTGCCGGCCTGCGGCGCGGATGACCGGCGTCTCGCTGTCTCGGCCTTCGGCCTGGCCTTCCCCAATCCGATCGGGCTTGCCGCCGGCTTCGACAAACATGCGGAAGTGCCCGATGCGGCGCTCAAGCTCGGCTTCGGCTTCGTCGAGGTGGGCGGCGTCACGCCGAAGCCCCAGCCAGGCAATGCCAAGCCGCGTGTCTTCCGCCTCGTGCCCGACGAAGCGGTCATCAACCGCTACGGCCTCAATTCCGACGGCGCTGACGTCGTCGCCCGGCGCCTCGCGGAACGGGCGGGCCGCAGCGGCATCGTCGGGGTCAATATCGGGCCGAACAAGGACTCTGCCGACCGGGTCGCCGATTATGGCCTGCTGGTCGAGAAGCTCAGCCCCCACGTGTCCTATCTCTCGGTCAACGTTTCCTCGCCGAATACGCCGGGCCTGCGCGACCTGCAGCAGGCGAGCTTCCTCGACGAGGTCCTGGCCCGCTGCCTTGAAGCCCGCGACAAGGCCGCGCCGGGCCGTCCGGTGCTGGTCAAGATCGCGCCCGACCTGTCGCTGGAAGGCCTCGACGACATGGTGGCCGTCAGCCGCCGCCGCGGCATTGACGGCATGATCGTCTCCAACACGACGATCGACCGCCCGGCGAGCCTGAAGGACCAGGCGACCGCCAGGGAGACCGGTGGCCTGTCGGGACGGCCGCTTTTCGGCCGGTCGACGGCCATGCTCGCCGAGGCCTGGCGCCGCGTCGAGGGCCAGTTTCCCCTGATCGGTGTCGGCGGCGTCGCCTCGGCCGAGGACGCCTATGCCAAGATCGCCGCGGGGGCGACGCTGGTTCAGCTCTATTCGGGCCTGGTGTTCAAGGGCTTCGGCCTGGTCGGGGAAATCAAGCAGGGGCTGGCCCAGCGGCTGGGGCGCGAACGCGTCGCCTCGGTCGCCGACCTCGTCGGCAAGGCCAATGCCGAGTGGCGCCTCACCTGAAGGTTGCGCGCATCAGGCCGGGCATGGCGAGGCCGAGATAGAGGCCGCGCACGGCCTGCATGACGAGATAGGCGATCCACAGCCCGTCATTGCCGTAGCCGGAGAGCAGCCACCAGGCCGCGACGAAGGTCGCGGCCGCCGCCAGCATGCAGTTGCGCATGGCGGCGGTCCAGGTCGCGCCGATGAAGACGCCGTCGAGCAGGAAGGCCATGACCCCGGTGAAGGGCGTCAGCGCCATATAGGGCAGGAAGCGCCGCGCCTCCGCCCTGACAGCCTCCGAGGTCGAGACGAGGTCGATGGCCTGCGCCCCGCCGGCGAAGAAGGCGATGGAGGCGAGCGTTCCAAAGACGATCGCCCACAGGCTCGACAGCCAGAGGGCCCGGCGGAAGGCCTTTTCGTCGCGGGCCCCCACCGCCTGGCCGCCGAGTTGCTCGGCCGATGTGGCGAAGCCGTCGAGGAAGAAGGCGACGACGCCGACGAAATTCATCAGGATCGCATTGGCGGCGAGGGTCGCATCGCCGCCGACCGCCCCCTGGCGGGTGAAGAAGGCGAAGGATCCGACGAGGGCCGCCGTGCGGATCATGATGTCGCGGTTGATGGCAATGGTGCGCAGGATGCGCGCCCGGTCGAGGACGACGCTCCAGGGTACGCCGAAACGCCAGCCGAGGGCGGCCATGACGACGACGAGGCCGACGGCCGCGCCGCCATATTCGGCCAGGGCATTGGCGGTGGCGGCCCCGGTGATGCCGAGGCCAAGGACCGACACGAAGACGACCGTCAGCACCATGTTGGCGACGTTGATGACGATCTGCAGCACGAGGCCGGTCATCGTCCGTGCCTGGCCGATCAGCCAGCCGAGTACGGCGAAATTGACGAAGACCGCCGGCGCCGACCACAGGCGGACCGACACATAGGTGTCGGCCGCGGCGGTGACGGCCTGGGAGGCGCCCATGGCCGTGAAGAACAGTAACAGCAGCGGTTTCTGCAGCACGATCAGCGCCAGGCCGAGCGTGACGGCGAGGATGAGGGCCCGGGCGATGACGGCGCGCTTCTCGACCGCATCGGCGCGGCCGACCGCCTGTGCCGTCAGCCCGATCGTGCCCATGCGCAGGAAGGCGAAGGCCCAGAAGATCACATCGATGATGACGGCGCCGAGGGCGACCGCAGCCAGCGCCGTCGCATCGCCGAGCCGCCCGATGGCCGTGGCGCTGACGATGCCGAGCAGCGGCGTCGTCACATGGGCGAAGATCATCGGCACCGCGATGGCGAGCACGCGGCGATGGGTCACGACGGGGGAGGCGGCGAGGGCGCTGGTCACGCCGCCCTTCTAGCCGGGTGCGGGCGGAATTCCAGCGGCGGGCGGGCAGGGGAGCCATGGCGGGGAAGGGGCGGGTCAGGCCCTTGTCAGGGATGAAGAGGCCCCTCGCGCGTCCCTCGTCACATATGGCGCCGCCTCACCCGGTTTGTCCGGCCTCCCAGCCGAGCATGGCCTGCTTGCGCGTCAGGCCCCAGTGATAGCCGGTCAGCGCGCCGGAGCGGCCGAGCACGCGGTGGCAGGGGACGACGAAGGAGATGGGGTTCTTGCCCACCGCCGCTCCCACGGCCCGCGCCGCCGTCGGCCTGCCGATATGGCCGGCGATGGTGGAATAGGTCGTCGCCTTGCCCATGGGGATGCGCAGCAGCGTCTCCCAGACCCTGACCTCGAAATCGGTGCCGATCAGACAGACCCGCAGCGGCCGGTCGCCGGTCCAGGCAGCGGGATCGAAGACCCGCAGCGCCAGTGGCGCGGTGGCGGCCGCATCCTCGACGAAGACCGCCTTCGGCCAGCGTCCCTGCATGTCGGCGAGGGCCGAGGGCTCGCCGCCCGGGTCGCAGAAGCCGAGGCCGGCGAGACCCCTGTCGGTCGCCACCACGATGGCGAGGCCGAAGGGTGAGGGGTGGAAGCCGTAGCGCATGGTGATGCCCGCCGCGCCCGTCTTGAACTCGCCCGGCGACAGGGCCTCGTGCGTGACGAAGAGGTCGTGGAGCCGCCCCGGGCCGGAATAGCCGACCTCATAGGCCGTATCGAGGACGCTCGCCTCGTCGCGCAGGAGGGCGCGCGCCGCATCGAGCGTGATCGCCTGCAGGAAGTCCTTCGGGGTCAGCCCGGCCCAGCGCCGGAACAGGTGGTGCAGATGGCCGGCGGAGAGGCCGACATGACCGGCCATCTCCTCCACCGAGGGCTGGCGGCGCCAGTGGTCGGTGATGAAGGCGAGCGTCTTGCGGACGGTCTCGTAATCGTCGGCGGCCTCGCTGAGGCGAATGGGCCGGCCGTGCTGTTCGAGCTGGACGACGTTGAGCATGATGGGGCTCCAGGGGGCGATCTGCCACGACAATGGGCCATGACCCTGCCGGCAGCCACCCGATTCCTGCGGGTCGTTCCGCCTATTCGGCGATAGCGGCCACCCGGCCGCCGGAGAGCGTCAGCAGGTCGGCGAAGCGCGTCCGGAACACCGCATTGGGGGCACCCGCTGCCGCCCAGATCGGGTCGAGGACGGCAAGGTCCTGGTCCACCAGCACGACAGGCGGGGTCAGGTGGCCGACGGGGGACACGCCGCCGATGGCAAAGCCGGTGACATCGCGGACCCAGCGCACGTCGGGTCGCTCGACCACCGCTCCGACCAGCGCCGCCACCTTGGCCGTGTCGACGCGATTGGTGCCGCTGGCGATGACCAGCACGGGTCGCGGGCCGGCGCGGAACACCAGGGACTTGGCGATCTGCGCCACAGCGCAGCCCACTGCCGCGGCGGCTTCTGCTGCCGTGCGGGTGCTGTCCGGGAAGGTGACGATCGTGTCGTCATGCCCCGCGTCCCTGAGCGCCGCCCTGACGCGCTCGATCGATCCTGCCATGTGAATGGTCCGTCAGTCGAAATGGGTGCGCACCGGTCCACGCCTGGCCTCGGCCAGCGCCACCGTGAGCGCCTTGCCGAAGCCCTCGCGCTCGACGGGGGGCAGGAAGGTCGCGATGTCCAGCCGCCGCCGCCCCTCGTCGAGCGTCAGGCCGAGCACCTGCCCGTCCTCATCGTCGCGCGTCTGGTGGAGCCGCGTCCAGGCCGGATTGAAGCGCCATTCGCGGGCCTGGCCATGCCAGGTCACTTTGCGGACGAGGATCTCGGTGGGCGTGACGATCACCTCCTCGAAGGCGCGGGCATGGCGGTAATTGGCGCGGAAGGCGAGGAAGATGATCAGGACATCGAGGCCGAGGAACGGCAGGACCGGCCAGGCGCCGATGGAAAAGAAGATCACCGCGCCGACGAGATTCACGAGGCCCACGGCCGCCATCACGGCCAGGAAGCCGGGCCAGCCCATCGAACGGTGTGGTGTCAGCAGGGCGGCGAAGAGCGGCGCCTCCTCCGCGCTCGCCTCCGCAACCTCGGCCGCATCTGTATTGCCGGTGCTCATTGCGGGGGACTATACGACCGGGATGCGCGCTCCGACCACTCCCCGGAAGTCCAACCGAACCAAGGTCGCCGGAGGCCCGGCGAAGCGCCCGGCCAAGGCGATCGCCAATCTTGCCGCGGCGAAAGCCGCCGCCCGGCGCCGCAAGCGTGACCGGCTGACGCCGCAGGAGGTCGAGGCGATCTTCTTCCGCTTCCATGAGGTCACGCCCGAGCCCAAGGGCGAACTCGAAAGCGTCAACGCCTATACGCTTCTCGTTGCCGTGGCGCTGTCGGCCCAGGCGACCGATGTCGGGGTCAACAAGGCGACGCGCCCCCTGTTCAAGGTCGCCGACACGCCGGAAAAGATGGTGGCCCTCGGCGAGGAGGCGCTGATCGGCTACATCAAGACCATCGGCCTTTTCCGCACCAAGGCGAAGAACGTCATCGCCCTGTCGCAGCGCCTGATTGCCGAGCACGGCGGCGCGGTGCCGGCCAACCGCGCGGCGTTGGAACGCCTGCCAGGCGTCGGTCGCAAGACCGCGAATGTCGTGCTCAACATGGCCTTCGGCCTGCCCACCATCGCCGTCGACACCCACCTGTTCCGCGTCGCCAACCGCACCGGCCTCGCGGCCGGCAAGACCCCGCTCGCCGTCGAACTCGGCCTCGAGAAGGTCGTTCCGGACGCCTACCGGCTGCACGCCCATCACTGGCTGATCCTGCACGGGCGCTATGTCTGCAAGGCGGCCAAGCCCGACTGCCCCCGTTGCCTCATCGCCGATATCTGCCGCTTCGAGCAGAAGATTCCGGCCTGATCCAAGACGTGCGAGACAGCGGCGTGACCCTGCGTCGCGCCCGCTTTCCCTCGGCGCGTCTTCGCGTAAGATCGCGCCATCAGGCGATCCGAGATCAAAGATCATTCGGATCCAGGGAGGAACCGATGAAGACAACAAATGCCATCACCCGCCGCACCGCCATGGCCGGGGCCGCCGCCACGCTGGTCGCCCCCGCCGTCGTCAAGGCGCAGGGCCAGACTCTGAAGATCGGCTCGCTGCTGCCGCGCTCCGGCTTCTTCGCCCAGGCCGGCCAGTCCATGCATCGCGGCGTGCTGGCCGCCCCCGAACTGCTCGGCCAGCTCGGCTATCGGGTCGAGATCGTCCATATCGATACCGAATCCAATGCCGACGTCGCCCGCACCCAGGCCGAGCGTGCCATCAACGACGGCTGCCACGTCCTGACCGGCGCCTTCGATTCCGGCCATACGCTCGCCATCGCCCAGGTGACCGAGCAACGCCAGGTGCCCTTCGTCGTCAACGTCGCCGCCGCCCCGCAGATCACCGAGCAGGGCTACAAGTTTCTCGTCCGCAACTTCCAGACCGGCGGCCAGCTCGTCACCAACGGCCTGCGCCTCATCAAGGATGTCATGGACGCCAAGTCCATCAAGTTCGAGAAGGCGGTGTTCCTCCACGCCAACGACACGTTCGGTACCGCCCAGCGCAACGCCATGGATGCCATCTGGCCGCGCGTGAACCTGCCCATCGAACTCGTCGAGAAGATCGCCTACGACCCGCGTGCCCAGGACCTCTCCGTCGAGGTCACCAAGATCCGCTCGATCAATCCCGATCTCGTCATGTGCGTCACCCGCGCCTCCGACGCCATCAAGATGGTGCGCGACATGGTGCGCCAGCGCTTCCAGCCCAAGGCGATCATCTCGCCCGGCTCGCCCGGCTTCTATGACGAGGAATTCTACCAGGCCCTCGGCCCGCTGGCCGATTTCGTGCTCTTCGGCCTGCCCTGGGCCAACCCCAAGTCGAACATGACCCAGGCCTTCGAGAGGGCCTTCGTCAAGGCGAACCCCAACAACCGGTTCGCCGTCGACAGCTTCAATGCCGGCTTCGCCTTCGAGGGGCTGCTGATCGCCGCCGACGCCTTCAAGCGCGCCGGCACGACCAACGGGCCCCAGCTCATGGAGGCGGTGAAGGCCACCAACCTTCCCGAGCATGTGATGATCGGCGGGCCCATCACCTTCGACGCCAAGGGCCAGAACCCGAATATCGGTTCGGCCCTGGTGCAGAACCTCAGGCGCGTCCCGACCGTCGTCCTGCCGAAGGACGTGGCGGTTGCCGAGCCGGTTCTGCCCTTCCCGGCCTGGCAGGGCCGCAGCTGAGCCTGCGCATATGGCCGGGGGTTTCTGCCCCCGGCTGTTGCCGCCGGCCTGCCGACAGGCTAACTGCGGCTGTCTTCCACAACGGACCCCCCGAACGGCATGCTCTGGTCGCTCTACGCCAATGTTCTCGTCCAGGGTGTACTGACGGGCCTCGTCTATGGCCTGATGGCGCTCGGCCTCTCGGTCATTTTCGGCGTCGTCCGCGTCGTCAACTTCGCCCATGGCGAATTCGCCGTCATCGGCATGTATGCCGCCTTCGTGCTGTTCCGTTCCTTCGGCATCGACCCCTTCCTGTCGATGCTGCCGATCGCCGCCGCCTTCTTCGTGATCGGCTACGGGCTGCAACGCACGCTGATCAACCCCTTCGTCTCGCGCCCTGAACACGAGCAGTTCATCCTGCTGGTGGGCCTCGCCATCATCATGGTCAACGGCACGCTGATGATCTTCGGCCCGGATGCCCGCAGCGCCAACCTGCCCTATTCCTTCGACAGCTGGGAAATCGGCACCATCATCGTCGACAAGGTGCGCGTCTACGCGGCGATCGCTGCGCTGGCGGTGGCGGCCCTGCTCTTCGCCTTCTTCCGCTTCAGCGCGACCGGCGTCGCCATCCGTGCCTGCGCCGACAATCTCGTCGGCGCGGCCGTGGTCGGCCTCGACGTCAAGAAGCTCTACGCGCTCACCTTCGGCCTCGGCCTTGCCTGTGTCGGGGCGGCGGGCGCGCTGATGGTGACGCTGACCGACGCGACGCCGATGATCGCGCCGGCCTTCACGCTGCTCGCCTTCACCATCGTCATCATCGGCGGCATGGGCTCGATGACCGGCGCCATCGTCGGCGGCCTGCTGATCGGCATTGCCGAGGCGCTGGCCTCGGTCCTCATCGCGCCCTCGATGAAGACCATGGCCTCCTTCGGCCTGCTCGTCCTTGTCCTGGCGCTCCGGCCGCAGGGCCTCCTCGGGAGGCGGGCATGAACCCCTTCGCAACGCTCGCCCGGCTGGTGGACGAGGCGCCGCGCCGCGCCCTCCTGCTGCTCGCGGCGCTGGTCGCCGTCCTCCTCGTCGCCCCCGTCGCGCTCGACCGCTACCTGCTCTCGGTCTTCTTCCTGATCTTCTGGTTCGCCACCGTCGGCCAGGCCTGGAACATCATGATGGGCTTCTGCGGCCAGCTCTCCCTCGGCCATGCCCTCTATGTCGGCCTCGGCGGCTATGTCGGCGCGCTGCTCTGGGTGAAGTTCGGCATTTCGCCGGCCATCGCCATCGTGCCGGCCATGCTGGTCGCCATGGCCTTCGGCGCCGTCATCGGCTGGCTCGGCTTCCGCTTCGGCATCGAGGGCGTCTATTTCGCCCTGCTGACCATTGCCTTCGCCGAGGTGGCGCGCATCGGCTTCGACAACTGGTCCTTCGTCGGCGGCGCCGCCGGCTTCTTCATCCCCGTATCGGCTGCCGCCAGCCCGGTGAACCTGCGCGGCGGGCCCATGCTGTTCTACTATGTCGCGCTGGCGATGATGATCATCGCCTTCATCCTCTGCGCGGCGCTGCGCCGGTCGCGGCTGGGCCATGCCTGGCTCGCCGTGCGCGAGGACGCGGAAGCGGCGCGGGCCCTCGGCATTGACGTCTTCCGCGCCAAGATGGCGGCAGTGGTCATTTCCGCCGCCATGACGGCGGTGGCCGGCGTCGTCTACGGCTTCTACCAGAACAACCTCTTTCCCAGTCAGACCTTCGACATCGCCCGCTCCATCGAGATGATCCTCGCGCCGATCATCGGCGGCCTCGGCACGCTGTTCGGTCCCATCCTCGGCGCCTTCATCCTCACCCCCCTCGGCCAGATCCTCATCGCCCTGGTCGAGAAGATCGCCGGCCGCGCCATTCCCGGCGTCAATCTCGTCTTCTACGGCGCGGCGCTGATGGTCATCATCTGGTTCACCCCGAACGGCGTCTGGCCCTGGCTGAAGAAGAAGCTCGGCATTCCGGAGGGGCGCGAATGACGATGCTCCTCGACGTCCGCGGCGTCACCAAGCGCTTCCGCGGCCTCACCGCCGTCGACAACGTCTCCCTCACCGTGACGGAGGGCGAGATCTTCGCTGTGATCGGTCCCAACGGCGCCGGCAAGACCACGCTATTCAACATGATCGCCGGCGCCATGATCCCCGATGCGGGGAGCGTGACCTTTGCCGGCACGCGGGCCGATGGCCTGCCGCCGCATGAACTCTGCCGGCGCGGGCTCGCCCGTACCTTCCAGATCGTCAGGCCCTTCCCGGAACTGACGGTGCTGGAAAACGCCACCATCGGCGCGATGATGCGCGCGCCCGACATGGAGGCGGCGCGGACGAAGGCCGGCGAAGTGCTGCGCCAGCTCGACCTGTGGGACCGGCGCGAGGCCAAGGCGAAGTCGCTGACCCTGCCCGACCGCAAGCGCCTGGAATGCGCCCGGGCGCTCGCCACGGGGCCGCGGCTGCTGCTGCTCGACGAGGTGATGGCGGGGTTGCGTCCCACCGAGGTCGACCGCATCGTCGCCATCCTGCGTGAGATCAACCGCTCCGGCGTCACCATTCTCCTCATCGAACATGTCATGCGCGCCACCATGGCGCTGGCGGGGCGCATCCATGTGCTGCATCACGGCGCCACCATCGCCGAGGGCACGCCGGAGGAGGTCACGCGCCACCCCAAGGTGCTGGAGAGCTATCTCGGGGCGGAGGCGCTCTGATGCTGTTCGTCCACGACATCGACGTCTTCCACGGCGACGCGCAGGCCCTCGACAAGGTCTCGCTGGAGGTGCCCGAGCGTTCCATCGTCGCCATTGTCGGTGCCAACGGCGCGGGCAAGACCTCGCTGATCCGCACCATCGCCGGCATGCACCGCCCCGCAGCCGGTACCATCCGCTTCAAGGACCGCGACATCACCGGACTGCCCAGCCACGAGGTCTGCGATCTCGGCATCGGCCAGGTGGCGGAGGGCCGTCAGGTCTTCCCCTCGCTCTCCGTCGCCGAGAACCTCGCCATGGGCGCCATGATCCCGCGCGCCCGCCGCCACAAGGCCCGTAACACCGAGCGCGTCTACGCCATGTTTCCGCGGCTCCTCGAGCGTGCCGGCCAGGCGGCCGGCACCCTCTCTGGCGGCGAGCAGCAGATGCTCGCCATCGGCCGCTGCCTGATGGGCGAGCCGGAACTCGTCATGTTCGACGAGCCCTCCCTCGGCCTTGCTCCGACCGTCGTCCAGGACGTGCTGCGCACCATCCGCGACCTCGCCGAAGGCGGCCTCACCTGCCTCCTCGTCGAGCAGAACGTCGCGGTCTCCCTACGGCTCGCCAGCCGCGGCTATGTGCTGGAGAACGGCCGGGTGACGCTGACCGGCACGGGCGCGGAGCTCCTCGCCGACGACGGCGTCAGGAAGGCCTATCTGGGGATGTGATCGCCCGGCCGGACCGTGTTACACTTAAAGGCCACACGGGAGGCGTCGATGAACCATCATGCCCCGCCCGGCAAACCGGGTGCACCGCGCGTGCGGCTGGAAACCTCCGCCGAAGGCCAGACCCTGCACATCCCGCCGGCGCTGGGCTTCCCCGCAGGCGTGACTGAGGTCGATGTCATGCGTGAGGGCGACACGCTGGTCCTGACGCCCGTGCCGAAGCCGAAGTCGAAGAGCTGGGACGACTTCTTCGACAGCCCTCCGGCGAGCGACGATTTCATGCGGGAGCGTGATCAGGGGGAGTTCGAAAAGCGCGAGCGGCTGGATTGATCAGCTACCTGCTCGACACCGACGTCTGTGTCCACGCCATGCGCGACAGGCTGCCAGCATTGCGCCACCGCTTCAGCCGTGAAGAGGGGCGTCTGTCCATATCGGTGATCACACTGGCCGAACTGGCGTTCGGCAGCCTCAAGTCGAGCGACCCGGCGCGGAACGATGCACGGCTAGCCGCCCTCGTTGCGAGGCTCGTGGTCGTCCCGTTCGACACGTCGGCAATCCATGCCTACGCCGCCATACGCCTCGTCCTCGAACGCGATGGCACGCCGATCGGCCCGAACGATCTGCTCATCGCCGCCCAGGCCAAGGCCGCCGGGCTCGTCATGGTCACCGGCAATCGCCGTGAACTCGACCGGGTGCCAGGCCTCACCGTCGAGACCTGGGCCGTCTGACCCTCACGCAGCGCCGGCCACCGCCGCCCGCGTCTTCGCCAGCACATGGGCTTCCACCGCCGCCTGCTCGTTCGGCAGGTGCGTGATGCGCTCCTCGCGCGTCATCAGGTCGCCGAGCCAGAGCGGCAGGGCGGGCCGGGTGCCGGTCGCCGCCTCCACCGCATCGGGGAACTTGGCCGGGTGGGCGGTGGCGAGCACTACGGTCGGCACGGCCGGGTCGGCGGCGACCTTGCGGGCCGCGACCATGCCGACGGCGGTGTGCGGGTCGAGCAGATAGCCCGCCTCCGTCAGCGTCGCCTTCATCATGGTCGAGACCTCCGCCTCGTCGGCGCGGGCGGCGCCAAATTCCGCCCGCATGCGCGACAGCGGCCCCGCGTCGATGGTGAAGCTCTTCGACTGGGCGAGGCCCGCCATCAGCCGCCGCACGGCACCGGCATCCCGGCCATAGGCGTCGAACAGCAGCCGCTCGAAATTGGACGAGACCTGGATATCCATCGACGGCGAGGAGGTCGGCACCACGCCGGTGACCTCGTAGCGGCCGGTCTTGAGCGTGCGCGCCAGGATATCGTTGACATTGGTGGCGACCACCAGTTCCGCGATCGGCAGGCCCATGCGCTTGGCGACATAGCCGGCGAAGACATCGCCGAAATTCCCGGTCGGCACGACATAGCGGGCGGCGCGGTTCGGGGCGCCGAGCGCCGCACCGGCGGCGAAATAATAGACGACCTGCGCGACGATCCGCGCCCAGTTGATCGAGTTGACGCCCGAAAGCCGCACCCGGTCGCGGAAGGCGTGGTTGTTGAACAGGCCCTTCACGATGGCCTGGCAGTCGTCGAAGGTGCCGTCGATGGCTACCGCATGGACATTCGCCGCATCGACGGTGGTCATCATCCGCCGCTGCACGTCCGACACCCGGCCTTCGGGGAAGAGGATGACAATATCGACCTGGTCGAGCCCCTTGAAGGCCTCCACCGCCGCCCCGCCCGTATCGCCCGAAGTGGCGCCGACAATGGTGGCGCGCTGGCCGCGCGCCTTCAGCACATGGTCCATCAGCCGGCCAAGGAGCTGCATGGCGCAGTCCTTGAAGGCGAGGGTCGGGCCGTGGAACAGCTCCAGCACCCATTCCGACGCGGACAGCTGGACCAGCGGCGTCACCGCCGGATGGCGGAAGCTGGCATAGGCCTCGTCGATCATGCGGTCGAGATCGGCGCGGGCGATCGCCCCGTCGACGAAGGGGGCGAGCACGCGCTTGGCGACTTCCGCATAGGGCTGGCCCGACAGCGCCGCGATGGCCTCCGGCGTCAGGGCCGGCCAGGTCTCGGGCACATAGAGGCCGCCGTCGCGGGCAAGGCCGGCGAGGAGCGCATCGGGGAAGTCCAGCACCGGTGCTTCGCCCCGGGTCGAGATATAGCGCATGGCAAGGCCTCCACGGCCTGGATCAATGGTCGAGGCGGGATTAGGCCGCAAGCCCGCCCATGGCAAGCCCGCCACGGCGTCTGGACCGCTTGTGACCTGCATGTCACATGGCGGGTCTAGGAGCTGCCCTATGACCATTCGCGCGATTCTCTTCGACAAGGACGGCACCTTCGTCGACTTCGACAAGACCTGGGGACCGGCCGCTTTCCGCGTCATGGACCGCATGGCCCGCGGCGACCGCGGCAAGATCGAGCGGCTGATGCAGGTCTCCCACTTCGACGAGGCCGCCCTGCGGTTCCATCCGACCTCGCCGCTGGTGGCCGGTTCCTCCGCCGATTACGGTCCGCTCTGGGCCGAGGCCATCGGCGTGCCCTTCTCCAAGGCCGTCACCGACGAGATGGACGTGCTCTTCGTCGAGGAGGGGCTCGCCGGCCTGACCCCCATCGGCGATCCCGCCGGGGCGATCGGCGCCCTCAAGGCCCGCGGCCTCGTCCTCGGCGTCGTCACCAACGATTCCGAGAACGGCGCCCGCAGCCAGACGGCGCGGCTTGGCATCGACCACCATTTCGATTTCATCGTCGGCTGGGATTCGGGCCATGGCCGCAAGCCGGCCCCCGGCCAGATCCACGCCTTCCTCGACGCCTGGTCGATGGCGCCCCACGAGGTCGCGATGATCGGTGACAGCCTGCATGACATGCATGCCGCCCGGGCTGCCGGCGTCGTCGCTGTAGGCGTCACCACCGGTCCTCTGGTTCCCGCCGACTTCGCGATCCATGCCGACGTGGTGCTGCCCTCGTTCATGGATGTCGCCGCCTGGCTCGACCGGCAGGCCTGAGCGTCGTCAGTCCCGGCGTCGCGCGAAAGCCTCGCCGTCCCGCAGGCCGAGTTCATAGGCGGCGCGGATCGCCGCCCCGTCGGTCACCGCGAAGCGGCTAGACAAAATCGGCACCGAGGGGCGCAACACTGTCCGGTTCTCCACCTCCGGCACGGTGCCGCCGGCGCGCGTCGTCAGTACCAGCGTTCGCCCGCCGGCCTTTTCCACCGCGGCGATGCGCTCCACCGGCGGATTGTCGACCAGCCCGCCGTCGAGGGCGGGACGCCCGTTCACCAGCCCCACCGGCATGAAGGGCGGCACGGCCGCCGTTCCCATCAGGGCAGCCACCAGTTCCTCGCGGGTCGCGATCCCGTGGGTCGAGACGAAGCCCGCCGTCAGGCCGACATGGCGCCCGGCGCGCGAATGGCCGGCGCCCGTCCAGAGCTTCTCCACCTGATAGGCCGCAATGGCGGCATAGGCAGCGACCAGCGGCGGCATGAAGGCCGGCGGATGGGTGACCTGGATCAGGATCTCGGGCGCCGCCCGCAGCGCCGCCAGTTCGAGATCGCCGAAGACCTCGGCGATGAGGTCGCGGTAGAGCCCGCCGACGACAAAGGGCGACCGGCCGCGCAGGAGCCGGCGCCACTCGACCTCCCGGTCGATCGCGGCACAGGCATCGAGGACGATCCGGCGCACGCGGTCGCCGGCGCCGATCAGTGAGAAACAGGCCTGGAAGGCGCCCGCCGAGACCCCGACCACGACGGCGGGCCGTTGCGGGCTGGCGGCATTCAGGGCGTCCCAGAACCCGCCCTGCCAGTAACAGCGGTTGCCACCGCCGGCGAAGGCGACGGCCTCGAAGGAATGTCGGTTCATGGCGGCAATCTAGGGGGTCGCAGGTGGCGGCGTCGAGACGTCTGGCGGCAGCATCGAAAGGCGGCATGGATGGGGTTGCGCGGGGCCGAAGGCGCCGCTATACACGCGGCCTGTTCGCGAGGCGGAGTGTAGCGCAGTCTGGTAGCGCACCACGTTCGGGACGTGGGGGTCGCAGGTTCAAATCCTGCCACTCCGACCAGCGGAAGCCCTCCGGTCTTCTGTCGGCTTCGTGGACGAAAAGGGCGACCTGCGGGTCGCCCTTTTTCGTTCCGCCGCGCCGTCCGCGTCCGGTGGGACCCGCACGCGCCTTGCCGCGGCACCCCGTTCCATTTCCTGTCTGAGCGCCGTCGAATGGATGATGGCTGGCATGGACACTTTACGCATTACGTAACGTAAATGTTAACCCGTTGTTTACGTTGTTGCCGTAGCATTTTCCCCCAAGCCAAATGCAAGAAGAGCACTAATCGACGACGTCGAGGTCCACTATGCCGCCCGCTGCCCCCACCCCATCGAACATTGTCTCGCTCTTCGCCCAGCGCGAGGTTTCGGAAGAGGCGGCAGGACGCGCCAAGGTGGTGCGGGCCTTCGCCGAGGCGACGGCCTCGCTGGGGCGCGCCGCGCAGTTGATCGACGACGGGCCGCTCGACCCGGAAACCAGCCTGGCGCTTGTCCGCAGCGTCAAGGAACTGGTGATCCGCACCTTCGCCGTGAATGCCGCCTATATGGAGGCCGAAGCGGAGACATTCCGGATGAGGCCGTCCGACACGGCGCTGCTCGCTCCGGCAGATCCGCTGCGCTGACCATCGATCTCCCGGCGGCGCCCGGCCGCCGGTCGCGGAACCTGTGGCGTCCTGACTGCGTTGGTTCTCCAGGTCACAGGAGAGAACCATGGTCGATGACGGCACCAAGATTGTCGAGCCCGATCACCGGCAGATGCCGCCCCCGCGCGAGGCGGCTCCGGGTGCTCAGATCCTCAACGCCGATACCGCCCGCAGCGGTCCCCTTGGCAAGCCGGTTCTGCTCGTGCTGCTGGTCAGCATGGCGACGGCCGTGTTCTTCCTCGGCGCCTATCTGACGATCTGGTCGTCGACGCTGCCCTGAAACCCAGCGGCGACCGATGGCCGCTGGGCCTCGGTCAGACGGAGGCCAGCCGCCGGATCCCGGGATTTTCCGGTGGCGGCGCGACCCGATACTCGCCGCACCAGTCGCTGCGCGCCACCGAGGGCCAGCGCGCCGTGCCGTCGTCACGTGCCGTGGGCGGATGGGCGCGGCAGACGCCGCCGCTGCGCGGTTCGAAGAAATTCCGGCAATTGCCACACATCTCGGCCATGCCACGCCTGCTCCCTGAGCCCACAGGCGGACAGGTTTAGCGGATGCGCCTTACCTCAGGGTTTCCATCAAGCCTGCAAGCACACGGGCCCGCGGCAGGATCGAGGAAACCAAACCGTGTTCCTCCAGCGTGTGCGCGCCTGCGCCGTCGATGCCGAGGCCGTCGAGGGTCGGCACCCCGAGGGCCGCGGTGAAATTGCCGTCCGAGCCGCCCCCCGTCATCGGGCAGTCCGCGAGGTCGAAGCCGACCGCATGGGCGACCTGGCGGGCCCGCTCCAGCATGTCGACGATCATCGCGGTCTTCGGATAGGCGGGCCGGTTGATGCCGCCGTCAATGGTCAGCGTCACGTCGGGGCCGACCGGGGAGAGCCCGCGGATCCGCGCCACCATCTCGGCACCGACCTCCGGGTCCGGCACCCGCAGGTCGATCTCGGCCGTGCAGGTCTCGGGCGTGACATTGGCCGCTGTGCCGCCCTTGATGAGGCCCACCGTCGTGGTGATGCCGCGGGCATAGTCCGTCATGCCTTCGATCGCGAGGATCTGGTGCGCCATTTCGCGGATGGCGCTGCGGCCGTCCATGTGGCGCGCACCGGCATGGGCGGGACGCCCGGTGCAGGTGAGGGTGAAGCGGCCGACGCCCTTGCGGGCGGTGACGATGCGCCCGCCGTCGCGGGCGGGTTCGGTGACGAGCACATAGGCGGCCCTGGCCGCCTCCTCCTCGATCACGGCGCGGGAGGTGGGACTGCCGACCTCTTCGTCGGGCGTGAACAGGAAGGTCACCGGCCGCGCCGTCGGAACCCCGGCGCGCACCAGCGCCCGGTAGCCGGCGACGGCGAGATAGGCACCGCCCTTCATGTCGTAGAGGCCTGGCCCGAACAGTTTGTCGCCGTCGCGGCGGAAGGGCAGGCGGCCTGTCAGCGTCCCCTTGGGATGAACCGTGTCGATGTGGGTGAGGACGAGGATCGGCTTCTCGTTGGAGGGCTCCGCCGACGACACCTTGAGGATGCCGCCATAGCCGTCCCGGCCCTCGCGCCGGTCGAAGACCACGGGCAGGCCGTCGAAGTCCTGCTCGACCGCATCCAGGACGGCCTCGATACCGCCGACGTCATAGGTCGGGCTCTCGATGGTCACCCAGCGGCGGATCCCCTCGATCACCTCGTCCTCATGGAGCGGAACGGTCGCCGCCTTGATGCTCATGTCAGTCACCTATCGCTCGCGCTGGGCCCGCCGCGCCGCCGCGCGCATCTCGTCCAGTGCGGCGATGACGCGCCGGGCATTGACGCCGAAATCCTGGCTTCCGTAACGCGATGCTGACCGCATGTCGATCCGGGACCTGCCGTTCACCGTGCGAATGCGGATGACGATGTCGTCGCGGAAGCCGAGCAGCAGTGAGCGGGTCACCATCTCGACCCGGCCCTCGCGTTCGGGCCCGCGATAATCGACCTGGTCAAGCACGGTCCAGCGGCGCTCCTCGACGAGGTCGGTGACGATCGCATTGACGCTCTCGGCCGGCAGATCGACCTCGATCGGCCGGATCTCGGGATAGAGACGCCGCTGGATGGTGGCGAAGGCCGCGGGATAGGCCACGGGATTGGCGGTCTCCGGCCGCGCCATGGTGGCGATGGAAAAGCCGGGGGGATCGGCGAAGTCGGTCGTGATGTCGTTCATGGCCGGGAGACTGAGGCCGATCGGCACCATCGCCACCGGATAGGCCATCGCCGCGACGCCGAGAAGCACGGCGGCCGCCGCCTGGCGCGCCCCGCGATAGCCGCTGAACCAGATCGTCGCCCCGGCGATCAGCGCCGCCAGGAGACCGATCCCGGTGATGGCGAGGCCGATGGCCAGGGCGACGACCGCCTGCAGCCCGTCGAGCCTGTCGGTCCGCGCCGCCAGAACCGCCACCACCATCACGGCAAGGCCGACCAGCGTGATCCGCAGGCTCCAGACCGCCAGGCGCGACGTCGGTTCGACCAGGGGAGCGCGGCGCATCGTCAGGCCTTCCGCATCAGTTGGTCGTCTGGCAGATGCCGCGCAGCGCCTGCCACTGGTCGGGCGTCAGTGCCGGCGACAGAACGGGCCGGTTCTGCGCCAGGCGCCGGATGGCGGCCTCGCGCTCGGCGCTGGCGGGATGGCTCGTCAGCCAGTTGAGCGCTCCCGGCGCGCCGCCGCCGCCGGCCGAGCCGAAGAAGCCGGCGAGGCCTTCCGGATTGCCGCCGCCCTTGAGCATCAGATCGACGCCGAAGGCATCCGCCTCGCGCTCGGCATCGCGCGAGAAGGCGCTGCTGAGCAGCGTGCGGGAAGCGAGGAGGATCGCTGTGCCGCCGGCAAAATCGCCGAAGATCGTGCCGAGGAGGAAGCCGAGCCCGCCGCTCTGGATCGCCGATTGCAGGCCGTGGCGGAACTTGACGTGGCCGATCTCGTGGCCGAGCACGCCGGCGACCTCGTCCGGCGAGCGGGCGCGCTGGATCAGCCCGCGCATGAGATAGATGTAGCCGCCCGGCAGGGCGAAGGCGTTCACCATCGGGTTGTCGACGACCACGACCTTGAGGGGAACATGGAGGTCGGCGAGTTTCTCGTAGCGGCCGACGAGCTCTGCGAGAGCCGCCAGACCCGCCGGCGCGGTGCAGGTCTTCATGCCCGAAGGGCCGCCGAACTCGGCACGGATCTGCGGATCCATGGCGGCGCCCAGCCGCGCCTCGACGCTGGCCGGCACGAGCGGCGCGATGCGGCCGGCAATGGCCGGCAGGCCCCAATAGGCGAGGCCCAGCAGCGAGACCACGGCAGCCATCGCCCAGATGACCACCGACCGGGTTTCCCTGCGTCCGCCAGCCTTGCCCGTCAGCGTTAGCGGCGCCCGGGCGGACAGTTCGGCGACGAATACCGGATCGGCGATCTCCAGGCGCGGTTCGGCGGTGGAGCCGGGTTCGGGTACCCGCGTCACGGCCAGGCCGCTGCCGCGAAAGCCCTCGATCCGCCGGATGTCGGCATAGGGCCAGGTGACGACGATCAGGCCCTCTTCGGAGAAGATCGCCAGACCCTGCGGATGGAGCGAGATCTCCACCGTCTGCCGGCGGCTGACGATCCCGTCGTAATAGGTGGCGGCGACGCTGGGCATCAGGCACCGAACCCGAAGTCGACGGCGTCGCCGAGACTGTCGCCCATGGCCGAGGCGTCGACATTGTTGGCCCGGACCGCGTCCAGGGCGGCGAGGTTGAGGACGCTCAGCGACAGCAGGCGGGCCCGCTGCAGCCTGAGGTCGATGAGGAGCTGCTTGGCGATCCACAGCGAGCCGATGAAGCCCATATAGACGAGCACCAGGAGGACCACTCCCGTGACCCCCGCGACTGGGGAATCGAAGGTCAGGTCGTCGCGCGAGAAGACCACCGCGGCGATGCCGCCGAACATGACGAGGCCGACGATTGCCATGAGGACGAGGATGCCGAACATGGCGAGCCCGCCGAGGACAAAGACCCGGTAGGAACGACCGATGCTGAACGTCGACGCCAGCGCCGCGCCGCCGATCCGCGTGCCGTTCATCCGCCAGCGGTAGACCACCGCGGAGAAGGCCGGAAAAAGCAGGATCGGGATGGCGATGGTGAGGATGCCCGCGCCGGTCAGCGCGGCGAAGGCGAGGCCCGTGGCCGACCGCCGGCTGATGACCCCGTCGTCGAGGGCGGCGAAGAGCTCGCGCCAGATGTCGGCCGGGATCGCGGCGAGTACCGACCCGATCATCAGCAGCGGCAGGCCGAGGGCGAGGATCCAGAGGAGGATGCCGCGCCTCATCAGGTCGCCGGCGGTGCCGACGAAATCGCCCCGCGCGTCGCCGAACCAGGTGGCGCGCATCTTCAGGCGTTCCATGATCGTCGCCGCCCAGGGATAGGCGAGGCCGAGCGACAGGATCACCAGGATCCACAGTCCGAAGGCCTTGAAGGCATAGGACCAGGCCGAGCCGGTCATGCGCAGCCTGAGGCCGCGGAACGCGGTGCGGGTCAGCCGGTAGCGGCGGCCGGCATAGACGGCGAACTGGCCGAGCAGCAGGTAGAGGACGAAGACCACGATGGTGACGACGATCTCCGCCTGCGGCAGGCCGAGCAGCACGAAGAAGGAGGCCGCCTGGATCGGCACCAGGATGGCCAGCGCGATGAGGAACCCTTTCAGCAGTTCCAGGCCGCGGCCCGTATAGGTGATGTCCTCGGGACCGACGAAGCTGTGCGCCCAGTAATAGCGGCGGATCTCGGTGATGAACCAGAACCGGTAGATCCCGAGGGTCACCACCTGCAGCAGGAAGCCCTTGACCAGGAGGCCGAACAATTCCCCCGCCCGGCCGGTAAAGCCGACCGCTGTCGCGGCGGGCGTCGTCTGGCCCGTGCCCGGCACGGAGGTCGTCGATGCCCGCTGCTGCTGCGCCTGTTCCGCCGCCGCCATGGCCGCGGCGGCGGATCGCGGTCCCCATGGCCCTGGCTGGGCTGCATCGGTCATCTCATTCTCCGGCGGAGTCGGCTTGACCATCCTAGCGCCGCACAGGTTGCAGCGCCACGCCGGGATGACCTCATCTCCGTTGCAGGTCGGTCACGCCGGGAAGCGGTAGGCCTTGAACTGTTCCCGCAGGGTGGTCTTCTGGATCTTGCCTGTGGCGGTATGCGGGATCTCGTCCACCACCACCACGTCGTCGGGCATCCACCACTTGGCGATCTTGCCGTCCATATAGGCGAGGACCGCCTCGCGCGTCGGCGTGCGCCCGGCTTTCGGCACCACGATGAGCAGCGGCCGCTCGTCCCATTTGGGATGGACCACGCCGATCACCGCGGCCTCGGCGACGTCGGGATGGCCGACCGCCAGGTTCTCCAGGTCGATGGAGGAGATCCACTCGCCGCCGGACTTGATGACGTCCTTGGAGCGGTCGACGATCCGCATATAGCCGTAGGGATCGATGGAGGCGACGTCGCCGGTGTCGAAGAAGCCGTCGGCGTCGAGGATGGCGCCGCCCTCACCCTTGAAATAGGAGCCGGCGACGGCGGGGCCGCGCACCATCAGGCGGCCGAAGGCCTTGCCGTCACGCGCCAGTTCGGTGCGCGCGTCGTCGACGATCTTCATCTCGACGCCGAAGGGCGGGTGGCCCGTCGTCTCCTTGATGTCGAGCCAGGCATCGCCGGTCAGGTCGGCATATTCGGGCTTGAGCGAGCAGAGCGTCCCGATCGGGCTCATTTCCGTCATGCCCCAGGCATGCATGACCTCGACGCCATAGGTGTCGCGGAACTTTTCCGTCACGGCGCGCGGGCAGGCCGATCCGCCGATGATCACCTTGGTCAGGTCGGGCAGCTTCTGCCCGGTCTTTTCCAGTTCCTGCAGCAGCATCAGCCAGACGGTCGGCACCGCCGCCGAATGCGTCACCTTGTAGGTGGTCAGGAGTTCGGCGATCGAGGCGCCGTCCATCTTGGCGCCGGGCATGACGAGGGAGGTCCCTGCCATCGGCGCGGTGAAGGCGAGCGACCAGCCGTTGGCGTGGAACATCGGCACGACCGGAAGCATCACGTCGCGCGACGACAGGCCCAGCATGTCGGGCGCGTTGCACATCAGCGAGTGGATGATGTTGGAGCGGTGGGAATAGACCACGCCCTTGGGGTTGCCCGTCGTGCCCGACGTGTAGCACATGCCGGCGGCGGTGCTCTCGTCGAAGCTCTTCCAGGCGAAGTCGTCGTCGACCTCGTTCAGCCAGTCCTCGTAGGCGACGGCGTTGCGCAGGCTCGTCTGCGGCATGTGCGCCCCGTCGGTCAGCACGACGAAGCGCTCGACCGTGGGCAGCTTGTCCTGCAGCTTCTCCATCAGCGGCACGAAGGTGAGGTCGACCAGCATCAGCCGGTCTTCCGCGTGGTTGACGATCCAGGCGATCTGCTCGGGAAACAGGCGCGGGTTCAGCGTGTGGTAGATGGCGCCGATGCCGGTGATGCCGTACCAGACCTCCAGATGGCGCCAGGTATTCCAGGCCACCGTGCCGATGCGGTCACCGAGGCCGATGCCGTCCTTCTCCAGCCGCTTGGCGACGCGCAGCGCGTTGCGCCGGATGTCGGCATAGGTGGTCTCGACGATCGGCCCCTCGATGGAGCGCGAGATCACCTTGCGGCCGCCGTGATAGAGCCCGGCATGATCGATGATCTTCGGGATCAGCAGCGGCCAATCCTGCATCAGGCCCAGCATGGTATCCTCCACGGCGATGCGCTGGCCGAACGGATGCCGGCCTGTTTCGCGCGAAACCTAGTGCAGGAGGGCGCGCGCCGTCCACTGTCCGCGGCTTGGCCGTTCGGCAGGCGCCGCGCCGACAACCGTCGACGGCGGTCTCCACAGCGCCCGTTGAACCCGGCGGATCACATCGCTATGGTCCCGCCCGCCTGCTTCGCCCGCTGCTTCGCGCCGCGCCGGGGCAGTCCGGCTTTGGGTCGTCGTCTAATGGTAGGACTCGGGTTTTTGGTACCCGCTATCTAGGTTCGAATCCTAGCGACCCAGCCAACCATGTCGCCCGCTCAGCAGGGCGCCCCACCCGGCCTCGCAAGGCGACACCGAGCGTTACGGTCCTGGACAGCAATCGTCTCCAGATCGCCCGGCCGGGTCCCCTTGATTGACCTCACGTCATGCGTGCTAGGCAGCGGTGCAACTCGCGTAAAGATACGATTGCCTCCTCCGGCCGCTCGTGGCCGCAGCCGATAGGGTATGCCGATGCCGATCACGTTCTGGAACCAGGAGCGCCTGGTCAACACCACGACAGCAGGCTCTCAAACCGAACCTGCCATCGTCGTGCTGCCGGATGGCGGCACGGTGGTAGCCTGGATCGACATCGGCCCCAGTCCTGACGTTGTCCGCATCCAGCGCTTCGACGCTTTCGGGGTCCCTGTTGGCGGTGAGACGACGATCGGCACCTCGGGCGGAAACGACGGCCCGCAGGTCGCCGTCCTGCCCGACGGTCGCTATGCGCTGGCCTGGAAGTCGTCGGCGAGCGAGATCTCGCTCCAGCGTTTCCAGGCGAACGGCGCGCTTGATGGGGCGCCGACGGTCGTCACCAGCAATGTCAATGCGGGTTTCGTCGTTCCTTTCGACCTCATCGGGCTCGCCAACAATACCTATGCTCTGAGCTATGGGACTGCTGCGGGGTTTGAAACTGACGTCGCGCTGCGCATCATTTCAGGCGCGGGGGTCGTCGGCAGCGAGATCGTGGTCGATAACCCGGTGGGCAGCGAGCAAAGCACGCCTTATATCTCTGCCACGGCGAGCAGCATCCTCGTGACCTGGTATGACAACTCCGCCAATAGCGGTGACATCCAGGCGCGGAGTTTCTCGCTGACCGGCGGCTCGCCGACGGCGGAGGTCACGGTCAACACCACGACGGCGGGGACACAATTTTATTCGCCGGTGGCGCTGCTCACGACGCAGAACCATGTCGTAGTCTGGCAGGATAGCGCGGCGATCCGAGGGCAGATCGTCAATTCCTCCGGCGGCAGGATCGGTTCGGAGTTCCTGGTGGCGCTGGATGCCAGCGGTGCCGATGTAGTGGGTGTCGCGGCGACGCAGCAGGGCGGCTTCGTCGTGGTCTACCGCACCGCGTCAGGGACCCTGGTGGCACAGGCCTTCAACAGCTTCGGCGTCCCGGATGTTGCCCGCATCCTCATCGCCGACAATGTCTCGAACCAAAGTACGCACGACGTCGCGGCCCTGCCGGATGGCCGCATCGCGGTGACCTGGAGCGGCACGGGCGCGGCCGATGGCTCCAGCACAGGCGTCTACACCCGCATTCTCGACCCGCGCGACGGCGTGGTCTCCGGCGACGTCAACGCCAACACACTCTACGGCAACGATTTCCGCGCCGACCAGATCTCCGGATTCGGCGGCAACGATGTGATGCTCGGCCTCGGCGGCGACGACGTGATGTTCGGCGGCGACGGCAACGATACCATGGCGGGCGGGGCCGGCCACGACATGCTGTTCGGAGATATCGGTAGCGACACGATGTCGGGCGGGGCCGGCAACGACAACATGGATGGCGGTGCGGGCTCCGACACGGCGACGTGGGACAGCGCCCGGTCGAACTATTTCGTCCGGAGCTTCGTCGCGGGTGGCCAGGTCTTCACCCAGGTCTCCGCCGCCACCGGCCTTGATGCGGTCGACACGCTGATCAATGTCGAACTGCTGGGCTTCGCCAACGGCGGCCAGCTCTTCGGCCTTGCCGGCATCCAGCAGAACCTCGTCTCCAACATGGACGGCTCGCTCTATGACGACGTGCTGTTCCAGAACAGCGCCACCGGCCAGGTCGCCTTCGTCAACATGAATGCGGGTTCCGCCGGCGCCTTCACCAATGCGCTGAACACGCTGCCGGCCGGCTGGCGGCTGGTCGGCTCCGACGATTTCACCGGTGACGGGCGCGCCGATGCGCTCATCCAGGACAGCAATACCGGCGCGATCTACACGCTCAGTATCGCCTCGGGCGGCCCGGTCTGGGGCCTGGTCGCCGGGCCGATGGGAACCAACTTCCAGGCGATCGCTTCGGGCGACGCGACGGGGGACGGCACTCCCGATGTGCTGGTGCGCGACAGTGCCACCGGCCAGACCTATATCGCCGACATGGAGGCTGGCGGCAGTTTCGGCAGCTGGATCCTCGGCCCCAATCTCGGCACGGGCTGGCGCACCGTCGGGCTCGGCGACTTCAACCGCGACGGCGCCTCCGACGTGCTGGTGCAGAACATCGCCGATGGGACAACCTATTACCGCGACGTCGCCAACAACCAGTGGGGTACCGTCGCCGGACCTGCGGGCGCGCAATGGGTGGCCCGCGAGGCCGCCGATCTCAATGGCGACGGCTATGCCGACGTCGTCTTCCGCAACACCGCGACCTCCGACATCTGGTGGGTCAACATGTTCGGCGGCACCAATGCCGGCTGGAACGTGGTGGCCAACGGGCTCGCCGGCTGGGATATCAGGGGCTCGGCCGATGTCGACAATGACGGCCACCGCGACGTCATCATCCAGAACCTCGCCGACGGCACCACCTACTTCGCCGACATGAATGCCGGCACCTTCGCCGGCTTCGGCAGCGTCTCCGGCCCCCTCGGCACGCAGTGGCTGGCGGTGGCGTAAAGGCAGAATGGCATCGATGAACGGAAAGATTGTACAATCCGCACTTCGTGTATCGTAGGTTGACCTGCATGTCCCGATTGTAATGAAGACTTTGAACGTGCTTGAGGTTGCGATTCGCTCCCTCGCTCGTTCATGGCCGCCGTCGATGAGGAATGCCGATGTCGATCACGTTCTGGAACCCGGAACGCCTCGTCAACACGACGATGTGGCATGACCAACTCGAACCCACCATCGCGGTGCTGCCGGATGGCGGAACGGTGGTGGCCTGGACCGATCGGGACCCTAATCCCGACGTCGTCCGCGTCCAGCGCTTCGACGCCTTCGGGGCCCCTGTCGGCGCCGAAACGACGATCGGCAGCGCGCCGACAGGAAGTGGCCGCGGCCAGGTCGCCGTCCTGCCCGACGGGCGCTATGCGGTCGCCTGGATGTCGTCGTCGACCGAGATCTCGATCCAGCGCTTCCAGGCGAACGGTGCGCTCGACGGTGGGCCGACGCTCGTCACCAGCAATGGCAACGCCGCACCGACCATCCCATTCGACCTCATCGGTCTCGCCAACAACACCTATGCTTTGGCATATGCGGTGCCCACGGAGAGTGACCAAGATGTCGCGCTGCGGATCATCTCGGGCGCGGGGGTCGTCGGCGACGAGATCGTGGTCGACAACCAGCCCGTCCTCTTCCAAGGCCTGCCTTACCTCTCTGTCAATGCCGACAGAATCGTCGTGACCTGGACCGACTTATTCGACGGTGGCGACATCCAGATGCGGAGCTTCTCGCTCACCGGCGGCTCGCCGACGGCGGAGGTCACGGTCAACACGACGACGACGGGACAGCAGAACTTTTCGCCGGTTGCGACGCTGACCACGAACAACCACGTCGTGGTCTGGAGGGACGGCGGTGCGTTACGCGGACAGATCGTCGACTCCGCTGGCGGCAGGCTCGGGTCGGAGTTCGTGGTTGCATTGGACCACGCAGGTGTCGATGCGATCGGCGTCGCGGCGACGCAGCAGGGCGGCTTCGTCGTCGTCTACCGCACCGCGGCGGGTTCCCTGGTGGCGCAGGCCTTCGACGGTTTCGGTGCCACCGACGGTACCCGCATCAGCATCGCCGGCGATGTTCTCAGCGCCGACACGGTCGACGTGGCCGCGCTGCCAGATGGCCGTATCGCGGTGACCTGGGCTGGCCCGGGCGCGGCCGATAGCTCCGGCACGGGCGTCTTCACCCGCATTCTCGATCCGCGCAACGGCGTCGTCTCCGGCGACGCCAACGCCAACACGCTCTATGGCAGCGATGCCCAGGGCGACGTGATGTCCGGCATGGGCGGCAACGACACAATGTTGGGGCTCGGCGGCGATGATGTCATGTTCGGCGGCGACGGCGCCGACACCATGGCGGGCGGGGCCGGTAGTGATGGGATGGACGGTGGTGAGGGCTCTGATACCGCGTTGTGGGACGGGGCACGGTCGAACTATTTCGTCCGGAGCTTCGTCGCGGACGGCAGGTTCTACACCCAGGTCTCGGCGGCCTCGGGCACCGACGGCGCCGACGTGATCGTCAATGTCGAGGTTCTCGGCTTCGCCAACGGCGCTCAACTCTTTGGCCTCGCGGGCATCCAGCAGAACCTCGTCTCCAACATGGACGGTTCGTACTTCGACGACGTGCTGTTCCAGAACAGCGCCACCGGCCAGATCATCTACCAGAACATGAATGCCGGAACCGGAGCGGGCTTCGCCAATGTGCTGGGCTCGCTGCCCGCCGGCTGGCGCCTCGTCGGCTCCGACGACTTCACCGGCGACGGGCGGGCGGACTCGCTGGTACAGGACACCAATACCGGCGCGATCTACACGCTCGATGTCGCCTCGGGCGCGTCGGTCTGGGGCCTGGTCGCCGGGCCGATGGGAACCACCTTCCAGGCCATCGCCTCCGGTGACGTCACCCGTGACGGCACCGTGGACGTGCTGGTGCGCGACAATGCCACCGGCCAGACCTACATCGCCGACATGGATTCCGGCGGCACCTTCGGCAGCTGGATCCTCGGTCCCGATCTCGGCACCGGCTGGCGCACCGTCGGCCTCGGCGACTTCAACCGCGACGGCATCTCCGACGTGCTGATGCAGAACATCGCCGACGGCACGACCTATTACCGCGACGTCGCCAACAACCAGTGGGGCACAGTCGCAGGACCTGCGGGGGCGGAATGGGTGGCCCGCGAGGCGGCCGATCTCAACGGCGACGGCTATGCCGATGTCGTCTTTCGCAACTCCTCCACCGGTGACATCTGGTGGGTGAACATGCTCGGCGGCACCAATGCCGGCTGGGGCGTTGTCGCCAATGGGCTCGCCGGCTGGGAGGTCAGCGGCTCGGCCGATGTCGACAATGACGGCCACCGCGACGTCATCGTCCAGAACCTCGCCGACGGCACCACCTACTTCGCCGACATGAACGCCGGCACCTTCGCAGGCTGGGGCACGGTCGCCGGCGCGCTCGGCACGCAGTGGGTGGCGGTGGCGTAAGGGCAGCGGCGCCGGCCTCGCGGGTGGTCTAGCGGGCGCAGATCCGGAAGTCGCTTCCCTCCCAGCAGGCCCCGTCGCGGACGGAGCGGCGGGCCGCGCCCCAGCGCGAATTGATGCCGTCGCGTGTCAGGCCGCGGACCTCCGCCAGCCCCGGCTCGATGACGGAGACCGACACCATCAGGATCGGCCCGAACAACGCGCCCTGGCCGCCGCCGCGCGGCGACAGGGTGAAGGAGCCGTCACGGCCGTCGGGGGCGAAATCGCAGGTCCGGTCGAGCACCACCCGTCCCGCCTGTTCGATCCGGCAGCCGGCGTCACGGGCGGCCGCGGCACCTGGCGCGAGAAGGAGGGCGAGGCCGAGAAGGGCGGCGCGAGTCATGCGAATCTCCGAGGGGCTCTGGCGCGGGGTCCCCCAGAGGCTTTGCCCCAGGACCGGCCCCGGCATCAAGCCGGCAGCGCGCGCACGGATGCGACGCCAGCCTTTGCCATCGGCCGGCCTGCGGCGTGAATCCTTGGCAAGTACCTGATCAGGGGGACGCCAGTTCGGGACAGCCGCAGCCCTGCGTCCTTCAGGCTGCGGCGTGGCGGGCCGTTCGCTGCCAGTAGTCGACGATCGCCCCGATCATCTCTCGATAGCCACCCAGCGAGGCGGGCTTCCGGAACATGGCATTGGCGCCGAATTCATAGGCGCGGTCGACGGCCAGGGGTGAGGCCGTGCCCGAAATCACGATCACCGGGATGTGGCGCAGATGTTCGTCGCGGCGCAGCGATTTCAGGAAGTCGAACCCGTCCATGGCGCCGAGCTTGAGGTCGAGGATGATGATGTCGGGATCGTCCGGCAGGTGCGGATTGTCACCCCGCGCCCCGGCGAAATGCAGGCGCGCCAGGGCCTCCTCGGCGGAGCTGAATGTCTCGAAGGCGCAATCGGGAATCCGTTCCTCGAAGAACTGCAGCATGAACCCGATGTCATGAAGCTCGTCGTCAATGATCATGAGGCGAGTCAACTGCCGCATGTCAGTCTCCAGCGGAATCGGGGGCAACTCTGCGCGACGCTACTATGAAACGATCGCGACAGGTCGGTACCCAGGTACGGCCTTTCCGGGATGCCCGGGCGATGACAGCCAGCAAAAAAAGGCCGGCCCCGCTCCCGCAGGAACGAGGCCGGCCCGTCAATTCACGACAGTCGGCTTATTCGCAGATGCGCACGCGGCGGCGCTCCGGGCCGTAGGGGGTGTCGACCCAGCGACGCTCGATCCAGCATTCCCGCGGGCCATAGCTCTGGCGATAGCCATCACGGTAATAGCCCTCGCGCTGCGAGGCCGCAGCGGCGGCAGCGCCGCCGATGATCAGGGCCGCCGCGCCGAGGCCGATGGCCGCGCCGACATTGCCGCCACCGCGTCCGCCACGGAAGCCGGGGCGTCCTGGGCCGGGGCGGGGACCGCGAAAGCCAGGGCCGCCGCGGAAGCCACCGCCGCGACGCTGCTGCATCTCGACCGGCGAGCGGTCGGCGTCGAAGGACGAGACCGGCGCCACGTCGATGAGCGAAGCGGCGCGCGCCGCCGAGGACGGCAGGCCAAGGGTCAGGCCGGACGCGAGCATCGTAACGGCGAAGGCGGCAGCCAGGCGGCTGCCTCGGATGATGGTCATGGTGAACTCCACTACCTGGACGGACGTACCTCCGTCAGGGCCGACGCGACGGTCGCGCCTGAGGTGCGCCAGCACCTGCCCGCATGGGCAGCGGAACAGTGTCAGATTACGCAGGGAGATGCGAGCGCTAAAATCCCGTGCTGGCCGAAAACCTTAGTCGGCACGGTGACGTTGCAGGGAAGGCGTCGAGCATCCGCAAGGTGTGCGATGCAGCATTCGCACCCCGACATCGCTGCGGCGCCCCGTGGTCCTGTAGCAGGGGCCGGTTTTCTTTGGCAGCTGGTTGGCGCCCATTGTCAAACCGGGGGGAGAAATCTTCGCCGGTACGGTCCCGCGCAAGGCGGGTTCGGGATGGGCCGCGGCGCCGGCGGTCGCGCCTGCTCCGGCCGCGGCCTCACCGAGCTGTGCGCAAGCGGGCGGTATGAATGATCAAGGACTGAATGATCAAGGACTGAATGATATAGGGTTGCATGCCCCCCTGGCCGGACGTCCGGCCAGCCGGCCGGCGCCCGTCGGAGACGGCGGCGCGGGGCGGGGCACACGGGAGACGCGGAGATGGCAGCGGGAATGGCGAAGGCGGTATCGATCGACTGGCAGGCCGCCGAGGACCTGTCCGCCGCGACCGTGGGTCTCGCCGACAAGGCGCGTGATGCCAGCAGGTTCCTCAAGGCGCTCGCCCATGAGAACCGCCTCGTGCTGCTCTGCCTGCTGTCCGAGAAGGAGCGCTCCGTCGGCGAACTGGAGACGATCCTCTCCCTTCGACAGCCCACGGTGTCGCAGCAACTCGCGCGCCTGCGCCTCGAAGGTTTCGTCTCGACCCGCCGCGACGGCAAGACGATCTACTACAGTCTCGCCAATGACGACGTGCGCCGTGTCATCAGCGTCGTCCACGACATCTTCTGCGGAACCGCCGAGTCGCCCGGCGGCTGATGCCGGGGCTGCCGCCGCAACGGCTGCCGTGATGCTATAACCAACGAGGGCGGTGCGAATCGGACGTGGCGGGGCGACGTGGACGGCGCAGTCAAGGAACGCTCGCTGGCGATCTACCTTGCCGCCTTCGCCGCGGCCCTCGCCGTGCCCCTGCTCCTGCTCGCCGCCTTCCTCACCTGGCGCTATACCCAGGCGGAGGGCCGCCAGCTCGAGGCCGGTGCTCTGCAGCGTAGCCAGAACGTCGCGGCCGAGATCGACCGCCTGCTGTCCGCGCGCCTCGCCATCCTGCGCGTCCTGGCCACATCGCCGGCCATCGATACCGGCGACCTCGCCCGCTTCGACGCCCAGGCGCGCGAGTTCGCCACCATGGGGATCGACATCCGCCTGCGGCGCCTGGACGGACAATTGCTCGTCGATACCAGCACGCCGCCGGGGAGCTCCCTGCCGAGCTGGTCGGTCATCGCCCCGATCAGCGCCGCCATCACCGGCAAGGCACCGGTCTTCTCCGACCTCTTCGTCAGCCGCGGCACCGGCACCTTTGCGGTGGCGATCTTCCTGCCCGTCATCCGCGGCGGTGAGGTCGTCTCCGTCGTGTCCACGACCTTCACTCCGGAGGTCTTCACCCGGATCATGGCCGAGTTCGGTGTCGCCGCGCCCTTCTATGCGACCCTGTCCGACCGGGAGGGGCTGATCATCGCCCGCTCGTCCCGGCATGCCGAGTTGATGGGCCGGCCGCTGCCGGCCTTCGACATGCTGACGGGGAGCGGCGGCACCTGGCGTGGCGTCAATCCCGACGGGGTCGAGGTCTCGGCCCTCTACAGCCGCCTGCCGTCCTCGGGCTGGCTCTTGTCGCTCGGCGTCGACGTCGCGGCGCTCGACCGGGCGCTCTGGCAATCGCTGGGCTGGATGTTCGTGGTCGCGGTCGCCCTGATCGCCGTCGCGACCGTGATGGCGACGCTCATCGTCCGGCGACTGGGGCGTGCCAATGCCACCATGGCCGCCGCCGCCGTCGCCATGGAGCGCGGCCAACTGACGGTGGTGCCGCGCACCGACGTCGCCGAGGTCAATCGGGTCGGCGAGGCGTTCGGTCGGGCCTCCGTCCAGCTGCATCTCCAGGCCTCGGCCCTCGCCAGGGCCAACCGCGAGCTCGAGCAGCGCGTCGAGCAGCGCGGGTTGGAGCTCCGGGCCAGCGAGGCGCGCTACCGGCTGCTCGCCGAGAACGCCCGCGACATGATCCTGCTGCGCACCGTCGAGGGTCGCATCTACTACGCCTCGCCCTCGGCGCAGCGGCTCGTCGGCTACTCCGCCGACGAACTGATGGAGGCGCGGCCCGTCACCCTCGTCCATCCGGACGACTGGGAACGGGTGGATGCGATCACCCGGGCCATCGGCGAGGGCCGCGACCTCGGTTTCAGCATCCACCGGCTGCGCCACAAGGAGGGACACTGGGTCTGGATCCAGGCTGCCTACAGCCGCATCGACGGCGTCGGTCCGGACGAGCCCAACATCATGGTCGTGGTCCGCGACGACACCGAGCGGCAGGACCAGGAGACCAAGCTCCGGCAGACCAACGAGGCGCTGCGCCAGTTCTCCGCCATCGTCTCGCACGACCTGCAGGCGCCGCTGCGCCATATCAACATGTTTTCCGACATGCTGAAGGTGAAGATCGGCGAGAGCGATGCCGAGGCTGCCGGCTATGCGGCCAATATCATGGCCAGCGTCGAGCGCATGCAGCGCCTCATCCGCAGCCTGATCGCCTATACGCAGGTCGCCTATGCCCTGGTCAAACGCGACGAGGTCGATCTGGCCGCCGTGGTCCGCGAGGCCGTCGCCCTGCTCGATGCCGACATCGCCGCCGCCGGCGCCAGCATCAAGGTCTTCAACCTGCCGCAGGTCGAGGGCGACGGCGACCTGCTGGCGCGGCTGTTCCAGAACCTTGTCGGCAACGCCGTCAAATATCGCGGCGAGGAGCCGCTCGTCGTCAAGATCCGCGCCCGCCCGGCCGGCCGGATGTGGGAGATCAGCGTCGAGGACAACGGCATTGGTGTCCACCCGCTCTACAGCGAGCGGATCTTCGAGATTTTCCGCCGTCTGCACCGCGACGAGAGCCGCTATCCCGGCCTCGGTCTCGGCCTTGCCCTGTGCCGCCGCATCGTCGAAAGCCACGGCGGTGAAATCTGGCTCGACAAGGACTGGCCGAAAGGGGCACGCTTCCAGTTCACGCTGCCCCGGCAGCGGGACAAGAAGAGCCGCCCAGCAGGAGGAGACGATGCGCGATCCCGGCCGGAAACTGCTGATCGTTGACGACGATCCCAACGAGGTCCTGTTCCTGCGCAACGCTTTCTCCGCGACGCCGGGCCCGCTGGAGATCAGGCACGCCGACAGCGGCGAGGCGGCCCTCGCCGAGATCCCGCGCTTCAATCCCGATCTGGTGCTGCTCGATCTCAACATGCCAGGCATGGACGGCCACGATGTCCTCCTGCAGATCCGCAGCGACGAGGTCACCCGCGGCCTGCCGACCCTGATCTTCTCGTCCTCGGAGAGCAGTGCGGACATCCGGCGCTGCTACCGCGACCATGCCAATGCCTATGTGGTCAAGCCGCGCTCCTCCGACGGCTACCGGGCGCTCGCCGAGAACATCCAGCGGTTCTGGTACGACACCGCCCGGCTGTGAGACGGGCGGGCCGCCGCCCGTCGTCGCCCCGCATCCTCACGCCGCCCTCGCCGTCCGACAGGCTTGAACGGGACGATCCAAGGGCGCTAGATCGCATGGCCATGAAGACACAGAACGCCCCCCGTCCCGATCCCTCGCCCATGCCGCCCGACCTGTCCGACCGCAAGGTCAGGGCCCGAACCTGGTTCGAGAGCCTGCGCGACGACATCTGCGCCCGCTTCGAGGCGTTGGAGGATGATCTGCCAGGCTCCACGGCGCCGGCAGGACGCTTTTCCCGCAAGCCCTGGACACGCACCGACCATAGCGGTGCCGATGGCGGCGGCGGCGTCATGAGCATGATGGCGGGCCGCGTCTTCGAGAAGGTCGGCGTCCATTGTTCCAGCGTCTATGGGGAGTTCGCCCCGGAGTTCCGCAGCCAGATTCCCGGCGCCAACGAGGACCCCCGCTTCTTTGCCACCGGCATCTCGCTGATCGCCCATCCGGTCAATCCGAACGTGCCGGCCGTGCACATGAACACCCGCCTCGTCGTCACCAGCCGCATGTGGTTCGGCGGTGGCGCCGACCTGACGCCCGTGCTCGACCGCCGGCGCAACCAGACCGATCCCGACACGCTCGCCTTCCATGCCGCCATGCAGGGCGCCTGCGACGGCCATGGGGTCGCCGACTACGCCCGCTTCAAGGCCTGGTGCGAGGACTATTTCTACCTGCCGCACCGCAAGGAGCCGCGCGGCATCGGCGGCATCTTCTACGACTATCTCGACAGCGGTGACCGCGATGCCGATTTCGCCTTCACCCAGGATGTCGGCCGCGCCTTCGCCGAGATCTATCCGCAACTGGTGCGGCGCAATTTCACCACGCCCTGGACGGAGGCCGACCGCGAGGAACAGCTCGTCCGTCGCGGCCGATATGTCGAGTTCAACCTGCTGCACGACCGTGGCACGGTCTTCGGCCTCAAGACCGGCGGCAATGTCGAGAGCATCCTGTCGTCCCTGCCGCCAGTGGTGAAGTGGCCTTGAGCGAACAAGGCGCACCGCCGACCGGCGCGGCCGGGCTGATGACTGGCGGTGAGGCGATCGTCGCGGGCCTGATCGCCAACGGGGTCGACACGGTCTTCGGCCTGCCGGGCGCCCAGATGTATCCGCTTTTCGACGCCCTGGCCCGCAACACCGACCGGATCCGTACCGTCGGGGCCCGCCACGAGCAGGCCTGTGGCTACATGGCCTTCGGCTATGGCCGCTCGACCGGCCGGCCTGGCGTCTATTCGGTCGTGCCCGGCCCCGGGGTCCTCAACACCACGGCGGCGCTGGCCACCGGCTGGGGCTGCAACACGCCGATGGTCTGCCTTACCGGGCAGATCCCCTCCGGGTTCATCGGCCGTCGGCGCGGCCATCTGCACGAGATCGCCGACCAGCTCGGCACCCTCAGGTCGCTGGTGAAATGGGCCGCCCGGATCGAGCGGCCCGCCGATGCGCCGGGCCTCGTCGCCGAGGCCTTCCGCCAGGCGCAGTCCGGCCGGCCCGGGCCGGTGGCGCTCGAAATGGCCTGGGACGTCATGGCCGGGTCCGAGGACGTGCCACATGCTGCCGCCGCGGTGCGCGACGCGCCGCCGAAGCCCGACCCCCTGGCGGTGTCCCATGCCGCCAATCTCATCCGCGCCGCCCGCTGCCCGATCATCATGACCGGTTCGGGGGCACAGGATGCCGGCCCGGCCATCGCCCGCCTCGCCGAGCGCATCGGCGCGCCGGTGGCGGCCTTCCGCGGCGGCCGCGGCGTCGTCGACGAGGCCGGCCCCTGGGGCCTGTCCTCCTATGCCGCCTTCCGGCTCTACGGGGGCTGCGACCTCGTCATCGGCATCGGTACGCGGCTTGAAATGCCGACCATGCGCTGGGCCAACATGATGCAGATGACGACCCGCCTCGACGGCGGCCGCGCGCTCATCCGCATCGATATCGACCCCGCGGAGATGGGGCGCCTCGAGGCCGATGCCGGCATCGTCGCCGACAGCGGCGAGGGCGTCATGGCGCTGCTCGCCGCCCTCGACGGACATCGTGCCGTTGACAACCGCGCCGCGATCGAAGGCGCCCGCGCCGCTGCGGCAGAGGCGATCCGCATCGTCCAGCCGGAGATCGATTATCTCGACGTCATCCGCGACGTCCTTCCCGCCGACGGCCTGCTGGTCGAGGAACTCTGCCAGGCTGGTTTCGCCAGCTATTTCGGCTATCCCGTCCACCAGCCCCGGACCTATGTCTCGACCGGCTTCCAGGGGACCCTAGGCTACGGGTTCCCGACCGCGCTGGGGGTCAAGGTGGCCCATCCCGACAAGCCCGTGGTGGCAATCACCGGCGATGGCGGCTTCATGTTCGGCGTGCAGGAACTGGCCACCGCACGGCAATACGGCATCGGCCTCGTCACGGTGGTCTTCAACAACGAGGCCTATGGCAATGTCCGTCGCGACCAGGAAACGCGCTATGGCAACCGGCTGATCGGCGCCGACCTGGTCAATCCGGATTTTCCGGCCCTGGCCAGGGCCTTCGGCATCGATACGGCAAGCGTCACGTCGCCGGCCGCGCTGCGGCCGGTGCTGGCCGCAGCGCTCACCAAGGGCGCGCCGGCCCTCATCGAGGTCAAGATCGTCCGTGGCTCGGAGGCCTCGCCCTGGCCCTTCATCCATCCGGTCAAGGCCTATTGAGCGGCGCCGCGCGCCGGCAGGGCAGGGAGCGCCGGCGATCACGACCTGGATAAAAAACCCAGCGTAGGAAAAAAGTCGTTGACAGCAAGGGGCGCCGTTGCTACGATGGGGCCTTCGTGCAGTGATGGGCGCAACGACAGGGAACGGGAGGGGATCATGGATCGCAGGCATTTCATCGCGGGTGCGGCGCTGGCGCCTTTCGCGGCGGGGGCCTCCCGTGCCCAGTCCGGCCCGCTGCGCTTCATCTTTCCCTTCGCCGCCGGCGGGGCAGGGGACGCCCTGACCCGCATCGTCGCCGACGAGGTGGGGCGGGCGCTGAACGACACGGCCATCGTCGAGGCGCGGCCGGGCGCCGGCGGGCAGATCGGCACCCAGGCGGTGCTCAATGCGCCGGCCGACGGCCGCACCCTGCTGCTGACGCCGGTGGCGCCGATCATCATCCACCCGATCATCTTCCCGCAGCTGCCCTACGACCCCTTCCGCGACCTCGCGCCGATCAGCCTGGTCACCACCTTCGACTTCGCCCTGGCCATCAACCCGGACACGCCGGCGAAGACGCTGACGGAACTGGTCGCCTGGATGAAGCAGGACCCGCGGCGGACCACCTACGGCTCGCCCGGCGTCGGCAACCTGCCGCATTTCTTCGGGGCGCTGATGGCCGAGAAGATCGGCGTGCCGATGCAGCATGCGCCCTATCGCGGCTCGGCGCCGGCCCTCAACGACCTCCTCGGCGGCCAGGTGCCGATGGTGATGACGACGACCTCCGACGTCACCGAACTGGCGCGGGCCGGTCGGATCCGGGTTCTGGCGGTCTCGGGCCGCGAGCGCTCTCCCTTCCTGCCCGACGTGCCGACCTTCTCCGAGGCCGGCATCCCCATCGTCGGCAGCGCCTGGTATGCGCTCTATACCCGCGCCGGCGCGCCGGCCGAGATGATCGCCCGGGTCGGCCGTGCCACCATGGCCGCGATGCGCGATGCCGGCGTCAAGGAGAAGGTGCTGCGCCTCTCCATGGTGCCGTCCGGCTCGACGCCGGAGGACCTCGCCCGCATCCAGAAGGAAGATCACGAGGCCTGGACGCCGGCGGTGAAGGCCTCGGGGTTCAAGCCGAGCTGAGGGGCAGGTCGGCTCGCCGCCTGGCCTGACAGGTTCACCGCCGCTTCCGTCATGCCCGGGCTTGTCCCGGGCATCCACGAATTTCTTGATGGTGCGGTGTTCAAGTCGTGGATGGCCGGGACAAGCCCGGCCATGACGCAGAGGGCGGCTCATGCACCCCGCGGAGCTCCCAGCTACCTTGTTTGCCCTGCCATCCCGTCGCACTGTCCGCCCTCAAGTCCGACCCGAGTCCATTCCATGCCGCACGCCGACAAGAACGTCCTCTTCATCATGTGCGACCAGCTCCGGTTCGATTACCTCGGCTGCTACGGGCATCCGACCCTGCAGACGCCGAACATCGACGCGCTAGCCGCCCGCGGCGTGCGCTTCACCCGGGCCTATGTCCAGTCGCCGGTCTGCGGCCCCTCGCGCATGAGCACCTATACCGGCCGCTACATGCGCTCCCACGGCTCCAACTGGAACAACTTCCCCCTGCGCATCGGCGAGCCGACCCTCGGCCAGCATCTGAAGGCTCTCGGCGTGCGCAACGTCCTCGTCGGCAAGACCCATATGACCGCCGACGACGAGGGCATGGAGCGCCTCGGCATCCCCAAGGGCTCGGTGATCGGGGTCGAGGCGGCGCAATGCGGCTTCGAGCCCTATGAGCGCGACGACGGCCTGCACCCCTCGCGCCCCGGCGCGCCCCGCCCGGCTTACGACAAATACCTCGAGGACCACGGCTTCCCGGCCCGCAATCCCTGGGAGGATCGCGCCAATTCCGGCATCGGTCCCGACGGCGAGAAGCAGAACGGCTGGCTGCTCGCCCATGCCGACAAGGAAGCCAACATCCCCGAGGAGCACTCCGAGACGCCTTACATGACCCGCCGGGCCATGGACTTCATCCGCGAGGCCGGGGATGACGGCCGCCCCTGGTGCCTGCATCTCTCCTATATCAAGCCGCACTGGCCCTATATCGCGCCGGCGCCCTACCACGACATGTTCGGCAAGGACGACGTCCAGCCGGCGATCCGCTCGGATCTGGAGCGGCAGAACCCGCACCCGGTCTATGGCGCCTTCATGGACATGCGGGTGTCGCGCAACTTCTCCCGCGAGGAGGTGCGCCGCCGCGTCATCCCCGCTTACATGGGCCTGATCAAGCAGATCGATGACCAGCTCGGCGTGCTGTTCAAATTCCTCGACGCCGAGGGTCTGACCGACAAGACCATGATCGTCTTCACCGCCGACCACGGCGACTATCTCGGCGATCACTGGCTCGGCGAGAAGGACCTTTTCCACGAGGTCTCGGTGAAGGTGCCGCTCATCATCGTCGATCCCTCGCCGGAGGCCGCGGCGGCCCGCGGCACCACCTGCGACGCCCTCGTCGAGGCCATCGACCTCGCGCCGACCTTCATCGAGCATTTCGGCGGCACGGTGCCGCGCCACATCATCGAGGGGCGGTCGCTGAAACCGCTGCTCGCCGGCACAACGCCGCCGGCCTGGCGGCAGGTGGCGATCTCCGAATACGACTATTCCATGCTGGATTCCCGCCGCATCCTCGGCCGCGCGCCGGATGAATGCCGGCTCTTCATGGTCTTCGACGGCCGCTTCAAATATGTCCACGCGCCGGGCTTCCGCCCCATGCTCTGGGACCTCCGGACGGACCCGCACGAATATCGCGACCTCGGCGACGATCCCGACTTCGGCGCCGAGCGCGACCGGCTGAAGGACCATCTCCTCGCCTGGGCCCTTACCGACCACAACCGCATCACCATGCCGGACGCCACGATCGAGACCTATGGCCCGGCGCGGCAGATGCGCGGCGGCATCCTCATCGGCTACTGGGACGAGAAGGAAGTGGCGGAAGCCCGCAAGGCCTATGGCATCGAGTGACGCAGCCTCGCGCCGCCGCTTGCCAAGCCGGCGGGGCGGGGCTCCAATGTCCTCTTCCCTCGCCCAAGGACGCGCTCCCTGTGAGTCTTGATTTCGCGCCGCATCCGCTCCGCCGCCAGGTGCTGGATGAACTGCACGCCCGGCCGTTCCAGCTGGTGGAGACGCCGCGCCGGGTGCTGCTCCATGCCTTCGCCACCGCCGAGATGCCGGTGGCGCAGGAGCGCGCCGCGCTTGCCGCCTGGTGCACGGCCACGGGCGCCGCGCGACCGGACGAAGGCGCCAATTTCCATCGCGCGGTGTTCCCGACGGCGCGTCTGCGGTGGGAGCGGCACAGCGAGTTCTCCACCTATGGCTGGGACGTGCCGGCGCCCGGCAGCGATCCCTTCCACTGGCCGCTGCCGCAGCCGAGTCCGGTGGGCGGAGCCGTCGCCGCGCCCGGGTCGCTTCTGGTCGCCATCGACCTTGCCCTGGTGCGCGGCAGCGCCCTGCCGGCCGACTGGCAGGCGCTGTTCGATCCGGCATCGCTGTGCGTGTCCGGGGCCATGGACGGCGCCGCCACCATCGCCACCGATTTCCGCCAGGACTCCCGCGGCTATACCCGCATTCTGGTCATCGACCATGCGCTCACCCCGGCGGTGGCCGGCGCGCTGGTGCAGCGGCTCCTCGAGGTCGAGACCTATCGCTGCTTCGCCCTGCTCGGCCTGCCGGAGGCCCAGCGCATGGGCCCCATCATCGGCCGCATCGAACGCGAACTCGTGGCGGTCGCCGGCCGCATGAAGACGGCGACCGGCCTGGAGAGCAATGCCGCGCTGCTCGACACGCTGGTCGCCCAGGCCGCCGAACTCGAGGCCGAGGCCGCCCTGTCGAGCTTCCGCTTCGGTGCGACGCGGGCCTATGAGGCGCTGGTGCGCTCGCGCCTCGCCGTCATCGGCGAGGCGCCGGTCGAAGGCCATTCCACCTGGGCGGCCTTCCTCGACCGCCGCTTCGCGCCCGCCATGCGCACCTGCCAGACTGCCTCCGACCGCCAGGCGGAACTGTCGCTGAAGCTCACCCGCGCCGCCAACCTGTTGCGCACCCGCGTCGACATCGCCCTCGAACAGCAGAACCGCACGCTGCTGGAGACCATGTCCGAGCGCGGCCGGCTGCAGCTGCGCCTGCAGCAGACGGTGGAGGGCCTGTCCATCGCCGCCGTGTCCTATTACGTGCTCGGCCTGCTCGGCTACCTGTTCAAGGGCGGCAAGGATTCCGGCGTCCTGCCCTTCGAGCCGACGGTGGCGACCGCAGCGGTCCTGCCCTTCGTGGTGCTTGTCATGGCCCTCGTCGTGCGGCGCATCCGCACCCGCGAGGACTGACGGCATGGCAGGTCCCTGTGCCGCCGCCGTTCCCGCGGCGGCCGCGGCGCGCTAGACCTCCCGTCCCGCCCCCTGAGGACCGCCCCATGGACACCGTGAAGCTCGGCCGCACCGGCCTCGACGTCTCCCGCCTCTGCCTCGGCTGCATGACCTATGGCGCCCCCGACATGGGCGCCCATCCCTGGTCCATGGGCGAGGCCGAGAGCCGCCCCTTCATCAGGCGGGCGCTCGACCTCGGCATCAATTTCTTCGACACGGCCAATGTCTATTCCCTCGGCTCCAGCGAGGAGATCGTCGGCAAGGCGCTGAAGGACATGGCGCGGCGCGACGACATCGTCATCGCCACCAAGGTCTTCAACCGCATGCGCCCCGGGCCCAACGGCGCCGGCCTGTCGCGCAAGGCGATCATGACCGAGATCGACCATTCGCTGCGCCGGCTCGGCACCGACTATGTCGACCTCTACCAGATCCACCGCTTCGACTACGACACGCCGATCGAGGAGACGCTGGAGGCGCTCCACGACGTGGTGAAGGCCGGCAAGGCCCGCTATATTGGCGCCTCCTCCATGAGCGCCTGGCGTTTCATGAAGATGCTGAAGACCTCCGAGGCCCATGGCTGGACGCGCTTTTCCACCATGCAGAACTACGTCAACCTGCTCTACCGCGAGGAGGAGCGCGAGATGCTGCCGCTCTGCCGCGAGGAGGGCATCGGCGTCATCCCCTGGAGCCCGCTCGCCCGCGGACGCCTCACCCGCGACTGGGAGGAGGGCAGCGCCCGCGCCGAGACCGACGATTTCGGCAAGACGCTCTATGCCGCCACCGCCGCCGCCGACCGCAAGGTGGTCGAGGCTGTGGCCGCCGTCGCCAAGGCGCGCGGCATCCCGCGGGCGCAGGTGGCGCTCGCCTGGGTGCTGCAGAAGCCCGGCATCACCGCGCCCATCGTCGGCGCCAGCAAGATGGGTCATCTCGACGATGCCGTGGCGGCGCTCAAGGTGAAGCTCACGGCCGAGGAGATCGCGACGCTGGATGCGGCCTACGTGCCGCATGCGGTGGTGGGGTTCAAGTAAAGGGGCAGGGTTCCTGCAACCACTCATCCGTCATGCCCGCCCTTGTGGCGGGCATCCACGACTTGAACTCCGCCCTTCGAGAATTCGTGGATGCCCGGGACGAGCCCGGGCATGACGCGGGAGGGCGGTGCGTATTGAAGAGATCGCGCGCTGAAGGGGCACCGCTCCACCTCTCCCCGGCGGGGAGAGGTCGGCCGAAGGCCGGGAGAGGGGGCTCAAGCCGATCCGGCGAAGGCTCACCCCCTCACCCGCCTCGCTACGCTCGTCGACCTCTCCCCGCTGGGAGAGGTGGGGCGCGCGCCCCAGGTCTCACCGCAACGGCGAGAACCGCGTCGGCCGCAGGAAGCGCACGTGCTGGGTCTCGACCAGCCCCTTCACCTTGGCGAGATAGGCCTGCCAGCGCGGGTCGGCCATCATCCGGTCGCGGCGGGCGAGCCGGTCGTCGAGGCTCTCGTAGGACCACCAGGCCACCACGTGGTTCAGCTCCGCCGTCTCCGAGGTGAAATAGCCGTGGAAGGTGCCGAGCAGCTCCTTCTGGATCGGCAGCCCGTGCTCCTCGTAGAGCCCGACGAATTCCGCCACGTGGCCGGTCTTGATGCGGTAGTCGCGCTCCTCGACGATCATGGTCCTATCCTGTCTTCGTCGGAGACGCATTTCCTTCACGCGAACCGGTGCCCGCTTCGCTCGGAAATGCTTGGGGATTGTGTGACGGATCCGCCCAGCCGAAGACGGTGCGCTTCTCGATTTCGGCGACATCGGCAGGCCGCGGGAAGGGCTCGGGCGCCGGCTGTCCCGGCACCCGCTCGCGGCCGATGGCGGCGAAGAAATCCTCCAGCCCGCCCGGCATCAGGAACCAGACGAAGCTCATCGGCTCAGGGCCGGGATTGACGAAGCCGTGCTTGCGGTCGCGGCCGATGAAGACCGTCGAGCCCGCCTCCATCGGGATGTCCTCGCCGTCGATGCGGGCGAAGCCCTTGCCCGAGGTGAGGTGGATCACCTCCTCGTGCTGGTCATGGGTGTGCTCGCGGATATGGCAGCCCGGCGCCACCGTCTGCGTCCCCATGGCGAAGCGGCTCTCCGAGGTGATCGTCTTCGGGTTGAGGATGCAGCGCACGAAGCCGTTGGCCGGCACGGGCTGCCAGTAGGACGGGCTCTCCTCGGGGCCGAAGACCTTGACCTCGCCGGGCACGGATGCGCTCATGGCTCAGATCTCCTGCGCGTCGAGGCGGCGGTAGAGCGGCAGCGCGAAGGGCGCGATGCGCCGGATGAGCGGCTGGAAGGGCTGCGGCGTCGGTTCCGAGAAGGGCAGGCCGAGCTCGCTCTCCGGCACGCCCTGGGTGACCTTCGCGAGCTCCCGGCCGAGCGCGACCGAGAGCGCCACGGCGCGGCCGTTGCAGCCGGCCCAGGCATAGCCATTGGGACCGAGCCGGTGGAACCGGGGGAAACCGGCGATATGGGGCTTCAGGAGATTGTCCGGCGTCATGCCGACATAGCCCGACCAGACGAAGTCGAACTCGACATCGCCGATCTGCGGCCAGAGCTTTTTCAGGCGCTCGGCGAGATAGGGCTTGAGATTGTCGCCGCCGGCACCGGGAAACATGGCGGCGCCGCCGGTGACCAGCCGGTTGCGGGCGTCCCAGCGGCAGAAATAGAGCTCGCGATGGGTGTCCGACATGGCCTGCCGGTCGGGGATGATCGACTTGGCGACATTGTCGCTGATCGGCCGCGTCGCCATCTGCCAGGACAGGACCGGGATCACCTCGCGCGCGATGGCGGGATTGAGCGTGTCGCTGAACTCGCCGGTATAGGCATTGGTGGCGAGCACCAGGGCCTTGGCCGTGACCTGGCCCTTCTCGGTCTTCACCACCCAGCTGTCGCCGACCCGCGCATAGGACTGCACCGGCGAGCGCGAGCGGATCACCGCGCCGAGCCTCAAGGCCACCTCGGCGAGGCCGCGGGCCAGCGCCAGCGGGTTGATGTGCCCGCCCGTCGGGTTCCAGAAGCCGCCGTGCCAGGCCTCAGAGCCGAGCATCCGCGCCATGGCCTCGCGGTCGAGCAGTTCCACCGGCGCGCCCAGCGCCGACCATTCCCTCACGCGCTTCTCGGCGATCTTGAAGCGGCCGGGCGAATGGACCGGCTGCACCCAGCCGGCCTGCTCCGCCTCGGCGGGGATGTCGTACTTGCGCACGGTGTCGAAGAGATATTGCGCCGCGTCGCGCAGCACCGCGTTGAAGCGCTCGCCGGCCTCGCCATGGCGGGCCGTCATGCCCGAGGGATCATGCCCGGCGAGCGTCGGGATGACCTGGCCGTTGTTGCGGCCCGAGGCGCCCCAGCCCGGCTCCACCGCCTCCACCACGGTGACGGCGACGCCCATCTCGCGCAGGTGGATGGCGGTCGACAGGCCGGTGAAACCGGCGCCGATCACCACCACGTCGGCGGTCTCGTCTCCCACCAGCGGCGCGAGGGTCGGACCCGGCGGGGCCGTCGCCGCCCAGAGGGACGGCGGCCAGGGAGCCGATGATGTGGACGGCATGGAAGCAATCTCCGCGGAATGTGGCATGATCCATGAAAGCGACCCGGCAGCGCCGCGGCAAGAGCGCTGCCACCGGGCGGGCACGACGAGGGCGGCGCAGCAGGGCGGGAAGCGAGCTCTCTCCGGAGTATTCAGCATGAAATTTCCGTTTGTACTGCCAAACGTAGAAAATAAATATCGTTTGTATTTTCAATAGACCGCTCCTAAAGAATAATTTGCTAGGCTAGCTATGTGTCCGGAGCAGCCGAGACCCGGCAAATCTGCCACCCTCGCCGCGTTGCCTCCGCCGCCATGTTGGGTTCAAGTGCCCGCACAATGATCAGGGGAGGGCTGCTGCCATGCCGCTCAAGCATATTCTCGGCGCCGACCATGTCGTGGTCACGGTGCGCGATCTCGACGCGGCCGCCAAGGCCTGGGAGCGCATGGGCTTTTCCATGTCGCCGCGCGGCACCCATTCGCCCCATCTGGGGACCGGCAACTACACCACCATGTTCGCCGACGATTATCTCGAACTGCTCGGCGTCCTCACCGAGACCGAGCAGAACAAGCCGACGCGCGACTTCCTCGCCCGGCGCGAGGGCATCGAGCGCACCGCCTTCACCACCGATGACGCCGCGGCCGGTGCCGAAGAGCTGAAGGCGCGCGGCCTCGTGCCGCTCGGTCCGGTCCATTTCGGCCGTCCGGTCGACCTTCCCGGTGGCGGCACGGGGGAAGCCAAGTTCAACGTCTTCCGCTGGCCCCTCGACCAGAATCCCGGCGGCATGCGCATCTTCGCCTGTCAGCACCTGACGCGCGACACGGTCTGGATCCCGGAGATCATGACCCATGCCAACGGCGCCAGGCGCATCGCCCGCATCGAGATCCTCACCGCCGATCCGAAGGCGGCCGCCGCAAAGATGGCCGGCCTGATCGACGAGCCGGCGACCGAGACGCCGGACGGCTGGCGCGTGCCCTCGGGCGGCAAGCGCGCCGACTTCCGCTTCTATGACGCCAAGACCTTCGCGGCACTCTATCCCGCCGCCATCCGCGAGGGCGCCGCATCGGAAGGCGCCGTCGCTCTCGTTATCGCCACCGACGACCTTGCCAAGGCTGCGAAGGCCTCGGGCGGCATCGCCCATGGCGAGGAGACGGTCAGCGTGCCGGCCTCCCGCGCCAATGGCGTCATCGTCAGCTTCGTGCCCCATTGAGCGGCACGAGGCCCCCGCGACCAGATCGGCGATTGACGGTCTTTCCGCCGTCGCCCATCGTGAAATCTGTCTTGCCTGCCGCTAGGAGAGCTCCATGAACTTCACCCGCCGCGCAGCCCTGATGACCTCGGCCGCCATCGCCGCCAATGTCGTCGATCCCTTCCGCGCCTTCGCCCAGACAACCCCGCGCAAGGGTGGCGTCTTCGTCGTCCACTACGGAGCCGAGCAGCGCCAGCTCAATCCCAGCATTCAGGCCTCGACCGGCGTCTATATCGTCAGCGGCAAGATCCAGGAGCCGCTGGTCGATCTCGACGCGGCCGGCAACCCGGTCGGCGTGCTCGCCGAGAGCTGGGAGTCCACGCCGGACGGCAAGACCATCACCTTCAAGCTGCGGCGAAACGTCACCTGGCATGACGGCAAGCCCTTCACTTCGGCTGACGTGCAGTTCACCGCCATGGAGATGTGGAAGAAGGTGCTCAATTACGGCACCACGCTGCAGCTCTTCCTCACCGCCGTCGACACGCCCGACGCGCATACCGCCATCTTCCGCTACGAGCGGCCGATGCCGCTCAACCTGCTGCTGCGGGCGCTGCCCGATCTCGGCTACATCACCGCCAAGCATCTCTACGAGAACGGCGATGTCCGCCAAAACCCGCTGAACCTCGCCCCGGTCGGCACCGGCCCGTTCAAGTTCGTCCAGTACGAGCGCGGCCAGCACATCATCGCCGACCGCCATGACGGCTACTGGAAGGGCCCGGCCAATCTCGACCGCATCGTCTGGCGCGTCATCACCGACCGCTCCGCCGCCGCCGCCCAGATGGAGGCCGGACAGCTGCACTATTCGCCCTTCTCCGGCCTGACGATCTCCGACATGGCGCGCCTCGCCAAGGACCGGCGCTTCATCGTCTCGACCAAGGGCAACGAGGGCAATGCCCGCACCAACACGCTGGAGTTCAACTTCCGGCGCCGGGAGCTGGCGGATATCAAGGTGCGCCAGGCCATCGCCCACGCCATCAACGTGCCCTTCTTCATCGAGAACTTCCTTGGCGACTTCGCCAAGCTCGGCACCGGGCCGATCCCCTCGGTCTCGACCGATTTCTATCCGGGCGCGAACACGCCGCAGTACCCCTATGACAAGGCCCGGGCGATCCGGCTGCTCGACGAGGCGGGCCTGCGCCCCGGCGCCGGCGGCACGCGCCTGACGCTGCGCCTTCTCCCGGCGCCCTGGGGCGAGGACATCTCGCTCTGGGCGACCTTCATCCAGCAGTCGCTGGGCGAGGTCGGCATCCGCGTCGAGGTCGTGCGCAACGACGGCGGCGGCTTCCTCAAGTCGGTCTATGCCGACCATGCCTTCGACCTCGCCACCGGCTGGCACCAGTATCGCAACGATCCCGCCGTCTCGACGACGGTCTGGTATCGCTCCGGCCAGCCCGTCGGGGCGCCCTGGACCAACCAGTGGGGCTGGAAGGACGACGTCATCGACAAGGTCATCGACGATGCCGCGACCGAGGTCGATCCGGTCAAGCGCAAGGCGCTCTATGCCGATTTCGTCACCAAGGCCAATGCGGCCCTGCCGCTGTGGATGCCGATCGAGCAGATCTTCGTCACCACGATCACGGCCCGGGCGCGCAACCATTCCAACACGCCGCGCTGGGGTTCCTCGTCCTGGCACGATCTTTGGTTGGCCGAATAAGTCCGCAGCACGGAGCCCGGCCTGATCCCATGCGTGTCCTGAGCCTTGCGGGGCGGCGTCTCGCCGCCTCGATCCCGACCTTGATCCTCATCCTCGTCGGCGTGTTCCTGCTGCTGCAGTTCGCGCCGGGCGACACGGTCGACGCCATGATGGCGCAGATGGGCGGCGGCGACGCCCGCACCGCCGAGGACCTGCGCCGCTTCTACGGCCTCGACCTCTCGGTCTCGGCCCAGCTCGGCAATTACCTGTGGCGGCTGGTGCGCTTCGATCTCGGCTTCTCCGCCATCTACGGCAAGCCGGTTGCCACCGTCATCGCCGAGCGCCTGCCGGCGACCATCCTCTTGATGACCGCGTCGCTGTCCTTCGCCTTCTTCTTCGGCCTGATCCTCGGGGTCATCGCGGCGCGGGGCGTCAACAAGTGGCCGGATACGCTGATCTCGACCGTCGGCCTGATCTTCTACGCCACGCCCTCCTTCTGGTTCGGCCTGATGGCCATCGTCGTCTTCTCCATCTATCTGCAATGGCTGCCGGCCGGCGGCCTCTCCGACATCACCTCGACGGCGACCGGCATCCGCGCCGTTCTCGACACGGCGCGGCACCTGATCCTGCCGACCCTGACGCTGGGGCTGATCTTCCTCGCCATCTACCTGCGCATCATGCGCGCCTCGATGCTGGAGGTGCTGAACCTCGACTTCGTTCGCACCGCCCGCTCCAAGGGCCTCGACGAGACGCGCATCATCACCCGTCACGTGCTGCGCAACGCGCTCTTGCCCATGGTGACGTTGATCGGCCTGCAGGCGGGCACCATGCTCGGCGGGTCGGTGGTGGTGGAGAGCGTCTTCTCGCTGCCCGGCCTGGGCCGCCTCGCCTATGAGAGCGTCGTCCAGCGCGACCTGAACACGCTGCTGGGCATCATCTTCGTCTCGGCGCTGCTGGTCATCACCGTCAATTTCATCGTCGATCTCATCTATGCGCGCCTCGACCCGCGCATCACCACGGGGGTTTGAGCCGTGGAGATCGTGCGCGCCTATTTCCGCTCCCCGGCGGCCATTGTCGGCCTGTTCCTGCTGCTCGTCGTCATCGCCATGGCGGCGAGCGCCAGCTGGCTCTTCCCGCGTGACCCGCTGGCCCTGGCCGGACGGCCGCTGGTCTGGCCCTTCACCAATCCGCGCTTTCCCCTCGGCACCGACAATTCCGGCCGCGACATCGCCGCCCAGATCTTCTACGGCGCCCGGATCTCGCTGCTGATCGGCGGGGTTGCGACCGTCATCGCCGTCCTCATCGGCATCGTCATCGGCGCCGTCTCGGGCTATTACGGCGGCTGGGTCGACAATGTGCTGATGCGCATCACGGAAGCCTTCCAGACCCTGCCCAACTTCCTTCTGCTGCTGGTGCTGATCGCTGTCTTCGGCTCCAACATCAACACGGTCATCATCGCCATCGGCATCGTCTCCTGGCCCGCGCCGGCGCGCCTGACGCGGGCCGAGTTCCTGTCCCTGCGCAACCGTGAATTCGTCCAGGCCGGGCGCACCCTCGGTCTCAAGGACCTCAAGCTGATCTTCGGCGAGATCCTGCCCAACGCCCTGCCGCCGGTGATCGTCTATGCCAGCGTCGTCATGGCGGTCTCCATCCTGCTCGAGAGCGCCCTGGCCTTCCTGCGTCTCTCCGATCCCAACGTCGCCTCCTGGGGCAATCTCATCGGCCTCGGCCGCGACGTGCTGCGCGTCCAGTGGTACGTCTCGGCCATTCCCGGCATCGCCATCCTCCTCACCGTGCTCGCCGTCTCGCTGGTGGGCCAGGGGCTGAACGACGCGCTCAACCCGCGCCTGAAGGGACGGTGACCATGGCCCCCGTCCTGACCCTCGAAGGCCTGAGCGTGCGGCTGCCCGCCGGCGCCGACCGCCCGCACGCCATGAAGGATGTCTCGCTCGCCATCGCCGGCAACGAGATCCTCTGCGTCGTCGGCGAGAGCGGTTCCGGCAAGTCGATGACCGCCAATGCCATCATGCGGCTGCTGCCGACCGGCGTGACCATCGATGGCGGCAAGGTGCTGTTCGACGGCCGCGACCTGACGCAGCTGACGGAAGCGGAGATGCGCGCCGTGCGCGGCTCCGGCATCGCCATGATCTTCCAGGAGCCGATGACCGCGCTCAATCCCCTGCGCACCATCGGCGACCAGATCGGCGAGATGTTCGACATCCATACCGGCCTGTCGAAACAGGAGATTGCCGCCAAGGTGCTCGACCTCCTCGCCGAGGTCCGCATTCCCGACCCGAAACTGGCGGCCAGAGCCTATCCGCACGAGCTCTCCGGCGGCCAGCGCCAGCGCTCCATGATCGCCATGGCGCTGGCCCTCGACCCCAAGGTGCTCATCGCCGACGAGCCGACCACCGCCCTCGACGTGACGACGCAGGCGCAGATCCTGAGCCTGATCAAGGACCTGCAGAAGCGCAAGGGCACCGCCGTCCTCTTCATCACCCACGATTTCGGCGTTGTCGCCGAGATCGCCGACCGCGTCGCCGTGATGCAATATGGCCTGGTGGTCGAGCAGGGTCCGGCGGTCGAGGTGCTGAACCGCCCGCAGCACGCCTATACCAAGCAGCTCATCGCTGCCGTGCCGCCGCTGAAGGCGCCGCCGCCACGGCCGATCTCCGCCGAACCGATCCTCACCATGCGGAACGTCTCCAAGACCTTCCGCACCGGCGGCTTCCTCGGCCGCGGCGTGCGCGTCACCCATGCGGTGAAGGACGTCTCGCTGGTCCTGCCCAGGGGCGGCACGCTCGGCATCGTCGGCGAGAGCGGCTCGGGCAAGTCGACGCTCGCCCGCTGCATCATCCGCCTGATCGATCCCGACACAGGGTCGCTGGTCCTCAATGGCAAGGATCTCGCCAAGCTCAGCCGCGAGCAGATGCGGCAGGAAACCCGCCACATCCAGATGGTGTTCCAGGACCCCTACGGCTCGCTCAACCCGCGCCGCAAGGCCGGCGAACTCGTCGCCCAGGGCCCCATCGTCCACGGCATGGACCGTGCCGCCGCGCTGGCGAAGGCCAAGGAGCTCTTCGGCCTCGTCGGGCTCGACCCCGCCGCAACCGACCGCTATCCGCACGAGTTCTCCGGCGGCCAGCGCCAGCGCATCGGCCTCGCCCGCGCCCTGGCGCTGGAGCCCGAGGTGCTCGTCGCCGACGAGGCAGTCTCTGCCCTCGACGTCTCGGTCCAGGCGCAGGTGCTGCGGCTCCTGGCCGATCTGCGCGAGCGGCTCGGCCTCTCCATTGTCTTCATCACCCACGACCTCAGGGTCGCCGCCCAGGTCTGCGACCTCGTGGCGGTGATGAAGAGCGGCGAGGTGGTCGAGGCCGGCCCCATCGGCGAGGTCTTCGGCAATCCGCAGCATGCCTATACGCAGGCACTCCTCGCCTCCATTCCGGGGCGCGAATTCGGCCTGTCGCGGGATGCAGCGCTGGTCTGACCCCGTCCCGCGCGGCAGCCTTGCATGCCGGGATCCGGCGGGTGACTTTCCAAGGGCTGTCAGGGCTCCTAAGGTCCGCAGCCCTGAAGCGCCACGAGCGGGCCATCCATGGTCGATATCGCCACCCGGGTCTACAATCACACGTGGAAGCTGGACCCGATCATCCGGTCGCTGCTGGATTCGGACTATTACAAGTTCTCGATGCAGCAGCTCATCCGCCGCTTCCACCCGGAGGTGACGGCGACCTTCGCGCTCAGCAACCGCACCCGGACCATCCGCCTCGCCGAGGTGATCGACGAGCGCGAGTTGCGCGCCCAGCTCGACCATGCCCGCGATCTCAGGTTCAAGCCCAAGGAGCTGATCTGGCTCGCCGGCAACACCTTCTACGGGCGCGAGCGCATCTTCGGCCCCGATTATCTGGCCTTTCTCAAGGATTTCCGCCTGCCCGAATACCAACTCGAGAAGCGCGACGGGCAATATGAGCTCACCTTCGCCGGCAAATGGGCCGAGACGACGATGTGGGAGGTCCAGGCCCTTGCCATCATCAACGAGCTGCGCGCCCGCGCCACCATGCGCACCCTGTCCAAGCTCGAACTCGACATCCTCTACGCCAATGCCAAGGCCAAGGCCTGGGAGAAGATCAAGCGCCTGCGCCGCCTGAAGGACGAGGTCGGCACGCTGAAGATCTCCGATTTCGGCACCCGCCGCCGCCACGGCTTCCTCTGGCAGCAGTGGATGATGGAGGCGATGGCCGATGCGCTCGGCCCCGACGTCTTCACCGGCACCTCCAACATGAAACTCGCCATGGATCTCGGCCTCGAGGCCATCGGCACCAATGCCCATGAACTGCCCATGGTCTACGGGGCGCTGGCGACAACCGACGAGGACCTGCTCAAGGCGCCCTACAAGGTGCTGGAGGACTGGGCGCGCATCTATGACCAGAACATGCGCATCATCCTGCCGGACTGTTTCGGCACGGCGCATTTCCTCGCCCATGCCCCCGACTGGGTCGCCGACTGGACCGGCGCGCGGCCCGATTCCAAGGACCCGACCGAGGGCACGGAAGAGCTCATCGCCTGGTGGCGCGCCAAGGGCCGCGACCCCGCCAAGAAGCTCGTCATCCTCTCCGATGGCATGGACATCGATTCCATCGAGGCGACGGCCCGCCGCTTCACCGGCGAGGTGCGCATCGGCTATGGCTGGGGCACCAACCTGACCAACGACTTCAAGGGCTGCGTGCCCAACGGCGATCCCGACGCGCTGGCGCCGATCTCGGTCGTCTGCAAGGTGATCGAGGCCAATGGCCGTCCGGCGGTGAAGCTCTCCGACAATCCGCTGAAGGCGACGGGACCGGAAGACGAGATCGCCCGCTATCGCCGCGTCTTCGGCACCATCGGCATGAAAGCCCATCCCGTCCTCGTGTGACGGGGGCACACCCACCCAGCGGAGCCAGACCTATGCATGACCTCACCGGCAAGGTGGCCTTCATCTCCGGAGCCGGCTCGGCGGGGGAGGGCTGGGGCAACGGCAAGGCCACCGCCGTGCTGCTCGCCCGCCAGGGCGCCACCGTCTACGGCACCGACATCACGCTCGCCGCGGCGGAAGAGACGCAGCGGCTGATCACGGCGGAGGGCGGCACCGCCGTCGCCCGCGCCGTCGACATGACGCAGGCCGGGGAGGTCGAGGCGGCCGTCGCCGACTGCCTCGCCCGCTTCGGGCGCATCGACATCCTGATCAACAATGTCGGGGGGTCGGCGCCGGGAGACCCGGTGACCATGAGCGAGGAGGTCTGGGACCTTCAGCTCAACCTCAACCTGAAGACCGCTTTCCTCGCCTGCAAATACGTCATCCCGGCGATGCAGCGGCAGGGCGGCGGCGCCATCGTCAACCTGTCGTCCATCGCCGGCGTCCGCATCCTGCCCGACCGGCCCCACGTCGCCTACACCACGACCAAGCTCGGCATCCTCGGCTTCTCGCGCTCCATCGCGGTGACCTATGCGAAGCAGGCCATCCGCTGCAACACGGTCATTCCCGGCCTCATGCACACGCCGCTGGTCGAGCACCGGCTGGCGAAGCAGGTCGCCGGCGGCGACGTCGCGGCGCTCATCGCCTCGCGCAATGCCCAGGTGCCGACGGGCAGGATGGGCGACGCCTGGGACGTGGCGCAGGCCGTGCTGTTCCTCGTCTCCGACGAGGCGCGTTACGTGACGGCGGCGGAGATCGCGGTGGATGGCGGGCTGTCGGCCGCGAGCCGGTAGAGGCTGGCAGCGAGACCACAGGTCAATACATCAGGCATCATCGGTGCTATCCTCGAAGGTGAGGTTCGCCCATGAACGTGATGGTCACACAGGGAGCCGAAGGTCTGCCGCGACGGGCGTTCACCGTCGAGGACGCCTTTCGCATGTTGGAGACGGGCATTCTGCAGGACGATGAGAGGGTCGAGCTGATCGAGGGAGAGTTCGTCCCGATGAACGCGAAGAACCGCATCCATCAGCGCCTCCAGGACGACCTCATCATGCTGATCGCCCGTCGCCTGCCGGTTGGGTTCCGGGTCGGCACCGAGCCGACCCTGCAGCTCTCCGAGACGACGTTCCTCGCACCCGACCTCGTCATCTACCGCGACTTCACCGGCCCCCGCTTGACGCCGTCCGACGTGCTGCTGGTGATCGAGGTCGCCGACACCAGTCTTGCCTTCGACCTTGGTCGCAAGGCCGAGCTGATGGGGGCCCATAGCGTGGCGGATTATTGGGTGGTGGACGCCCACAAGCTGGACGTCACTATCCACCGCGAACCCCGCGCCGACGGCTACGGCAGCATCCGCCGCCTCGGCGCGAGCGACACGCTGCAGCCGGCCCATGCGGATCTCGCGGGCCTGTCCTTCCGCCTCGCCGACCTCGGCTGATTTATTCCGCCGCGACCTTCGGCGCGAAGGAGCCGCGGGCGTGCCGTTTCGGCTTCGCCGCGACCTTCAGCGCCTCGAAATCCGCCCGGTCCTTCACCGTATTGCGCAGCGCCTGGTCCTTGCCCGGCTGATATTGCGGCGGCTGGTGGATGTCGACGCCGTACCAGGCCGCCGCCTTCAGCATGAAGGAGGGATCGGCGAGATGCGGGCGGCCGAGGGCCACGAGGTCGGCGCGGCCTGCGGCCAGGATCGTGTTCATCTGGTCCGCCGAGGTGATGTTGCCGACGCACATGGTCTTCACCTCGGCCACATTGCGGATGGCGTCGGAGAAGGGCGTCTGGAACATGCGGCCATAGACCGGCCGGCTCTTCGGCGTGGTCTGGCCGGTGGAGACGTCGACGAGGTCGACGCCGGCCTCGGCAAAGGCCTTCGCGATGGCGATGCTGTCGGCTTCCGTGATGCCGCCCTCGGCCCAGTCGGTGGCGGAGATGCGCACCGCCATGGGCTTCTCCGCCGGCCAGACCGCGCGCATGGCGGCGAAGACGTGGAGCGGGAAGCGCAGGCGGTTTGCGAGGCTGCCGCCATAGGCGTCCGTGCGCTGGTTGGTCAGCGGCGACAGGAAGGAGGCGAGGAGATAGCCGTGGGCGCAATGCAGCTCCAGCATGTCGAAGCCGCAGCGTGCCGCCCGTTCCGTCGCCGCGACGAACTCGGAGGTGATGCGCGCCATGCCGGCCTCGTCCAGCTCCGCCGGCACCTGGCTGTCCGGGTAATAGGGCAGGGGTGAGGCGGAGACGATCGGCCAGGCGCCCTCGGCGAGCGGCCTGTCCATGCCCTCCCACATCAGCTTCGAGGCGCCCTTGCGGCCGGCATGGCCGAGTTGCAGGCAGAGTTTCGCCTGCGAGTTCTGATGAGCGAAGGCGACGATGCGCGTCCAGGCGGCCTCCTGCGCGTCGGACCAGAGCCCCGCGCAGCCCGGCGTGATGCGGGCGTCCGGCGCGACGCAGACCATCTCCGTATAGACGAGGCCGGCGCCGCCGATGGCGCGGGCGCCATAGTGCACCACGTGCCAGTCGGTCGGCATGCCCTCGACCGCCGAATACATGCACATGGGCGAGACCACGGCCCGGTTGGCGACCGTCAGGCCGCGCAATGCCAGCGGCTGGAACAGCGGCGGGCGCGGCCTGGCGAGATCGGCGCCGGGGATCCCTTCCGCGAACATCCGGTCAGTCTCGGCGACGAAGTCCGGGGCGCGCAGCTTGAGGTTCTCGTAGGTGATGGCCTTGGAGCGCGTCATCAGGCCGAAGGCGAACTGGCGCGGGTCCATGTCCCAGAAGCGCTCGACATGCTCGAACCAGACGAGCGAGACGTCGGCGGCGTGCTGCGTGCGCTCCACCTCCTCGCGCCGGTCGGTCTCGTAAGACGCGAGTGCCTCTGCCACCGTGCCCTTGGCGCGCAGGGCATCGAACAGGGCGATGGAATCCTCCATCGCGAGCTTGGTGCCAGCGCCGATGGAGAAATGGGCGGTGCCCTTGGCATCGCCCATGAGGACCACATTGTCCTTCACCCAGCGCTTCGAGCGGATCATCGGGAATTGCCGCCAGAGCGAGCGGTTGGTGATCAGGGGATGGCCGGCGAGCTCCGCGGCGAAGACCCCTTCGAGGAAGCGGGCGGATTGTTCCTCGTCCATGCGGTCGAGGCCGGCGCGGGCGAAAGTGTCGGGATCGGTCTCGATGACCCAGGTCGAGCGGCCCGCCTCGTACTGGTAGGTATGGGCGATGAAGATGCCGAATGCGGTCTCGCGGAAGAAGAAGGTGAAGGCGTCGAGCTCGCGGGTGGAGCCAAGCCAGGTGAAGCGGTTCGGCCGCAGGTCCACCTCGGGCTGGAAGTGGTCGCGGCTCGCCTCGCGGATGCGCGAATTGATGCCGTCGGCGGCGACCACGAGATCGTAAGCCGCGAAGGTCTCGAGGCTCGGATCGATCTCGGTCTGGAACTCCATGGCGACGCCCAACTGGCGGGCGCGGTTCTGCAGCAGGATCAGCAGCGTCTGGCGCGAGCAGCCGCAAAAGCCGTTGCCGCCGATGCGGTGCACCGTGTCCTTGAAGCGGACTTCGATATCGTCCCAATAGGCGAAATTCTCGGTGATGGCGCGGTAGCTCTCGGCGTCGTAGCGCTCGAAAATGTCGAGCGTCGCGTCGGAGAAGACGACGCCGAAGCCGAACGTGTCGTCCGGGCGGTTGCGCTCGAAGACGGTGATGTCCGCCGCCGGCTGCCATTTCTTCATCAGGATGGCGAAATAGAGCCCGCCCGGTCCGCCGCCGATCACCGCGATGCGCATGGCCATCTCCCTTTTCGGCCTGCCGCCCGGCATCAGCCGAGTGCGTCCTTCGAGGCTCGCTTCGCGCGCACCTCAGGATGAGGAGGGGCGAGCCATGGCACGAGGTGTTGAGGATGCGCATCGGCCTCGTCGCGCGGCCGATGCAGATCACCACCATCCTCATCCTGAGGTGCGAGCAGCGGCGATGCGGCAGCATCGTCCGATGGCGAGCCTCGAAGGACGCACTGCCTCTCATGCAGGCGTCACCCGAAATAGTTTAGGCTTAAAATAATTGGCGGCAAGGCGCGCAAAGGCTCTTGCTCCAAAATATTTGAAGCTTAAAACAATCAGGCGAGGAGGCCACGATGCCGACGGACCCCGCCGCCCCATCCTCTGCGCTGAGCCCGCTGAAGGCCAGACGCGCCCTCGTCACCGGGGGTGGACGCGGTATCGGCCGGGCCATCGCGGCGGCGCTCACGGAGCAGGGCGCCGAGGTCATCGTGCTCGGCCGGAGCCGCGGGCCGCTCGACGAGGCTGTTGCAGCCGGCCACGCCACCCGCGCCATCGCCTGCGACGTCACCGACCGTCCCGCCTTTCTCGCGGCGCTGCGCGAGGCGGGCGACCTCGACATCTTCGTCAGCAATGCCGGCCATGCCGAGACCGCGCCGCTCAGGCGCATGGATGGCGCGCTGTTCGATCGCATGATCGCGCTGAACCTCACCGCCGTCTTCGACGGCATCCACGCCGTCCTCCCGGGCATGGTGGCGCGGGGCACGGGGCGCATCGTCTCCGTCGCCTCCACCGCCGGCCTCACCGGCTACCCCTATGTCTCCGCCTATTGCGCGGCGAAGCACGGTGTCGTCGGCCTGACGCGGGCGCTCGCCAGGGAGGTCGCGACCTCCGGCGTCACGGTCAATTGCGTCTGCCCCGGCTTCACCGAGACCGACCTCGTCGCCGGCTCCATCGACACGATCGTCGCCAAGACCGGCCGCAGCCCCGAGGCCGCGCTCGCCGACCTGACAAAAACCATGCCCATCGGCCGCCTGATCAAGCCGGAGGAGGTGGCAGCCGCCGTCCTCTGGCTCGTCTCGGACGCCGCCGCCGCCGTCACCGGCCTCGCTTTGCCGGTCGCAGGCGGAGAGATCTGAGGACACGCCCCATGCAAGCCCCGGCCCACCGCATTCCGCACCGCCAGGCTCTCGCCGACTGGCAGGCGACGCATTTCCTCTGGGAGGTGAAGGGCAAGGTCGCGACCATCACCCTGAACCGCCCCGAGAAGAAGAACCCGCTGACCTTCGAGAGCTATGCCGAGCTCGGCGACCTGTTCCGGGCGCTGGCCTTCGACACCTCCATCAAGGCGGTGGTGGTGACCGGCGCCGGCGGCAATTTCTGCGCTGGCGGCGATGTCTTCGAGATCATCGAGCCGCTCACCGGCCGCGACATGCCCGGCCTGCTGCAGTTCACCCGCATGACCGGCGAACTGGTGAAGGCCATGCGCGCCTGCCCGCAGCCGATCATTGCGGCCATCGACGGCATCTGCGTCGGCGCCGGTGCCATCATCGCCATGGCCTCCGACCTGCGCGTCGGCACGGCGAAGACCAAGGTCGCCTTCCTCTTCAACAAGGTGGGCCTTGCCGGCTGCGACATGGGCGCCTGCGCCATCCTCCCCCGCCTCATCGGCCAGGGCCGCGCCTCCGAGCTGCTCTATACCGGCCGCATGATGGGCGGTGAGGAGGGCCATGCCTGGGGCTTCTTCAACCGCCTCGCGGCCTCCGATGCCGTGCTCGCCGAGGCGACCGCGCTAGCCGGCGAGATCGCCGATGGCCCGACCTTTGCCAATTCCATCACCAAGCGCATGCTGCACATGGAATGGACCATGTCGGTGGACGAGGCGATCGAGGCCGAGGCCATGGCTCAGGCGATCTGCATGGACACCCAGGACTTCCGCCGCGCCTTCGAGGCCTTCGCGGCGAAGACCAAGCCTGTCTTCGCGGGGGATTGAGCGCATGGCGGCGGCGCTTGGCATGGCCCCACCCGCACCCTCCCCTCGCTGGCGCGAGGAGAGGGAGACCTCCACCTCGCGCCCGGTTCGTTCGGGTCGAGCCAGGCCCAGCCGTTGGTTTGCAGACGCGACGCCGAAGCCTCCCTCCCCGCGGCAGCGGGGAGGGTACGGGTGGGGCCATTCATTCTGTCGGAGGCCCTGTGATGCTCCCCGCTGACCTCCTGTCGCTGCCCTTCTTCGAGGATCGTCACCGCGACTACGCCGCCCGCCTCGCCGACTGGGCGCAACGCACCGTCCCCGCGCTCGTCGACCATCACGACGTCGACGGCTCCTGCCGCAAGCTCGTCGCCGCCATGGGCGAAGCCGGCTGGCTCAAGGCCTGCGTGCCCGGCGACCAGGGCGGCCTCACTCCCGCCCTCGACGTGCGCACCCTCTGCATCACCCGCGCCACCCTCGCCTATGTCGAGGGCCTCGCCGACTTCGCCTTCGCCATGCAGGGCCTCGGCACCGGCGTCGTCTCTCTCTTCGGCACGCCCGAGCAGAAGGCGCTGTGCTGCCCGCCCGTGCGCGACGGCAAGGCCATCGCCGCCTTCGCCCTCTCCGAGCCCGATGCCGGCTCCGACGTTGCCGCCATGGCGACCACCGCGACCCGCACCACCGACGGCTGGCGGCTCGACGGCGTCAAGACCTGGATCTCCAACGGCGGCATCGCCGACCGCTATGTCGTCTTCGCCCGCACGGGCGAGGCGCCGGGCGCCCGCGGCATCTCCGCCTTCATCGTGCCGGCCGACGCTGCCGGCCTCTCCATCGCCGAGCGCATCGACGTGATCGCGCCGCATCCGCTCGCGACCCTGCTCTTCGAGGACTGCCGCCTCCCCGTGGACGCGCTGATCGGCAAGCCCGGCGGCGGTTTCGCCATGGCGATGGCGAACCTCGACATCTTCCGCCCCACCGTCGCCGCCGCCGCCCTCGGCATGGGCTACCGCGCCCTCGATGAGGCGACCCGCCGGGCGAAGTCGCGGATCATGTTCGGCGCGCCGCTCGCCGACCTCCAACTCACCCAGGCCTCGCTCGCCGACAGCGTCGCCGAGCTCGAGGCCGCCGCCCTGCTGGTCTTCCGCGCCGCCTGGGCCAAGGACCAGGGCAAGCCCCGCATCACCAAAGAGGCGGCCATCGCCAAGATGGTCGCCACCGAAAACGCCCAGAAGGTCATCGACCGGGCGATCCAGGTCTTCGGCGGCCTGGGCGTCAAGAAGGGTGAAAAGGTGGAGGAGCTGTACCGGGAGATCCGCGCCCTGCGCATCTACGAGGGGGCGACCGAGGTCCAGAAGATCGTCATCGCCAGGGCCCATCTCGCCGAGGCCGAAGCCGCGGCGCATTCCAAGGCAGCCGAATAGGAGCGCCCCATGACGGGATCGGTGGCAGGATCGGTGGTGACATTGCTGTCAGGGGTGGTGTCCGCCCATGTCGACACCTTCGCCGCCCGCGGGCTGCCGCCGCCGGAGATGCAGCCGGCCTTCCTCTTCGACAGGCCGGAACTTGCCTATCCCGAGCGGCTGAACTGCGTGACGGAATTCGTCGACCGCCATGTCGCGGAGGGCCGGGGCTCCCGCACCGCCATCCTCGCGCCGGGCGGGCTGCACTGGACCTATGCGGACCTCGCCACCGAGATCAATCGCATCGCCAATGTGTTTACCGGCGCCCTCGGCCTGGTGCCGGGGAACCGGGTGCTGCTCCGGGCGCCGAACAACCCGACCATGGTCGCGGCCTATCTGGCGGTCATCAAGGCCGGAGGCATTGTTGTCGCCACCATGCCGCTCTTGCGCGCCAAGGAACTCGGCCAGATCGTCGACAAGGCGGAGATCGCTCTCGCCCTCTGCGACGACCGCCTGACCGACGAACTCACCAAGACGGCCGCCGGGTCGCGCTTCCTGAAGCGGGTCGTGACCTTCTCCGAGCTGAAGGCGCTGGCGACGGACGTATCGTCGGCTTTCGCCCCCGTCGACACCGCCCGCGACGACGTCTGCCTCTTCGGCTTCACCTCGGGGACCACCGGCGAGCCGAAATGCACCATGCATTTCCACCGCGACCTCCTCGCCATCTGCGACGCCTATGCGCGGAACGTGCTCAAGCCCACGCCCGAGGACCGTTTCATCGGCTCGCCGCCGCTGGCCTTCACCTTCGGCCTCGGCGGCCTGGTGCTCTTCCCCCTCCGGGTCGGAGCCTCCACCGTGTTGGTGGAGAAGGCTTCGCCGGGCGACCTGCTGCCGGCCATCGCCACCTTCCGGCCGACCATCTGTTTCACCGCGCCCACGGCCTACCGCGCCATGATCCCGCTTCTCGGCGATCACGACTGGCGCTCCCTGAGGAAATGCGTCTCGGCCGGCGAGGCCCTGCCCAAGGCGACCTTCGATGCCTGGCAGGCCGCCACCGGCCTGAAGCTGATGGACGGCATTGGCGCCACCGAGATGCTGCATATCTTCATCTCGGCGCCCGAGGAGGCGATCCGCCCCGGCGCCACGGGCAAGCCGGTGCCCGGCTACGAGGCCAAGGTGATCGGCGCCGATGGCGAGGACCTGGCCCCCGGGACACCCGGCCGCCTCGCCGTGCGCGGGCCCACCGGCTGCCGCTATCTCGCTGACGAGCGTCAGCGCAAATATGTCGTCGACGGATGGAACGTCACCGGCGACACCTATGTCTGCGATGCCGACGGCTATTTCTGGTACCAGGCGCGTAACGACGACATGATCGTCTCCGCCGGCTACAACATTGCCGGCCCGGAGGTGGAGGCCGCGCTCCTCGCCCATCCGGCGGTCGCCGAGGCCGGCGTCGTCGGCCAGCCCGATCCCGAGCGCGGCATGATCGTCAAGGCCTATGTCGTCCCAAAGCCGGACGTCACCGTGACGCCGGCCCTCGTCGTCGAGCTCCAGGCCTTCGTCAAGGACGAGATCGCGCCCTACAAATATCCCCGCGACATCGCCTTCGTGCCGCAACTGCCGCGCACCGAGACCGGCAAGCTCCAGCGCTTTGCCCTGCGCGAAAGGGCCGCCCGCGAGGCCGGCGCCGGACCTGCCACCGAGACCGCCAAGGCCGCCGAATAGCGGCGCGCCGGAGACCTTCCCATGTCCCATCCCATGAAACCCGTGATCCCGCTCGCCCTTCCGGACGAGGACGCCGTGCCGGTGACGCTCAACCCCAAGGGCTGGCCGGTGCCGCGCGGCTATGCCAACGGCATGGCCGCCAAGGGCCGCATCATCGTTACCGGCGGTGTCGTCGGCTGGGACGTCATGGGCAATTTCCCCGAGGGCTTCGCCGCCCAGGCGCGCCAGTGCTTCGAGAACATCCGGCTGATCCTGGCGGAGGGCGGCGCGCTGCCGCACCACATCGTCCGGCTCACCTGGTACGTGACCGATGTGGAGGAATACCAGGCGAACCTCCGCCCGCTCGGCCAGGCCTATCGCGATGTCTTCGGTGCCCACTACCCGGCCATGGCCGTGGTGCAGGTCGTGCGGCTGGTGGAGAAGGCGGCCAAGATCGAGATCGAGGCGACGGCGGTCGTGGCCGAGTAGGGGCGCCCCAAGGGCCCTGTATGGGTGGGGCCTCTCCGCGCCGTCCGCGGCGTCCCAAAACCTTACCGCAGCGCCCGTCCGATCCGCTCCACCGCCCGGTCCACATCCGCTGCGTTGGTGCAGAGGCCGAAGCCGAAGCGCAGGCGATCGCCGCGATGGTCGCTGTGGACATGCACCGCCGCGAGCTTCGCCTCGATCTCGCCGGCCCTTTCGGTTCGGAACGTGAGGAAATTGCCGTGCTCGCGATGCGGGCCGAAGGGCGTGATGAGGTCGGCCGTGCCGAGTCCGGCCATGCCCATGGCCTCCACCGCGTCAAGGAAGCGCGCCATGAGGCTCTGGGCATGGGCATGGATCGCCGCGACCGTGAGCCCCAGCCTGTCCAGCCAGTCGAAGACTGCAGCCATGCGGTAAAGCCCCACGGGGTCGAAGGTCGCGCCGAGGAACCGCCCCCCATCGGCGGGATAGCCGATGCTCTTGCCGGCGGGGGCTGCGAGCGCGCCGAAATCGGCGAACCAGCCGGTATCGCGCGGGCGCCCGCCATAGCCCGGCGGGCAGTGCAGGAAGCAGCAATTCTCGCCGGCCATGGCATATTTGTAGCCGCCCGACATGTAGAAGACCCGGTCCGCCACCGCCGACAGGTCCGTCGGCCGCGCCATGAAGCCGTGATAGCCGTCGATCACCACCAGGGTGTCGGGGGACGGCACCGCGGCGACCAGCGCCGCGATGTCGCCGACCGTCGCGCCCGAGGTGAAGAAGACCTGGCTGACGAAGACGAGGTCATGGCCGCCCTTTGCCGCCGCCTCGGCGCAGCGGACGGAGAAGGTTTCGAAGGGTTCCGCCGGCACCCGCGTCACCGTGACGAGCCTGTCCTCCTCGAGCCGCGCCATCTGCCGGCGCGCGGTGTGGAACTCGGCGTCGGTGGTGAGGATGCGCGCCGGCCGTCCGGCGGGCAGGCAGGAGAGGATGCGCCGCAGGAACTCGTGGGTGTTCGGCGCAACCGCGATGGTCGACGGGTCGGGCAGTGCGAGGCGGGCCGCGATACCGCGCTGCACCGCCGGGATCACCTCGCCGAACACCTTGCCCCATTTGTCGCCCGCGAGCAGCGCCGCGTCCTGCCAGCAGGCCTCCTGCGCGGCCAGGGTCACGTCCGGCCAGTCGTGATGCGAATGGGCGGCGAGGTTGATGCGGTCGGGCGACGCTGCCCGAAAGCGCGCGAAATGCCCGGTGAGGTCGAGCGCCGTCATGCCGCGTAGACGAGGCCCATGCGGGCCTGCACCTCGGCCGGCAGCGGCGGCAGGGCCGAGCGCGGGATGAGGAAGGTGGAGAGGCGGAAGAGGTCGCCGAAGATCCGGTGGCGCTCGGCTGTGGTCTTGAGATAGGCGCCGCCCGAGGAGCCGCCCGTGCCGATCTTCACGCCGATCATCCGCTCGACCATGAGGGCGTGGCGATAGCGCCAGAGCGTCATGGTCTCGTCGATGTCCATCAGGGCGGCGAGCAGCCGGAAGGCCTGATGCACCGCCGGCTTGTCGCGGTAGAGCGTGATGAACAGCGCCGCCTGCACGGAGGACGGGCCGAGGCGCCAGCCGCCGCGGTCATCCTCCGGCGAGAACACCGCGGCAAAGGCCGCGAGAGCACGGTCCATGGCCTTCAGCTCGCGCTCGCGCCGTTCGGCCGGCATGGCGGTGTCGGCCTCGACGATGGCCTTGTCGCGGGTCAGGTGTGCCTTGACGGCCTCGCGATAGGCCTCGCGGAAGGATCCGCCGCCCCATTCGAGGAAGGGCGTGCGCGCAAGCCAGCGGTCGAGGAGATCGAAGAGCGAGGGCTTTGCCCGCGCCGCCGCCAGCGCCTGCCGGTCGCCAAGCGACAACCTCTCGTCCACCGCCTTGTCGTCGAAGGGCACGCGGATGTCGGAGGCGAGGCCGAGCCGCGTCTCGATCAGCCGGAACTGCAGCGACTGGAAGCCTGAGGCCGGCATCAAGAGGTCGCGGAAGTCGAGGAAATCGAACGGCGTCATCGTCTCCAGCACGTCGAGCTGGCCGAGCGTAAGCTTGAGGATCTCGTGGATGCGGTTGAGGCCGTGGACGATGCGCGCGAGCGCGTCGTCATCCACCGGCACGCTGCCGAAGTCGCGTTCGATCCGGTCGAGCTCGTGCAGCACCTGCTTGAACCACAGCTCATAGGCCTGGTGGACGATGATGAAGAGCATCTCGTCATGGGCATCCACCCCCTCCTTGACGCTCTCCGGCTCCTGCGCGGAGAGCAGCCGGTCGAGCTTCAGGTAGTCGCCGTAATAGACGGGGGCGCGGGCCATGGTGGGGCTCCTCAGTCGTGGATCCGGATCACCGCCTCGATCTCCACTGTGATCCCCATCGGCAGCGAGCCCATGCCGACGGCCGAGCGGGCGTGGCGGCCACGGTCGCCGAGGACGGCGACCATCAGGTCCGAGAAGCCGTTGATGACGCGGGGATGGTCGCCGAAATCCGGTGTGCCGTTGACCATGCCGAGCACCTTGAGGAACTCGACCTTGGAAAGGTCGCCGCCAGCCGCTGCCTTGGCCGAGGCAAGGATCTGCAAGCCCACGAGTTTGGCGTGCTCATAGGCCGCCTCCACCGTCACGTCCCCCCCGACCTTGCCGGTGTGCAGCGAGCCGTCGGCCTTCCGCGGGCCCTGGCCCGCCAGATAGGCGATATTGCCGTCGCGCTTGAACGGCACGTAATTGCCGGCCGGCGTCGGCGTCGCGGGCAGCGTCAGGCCCAGCTGGGCAAGCTTCTCTTCCGGGGTCATGTCCGTCTCCTCACCTGAGCTTGCCGCGGGCCGCGACGGGGAGGATACCGACGATCTCCTCGCCGCGCACCATCACCACCTCGTCGACCATGTTGACCACCACGCAGACATGGTTCGGCACGATGCGCACGATGTCGCCGACCTTCGGCCGTTCGTTGCACTTCGACAGGTCGAGGAAGCCATGCTCCTCGGCGAATTTGGCGATGCGCGCTTCCGGATGTTCGAGGATGAGCCCGTAGCCGTCGAGCCCGCCGCCGGGATCGGCGGTCAGCGTCTTCGAGCCGGCATCGAGAATGCCGCGATCGGCCCCGGCGCGGCTCACCACGGTGGAATAGACGGAGAGGGCGCAGTCATCGAGGGTGGCGACGCCGACCTGCACCTGCATCCGGTCGTTGTAGATATAGGTGCCGGGACGGTGCTCGGTGGCGCCCGCGAGTTTGCCGATATTCTTGATGTTGGGCGAGCCGCCGGTGGAGATGATCTCGGCATCGAGCCCTTCGAGGCGGATGCCGGCCAGCGCCGTGTCGAGGAATTTCTGCGCCTCCGGCCAGCCGTCCTCGGTCGGGTACATCATGAAGCCCTTGAAGGCGAGGCCGGGCGAGGCAGCGATCAGCTTGGCGAGTTCGATGGCCTCGCCCGGCGTCTCGACACCGGCGCGCTTGCGGCCCGTGTCGCATTCGATGACGACGCCGAGCGGCCGGCCGGCGAGGGCGGCGGCCTTCGGCAGCTCGCCGATGACGGTGGCATTGTCGGCGGCCACCGTGACGGTGGTGGTCTCGAGCAGCCGACCCAGCCGGTTCATCTTCTCCTCGCCGAGGAGGTTGTAGCTGATCAGGATGTCGTCGAGGCCGGCCGCGGCCATCACCTCCGCCTCGCCGATCTTCTGGCAGGTGATGCCCCTGGCGCCGGCTGCGACCTGCATCTTGGCGAGCTCTGGGCTCTTGTGGGTCTTGATATGCGGCCGGTTGGCGATGCCGGCGGCGTCGCACTGGGCCTGGACGCGGGCGATATTCGCCGCGACACGGTCCATGTCGATGACGACGGCCGGCGTCCCGTATTCGCGGGCGATGGTTTCGGCGAGCGGGGTGGCCATGGGCAGATCCGATCAAACGTGCAGGTAGCGATCCTTCAGGTCGGGACTGGCGAGGAAGTCGCCGCTCGTCCCTTCCCAGACGATCCGGCCCTTCTCCAGGATCAGGTGCCGGTCCGCCAGTTTGACCAGAGCATCGACGTTCTTGTCGATGACCAGGATCGATTGGCCGTCCTGCTTGAGGCGCGCGAGACAGGCCCAGATCTCCGCCCGGATCACCGGCGCGAGGCCTTCCGTCGCCTCGTCGAGCACCAGGAGCTTCGGATTGGTCATCAGTGCCCGGCCGATGGCCAGCATCTGCTGCTCGCCGCCCGAGAGCTGGTTGCCCATGTTGCGGCGGCGCTCCTTCAGCCGCGGGAAAAATTCGTAGACGCGCTCAAGGGTCCAGGCCGCGGCGCGGCGGTCGCGGTTGGCGGCGGTGGCGACGAGGTTTTCCTCGACGTCGAGATTGGGGAAGATCTGCCGGCCTTCCGGGACCAGTCCGAGCCCGGCCTGGGCGACCCGGAAGGGCGGATGGCCGGCGAGCGCGACCCCGTCGACGTCGATCGTCCCGGCGGCGGGCTTCAACAGGCCGAAGATCGACTTGATCGTCGTGGTCTTGCCCATGCCGTTGCGGCCGAGAAGCGTGACCACCTCGCCCGTGCCGACCGAGAGCGAGACGCCGAACAACACCTGGACATCGCCATAGCCGGATTGGAGGTTGGAGACGCTCAGCATCGGATGTTCCGGGGTTGGGACCTCATGCCGCGCCCTCCTGCCGGGCGGCCGCGGCGCGGGCGACCGAGGCCTTGGTCCTGGCGAGAAGGCCCATCAGCACCTCGCGCTCGGTCGGGTCGATGTCGGCGAGCAACTCGCGCACCCAGGCGCCATGCTCGCGCGCCATGCGGGCGAAGTCGTGATGGCCCTTGGCGGTCATGACGATGCGCTGGGCCCGGCCGTCGAACGCGTCGCGGCGCTTCTCGACATAGCCCTGCTCGGCGATGCGGGCGACGAGGCCGGTGACATTGCCGTTGGTGACCATCATGCGGCGGGAGATGTCGCCCAGCGTCATGCCCTCCGGCGACTTGTCGAGCTGGGCCAGCAGGTCGAAGCGAGGCAGGGTGATCTGGAACCGCTCGGCGAGGCGACGGCGGATCTCGCGCTCGATCATCGTCGTGCAGGTGAGCAGCCGCAGCCAGAGCCTGAGCTCCGGCCGGGTATCGCCGCTCTGATGCGCCAGGCGCGTCTCGGCATCGATGGCGAGGTCGGGCTCGCTCATCCGAACTCCTCCTCGCCGAGATAGGCCTCGCGGACCGCCGGATCGGCGCGCACCGCCTCGGGGCTGCCGGAGGCGATGACCTGGCCATAGACCAGCACGGAGATGCGGTCGGCGAGGCGGAAGACGGCGTGCATGTCGTGTTCCACCAGCACCATGGGATAGCGCCCCTTCAGCGCCATCAGCACCGCGACCATGCGCTCGGTCTCCTCCCGCCCCATGCCGGCCATGGGCTCGTCAAGGAGGAGGAGCTTGGGCTGCGACACCAGCGCCATGGCGATCTCGAGCTGGCGCTTCTCGCCATGCGACAGGCTGGCCGCCGGCAGGGCCGCCCGCGCGGCGAGGCCGACCTCGCCAAGGGCCGCCATGGCGGTGTCGTTGAGCCGCCGGTCAGCGCCCGCTGACCGGAAGAAGCGGAACGATGATCCGTCATGGGCCTGGGCGGCGGTTGCGACATTCTCCAGCACCGTGAAGCCCGGCAGGACCTGGGTGATCTGGAACGAACGCGTCAGGCCCTTCAGGGCCCGGGCATGGACGGGCAGGGCGGTGACATCGGCACCGTCGAAGGTCACCGTCCCGGCATCGAGCGCCACCTCGCCGGTGATCTCCGAGATGAGCGTCGTCTTGCCGGCGCCGTTCGGGCCGATGATGGCGTGCAGCTCGCCGGCGCCGACGTCGAGGCTGACGCCGTCCGTCACCTTCAGCGCGCCATAGGCCTTGTGCAGGTTGTTCAGGGAAAGGATGGGCGCTGTCATTTGCCGGCCACTCGCTCCAGCAGCTTGACGATGCCGCCGCGCGCGAAGATGGCGACCAGAACCACCATCGGCCCGAAGATCACCTTCCAGTGCTGCGTCAGGGCCGCCAGCCATTCCTCCACCAGCGTCACGCCGATGGCGCCGATGATCGGGCCGATCAGCGTGCCCATGCCGCCGAGCACCACCATGGCGATGAACTCGCCGGAGCGCTGCCAGGTCATGTAGGCGGGGGCGACGAACATGCCGAGATTGGCGAAGAGCGCGCCGGCCAGGGCGCAGATGGCGCCGGCAATGACATAGGCGGCGAGCCGGTAGCGGAACGGGTCGAAGCCGAGGGCCCGCATGCGCCGCTCGTTCTCCTTGGCGCCGCGCAGCACCCGCCCGAAGCGCGAGCCGACGATCATCTTCAGCAGCACGAAACAGCCGGCGAGCGTGCCGAGCACGACGAAATAGAAGGTGGTGTCGTTGGCCAGGACGCGGGTGCCGAAGACTTCCGAGCGGTGGAACATGCGCAGGCCGTCATCGCCGCCATAGGCCGACAGGCTCGTCGCGGTGAAGAAGGCCATCTGGCCGAAGGCCAGGGTGATCATGATGAAATAGACGCCGCGGGTCTTCAGCGAGATGGCGCCGGTGACGAAGGCGAAGCCGGCGCCGACCAGGATGGCCACGGGGAAGGCGATCGCCGCGTCGACGATGTCGTGGGAGAACAGGATCGCCACCGCATAGGCGCCGAGACCGAGAAAGGCCGCATGGCCGAAGGAGACGAGCGCGCCATAGCCGAGGATGAGGTCAAGCGACAGGGCGGCGATCGCCATGATCATCGCGCGGGTGACGAGGCCGAGAATGAAGCGCTCGCCCCAGACGAAGGGCACCAGCGCCAGCAGCGCGAAGACGAGGACGGGCAGCCAGAGCCGGCGCCAGAGCGGCGGCGTCGCTGGCAGTGCGGGGGTGGGGGCAGGGGTTTCGGCCATGGTTCAGCCCTTGGCCGGGAACAGGCCGGTCGGCCGGAAGAACAGCACCGCCGCCATCAGGATATAGATCGACATGGAGGCAATCGCCGGGCCGATGGTGCGGGCATCCGAGGGCGACATGCCGCCGAGGCGCAGCAGATCGACCGAGAAGGAGCGCAGCAGCGTGTCGACCAGGCCGACCAGCAGGGCGCCGATGAAGGCGCCGCGGATCGAGCCGATGCCGCCGATGACGATGACGACGAAGGCGAGAATGAGCAGGTTGTCGCCCATGCCCGGCTCGACCGAGAAGACCGGCGCGGCCATCGAACCGGCGAAGCCGGCGAGCATGGCGCCGAAGCCGAAGACGATCATGAACAGGCGGCGGATGTCGACGCCCAGCGCCGAGACCATCGGCGCATTGGTGGCGCCCGCCCGGATCAGCATGCCGACGCGCGTCTTGGCGACGATCAGATAGAGCCCGAGCGCCACGGCGAGCCCCGAGCCGATGATGGCGAGGCGCCAGACCGGATAGAGCACGCCGTCGGCGATACGGATCGTGCCCGACAGCGAGTCGGGGATCGGCACCTGCAGCGGCGCCGCGCCCCAGACGATCTTCACGCCCTCGTTGAGGAACAGGATCAGCCCGAAGGTCGCCAGAACCTGTTCGAGATGGTCGCGGTCGTAGAGATGGCGCATCACCACGACCTCCAGCAGCAGGCCGAAGGCGAGGGCGCTGATCAGCGCGAGGGCGATGCCGATGAAGAAATTGCCGGTCCAGGCGACGAACATGGCGGCAAGATAGGCCCCCAGCATGTACTGGACGCCATGGGCGAGGTTGATGAAGTCCATCACACCGAAGACCAGCGTCAGGCCGGCGGCGATGAGGAACAGCAGCACGCCGAGCTGCAGCCCATTCAGCGTCTGGATGATGAGGAGCGTGGAGGACATGGGGCCTCTAGGTCAGGCGCTCGGGGCTGGCGGCGTGTCGGTTGAGCGGGAAGACGCGCGAACCGCGCCGCCCGTCACCCCATGCGAGGCCAAAGGCCGAGGGAAGGGGGGCCAGGGGCGGCTGCACCGAAATGGAGGTCGGCGCCTTTCGGCTCCGGGATCCCCTTCCCCTCGCTCCCCTTGGCCGGTGATGACGGACAGGAACTCCGGCCCGGCACAGCCACCCTCTCCCGCGAGAGGAGAGGGTGCTGCGGCGTGCGGCTTACCAGCGCATTGGGCACTGGGCGGCGTAGACGTCGGTGTAGTTCTCGAAGATGCGCTCCACGATCTCGGTCTGGAACTTGCCGTCCGGCCGCTTGGCGGCGCGCACCGTGTAGAAGTCCTGGATCGGATAGTGGTTGTTGGCGAAGCGGAAGCGGCCGCGCAGCGAGGTGAAGTCGGCCTTGCGCAGCGCCGTTCGGACCGCGGCACGGTCCGTCAGGTTGCCACCGGTGGCGACCACCGCGCTGTTGATCAGCATGGCCGCGTCATAGGCCTGCATCGCGTAGGAGCCCGGCACCGAACCGAAGGCCGCCTCGTAGTCGGCGACGAACTTCCTGTTCTGCGGGTTGTCCATGTTCGGCGCCCAGGTCATGCCGGCAAGCATGCCAAGCGCAGCGTCCTGCTGGGCCGGAAGCGTCGATTCGTCGACGGTGAAGGCCGAGAGGAAGGGCACGCGCTGGGTGAGGCCGGCCTGGCCGTACTGACGCACCAGGTTCACGCCCATGCCGCCGGGCATGAAGGTGAACAGGGCGTCGGCACCCGAGGCGCCGATGCGGGCGAGCTCGGCCGAGAAGTCGAGATGGCCGAGGGGGGTATAGACCTCGTCGACGATCTGGCCGCGGAAATGCCGCTTGAAACCGGCCATGGCGTCGCGCCCGGCCTGGTAGTTCGGGGTCAGCAGGAACACCTTCTGCATGCCCCGCCGCTGCGCATAGGCGCCGAGGACCTCGTGCACCTGGTCGTTCTGGTAGGAGGTGACGAAGAAGTTCTCGTGGCAGCCGCGGCCGGCATAGCTCGACGGACCGGCATTGGCGCTGATCAGGAAGGCGCGCGGCGAATTGACCACCGGTGCGTGGATCGCCTGCAGGATGTTGGAGAAGATCGGGCCGACGACGAAGTCGACACGGTCGCGGTCGATCATGGCCTGGACGCGCTGCACGGCGACATCCGGCTTCAGCTCGTCGTCGACGACGATGACCTGGACATCGCGGCCGCCCATCTTGCCGCCGAGCTGGCGGACGGCGAGCTGAAGCCCGTCACGCGCCTGCTGACCGAGGACGGCAGCAGGACCGGATAGGGTCTGAATCACGCCGATGCGGATCGGCTCCTGGGCCTGGGCCGGCGCGGCGAGCATGGCCGCTCCCAGCGCCAGAGAGAGAAGGATGCGCTTCATCGAAAACCTCCCACCCCGAGTCTGACTCGGGTCGAAGACCGCTCCCGGGCTTGTCCGTGGTCGCGGCCAATGCGAAGGCATTATCAACGCGGAATTTTCGCGAACAACCCCACCCGCCAAAAATATTTTAAGTGTAAAATAATTCGGCAGGAGACCCGCATGTTGCTCACCGATCATGCAGACGGCAAGCCGCGCTGCTGGTGGCCTGGCCACGACCCGCTCTATGTCGCTTATCACGACACCGACTGGGGTGTGCCCGAACGCGACGATCGCGCGCTGTTCGAGAAGCTGATCCTCGACGGGTTCCAGGCCGGCCTGTCCTGGATCACCATCCTGCGCAAGCGCGACCATTTCCGGACAGTCTTCGACGGCTTCCGGCCCGATGTCGTCGCCGGCTATGGACCGGAGAAGATTGCCGCCCTGATGGCGGACCCCGGCATCATCCGCAACCGCGCCAAGATTGTCGGTACGGTCAGGGCGGCCGGCATCTATTGCGACATGATGGGCCGCGGTGAAGGCTTCTCGGACTATCTGTGGAAACATGTCGACGGCCGGCCGCTGCAGCCGGACCACCGCGACCGCAGCCAGGTCCCGACCGAGACCGCTGTGGCGCAGAAACTGTCGAAGGACCTGAAGGCGCGCGGCTTCAGCTTCGTCGGCCCGACCATCGTCTATGCCTTCATGCAGGCGGTCGGCATGACCAACGACCACCTGGTCGGCTGTTTCCGCCACGAGGAGGTCAAGGCGCTGGGGTGAGGGTCGCGGGCCTCGAAGGACGCACTGCCGACGTGCAGGGCATGGCCCGAATTCTCCGAGCGCGGTGGAGGCGGTGCCTGATCCGGAGCAGCGGATCGAACAATTCCGCCGAGGGCACACGGTCCCTGGCGCCCTCACTCACCCCGCGTGCAGATGCGGGCGATCTCGCCGACGCGGGCGCGTTCCGTCGTGCTCAACTGGCCGGACAGCGCCTGGCCCCAGAGATTGTCGCGCTTGAGCCGGTCCGCCGTGCATTCGCAGGCCTCGCGGCAGAGATCCGGCTCCTGGCCGTTGCTGATGCAGGTTCTGACGCAGGCCTCGACGAAGGGCCGCGTCTGCGGGTCTCCAACCAGGGGCGCGTGGTGGACAGCGGCCGGAAAGAGCCAGATCCAGGCCGAGAGCAGGGCGATGAACAGCGGCTGGTGAACGAGATAGATCGGCAGGGAATGGCGCCCCATCGTGGCGAGCAGCGCCGCCGGGCGGCTGTCCGCACCGATCGCCGCAAGCCTGTCCTCGCCGATGAGGGCGCGCGCCGCCCGTGCCGCCACGATCCCGCCGAGCACACAGCCGAACCAGGGGAACAGCGGCACGAAATCGCCGGAGCGGATTGGCCGGTCGCTGAGGCCGAGCCAGAGCAGGAGATCGGCGTCGAGCAGCGGATGGGCGATGAGCGCGGGCAGGGCGAAGGCGGTGATGGCGCCGCCGGCCACCGCCAGCGTCGGCAGCATGAGGAAGGGCAGGGCGAGGACACTCGCCACGGCGATGTGGTGCAGGATGCCGAAGAAGACATAGGCGTCCGGCATGAAGAGATAGGTGCCCGCCGTCACCAGCGCCGCGGCCCCGGCCACCAGGGCGAGGCGGCGCAGATAGCCGTCGCGGTCGAAACCGTCGCGGGTCGCCAGAACCAGGCTCGCCCCGACCAGCGCCAGGAACGAGCCGGCAATGCCATGGGCGAACCAGCGCCATCCCTGATGGGCGACGATGTCCGTTGTGATCAGCCGGAAAAAGGAAAGATCCCAGGCGAAGTGATAGACGAACATCGCCATCAGCGCCGCGCCGCGGGCGACGTCGACCAGCGTGATGCGCGGCGGGCGGGGAGCGGCCTCGGGGGGCTGCGGCAGGCGTGCCATGGCGGCGCTGATCATGCGGCATCCTTCGGCCAGGGCCCGCGCCAGGCGCAGGCAGGATCAACCCCGTTATCCCCTCGGCGGTCCCCCGTCCACCGGCACGCTCTCCCCGCTCGCGCCATGCTGCTGCCAAAACCCGGCTTGTCGGCAGCGGGCGAAGCAGGCAGGAAAGGCCATGGTCACCCGCTCACCGTCCCCGCGCCAGCGCCCGCCGCGCGCCTGGCAACGCATGCTCTCCGGCCGCAGGCTCGACCTGCTCGATCCCTCGCCGCTCGATGTCGAGATCGAGGACATTGCCCATGGCCTGGCGCGCGTCGCCCGCTGGAATGGCCAGACCACCGGCCCGCACGTCTTTTCCGTCGCCCAGCACTGCCTGCTCGTGGAGGAGATCGCGGTGCGGCTGCAGCCCGGCCTGGAGACGCGCTGGCGGCTCGCGGTGCTGCTGCACGACGCGCCCGAATACGTGATCGGCGACATGATCTCGCCGTTCAAGGCGGTGATCGGCGGCGACTACAAGACGGTCGAGGCAAGGCTGATGGGGGCCATCCACATCCGCTTCGGCCTGCCGGCGACGGCCCCGGCCGCCATCGCCGCCCTGACCAAGCGGGCCGACCATGTCGCCGCCTTCCTCGAGGCGACCCAGCTCGCCGGCTTCGGGCACGACGAGGCGACGGCGATCTTCGGCGCCCCGAATGGCGTCTTCGGCGGTGCCAAGGGCGTGCCGCCGGTGCTGGTGCCGATGGATTCCGACAGCGCCAAGGCCGCCTATCTCGCCCGGTTCGCGGCGCTCGCCGCCTGAGAGCGGACGCCAGGGCGCGGGCGCTTCGTTGTCTGCCGCTCCGATCTGCCGCATCGTCTCATCATCGATCCCGCGCTATCAGGCCAGAAGCCGTTGCGGGCGCCAGGAGGGAAGGTCCATGCAGGTTCACGTCTGTTCGCTGTCCCGGCTCGCCGCGACCGTCGAGGCCTCCGGCGCGCGCCACGTGGTGACGCTGATCAACGAGGGCACGGCGGTGCAGCGACCGGCCGCGGTGGCGCAGGACGATCACCTCTTCCTCGGCATGAACGACATCGTCACGCCGATGGAGGGCTACATCGCCCCGGCCGATGCCCATGTCGAGCGGCTGCTCGGCTTCGTCGGCGGCTGGTGGCGCAACCACGGTGCACAGAGCCCGCTCGTGGTCCATTGCTGGGCGGGCATCAGCCGTTCCACGGCGGCCGCCTTCATCACCGCCTGCGCCATCAATCCCGCCGAGGACGAGCAGGCGCTCGCCAGCGAACTCAGGCGTCTCAGCCCCAGCGCCACGCCGAACCTGCGCCTCGTCACCATCGCCGACCGCATGCTCGGCCGCGACGGCCGCATGGTCTCCGCCATCGAGCGGATCGGCCGCGGCCGCGACGCCTTCGAGGGCGAACCCTTCGCGCTGCGCCTCGGGCGCTGACCGCATTGCTGCGGTTGCAGCAACCCGATCGCAACATCCAGCGGTGACAATCGCGTCCGCGGGCGCCATCGGGCCGAAACCTTGAGGCCGCATTGGGCTGAACGTCGCTGGCGCAATCCGCATCGGCGCAGCACTATTTTCGGCCATCAGGGGGCCGCAGCCCATGGAATACGTCGTCGGCATCGTCCTCGTCCTGGCCCTCGTCCTCGGCGTGCCCATCCTCGCCATCGCCGGCTTCATCCGGGCCGGCGACGCCAAGCGGAGGCTTGACGCGGTCGAGATGCGGCTGCGGCAGGCGGAGACCGAACTCGGCCTCCTGCACGCGGGGCTCGCCGCCGGGACGGCCATCGCGGAGCCGGCGGATGTCTTCGTTCCCGAAGCACCGGCCGAACCTCAGCCCTCCCCGTCGCTCCGGCCGGAGGACGTCGCCGAGCCGCTGCCGGCACCCCTCACCGATGAAGTCCCGCCGTCACGGCGGTCGGTGCCCGCTGTCGCCAGTTCGCGACCGCTGGAGGCCATCGATCCGGTTGAGGCGCCTGCCGCAGCGCCGGTAACCCCGCAGCCCGCCGGCCTCGGCGGTTTCGAGGAGACCATCGGCTCGCGCTGGGCGGTCTGGGTCGGCGCCATCGCCCTCGGCCTCGGCGGCATCTTCCTCGTCCGCTACTCCATCGAGCAGGAACTCGTCGGCCCGGGCCTGCGCATCGCCCTCGGCTTCCTCTTCTCGCTGGCATTGCTGGCGGGCGGCGAATGGCTGCGCCGCAACGACAAGGGCCTGCCGGCCCTGCCGGCCCTGCCGGTCGCCGACATCCCCTCGGCGCTGACCGGAGTCGGCGCCGTGGCCGCCTTTGCCACCATCTATGCCGCCCATGCGCTTTACGATTTCATCGGGCCGGCCCCGACCTTCATCGCCCTCGGCGCGGTCGGTCTCGGCACCCTCGTCCTGGCCGGCGTCCACGGCCCGCTGCTCGGCGGCATCGGGCTGGTCGCTTCCTTCGCGGCGCCCTTCCTCGTCGCCGCCAGCGACCCCAACCCCTTCGTCTTCCCGATCTATGCGGCGGTCATCACCGCCGCCTGTTTCGCGCTCGCCTGGATCCGCGACTGGCCCTGGCTGCGCTATGCCGCGACCTCGGTCGCCGTGTCGCTCGGTGCCCTGACCCTCGTCGCCACCTCCGGCGGGGCCTATCCGAGCCTCGTCCAGGCGCTGGCGGGCCTCGCCACCGCGGCGCTCTTCGTCGTCCCCGGCATCCGCTTCGTGCCGGCGCGCGACAGGGGTGTCGATGTCGGCGCCGTCGCCATTCTCGGCGCCTTCGCCTTCCTCGGGCTTCTCGCCGTCATGGAGGGGCGCCAGGACATGGCGGCCGTCGCGCTGTTCCTGGCCTTCGCGCTCGCCGTGCTGGTCCTCGTCTGGCGCGCGCCGTCGGTCGCCCCGGCAGCCCCTCTCACCGGCCTCTTCGCGCTTCTCCTGCTGCTCGGCTGGGCGGTGGGCGTCAGGCCCACGACCTTCCTCGATCCGCTCGGTGTACCCCCCGACTTCCCCGACGTGCTCTCGCGCATCGTCTGGACCGGTCTCGCCATCGCCCTCCTCTTCGGTATCGGCCCGGCCGTCCTCGCCGTCTGGCGTCGCCAGCGCGAGGCCTGGGTGGTGCTGACCCTCGCCATGACCTCCGTCGTCATGCCGCTGGCCGTCCTCGCCATCGTCTACGGCAAGGTCGAGGGCTTCGTCATCTCGCCGCGCTTCGCCGCGCTCGCCATGGTGCTCGCCGCGACGTTCGGTGCGGCGACCGAGGCGGCGCACCGGCTGCGATCGGGCCGGCGGCCGGGCCTCGCCTCCGCCTCGGCGCTCTATGCCATCGGCGCCCTGGCCGCTCTCGCCTTCGCTCTGACCTTGCTGCTCGAGCGCGCCTGGCTCACCCTCGCCCTCGCCGCGATGATCGCCGGCATTGCCTGGGTCTACACGTTCCGCCCGCTGCCGCATCTGCGCTGGGCGACGGCGCTGGCCGCCTGTGCCGTCCTCCTGCGCGTCCTGTGGGATCCGGCGATCAACGGCATCGATGTCGGCGACATGGTGATCCTCAACTGGCTGCTGCCGGGCTATGGCCTGCCCGCGCTCAGCGCCGTGGCGGCGGCTCTGTTGCTACGCCGGCGGCGCGGCGAGGACGCTCCCGTCCGCATCCTCGAGGCCCTCGCGATGGTCTTCGCGGCGCTGCTGGTGATCGTCCAGGTCCGCCACGCCTTCGGCGCCCACGGCCACAGGCTCTTCGCCGCGCCGATGCGCTTCCCCGAGGCGGCGACCCACACCGTCACCCTGCTCGCCTTCGGCCTCGGCCTGTCGCGCCTCGCGACCCTCCGCACCGGCGCCTTCTGGGACAACGCGGTCCTCGTCCTGCGTTTCGCCTCCTGGGGCTGGATCGCCATCGTCATGGGCATCGCCTTCAACCCCTGGGTCGCCGGCGCCGAATTCGGCATGCGCGCGGCCCATATCGGCCCCCACCCCATCGTCAACTGGGCGCTTCTCGGCTACGGCCTCGGGGCGGTGCTGGCCGTCCTGGCGGCGGTGATGGAGCGGCGGGCCGGCCGCATGGTGGAAGGCCGGGTCATGGGCCTTTTCGGCCTCGCGATGCTGGTCACCTATCTCAACATCACCGTGGCGATGCTCGCCCGCGGCGAGGTCTCCTTCCGCGGCATCGGCGATGGCGAGCTCTACGCCTATTCCGCCGTGTGGCTGGTGGTCGGCATTGCCCTGCTCGCCGCCGGTGCCGCCTTCGGCAGCCGCACGCTGCGCCTCGCCTCGGCCGCCATGGTGGCTCTCGCCGTGCTGAAGGTCTTCCTTGTCGACATGGCGGGGCTGACCGGCCTGTGGCGGGCGCTGTCCTTCATCGGCCTCGGCCTGGTTCTGCTGGTCGTCGGGCGTGTCTACCAGCGCGTGCTCGGCATCGCCCAGGCGCGCGGCGCGACCACGCCGCCACCCGCCGGGTGAGAGCCTAGAGGCTGGCGAGGCCGGCCTTGCCGCTCTCGGTGCCGAAGGCGACCGCCTTGCCGTCGGCGCGCCAGGCGAGCGCCGTGACGGCATCGCCGTCCGGCTCGCGCATCAGGATCTCGGCGCCGTCCTCGATGCGGCAGAGCAGGATGAGGCCGTCGGCGAACCCCGCCGCGATCACCGGGGAGGCGGGATGGCCCGCCACCTGCGTCACCTTGATGCCCGCCTTGGCGGCGGGCGCGATCATGGTGGGGGTGGCGCCCATCGGGCCGTTCTTGCCGAAAAAGGGCCAGAGGATCGCCTCGGCGGCGCCGGAGGTCGCGAGGAACTTTCCGCCCTGCGTCCAGGAGAAGGAGCGCACCTTGCCGGGATAGCCGGACATGCGCATGTGCTGTCCGTCCTCGAGGCGCCAGCCATGCAGCTGCGCGTCCTGCATGGTGGTGACGACGAAGCGCTGGTCGCCGCTGACCGTGACACCGAGATGCGAGCCCTTCCATTCGAGCTTCACCGGGTCACCCTGGACATTGGGATACCAGAGCGTCGCGCCGTTATAATGGGCGACCGCAAGCCGCAGCCCCTTGGGAAAGAAGGCGATGCCGCCCGCCGCCGAGGGCAGGGACAGGCTCAGCGGCTCGCCCTTGGCCTGGGCGACGAAGACCTTGCGGCCGGCGCTCCAGGCCATGGCGCCGTTCGGGCCGAGGGCCACCCGGTCGATCCACGTGCCGCCGCTGTCGTGGATGCGGCGCAGGTCTCCCCTGCGATCCATGGCCAGCACGCGGCCGTCGTCGCCGCCGGTCAGCAGCACCGTGCCGTCACAGGCGGAGTCGAGAATGCCGCCCTGGTGGAGGGACAGCCGCCGGTCCGTCTCGCCGACGAGGATGATCTCGCCGGAAGCCAGGGTCAGGACCGCATCGGCCCCGAGAAAATGGGCGGCGAGCACCGTCTCGCCGGCATCGATCGGGCGGATGCGGTCACGGATGGAGGGGCGCTGCGTCTCGGTCGTCATGGCCCTTTGCTAGCCCAAGGCCTCGCGGAAGGCGAGGGGGAGAACCGGGGATGGCGCGCCGCGCCCCTTTGACATCGGCTCCGCGCTGGTCCATGCCAACGCCCGATTTTCCAGGAGATCCCCCTTGGCCAGCGGAACCCCGACACAGGTCGCGCCGACCCTCGGTTACGACGCGATCCAGGACCTTTCGCGGGCCGTTCCATTCCGGCCGCGCCTGTCGCGGCTGATCTTCCTGCGGCATGGCGAGACCGAGGGCAATCGCAAGGGCATCTACCAGTTCCCCGACACGCCGCTCAACGCGGCGGGCGAGGCACAGGCCGCCGAGGCCGCCTCGATCCTGGCGCTGGCCTCGATCACCCGCGTCGCCGCCAGCCCCATGATGCGGGCCTGGCGGACCGCCGCCATCGTCACCGACGGCCGCGACATCACGCCCGAACCGGACGCCGCCCTGCAGGAGCGCCTCTATATGGGCCTGTTCGGCACTCCTGTCGGCACGCTTGACTGGCGTGTCGATCCGCCGGCCTGCGAGAGCCTGGCGACCTTCGTCCACCGCACCGGCCATGCCCTGTCGCGCTGGATGGCGCTGGAGGACGATCCGGAGGGCGACCTGCTGATCGTCGCCCATGGCGGCGTGCTGCTGGTCCTCGCCGCCCTGACCGGCGTCGATGTCCACACCGAGTTGCGCCGCAACGCCACGCCGATCCTGTTCTCGCGCACCACCGGCGGCTGGGAGGCCACCGCGGCGGGCTGATCAGCCGCCGAATTCAGCCTTCACCCTGGCGGTATGTTCGCCGAGCGCCGGAACCGGCCCGAACTGCGGGATCGTCCCGTCGTGGAGGGCGCCCGGGGCGAGCATCCGCTTGCGGCCGGCGGGCGTGTCCACTTCCATGTAGCGGTTCTGCGGGTGGACCTTGAGGTCATCCAGAGAGGACACCCGGCCATAGGCGACCTTGGCCGCTTCCAGCCGCTCGACGACCGTCTCGCGCGGATGCTGCGCGAAGGCGGCGAGGATGAGCGCATCCAGCGCCGCCCGGTTGGCGACGCGCTTGACGTTGGCGTCGAAGCGCGGGTCGGTGGCGATGGCCCCATCGCCCAGGACATTCTCGCAGAGCGAGACCCATTCGCGCTCGTTCTGGATGGAGAACAGGATCGCCTTGCCGTCGGCGCAGGGATAGGCCCCGTAGGGTGCGATGGTGGGATGGTTGAGCCCCGAGCGCGGCGGATAGATGCCACCATAGGCGTACTGGAGATAGGGCACGTTCATCCAGTCGGCGAGCGCATGGTAGAGCGACACGGCGATGTGGCGGCCCTCGCCGGTGATGGACCGGCCGATCAGCGCCTGCAGGATGGCCTGATAGGCGGTCATGCCGGCGGCGATGTCGCAGACCGAGACGCCGACGCGGGCGCGGGCATCACCCTCGCCGGTGATCTCGGAGAGGCCCGATTCGGCCTGGACCAGCAGGTCATAGGCCTTGAGGTGCTGCCAGGGCCCTTCCTCGCCGTAGCCGGAGATGGAACAGGTGATGAGGCGTGGATGGCGCCGGCGCAGCGTCTCCATGTCGAAGCCGATGCGCTTCAGCGCGCCGGGGGCGAGATTCTGGATGAAGACGTCGGCCTTGGCGACCATGGCCGCCAGCACCGCCTGGTCGCCACCATCCTTGAGGTCGAGGACGACGGATTCCTTGCCCCGGTTGAGCCAGACGAAATAGGCGCTCTCGCCGTCCACCGCCTTGTCGTAGCGGCGGGCGAAGTCACCCTCGTCGCGTTCGATCTTGATGACGCGGGCGCCGGCATCGGCGAGGCGCGAGGCGGCATAGGGCGCGGCCACCGCCTGTTCGACGGAGACGACGAGGAGGCCGGCGAGATCGGTCTGGGATGACATGGGCGCAGGGCTCGCAAGGTCAGAGAAGCGTCTTCTCCATAAAGACGCTGTGCGGCCCCGGTCCATAGGGCGGAAAGGCACCGCAGGGCTGATAGCCGTTGGCGGAATAGAGGGCGAGAGCCGCCGCGTTGCGCGGACCGGTCTCCAGCCGGATGCGCGCAAGGCCGGCACCGCGCGCCTCGTCCTCGATGGCGGCGAGAAGCGCGGATCCGAGGCCCAGCCCCCGTGCTTCTGCCGCAACGAACATGCGCTTCAACTCGCCCCATTCCGCGGCGACCAGCAAGCCTGCGCAGCCGACCGCCGCGCCGTCGCGGCGCGCGACGAGGAAGCGCATGTCGGGGGACGCGAGGCGGCCGGCGGGGGAGCCAAATCGGGCCTCTGGAGGGTAGAGCGACGCCGAGAAGGCATCCGATGCGGCGATCAGCAGCCCGACTTCGGGCTGGAGCGGCGATTCCGCCGCGATCGGGATGGCTGCGGGACTCACCTCTGCCCGTCCCGCTTCGCGATCTGGTCCTGCGTCAGCCCGCCCATCCGCGGATGCGGCCGTCCGCCGGTCGTCATGGCGAGGGCGAAGAGGATCTCGTCGGGGCGCGGGCTATCCTGGACCATCAGCGTCACGCCGTCGAAATGCGAGCGCACGTAAGCCGCATTGCGGTGGTGGATCGGCACGTCGAGAATGGCGCCGAGCGGACCGACCTTGGTCATGGAGGGCACGATGGCCAGGGCCTCGCCGAGCAGTTCGCGCATGGCATAGCCGCCCGGCACGTGCCACAGCGCGCCGTGCTCCAGTTCGCCGGCCGAGCCGATCAGCGAGCCCTTGCCATAGGCCTCGATGGCGGCCGTGTCCCCGCCCAGCGCGTTCAGCAGCTTCGTCGCACACTCCAGGCCGAGGGGTTTGAGCGCCTCCATCATCGGCTGGATGTCCTCGACATAGCGACCGGCATAGGGATTCTTCAGCACGACGGCGATCCATCCCTTGAGGATCGGCCTGTCGAGCTTCGGCCCGCCGTCGTGGCGGACCTCCTCGACGCCGACGACGATCTTCCTGACGTCGATGATCATGGTTTCAACTCCCTGAGGCTGCGTGTTGGTCCGAGGATGCGGGCCTCGCCCTGGAGCATCAGCGCCGCATCGAAGATGAGGCCGCGCCGGCGGAACTGCTCGGCGCGCGCATGGCCGGCGTCCAGAGCGGCGAGGATCTGGGGTTTGGCGAGCGGGCCGACGGCGGTTGTCACCAGGAGACTGCCGAGATCGCTGTCCGGGTCGAGCGCGCAGGCCGGGCTGCGGTGGATGGCCGGGTCGTCGACATCGACGGCATTGGCGATCAGCGTCGCGGCGACATCGGCCGAGGCGGCGTCGCGGGCGAGGACCGTGACGGAATCGGCGATGCCGAGCGAAAAGGACCGCCCCTGCGCACCGGAGGTGGCGATGCCGCCGATCCCGTCCCGCTCCGTCAGGGTGATGCGGCCATTGAGGGCGGGAACGGCCCCGCGCGAGAAGTCGGCGGCGACCGCCACCTCCAGCGTCTCGCCCTCGGTCAGGTGGATGGCGATGTCGCCGCCATCATTGACGAAGGCGCGGTCGAGCGGCGCCGCCGTAACCAGGGTCGCCATCAGCTCATCCGCCACCGCGCCGGCCACCGCCGCCATCGGCGTGACGAAGAGGCCGGCATGGGGCCGGCAGGCCGCCACCATGCGGCGGGCCACCGGGCTGTCAACGTCCGGGCGCTCGGCCATCGGCTTGCGCAGTTCGGTGAGTTCCCCGGCGAGTTCGGGCAGGATGGCGCCGAACCGAGCGACCACCGCCTCATAGGCCTCGCGCACCGCGCTCGCCGCGCCCCAGGCCCGCAGCACGACGTCGATCGGCCCATGCTGCAGATGCAGCCGGTCGCCGTCGAGGCGCTGGACCGTCGGGGCCTCCCACATGGTCAGCCGATCCGGCCGAGCAGGGCGAGCAGCGTCGCGGCTTCCTCGGCCGACAAGGGCTCGAGCGTGCGCGCCGAGACCTCCGGTCCCCGCGCCTTCATGGCCTCGACCGTGTCGCGGCCGATGGCGGTGAGTTCGAGGAGGACGAGGCGCGCATCATTCGGATCGACGGAGGGCGAGACGAGGCCGCGCTTGGCGAGCCGCCCCGCCACCCCGAACATCGTCGCCGGATCGATGCCGACCAGGCGGCCCAGCTGGTTCTGCGAAGTGGGGCCGAGGTCATGCAGCTTGGCGAGCGCGGCATATTGCACCGGCGTCACGTCCAGCCCGTCCATCACCTGCTCGAAAATGGCGCTGGCGCGCTGGTGGGCGCGCCGGATGAGGAAGCCGATCTGGTCTTCGAGGACATAGGGTTTGTCCGGCGCCACCTCGCCGACGCGTTTGGCTCGCTTGACCGTCATGGGCGCCTCTCCGGGAAGGGCCACGGGTTGTCGGCGATCCAGCCGTCGATCCGTGCCTGCGGTGCGACATCGCGCAGGATGTCATCGATGGAGACGACATCGTCCATATGCCCACCAAGCCGCTCGTAGAGCGCCCGCGGCAGAGTGAACTCGATAGGCGCGACGATGGCCGGGGTGGGCACGTAGCCGAAGGCGTTCTTCGGCAGTTTCGTCACATCGGCCATGACGGTGATGCCGCCGCCGGGCCACAGATAGACCGGCGCCCCGCCCATCGTGACCTTCGTCTCGCCGGAGGCGACGGACCGGGTGAGCAGGACCGGGTTTTCGGTGACGCCGGCCCGCAGGCTGCCGCCGGCGCCGGCCATGAACAGAACCGTGCAGAGCGAGGGCTCGCAATTCTCGCCGATGCGATCGACCACCTTCATCACCGCTTCCGGGATCGGGGCGGGCACCGGCACGAGGTTCTCGTCCAGCACGCAATAGAGGAAATGCTCGCCGGTCGTGGAGGTCATGAGGAGGCGCAGGCCCGGCCAGGCGGTCTCCGGGTCGATCTTCTGGATGATCGACAGCGGATCCTCAATGTCAGTGCCGCCCCAGCCGATGCCGGGATTGGCGACCTGGAAATAGCGGCCGGGCGTCGACTTGCGCCCGCGCACGCGGATGCCGGCCTGGCGCATGTCCAGCACCTTGCCGGCCTGATGCTCGGTCAGCACGCCGGTGATGTGGTCATCGACGACGATGACCTCGTCGACATGGCCGAGCCACTGCTTGGCGAAGATGCCGACGGTCGCCGAGCCGCAGCCCACCCGCATGCGCTGCTCGGGCTTGCCGTCGACGATGGGGGCCTGGTTCGCCGCGACCACCACCTCATGGCCGCCGTCGATCACCATGGTCACCGCCTCTCCGGCGCAGAGCTTGAGCATCGTGTCGCAGGTGACATTGCCCTCCTTCTTCGAGCCGCCGGTGAGATGGCGCACCCCGCCGATGGAGAGCATCTGGCTGCCATATTCGGCCGTCGTGACATGGCCGACCTGCTCGCCGCCGACGCGGATCGGCGCCGCCTCGGGGCCGAGATGGCGGTCCGTGTCGATCTTCACCTTGACGCCGCAATAGCTGAAGATGCCCTCGGTCACGACGGTGACGGTGTCGACGCCCTCATGCACCGCCGAGACGATGAAGGGCGCCGGCTTGTAGTCGGGATAGGTGGTGCCGGCGCCGATGGCGGTGACGAAGGTGCGCTGGGGATCCAGCGCCTGGCCATCCCAGTCATTCGTGCCGAAGGGGACCATCTTGCCGCCGTCCTCGACGGTCTTCGCCAGCAGCACGACCGGGTCGGTGCGCACCAACTGGCCGTTCTCGTTGGCATAGCGCGAACAGGCGCCCGCCCGCCCGGGGCGGATGCGGCACAGCACCGGACAGGCGTCGCAACGCAGGATGCCGTCGCCCTCGTCGGCGCCGAACTTCTTCGAGCGTGCCGCGAGCGAGAGATGGTCAGTGGCGGTCATGACGACCTCCTGGGATGGGGTGGGATGCGCCACGGTGAAGGGCACCTTGTGAGAAAAGCCCCACCCTTACCCTCCCCGCTGGCGCGGGGAGGGGGACCATGGCGTCGCGAATTGTTTGAACCGGCTGCGCCTGGCCCAGCCAGCGGGAGGAAGGCGGAACGTCGAAGTCTCCCTCCCCGCGCAGCGGGGAGGGTGCGGGTGGGGCAGGAAACGGAAGCGCTTGGAAAGCCGTCCTCATTCCGCCGCCTCCCTCTGGCCCTGCATCGCGGCCCACAGCTTGTGCGGCAGGACCGGCACCTCGGTCATCCGCACGCCCACCGCGTGGCGGATCGCCCCGAGAATCGCCGGAGCGGTGGCCACCAGCGCCGGCTCGCCGACGCCCTTGGCCCCAAACGGACCCTCCGGCTCCGTATCCTCGATCAGATGGATGGTGATCTCCGGCATGTCGCCGGCCGTCGGGATCAGATAGTCGTGCAGGTTCTCGGTGCGGCCGGGGAGATATTCCTCCATCAGCGCCAGCCCCAACCCCTGCGCGATGCCGCCGTGGATCTGGCCCTCGGTCAGCGTCGGGTTGATGGCGCGGCCCACGTCGTGGGCAGCGAGGATCCGCGTCACCTTCACCGTGCCGAGCAGGCGGTCGACCTCCACTTCGGCCACCTGCGCGGCGAAGCCGTAGGTGGCGTAGGGGATGCCCTGGCCCCTGGCGTCCAGCGCCGTGGTCGGCGGGTCATATTCGCCCTCGCCGGCGAGGACGATGGCATCCGCCTCCGACGCCAGGACCGACAGGTCGATGACCCGGCTCGCCTCGCCGTCCTCGACCGTCAGCCTGTCACCGTCGAGGGCGAGGCGGGCCGTGGGGCCGGCATTGGCCAGCGCCAGGATCTTCGCCCTGAGATCCATGCCGGCGAGCTTCGCCGCATTGCCGGAGACGAAGGTCTGGCGCGACGCCGAGGTCTTGCCGGCATCGGGAGTCCGGTCGGTATCCCCGACGACGAAATCGAAGGCGGCCGTCGGCAGCCCCAGGGCGTCCGCGGCGATCTGCAGCAGCACGGTCGAAGACCCCTGGCCGATGTCGACGGCGCCGTTGAGGAAGGTCAGCCGGCCGTCGCGGGCGAGCGTGATCCGCATCTTCGACGGATTGGACATGGAGGTGTTGCCGCAGCCATACCACATGCAGGCGACGCCGACCCCGCGGGCGGTGCGCCCGCCCTTCGCGTTGTGGGCGGCGGCCCCGGCCATGAGCTGGTCATACTCGGCCTTCACCGCGTCGAGGCATTCGGGCAGGCCTGCGGAAGCGTGCAGCACCTGGCCCGTCGGCGTCTGGTCGCCATGGCCGATGGCATTGATCCGGCGGATGGCCCAGCGGTCCATGCCGAGCCTCTCGGCGAGATCGTCGATCAGCGTCTCGCCGGCAAGGGCCGCCTGCGGCACGCCGAAGCCGCGGAAGGCGCCGGCCGGCACCTCGTTGGTATGGACGGCGCGGGTCGCGTTGCGCACATGCGGCACCTTGTAGGGGCCGGTGGCATGGACCGGCACCCGGTTCGCCACGGTCGGCCCCCAGGAGGCATAGGCGCCGGTGTTGAAGTCGCCGGTCATCTCATAGGCGGTGAAGCGGCCCGCCGCATCGGCCGACATCCGTGCCTGGATCTGCGAGGGATGGCGCTTGGTGGTCGAGGCCATGCTCTCGGTGCGCGAATAGACGATGCGGACGGGCTTCCTCGTCAGCCAGGCGGCCACCGCGATGAGCGGCTGGATCGAGACGTCGAGCTTGCCGCCGAAACCGCCGCCACAGGCGGTCGGGATGATGCGGACCTGCGCCATGGAGACACCGACGACTCGGGCGACCTCCTCCTGGTCCATGACCGCCGCCTGGGTGCAGGCGGTGACTTCGATCCGGTCGGTGGAGTCATCCCACGCGATTTCTTCACGCGAACCGGTTCCCACTTCGCTTGAAATCGCTTTTGTCCTGACCGCATAACCGGCTTCCGGCTCGATATAGGCATGTTCAACGAAGCCGGTGCGGAAGCGGCCTTCGGCGGTCGCGGCGCCCAGCCTGTGCCCCTCGGCGATGTCGCCGGTCTCCAGATAGCCGCGGGTCAGCACGTTGTCGGGGATGTTCGGGTGGAGTGGCGTCACGCCTTCAGCGAGGGCTGCATCGACGCCGATCAGCGCTGGCTCGACATGCCAGGTGATCGGCAGCGCGGCATCGGCGAGTCCCTCCACGGCGTCGCGCGAGCCGACAAGGGCGAGGATGGCCTCGCCCCGGTAGCGCACGAAGCCCGGCGCCAGCACCGGCTGGTCCTTGATGGTCGGGAAGATGCCGAAGGAATTGGCGCCGGGAATGTCCGAAGCAGTGAGGATGGCCTCGAGCCCCGGATGGGCCGCCTTCACCGCCGAAAGATCGCCGAGGGTGAAGCGGGCGCGGGCATGGGGCGAGCGCACCGCGCGCATCCACAGCGCACCCTCGGGCGCGAAGTCGGCACCGAAGCGGTCGGTGCCCTGCACCTTGGGGAGCCCATCGGCGCGGGCAATGCGGGCGCCGACGGCGGCCCCCGCCTCGGCGACCGGGGCGAAGGCATTGGCGCCGCGCGCCACCGCCTCGATGGCCTCGATGATCTTGATATAGCCGGTGCAGCGGCAGAGCACGCCGCCGATGCCGTCCTCGATCTCGCGGCGGCTCGGCGACGCGTTGCGCGCCAGCAGGTCGGCTGCCGCCATGATCATGCCCGGGGTGCAGATGCCGCACTGGGCGGCGCCGGCTGCGAGAAAGGCGGCGCGCAGCCGGTCGACGAGGGGATCCTCGGCCTCGATCGTGGTGATCGCCCGGCCCTCGGCCTGCGCCGTGGCGACGAGGCAGGCGCAGACCTGCGCGCCGTCCATCAGGATCGTGCAGGCGCCGCAGTCACCCGCATCGCAGCCGATCTTGGTGCCGGTGAGGCCGAGCCCTTCGCGCAGCGTGTCGGCGAGGCTGGCGAAGGGGTCGGCCGCCACCGTCCGGTCGCTGCCGTTGACGGTGAGCGTGACGGTCGGAAAGGCGGGACGGTCGAGCATCAGGCAGCCCTCCGGGCGGCGGTGGCGGCAAGATCGGTGAGCGCGTCGCGCACCAGCGACTCCGCCGCGGCGAGACGGTAGGCGGCGGTGGCGCGCACGTCGTCGATGGGGGCGAGGCCGGCGAGATGGCCCGCCGTGACCAGCCCCGCGGCCTGCCCGAGGGGCTGGCCGAGGAGGGCGGCTTCAAGGGCGGTGAGCCGCCGGGCGACGGCCGAACAGGCGCCGACGGCGATCCGCACGGCGCTGATCCGGTCCTCGGCATCGGTCGCCACCACGACCGCGACCATGGCGATGGAGATGACGAGATAGGCCCTGGCACCCAGCTTGAGGAAGGTCGAACGGGCGCCGGCGAGCTTCGGCACGATGAGGGCCGTGACGATCTCGTCCGCCGCCAGCGCCGTGCTGCGATAACCGGTGGAAAATGCCTGGACCGGAAGGGTGCGCGTGCCACCCTTTCCGGCGACTTCCACCACGGCGTCGAGCGCCATCAGGTTCGGGATGCCGTCGCCGGCCGGTGAGGCCGTGACGATATTGCCGGCGAGCGTGCCGAGATTCTGCACCTGGACGCCGCCCACGGCGCGGGCGGCCTGCACATAGCCGTCGAAGAGGGGCGGCAGGTCGGCTGTCGCGAGGTCTGTCCAGGTGGTGAGCGCGCCAAGCCGCCAGCCTCCCGCCTCCTCCGTGATCCCGCGCAGGCCCGGGACAGCGGTGATGTCGAGGACAGGTTTGTGGGCGGGATCGCCCCAGGCCCGCCGGGCGGTGCGCACCGGATAGACATCGGTGCCTCCGGCCAGCACGGTCACGTCCTGTGCCGCCTTGATGGCGATCGCCTCGTCGAGGCTGGTCGGACGAAAATAGGTCATCAACCCCTCCATCCCCACAGCGCCTCGACCTCCGCCGCGGTGTAGTACCCGCGGGCGACGTCGAGGGCGATCGCTGCGGGGTCGCGCTGGCGCGGATCGCCATAGCCGCCGCCGCCGGGCGTCATCACCTCGACCCGGTCACCGGCGCGGATGGCGAGCCCCTGGTCCTTGGACAGGTGTTCGGGGATCGTCGTCTCAGTGCCGCGGTGGATCTTCACGACGTTGGGCGCGCCATCCTGGCCGCCCAGTACGCCAGGCGGGCCGAAGCGGCCGTGATCCATGACGAAGGAGGCGCGCGCCTCGCCGCGCAGCAACTCCACCTCGTAGTGTACGCCGAAGCCGCCGCGCGTCTTGCCGGCTCCGCCCGAGCCCTCGCGCAGGGCGAAGCGGCGGAACAGCACGGGATAGTACTGCTCCATCACCTCCACCGGCGCGGTCTTGGAAATGCCGATGGTCGAACAGCCATTGGTCAGGCCGTCATGGGCGATGTTGCCGCCATAGCCGCCGCCGGTGATCTGGTACATGACGTAGCCGGCCTTCTTCGCCGGGTCGAAGCCGCCGAGGGCAAAGTTGCCGGACGTGCCGGCGGGGGCCGCCGTCACCTTGTCAGGAATGGCCTGGACGAGGGCGAGGAACACGGCCTCCGCGATGCGCTGGGAGACCTCCGCCGCGCAGCCCGAGACCGGGCGCGGGTACTGCGCGTCGAGGAAGGTGCCCTCGGGCTTGAGGATCGTGAGCGGCTCGAAAGCCCCGGAATTGATCGGCACGTCCGGGAAGATGTGCTTCACCCCGAGATAGACCGACGAGCAGGTCGTGGCGAAGACCGAGTTCATCGGCCCCTGGCACGGCGGCGACGACTGCGAGAAGTCGAAGGTCATGGTCTCGCCGGCCTTGGTCAGGGTCAGGGCGATGCGCAGCGGCTCGTTCACCACGCCGTCGGAATCGACGAAGCTCTCGGCCTCGTAGACGCCGTCGGGAATGGCGCGGATCTCCGCGCGCATGCGCTCGGCCGAGCGGGCGCGGATCTGGCGGATCGCCTCGTCCAGCGTCGCCGTGCCGTATTTGGCGACGAGATCCATCAGCCTGTTTTCGCCCACCAGCAGAGCCGCCGCCTGGGCCTTGATGTCCCCGATGCGCTGGTCGGCGATGCGGATGTTGGAGGAGATGATGGCGAAGATCTCCTGGTCCATCTCGCCGCGCTTGAACAGTTTCACCGGCGGCAGCCGCAGGCCCTCCTGCTCGACCTCGGTCGCATGGGCCGAGAAGCCGCCGGGCACCATGCCGCCGATATCGGGCCAGTGGCCTGTATTCTGCAGCCAGCAGAACAGCGCGCCATCGACGAAGACCGGCTTGGCGAAGCGCACGTCCATGAGGTGTGTGCCGCCGAGATAGGGATCGTTGACGATGTAGATGTCGCCCGGCTCCGGGCGGCCCACCTTGCCCTCGCCGATGAGGCGGATGATGTGGCCGGTCGAATGCTGCATCGTGCCGACGAAGACCGGCAGGCCGAACTCGCCCTGGCTGATGAGGGCACCGGTGTCGCGGTCATAGATGCCGTCGGCGCGGTCGTCGGCCTCGGCGATGACCGGCGAGAAGGCCGAGCGCGAGAAGGCGATGTCCATCTCGTTGCAGACCTGCTGCAGGCCGGCCTGGATGACGGCCAGCGTCAGCGCGTCGATGGGAAGAGGAGAGCTCATCGGACGATGCTCCGAGGTGAGAAGGCCCCACCCGCACCCTCCCCTCGCTCACGCGAGGAGAGGGGGACTTCAACCGCGCGCCAGGGCATCATCGGTCGGGCCTGGCGCAACCCCTGCCAAGCGGAGCGAGCGGCGGTAGTCCCCCTCTCCTTGGAGCGAAGCGACAAGGGGAGGGTGCGGGTGGGGCAGGCCGTGGCGGACAGGACGGCGAAGACCATGCTCAAACCCTCACCCGGAGATTGCCAATGGCATCGACGGTCGCCACCGCGCCCGGCTCGATGACCGTGGTGGCGTCGATCTGCTGGATGACGGCCGGGCCGGTCACCGCGGCGCCGATCGGCAGCGCGTCGCGCGAATAGACCTTGGCGTCCCACCAGCGCCCGTCCGCATGGACCTGCCGCTCGCCGATGACGGCGCCTTCCACGGTTCCCGCCCGTGCCGAGGCGTCGAGCAGGGCGGAGAGCGGGAAGGCGCGACGCCGGCCGATCACCGAGGTCACGAGATTGACCAGCACGGCGCGGATTTCCGGCAGACGCACCTGGAAGCGGTGGAAATAGGCCGCCTCGAAGGCCGCCTGGATCTCCGCCCGCGTCACGTCGGGCGAGGCCAGCGGCACGCGGATGAGATGGGTCTGGCCGCGGAACTGCATGTCGGCACCGTGGATGACCAGCATCTCCTCGATCTCGGCCTTCTCCTCCTCGACCACGGCGAGAGCGCTGTCGCGCTGCGCCGTCATCAGCCGCTTCACCTCGTCCATGTCGACTTGGTCGAGCGGCTTGTTGACGGTGTTGACCCGGTCCTGCCGGAGATCGGCGACGAGGCAGCCCAGAGCATTGGTCAGGCCCGGACGCGCCGGCACCAGCACCTCCGGGATCCCGAGCTCGCGGGCGAGTGCCACGGCATGGAGCGGCCCCGCGCCGCCGAAGGCGAAGAGGACGAAGTCGCGCGGGTCGTAGCCGCGCGACAGCGACACCATGCGGATGGCGCCGGACATGTGGACATTGCCGAGCCGGATGACAGCCGCCGCCGCCTCCTCGACGCTCATGCCGAGCGGCTGCGCCAGGTCGCGCGCGAAGATGGCGCGGATGTCGTCGCGGGAGACCTTGCCCTGCACGGCGGTAAGCCGGTCGGGATCGAGCCGGCCGAGGATCAGGTTGGCGTCGGTGATCGTCGGACGGGTGCCACCCCGACCATAACAGATCGGCCCCGGCTCGGACCCGGCCGAATGCGGCCCGACCTGCAGCATCCCCGCCGTGTTGACCGCGGCGATGGAGCCGCCGCCGGCACCGACCGTGCGCACGTCGACCATGGGCAGGTGGATCGGCAGGCCGTAGTCGATGGTCAGCTCCGCCGAGACCTCCGGCACGCCGCCATGGATCAGCGCCACGTCGGTGGAGGTGCCGCCCATGTCATAGGTGATGGCATTGGTGAGGCCGGACTGGGCCAGCGTCGCCGCCGCCGCCATGACGCCGGAGGCGGGGCCCGACATCACCGTCTTCGCCGCCTCGCGCGCCACCAGCGTCGCCGGCACCGTGCCGCCATTGCCGTTCATCACCAGGAGGTCGCGGGAAAAGCCCTTGGCCGAGAGATCAGCCTGCAGCCGCTGAACATAGCGGTCGAGGATCGGCTGCACCGCGGCATTCACGCTCGCCGTCGTGCCGCGCTCGTACTCGCGATATTCCGACAGGAGTTCATGGCCCAGCGTCACGTAGCTGTTCGGCCAGACGCTGCGGACGATCTCGCCGGCGCGCAATTCATGGGCGGGATTGGCGTAGGAGTGCAGGAAATGCACGACGATGGCCTCGCAGCCGGCCGCGGTCAGGGCCTCGGCCTCGCGCCTCACGGCGGCCTCGTCGAGCGGCGTGACCACCTCCCCTTGCGCGTTCATGCGCTCGGCCACTTCGCGGCGGAAGGGCCGCTCGATCAGCGGCTCGAAAGTGCCGGTCATGCCATAGGCGCGCGGCCGGGTACGCCGTCCGAGTTCGAGGGTGTCGCGGAAGCCCGCGGTGGTGATGAGGCCGACCTTGGCCACCTTGCGCTCCAGCACCGCATTGGTGGTGGCCGTCGTGCCGTGGATGATGAGGTCGAGATCGGCCGGGCTGACGCCGGCTGCCTCGATGGCCTTGACCACCCCTACCGCCTGGTTGGCGATGCTGGTCGGCACCTTGGCGAGCTTCACGGTCACGCTTGCCCCGTCCTGCTCGGTCAGGAGCAGGTCGGTGAAAGTGCCTCCAACGTCGATGCCGGCAACGCGCCTCACAATGTCGTCCTTTTCATTCGTCTACGAACGGTGCGGTCGGGGCAACGCCGTCCGGCTGTCGGTTTCACACGCTGAGATAGGCTTCCCTGATCTCGTCGTTGGCCTCGAGGTCCTCCGTTGTCCCCTCATAGCGGATGGCGCCCTTCTCGATGACATAGGCGCGGTCGGACACGGCCGAGGCGAAATAGAGGTTCTGTTCCGACAGCAGGACGGCGATGCCCTGCGCCTTCATGGCGAGGACGGCATCGGCCATCTGCTCGACGATGACGGGCGCGAGGCCCTCGGATGGCTCGTCCAGCAGCACGGCATGCGGATTGCCCATCAGCGTGCGGGCGATGGTCAGCATCTGCTGCTCGCCGCCCGACATGGCCGAGGCGCGGCGGCCCTTCATTTCCGCGAGGTTCGGGAAGATGGCGAAGAGCCGGTCGAGCGACCAGGGCTCCTTGCCCGGCGCGCCCGCCGCCGCCTTCCGGCCGACCTCGAGGTTCTCGAACACGGTCAGGTCGGTGAAGATCCGCCGGTCCTCGGGCACATAGCCGAGGCCGAGACGGGCGATTCGGTAGGGCTGCCAGCCCGTCACGTCCTGGCCCTCGAAACTGACCGTGCCGGCCTGCGGCGGCACGACGCCCATGATCGCCTTCAGCGTCGTCGACTTGCCGGCGCCGTTGCGGCCCATCAGCGCCACTACCTCACCGGCGCGCAGCGTGATGTCGACGCCGAACAGCACCTGGGCATGGCCATAGGCGGCGGCAATGCCGCGGGTCTCCAGGATGGTGGCGGTGGGTGCTGCGGACATCAATGAGCCTCCGCGGCCTGCCGGCGGGCCTTGAGGGCGGCCTGCGACCCCGCCTCGCCGAGATAGACCTGCTTGACGCGCTGGTTGGAGCGCACCTCGTCGGGCGTGCCGGTGGCGATGATCTCGCCGCGCACCAGCACCAGGATGCGGTCGGCATGGCCGAAGACCGAATCCATGTCGTGCTCGGTGAAGAGCACGCCGATGCCGTGGGCCCGGGCGATGTCGGAGGTCAGCTGCATCAGGGCCGTGCGCTCCTTCGGCGCCATGCCGGCGGTGGGCTCGTCCATGAGCAGGAGCTTGGGCTCCGAGGCGAGCGCGATGGCGAGTTCGACCCGCTTGACGTCGCCATAGGCCAGTTCGTTGACCGGGCGGTCGGCCATGTCGGCCATGCCGACACGGGCGAGAAAGCCGATGGCGGCATCGCGGTGCAGCCGGGTGGCGGCCTCCTTGACCGAGCGCGTCTGGCCGTGATGAGAGATCAGCGCCATCTGCACGTTCTCGACCACGCTCATCGAGATGAAGGTCTGGGCGATCTGGAAGGTGCGGCCGACCCCGAGGCGCCAGATCTCGCGCGGCGGTTTGCCGGTGATGTCCTGGCCCGCCAGAACGATGGACCCGGCATCGGGCTTCAGCTGTCCGCCGACCATGTTGAAGGTCGTCGACTTGCCGGCACCGTTCGGGCCGATGATGGCGAGCATCTCGCCCGCTGCCAGGCTGAAGGTGACGTCCTTGCCGGCGGTGACGCCGCCGAAGCGCTTTTCGAGGCCGGTAACGGTCAGGAGCGGCTGCATCACGCGGTCTCCCTGGCGACAGCCGCAGGTGTGGCGGGAGAGGGCGCGCGGCGTCCCATCCGTTCGCGCAGTCCGTCCAGAGCGCCGACCACGCCCTTCGGGAAGATCAGCACGATGGCGATGATCGAGACGCCGAGGAAGAAGCGCCAGAAGTCGGTGAGCGGCATGAAAAAGTCCTTCACCGAGTGGAAGACCGCGGTGCCGACAAGCGGGCCCATCACCGTCTGGATGCCGCCGGTGAGGATCATCATCAGGAAGTCGATGGACATGGCGATGGAGATCATCGTCGGGTCGATCGAACCCTTGGAGAAGGAGTAGAGCCCGCCGGCGAGGCCCGCCGCAGCACCCGCGACGATGAAGGCGAGCCAGCGATGGGTCTTCACGTCGATGCCGATGGCATCGGCCCGGTTGGCGCTGTCGCGGGCGGCGCGCAGCGTGTAGCCGAAGGGCGTGTAGAACAGGTGCCGCAGCGCCACGATGCTCGTCAGGGCGAGCACGGCGACGACGTAGAAATAGACTTCGCGGGTTGCCGCCCAGCGCGATGGCCAGACGCCGACGACACCGTTGTCACCCCCCGTCACCTCCACCCACTGGAAGAAGATGGCATAGGTGATCTGGGCGAAGGCGAGCGTCAGCATGGCGAGGTAGATGCCGGAGAGGCGGACGATGAAATAGCCGAACAGCGCCGCGGCGAGTCCGCCGGCCAGCGGCGCGGCGACCAGCGCCAGTTCCATCGGTGCCTTGAGCGGCCCGGTGACGAGCAGGCCCGCCGCATAGGCGCCGACGCCGAAATAGGCGGCATGGCCGAAGGAGACGATGCCGCCATTGCCAATGAGCAGGTTCAGCGAGAAGGCGGCGAGGGCGAAGACCATGATCTCGATGCCGACCTTCACCTTGTAGGTATCGCCGAGGATGGGCACGAGCAGCAGGGCGAGGGTCAGCACGATCCAGACCACGGTTTCGTTCCGGGAGAAGCCCTTGAGGTTGAGGATGCCCTCGGGGAGCACGGCGCGGCCCGAGGCGACCTCCGGCTTGCCCATCAGGCCCCAGGGCTTGACCACCAGCACGACCGCCATGAGCAGGAAGACCAGGACCAGGGTGATCTTCGGGAAGATGAGGATGCCGAAGGCTTCCAGCATCTTGATGATCAGCGCGGCGATGAAGGCGCCGGGGACCGAACCCATGCCGCCGATTACCGTGACGACAAAGGCCTCGGTGATGATCGAGAGGTCCATGCCGGTATTGGCCGGCAGGCGCGGGATCTGCAGCGCCCCGCCGAGGCCGGCGAGGAAGGCGCCGAGGAACAGGGTGCCGGTGAACAGCATGGCCTGATTGACGCCGAGCGCCCCGACCATCTCGCGGTCCTGGGTCGCGGCGCGGATCAGCACGCCGAAGCGCGTCTTGTGCATGATGAGCAGGAGGGCGCCGAGCACTGCCGGGCCGACGAAGATCAGGAACAGCTCATAGGCCGGAAAGCGCTGGCCAAGGATCTCGATGCCGTGGCGCATGCCTGGCGCGCGCGGCCCGGTAATGTCGACCGGCCCCCAGATCTTCAGCACCACGTCCTGCACGATCAGCACGACGCCGAAGGTGGCGAGCAGCTGGAACAGTTCCGGCACCCGGTAGATCCGCCGCAGCAGCACCACCTCCATGATGACGCCGAGGACGCCGACCACCAGCGCCGAGGCCAGGACGCCGACGAAGAACAGCGTCGGCGAGCGGTCGAACTCCAGCAGCCAGGGCACGATGGTCACCGCCATATAGGCGCCGAGCATGTAGAAGGACCCGTGGGCGAAATTCACGATCCGCGTCACGCCGAAGACGATGGTGAGACCTGAGGCGATGACGAACAGCGCCGAGGCGCTGGCCAATCCCGACAGGGCCTGGATGACGAAGAAGGAGAGATCCATCGGTGGGGGGCTCTCGGCGCGAGCGATAGGAGCAGGGTCGCGGCATCGCCGCGGCCCATCGGGGAAAACGATCCCGGGCACAGCGGCCCGGGACGTTCATGTCGTGCGGAACAGGTCCGCCCTCAGGTCCGGCGGGCGGCGCGCACCTCGGCCTCGGGGAACATCACGTCGGCGCCGTCGACATAGCGGAAGTTCTTCATGGTCGGCAGCTTGCCCTTCAGCGTGGTCTCGCCGACCCAGGCGCCAAGCGTCGACTGCTGGTCGATGGCGCGCATGGTGACGGGGCCGCAGACGGTCTGCGTCGTCAGGCCCTTGAAGGCCTCCATCATCGCCGCCGTATCGGTGGACCGCGACTTGTTGAACATGTCGCGGATCATGAAGGGCACGACATATCCGAGCACCGAGCCGAGGCGCGGCGTGTCGTTGAACTTCGCCTTGTAGGCGGTGACGAAGGCCTGGTGACCATGCGTGTCGACCTGCTCCGGCGGGTAGCCGGTGACGATCCAGCCATCCGGCGTCTCGTCGCCGAGCGGCAGGAGATATTCCGGCTCGCCGGTGAGGAGGCTGACGACGGTGCGGCGCTCGAACAGGCCGCGCGTGTTGCCCTCGCGCACGAAGGCGGTCAGGTCGGCGCCGAACAGCACGTTGAAGATGCCGTCCGGACGGCTCTGGGCCAGCGCGCCGACGGTCGCGCCGGCATCGACGCGGCCGAGGGCCGGGAACTGCTCGGCGACCACCTCGAAGCCGGGCACCGCGGCGCCCATCAGGCGCTTGAAGGCGGCGACGGCCGACTGGCCATATTCGTAATTCGGTGCCACCACCGCCCAGCGCTTGACGCCCTTCGACTTGGCGGCATCGACCAGCATCTTGGTCTGCATATAGGTGCCGGGACGGACGCGGAACGTGTAGGGGTTGCCGCTGCCCATGGTCAGGGCGTCGGTCAGGGGCTCGGTGGCGAGATAGAGCACCTTCTTCTGGTTGGCGAAGTCGGCGAGCGCGAGACCGACATTCGACAGGAAGGCGCCGGCGATGAACGTGACGTTCTCGCGGGTCACGAGTTCCTCGGCGACGCGGACGGCATCGCCCGGCGTGGCGCCGTCGTCGCGGTAGATGATCTCCAGCGGACGACCGCCGAGGCCAGCGAGACCGCCGGCGGCGTTGATCTGCTCGACGGCGAGCTGCATGCCGTTGCGGTAGGGCACGGCGAAGGCGGCCATGCGGCTGTAGGAATTCAGTTCACCCACCTTGACCGGTGCGCCCTGGGCGGAACCGGTGCCGGCGGTCATGGCCACACCGGTGGCGGCAAGGCCCCCGACGACGGTGCGACGCGACAGATCGAGCTTCGTCATGACAATCTCCCCTCAGATGCGGGCGGCGGGGACCGCCCGTTCCACCTCTGACCGAGACTTCCGTTTTTTGTTTTTCGGAAGATCATTCGTAAGCGAACGATACCGCGTCCCGTCGGGCTGGCAAGAGGCTTTTTTGGAATTTCTTCGAACTGCGCCCAGCCGTCGCGGTGAGGCTGGAGACAGACGGAAAAAAGACCTTTTATCAGGAGGTTACGAAAAGGTCGGGCGCAGGCCGCCGACGGTGGTGCCGTTCCAGTTCTTCATGACCGGGCGGACGAAGCGCCCGAATTTGGCAGCCGTTGCCTCGTCCATGGGCAGCAGTTTCTGGAGCAGCGCGGCCATCATCACCTCGCTCGCGCGCGAGGCTCCGTCGGCACATTTCAGCGCGATTCCGAGCCCCTGTTCGGGCAGCGCGGCGCAGAACACGCCCTCGGCCCCGGTCTTGACGAAGGCCCGCGCCCCGAGGAGTCCCATCACGTCGGTGCAGAAGCGGCCCGACCCCGCCACCATGAAGGGCTCGGCGGCGCAGGCCGCCCTGAGCCGCGCGAAGGCCCTGGCGCGTTCCGGACCGACGCCTGCGCCGGTGGCGACCTTGGCGAAGCCATGGGCAAGCTTCGTCAGCGGAATGGCGAAGGTCGGGATGGAGCAGCCATCGGTGCCGACCGCGGTCTCGGCATCGAGGCGGTGGCCGGTGACCTCGCCCACCGCCTCGGCGACGAAGCGCTGGACCTTGTGGTCGATGCCGACATAGCCGCGCACATCGATATCCTGTGCGCAGGCGAAGCAGACGAAGCCGGCATGTTTGCCCGAGCAGTTGTTGTGCAGGGCGGAGGGTTTGCCGCCCGAGCGGGCGAGCGCATGGGTCGCCGCTGCCCCCGAGGGCCAGTGGGTGCCGCATTCGAGATCGGGCTCCCCGAGGCCGGCCTTGGCCAGCATGCCGGCGGCCGTCGCCACATGCCGCTCCTCACCGCCATGCGACGAGCAGGCCAGCGCCAGTTCGGCCGCGCCGAAGCCGTAGCGATCGGCAGCGCCGCTCTCGACCAGCGGCAGCGCCTGGAGGACCTTGATGGCGGAGCGCGGATAGATGGCGCGCTCGACGTCGCCGATGGAGAACACGACCCGGCCCGCCGCGTCGCAGACGACCGCCGCGCCGCGGTGGACGCATTCGACGCTGTCGCCGCGCAGGACTTCGACGAGGACGGGATCGGTCAGGGACATGGCTGGGCTCGGTTGAGGATGCGGGGCGGCATTCCTATCAGGCCTGCCGGCCTTGGCCAGCCCCGCGGCACAGCCCTAGCGCAGCGAGAATGGCCCCACCACTGGGCCCTTGCCCTTCAATGTCACCCAATGGCTGGGCGGTACGGCGGACCAGCGACCGCCCTCCATGTCGAGCGGCTCGGAGACCACGAGCCAGCCGGCGGCGGTGCGGCCGCAATAGAGCGTCGGCGGCTTGTCGTCGGAGGAGAAGCGGCAGGCATGGATCGTCTCGCCGTCCGTGAAGCAGGCTGTGAAGCGCAGTGGCGCATTGGCCCCGCTCTCGGCCATGGCCGCCAGGATCGTCGCAAGGGTCGTTCGCGTCGCGGCCACCGGATCCCGCTCCAGCCCGTTGGCCCTCATCAGCAGGAAGAGAAGCTCAGAATCGGTCGCGCCCTGCCGCTCGGCATAGAGGTCGTCGGGCACCAGAGCCTCGAGCCGGCGGCGCACCCGCGCAAAGTCGCCGATCTGTCCGTTGTGGACGAAAAGCCAGCGGCCGCCGCTGAATGGGTGGCAGTTCACCCGGCTGGTCGGCGAGCCGGTGGAGGCGCGCACATGGGCAAGGAACAGACGCGTTCGGACTTGATGGGCGAGAGCCCGCAGGTTCTCGTCCGACCAGGCCGGCATGATATCGCGGAACACGCCGGGCACGGCGCGCTCGCCGTACCAACCGACGCCGAAGCCATCGGCGTTCACGCCGGTCTTGGCCTCGTGGGCCCGCCGGCTCTGCTCGATCAGGGAATGGCAGGGTTGGAACAGCAGTTCGTCGACGAAAACCGGTTCGCCGGCATAGGCCATCCAGCGGCACATGGCTCACTCAGCCGCTTGCGGCCCCGGGGCGACCTGGCCCTGCGGCGCCATGCGGGCGTTCATGTCGGCGACCATCTTCTTGACGATGGTCGAGGCCGTCTTCTCGAACAGGAAGGGCAGGAAGGCGTGGACCAGGGCGCAGAAGGCGCAGAAGGCGAAGGTGCCGGAATAGCGCAGCGCCGCGCCCATATGTTCGAAATAGCTCTCGTTGACCGCGCGGGGATGGGCGAGAAAGGCGGTCTTGGCACGTTCGATCATCGGGGGAACTCCAGCGCGGCGGGCGGGATGGCGACAATGATGCGCACGTTAGCCTGTTTCCCCTGGGATGATGTCCCAATCGTTCGACGCTTATGGCAAGATCCGTGGACAATGTTGCGCAAATGGCTACGATAGCGGGATGGCATCCCTCGTCCCAGCGCTCGATTCGATCGACAAGGCCCTGCTCCGACTCGTCCAGCACGATGCCAGCCTGTCCATGGAGCAACTCGCCGAGAAGGTGAACCTGTCGCGCAATGCCTGCTGGCGGCGTCTGAAGCGGCTGGAGGACGAGGGCATCATCCGCGCCCGCGTCGTGCTGGCCGACGCGGCGAAGCTCAATCTCGAGCTCACCGTCTTCATCGCCGTGCGCACCAGCCGGCACGACGGCGACTGGGCGGCCCGCTTCCATGCCGCCGTCCAGGACATTCCCGAACTGCTCGGCGTCTACCGGACGGCGGGGGAGATCGACTACATCCTCCATGCCCGCGTGCCGAACGTCGCCGCCTATGATCGCCTCTACAAGAAGCTGACCGCCAGGATCGAGATGCAGGACGTCTCGGCGAGCTTCGTCATGGAGGAGATCAAGGAGGTCACCGCCCTGCCGCTGGATTTCGTCTGAGCGGTCTCGGCGCGCGTGCGGCCCACGCCCCACGCACCATGCATCGACAAGACTGTTCCGCCAGGCGCTGCGCGTCACGCCGGCCGGAACTCGCCGGTCAGCACCGGCGCGCCGTCGCTGGTCGCCAGGCCCTTGTCCACCAGGTCCTCGAGATGGGCGAAGACCGAGAGCCCCGCCGCGCTCTTCAGCCTTGGGTCCAGCCCCTCGTAGATGGCCGCGACGATGTCGGGGATCGACCGGTCGCCGTTCGCCAGCCGCTTGAGGATCGCGGCTTCACGCAGCCGGCGATGGTGGGACAGCGCCCGCATGAATTTGGCCGGTTCCTTCACCGCGCCGCCATGGCCGGGCCAGAACAGCCGCTCCTCGCGCGCCCGGAGACGGTCGAGCGAGGCCATGAAGTCGCCCATCGACCCGTCGGGAGGTGCGACGATGGACGTCGACCAGGCCATGACGTGATCGCCGGAGAACAGCGTCTCTTCCTCGCGCAGCGCGAAGGCCATGTGGTTGGCGGTATGGCCGGGGGTGAAAACCGCCTCCAGCGTCCAGCCGGTGCCGGAGACGACGTCGCCGTCCTTCAGCGCCGTATCCGGCCGGAAATCCTTGTCGCCGGACGCGTCGAGCACATTGATCTCGCCGAGATTGAGCTCCCGGGCGGCGCGGTGGGGCCCCTCCGCATAGACCGGCGCGCCGGTCGCCGCCTTGATCGCTGCGGTGGCGGGTGAATGGTCGCGGTGGGTGTGGGTGACGAGGATCGCCTCGACGGTCTCGCCCTTCACCGCCGCGAGCAGCGCGGCGACATGGCGCGGATCGTCGGGGCCGGGATCGATGATGGCGACGCGGCCGGTGCCGACCACATAGGTCACGGTGCCCTTGAAGGTGAAGGGACCGGGATTGTCGCAGAGGATCCGGCGGATCAGCGGCGAGAGCTGTTCCGACCGGCCGGGCACCGCCGCGTCCTCGCGCTCGAAGGGAATGTCCTCGGCCATCATGCCTCTGCCAAATCGGGGAGCGGGGTGTCTCTTGCGGATGTCCCGCATGGCGGGGTAAGTCGTGCAGGCCATCACGTCGGCGACCAAATGACAAGTTGACCCAACGGCATAGCTTCCATCAGGACATCGTGCACATGTATCACGCGACCATTGCCGCGACCCTCTGGCCTTCCCGTCCGACCGGCGCCGCTGCCCTGCTGCGGCCCGCCCTTCTCGTCGCCGCGGGCGTCTGCCTGATCACCCTCGGCGCCAAGGCGAGTGTCCCCTTCTGGCCGGTGCCCCTGACCCTGCAGACCCTGGCCATCTCCGTCGTCGCCGCCGCCTACGGCCTCCGCCTCGGCGTCGCGACGGTCGGCGCCTATCTCGCCGCCGGCCTGCTCGGTGCCCCGGTCTTCGCCGGCATGACCACCGGCGTCGCGCCCTTCCTCGGGCCGACCGGCGGCTTCCTCGTCGGCTTCCTGGTCATGGCGGCGATCATCGGCGCGGCCGCCGACCGCGGCTGGGACAAGGCCTGGCCGAAGATCCTCGCCGCCATGGCGCTCGCCAATGTGATCGTCTTCGTGCCCGGCCTGCTCTGGCTCGGCACTTTCACCGGCTACGGCGAGAAGCTGCTGGCCGCCGGCCTCTGGCCCTTCGCCCTCGGCACGGTCGTCAAGACGGCGCTCGCGGCCGCCCTCATGCCGCTGGCCTGGTCCCTGGTGTCGCGGCTCAGGGGCTGACCTCCTCGACGACATAGCCACCGTCGAAGAGGGTGGCGATGCGGCCGAGCGCGAACTGCGTCGTCGGGCAGTCGTGCGGCACGCCCGCCGGCAGCAGAGCGGTGAGCGCTTCCGGCTCGAGGGCGTTGAGCCGGGCGAAGACCGCGGGATCGAGGCGAATCGCCAGCCCGTGATCGGGATGGGCCGGGTCGAGATGGGCCGGCCCATATTCGCCGAGGTGGCGCATGGCATCCCAGGGCGCCGCCTCGCGCGGCAGACGCGCGGCGAGGCCGGCATCCTCCTCGCGCAGGTAGAACCGGTTGAGGCCGTCGAAGAAGATGTCGCGGTAGCCGGCCGCGGCGAGGATCGGCGCGAAATCCTCCGAGCGGTCGGCCATGGTCCAGGGCGCCACGGCCTCCATCACCACGACGCGGGGGCGAAAGCGCTGCCAGTCGTTGCCCGCGAGCACCTCGGCCTCCGCACCCTCGACATCCACCTTGAGGAAATCGATGCGCTCCGGCGCATGGGCCGCGCAGAGCGCCGCCAGCGTCGTCATCGGGCGGCGCAGGCGCGACGACGAGACGCCGGCCGCCGCGGCGGTCTCGGCGTGCTGGACGAGCGTCGTCGACAGCCCGTGGAAGCGGTCAGCCTGGAAGAAGTCGGCCTCGCCTTCGGTCCGGCCGCAGAGCGCCTCGACGACGGTGTCGCGCGGGCGGACGCGTCCATAGGCACGGGCGATCTCTGCCTGCGGCTCCACCACGATGCCGCGCCAGCCGCGCTCGTAGAACCAGAAGGAGACATTGTCGGCGATGGCATGGCCGCCACCGACATCCACATAGAAGCCCGCTTCCACGTCGGCGAGCAGCAGCGAGAGGTGGTAGTCCTCGCGGTTCTGGGCATAGGAGAGGAAGGCCCCTGCGTCCTGGTCGCTCAAGGCCGTCTCCCTGTGATGGCGGCGTCAGTGGCTAGCGCCGTGGCGCGATGGCGTGAGCCTCGCGTGCCCGGTCGATCTGGTCAAGCTTGGCGGTGAAGAGGCTCCAGTCGTCATGCTCGGCGATCGGCGCCCAGAGGGCCTCGACCTCCTCGATCAGCAGCGTCGCCGGCCCCTCGCCCTCGAAATAGGCGCGGGCCGCCGGCGGGGCGGCGACGGGTTCATGGGCTCCCAGCGCCGCCTCCAGCCGCGCGAAGTCCGCGCCCGCATAGAACGCGGCCTGCGGCCCGGCCATGGCGAAGGCGCGCCGCGCCAGGCCGCCATGCCAGTCGAACACCGTGCGTTCGAACGGCGCCTGCGACTTCAGCAGGAACTGGAAGAAGGCGGCGGCGAGTTCGTCGTCGGTCTCGGCGTCGACCTCCCTGAGGCCGAGCCGCGCGCAGAGCGCCCGCCGGAGGCCGGCATGGAAGGCCCCGGCATAGCCGCGCAGCGCATCCTCCAGCGCCGCCACCGGCGCCACCAGCGTCAGGCACTCGGCGAAGCGCTCGAGGTTCCAGGCGACGGCCCCGGGCTGGCGGCCGAAGGCATAGAGGCCGGTCTGGTCGAAATAGGCGGCGGTGAATCCTGGCTCGTAGCTGGGCAGGAAACGCCAGGGGCCATAGTCGAAACTCTCTCCGGTCACGACCATGTTGTCGGTGTTGAGCACGCCGTGGACGAAGCCCGCCGCCATCCATTCTCCGACGAGGGCACCGGACGCCGCGGCGACGGCTGCGAGCAGGGCCGGGGCCTCCTCGGCCATGACGCCGCCACGGGCCGCCTGCGGGTGGTAGTGCCGGATCGAATGGCCGACCAGCGCGGCGATGCCGGCCGCGTCGTTATAGGCGAGGCAGCGCTGGAAGGTGCCGAAGCGGACATGGCTGTGCGACAGCCGCACCATGACCGCGGACCGGGTCGGCGAGGGCTCGTCGCCGCGCATCAGTTCCTCGCCGGTCTCGATCAGCGAGAAGGTCTTCGACGTGTAGACGCCGAAGGCCTCCAGCAGCGAGGAGGCCAGCACCTCCCTGACGCCGCCCTTGAGGGTCAGGCGGCCGTCGCCGGAGCGCGAATAGGGCGTCCGCCCCGAGCCTTTGGTGCCGAGGTCGAGGAGCCGGCCGTCACTGTCGATCAGCTGTGCGGCGAGGAAGCCGCGCCCGTCGCCGATATCGGGGTTGTAGGAGCGGAACTGGTGGCCGTGATAGCGCAGGGCCAGCGGCGCCGGGAGGTTGTCCGGCAGGGCCTCGAACCGGCCGAAATGGGCGATCCACTGGTCGTCTGTCAGCCCGCCGAGGCCGACCGCCTCCGCCCAGCGCTGGTTGCGGAAGCGCAGCACATGCTGCGGGAAGCGGGCCGGCGCCACCACGTCGGAGAAGGCGGGGCCGAGATCGGCATGGGCGGTGGAGGGACGGTAGGCGGCAGGGGGGAACGTCATGGCCCCATTATAGGCGCCAATCCCGCAGAATGCCCATTCTGCGCCAGATCAATGTGGACCGGCCCGGCATGGCTAGCTTGGCGGCATTCCACGGAGGTTTCGTCCCATGCGCCTGACACTGGTGATGTTTGTTGCGGCCCTGGTCGGCCTGGCCGCCGCACCGGCGGTGGCAGGCCCGTTCCGCGCGGCGGAGGACGAGATGCGCGTCGTCTATGCCGACTATCGCGCCGCCCTGTTTCGCACCAACCAGAATGACACCGCCGGCTCGCGCGAAACCATCGCCGCCTTCCGTGCCAAATGGTCGGCGCTCGCGACCGCCTGGACCCGCCAGGCACCGCCGCAATATGGCGACGATGCCGCCCTTGGCGCGACCTTGGCCGGGGTCGCGGAGACCGCTGCCGAGGCATCGACGCTGGTGGAGGCCGGTCGCCTCGCCGATGCCCACGAGGTGCTGGAGCGCATCCGCGATCAGCTGGCGGCCATGAGGCGGCGCAACGGCGTCGCCTCGTTCTCCGATCCGGTAAACGCCTACCACGAACAGATGGAGAAGCTGGTGGTAGGATCCTATGGCGGCTTCAGCGCCGAGGGCCTTGTGCTGCTGCGCGGCGACCTCGCCGTGCTCGAGCATCTGGCATCCGACCTCGCAAGGCCCGGTCCTTGGAACCGCCCCGCTGCGGTTGATCCAGCGCTGCTTGCGATCCGCGCGTCTATCGCGGCGGTCAAGGCGGCCCTCGCGGAGCCTGACCGCGAGGCGTTGCAGCGGGCCATCAAGGGGCTGAAGCCCCCGTTCGTACGCATGTTCCTCCAGTTCGGCTGATGCTGGCGGCCACTAGGCGGCCGCCGGTTGCGCCTGAAGGTCCTTCACCACCTCAGCCAGCATCTCGTAGGAGCGCACGCGCTTGGCGTGGTCGTGGATGGCCGAGGCCACCATGACCTCGTCCACGCCCGTCTCGGCGATGAAGCGCTCCAGCCCGCGCCGTACGGTCTCCGGCGCGCCGACGAAGGAGAAATGCAGCATGCGCGACGCCTGCGCCTTTTCCATCGGGCTCCAGAAGCTCTCGATATCGTCGATCGGTGGCGGCAAGAGGCCGCGCACGCCCCGGAAGATGCCGGCGGCGCGCTGCTGGGCCGAGGTGAAGAGGTGGCGCGCTTCCGGATCTGTAGGCGCGAGGAAGACATTGCAGCCCGCCATGGCATAGGCGCTCGCCTGCTGCGCCGAGGGCGTGAACTTCGCCCGGTAGAGAGCCATTGCCTGCATCAGCGCATCCGGGGCGAAATGCGAGGCGAAGGCATAGGGCAGCCCCAGCATGGCCGCGAGTTGCGCACCGAAGGTCGACGACCCCAGGATCCACAGCGGCACCTCCGTGCCGGCGCCCGGCACCGCCTGGATCGCCTGGCCCGGCTGGGCAGGAGCGAGGAAGGCCTGGAGCTCCAGCACGTCCTGCGGGAAATTGTCCGATTCCATCGGGTCGACGCGCAGCGCCCGCATGGTGCGCTGGTCGGTGCCGGGGGCGCGGCCGAGGCCAAGATCGATCCGGCCGGGAAACAGGCTCTCCAGCGTGCCGAACTGTTCGGCGATCACCATGGGCGCATGGTTCGGCAGCATGATTCCGCCGGCACCCACCCGGATCCGGCGCGTCGCCGCCGCCACCTGGCCGATCACGACGGCGGTCGCGGCGCTGGCGATGCCGGTCATGTTGTGATGCTCGGCGAGCCAGTAGCGGTTGTAGCCGAGGCGGTCGGCATGGCCGGCAAGATCGATCGTGTTGCGCAGCGCGTCCCCCGGGGTGGAGCCTTCCGGGACGGGCGCGAGGTCGAGGATGGAGAACAGCGTCATCGGATCATCCGGGTTCAAGGGCCGGGGTCAGGCTCCCCAAGATAGGCGATCTCCGCCGGAAGGCGAGGGGAGGGGCAGCGGATCAGCCCTGCTCCGGCGCCCCGAGCTGGCGCAGCGCCTCGTGGACAACGTCGGCCTTGTGGCGCAGGTGCTCCCGCATCAGCCCCGACAGCGCCGCCCCGTCGCGTGCGCGCAGCGCCGCCATCATCCGCTCGTGGTCCTCGATCGCCTCGGCCCAGCGCTCCGGCGTCTTGCGGGCGACGAAGCGCACCGCATGGATGCGCACCATCAGGTTCTGGTAGAGGCCGGCCAATGTCGCATTGCCGGCGATGCGGAAGATCTCCTCGTGGATGCGCCGGTTGAGCGCGGAATAGGGCGCCCGTTCGCCGCGCCGCCAGTGGCCGACCATTTCGGCATGCATCGCCTCCAGCCCGGCGAGGTCGTCCGCATCGAGGCGGGCACAGGCGAGTTCCCCGGCCAGCGCCTCCAGCACGCCCATGATCGGGAAGAGCTCCTCAACCGCCTCCGGGGCGATGCGGGCGACCCGGCTGCCACGGTTCGGGGTGAGATCGACGAGGCCCTCGGCCGCCAGCACCTTCAGCGCTTCGCGCAGCGGCGTGCGGGAGACGCCGAAGAGGTCGCAGAGGTCGGGCTCGGAGATCTTGTCGCCGGCCTTCAGGGTGCCTTCGACGATCATGTCGCGCAGGCGGCCCGTGAGTTCGGTCGCCAGCGAGCGGCGGGCGATCAGCGGATGCTCGTTCATGCCGATCCTCCTCTCGCCTGTCGCGCCATCACGCTGCCTTGGCGCTGCCCTCGCGCTTGGTGTCGGCCAGATAGGCCATGGCGGCCGCGACGCCGCCGGCCTTGTGCGGCACACCGGCAAGGCCCAGCCCCATCTCGACGCCGCCGAGTGTGCCGATCAGCGTCAGGTCGTTGATGTCGCCGAGATGGCCGATGCGGAAAACCTTCTTCGCGACCTTCGACAGGCCGGTGCCCAGCGACATGTCGAAGGCATCAAGGATCACCGAGCGCAGCCGGTCGGCATCATGGCCCTCCGGCATGACGACAGCGGTCAGCACCGGCGAGAAGTGCTTCGGATTGGTGCAGAGATTTTCGAGGCCCCAGGCCGCGACCGCGCGGCGCGTCGCCTCGCCGTGGCGCAGGTGGCGGGCGAAGACGGCGTCGAGGCCTTCCTCGTGCAGCATCTGGATGGCCTCGTCGAGGCCATAGAGCAGGTTCGTCGCCGGCGTATAGGGGAAGTATCCGGACTTGCCGGCGGCGATCATCTCCTCCCAGCCCCAGAAGCTCTTCGGCAGGCGCGAGGCCTTCGAGGCCGCCAGCGCCTTCTCGGACACGGCGTTGAAGGACAGGCCCGGCGGCAGCATGAGGCCCTTCTGCGAGCCGGCGACCGTGACGTCGACGCCCCATTCGTCATGGCGGTAGTCGACCGAGGCCAGAGAGGAGATCGTGTCGACCATCAGCAGGGCCGGATGGCCGGCAGCATCGATGGCCTTGCGGACCTCGTCGATGCGCGACGTCGCGCCGGTTGAGGTCTCGTTGTGGACGACGCAGACCGCCTTGAATGTATGGCCCTTGTCCTCGCGCAGCGCCTGCTCGATCGCGGCAACATCGGCGCCGGCGCGCCAGTCGGAAGGGATGAACACCGCCTCGACGCCGAGCTTGCCGGCCATGGTCTTCCACAGCGTGGCGAAATGGCCGGTCTCGACCATCAGGACCTTGTCGCCGGGCGACAGCGTGTTGGCGAGGGCCGCCTCCCAGGCGCCGGTGCCCGAGGCCGGATAGATCACCACGGCGCCGCGGGTCTTGAAGATGGAGCGCATGCCGTCAAGGACGCGCAGGCCGAGCTTGCCGAAATCCGGGCCGCGATGGTCGATCGTCTGCCGCGCGATGGCGCTGAGGATACGCTCGGGCACCGGCGAGGGGCCGGGGATCTGCAGGAAATGGCGCCCGGCGACGCGCGGTGCATTGGTGGCCATCGGGCTCTCCTCGGCGTGAATGGGGCGCCGCTCCGTCGCGGCCTCTTGCCAGAATGAATAATGAATGCAAAATTCAAGTCAAGGGCCTTAGCCGCTGGTGATCCTTTCGGGCGCCGAGCGTTGGGTCCACCTCTCCCCGCCGGGGAGAGGTGAAGCCGGAGCCAGACCCGACACCGGGCGGAAGCCGGCCGCTGCATGCTTTTGCGCGACACAGAGACGTCACCGATGAACGACATGAGCAACATGCCCGATACGCCGCTGCAGCGCCGCCTCGCATCCGAGGTGAAGGGCGACGTCCTCTTCGACGTCTTCTCGCGCGGGCGATACGCCACCGACGCCTCGATCTACCAGATCATGCCGGTCGGTGCGGTCGTGCCGGAGACGGTGGACGATGCCATCCGCGCGGTGGCGCTGGCGCGCGAGGCGGGCGTCACCGTCCTGCCGCGTGGCGGCGGCACCTCCCAGTGTGGCCAGACGGTCAATGCCTCGCTTGTGGTCGACTGCTCCAAGCGCCTCACCCGCATCCTCGACCTCGACGTTGCCGGGCGCACCGTCCGCGTCGAGCCGGGGATCGTCCTCGATGATCTCAACCGCCAGCTGAAGAAGCACGGGCTCTGGTATCCCGTCGACGTCTCCACCGCCTCGCGCGCGACGATCGGCGGCATGACCGCCAACAATTCCTGCGGTGGCCGCTCGCTGCGTTACGGCACCATGCGCGACAACGTCATCCAGGTGGAGGCGGCTCTCGCCGACGGCACCCGCCGCTGGTTCGGCGAGGTCTCCCGTGACGAGGCCCTGCGCAACGATGCCGACCACCTCACCCGCGACCTGCTGAGCCTCGGCACGCGCGAGGCGGCCGAGATCGAGGCCCGCTATCCGAAGGTGCAGCGCCGTGTCGGCGGCTACAATCTCGACGCCCTCGTGCCGAACGGCGCCACCAACAACATGGCCCATCTCCTCGTCGGCTCCGAGGGCACCCTCGCCTTCAGCACCGCCGTCGACCTAAAACTCTGGCCGCTGCTGGGGCCGAAGGTCTTCGGCATCTGCCATTTCGGCTCGTTTCACCAGGCGATGGATGCGGCCCAGCATCTCGTCACGCTGAAGCCCATCGCGGTGGAACTGGTCGACCGCACGATGATCGGGCTCGCCCGCGACATCGCCATGTTCCGCCCGACTGTGGAGCGCGTCGTCCGCGGCGATCCCGACGCCCTGCTGGTCGTCGAGTTCGCCGAGGAGACGGAAGCCCAGAACCTGCAGAAGCTCAGGGATCTCGAGGCGATGATGGGCGACCTCGGCTTCACCTGGCAGGGCGAGGGTGCCCGCTTCGGTGGTGTCGTGCCGGTCACCGAACCCGCCTGGCAGGCGGCGGTCACCGAGATGCGTTCGTCGGGCCTCAACATCATGATGTCGATGAAGGAGGCGGGAAAGCCCGTCTCCTTCGTCGAGGACTGCGCGGTGCCGCTGCCCGACCTCGCCGCCTATACGGCCGGCCTCACGGACATCTTCCGTGCCCACGGCACCGAGGGCACCTGGTACGCCCATGCCTCCGTCGGCTGCCTGCACGTGCGCCCCGTCCTCAACATGAAGCTGGACGTGGATGCGAAGCGCATGCGCTCCATGGCCGAACAGGCCTTCGAACTGGTGCGCCGATACAAGGGCTCGCATTCCGGCGAGCACGGCGACGGCATCGTCCGCTCCGAATTCCACGAGCAGATGTTCGGCACCCGCCTCGTCCGCGCCTTCGAGGAGGTGAAGGACCGCTTCGACCCGCAAGGCCTGTTCAATCCCGGCAAGATCACGCGTGCGCCATCAATGGACGACCGCACGCTGTTCCGCTACCCGCCGGGCTATGAGGGCATCGAGATCAATCCGGCCCTCGACTGGTCCGATTATCCCGGTGCGTCGCAGGGTTTCCTCGGCGCCATCGAGATGTGCAACAACAATGGCACCTGCCGGAAGCTCGACGGCGGCGCCATGTGCCCGAGCTACCGCGTCACCCGCGACGAGCAGCACGTGACGCGCGGCCGCGCCAATACGCTGCGCCTTGCCATGACCGGTCAGCTCGGCCGCGACGCGCTGCTGGCCCCGGAAATGGAGGCGAGCCTGTCCCTCTGCGTCTCCTGCAAGGCTTGCAAGCGCGAATGCCCGACCGGGGTCGATATGGCGCGCATGAAGATCGAGGTGAAGGCCGCCCGTCACGCCGCGCAGGGCGCCAGCCTGCATGACCGGCTGGTGGCCCATCTGCCGCGCCTCGCGCCCATCGCGGCCAGGGCGCCCTGGCTCTTCAACCTGCGCGACCGCGTACCGGCTCTGAAGGCCCTGTCGGAAAGGCTGGCGCAGTTCTCCGCGCGTCGCTCCCTGCCCCGCTGGCGCGCCGATATCTTCGCGCCCAGCGCGGCGGCGGAAGGGCCGGAGGCCGGCCGCGAGGTGGTGCTCTTCGCCGACACGTTCAACCGCGCCTTCGAGCGCGAGAACCTCGATGACGCCGTCGCCGTCCTCACCCGTGCCGGCTACCGCGTCCACCACGCGAGGCCCCTCGGCGGGAGCCGCGCGCTGTGCTGCGGGCGCACCTATCTCGCCACCGGGATGATCGACCGCGCGCGCGCCGAGGCCGACCGCCTAGTGGCGGCGCTCGCCCCCTTCGCCGCCCGCGGCGTGCCGGTCATCGGCCTCGAGCCCTCCTGCCTCTTCTCGCTGCGCGACGAGATCCCGGCGCTCCTGAAATCGGAGGAAGCGGCTGGCGTGGCGAAGGTCGCGGTCCTCTTCGAAGAGTTTCTCGCCGCCGAGGCCAAGGCCGGACGCCTGTCGCTGCCCCTCGGCGAACTCAAGGCCAAGGCCGTGCTGCACGGCCATTGCCACCAGAAGGCCTTCGGCGCCATGGGCGCCGTGGAGGGCGCACTCAGGCTCATTCCCGGGCTCGAGGTCGAGACGGTGGAGAGCTCCTGCTGCGGCATGGCCGGCGCCTTCGGCTACCATGCCGAGACCATCGATGCCTCGCTCGCCATGGCGGAGCTGTCGCTGCTGCCGGCCATCCGCAAGGCGCCGGACGACGCCATCATCGTTGCCGACGGCACCTCCTGCCGCCACCAGATTGCCGACGGTGCCGGCCGCGAAGCCGTGCACGTGGCGCGGGTCCTGGCGATGAGCCTTGAGGCGGGCCAAGTCCGACGGGCCCCATAGAACCGACCGGAAGTCAGCCGGTTCGCGCGCGGCCCCCGGATTTCGCGACTGGCCGCAAGGTGGCCGGGCGGGTAGCGGCCTCGATCGAGATCGTTCGCGGCCCCTTGACCATCATGGCCTTGATCGCCTCCGACGCCGCCGCCTTGAAGCGACGCGCCACTTCGTCGACGAGTTCCTTCACATCCTGATGAGTCTTGTTGATAAAGACGATCCTGGTCCCCTCGCCGATCGGGCCGGCGAGCGGACTGCTCAGCGGCGGCACGGGTGCGAAACTCATCACCTTGGCCGGGTCGATCCCGACTGTTGAATCGTCAGGTCGCGTGAAGATTACAAAACCCACGACGCCCTCCCGTCCAGGTTGCAGTGATGCAGCCTGCCGGAAGGCCTCCGGCAGGTCCATGTCAGGAGGATAACGGAGGCCCTTACTCCAGCTTCACGCCAGCGTCAGTGACGACCTTGCGCCAGCGCTGAACCTCGGAGGAAACGAACCGGCCGAAGGCCTCGCCCTCGAGCGTCGGGATGTCCGAGCCGTTGCGCGCCCAGGCGTCCTTGATGGACTGGACCTGCAGCGCCGCACGGATCTCCGTGCGCATGCGCTCGACGATCGGGGCCGGCGTGTTCTTCGGCGCGAAGATCGCATACCAGGTCGACACGTCGAAGTTCTGCAGCCCGCTTTCGCCAGCTGTCGGAACATTCGGAATCGCCGGGTTGCGCGTCGGGGCCGCCACCGCGATGCCGCGGATGGATCCACCCAGGACCTGCGGCGCCGAAGTGCCGAGACCGTCGAAGATCATGTCGATCTGGCCGGCGACGAGATCGGCCATGGCCGGCCCCGCGCCACGATAGGGCACGTGGCGGATCTTGGTCTGGGTCAGGATCTTGAAGAGCTCGCCGGCCAGATGGTGCGTCGTGCCGATGCCGGCCGAGCCGTAGATCAGATCGTCCGGCTTCGACCGCGCCAGGGCGATCAGCTCGGCAAGGGTCGTCGCCTGCACGCGCCGCGGGTTGACCACGATGATCTGCGGCGGTTGGGCGATGACGGCGATCGGAATGAAATCGGTCTCGATATTGTACTCGAGGCGGGGATAGAGCGACGGCGCGATGGAGTGATGAGCGGCGCCGACGAAGAACGAATAGCCGTCGGGCGCGGCCCGCGAGGCGACCAGCGCGCCTGCCGTGCCGCCGGCCCCGGCGCGGTTCTCGATGATGACGCCCTGGCCGAGCTGCCTCTCGAGCTGGGCAGCGAGCGGACGGGCGAAGGCGTCGGTGCCACCACCGGCGGGGAAGGGCACCATGAAGGTGATCGGTCTGGTCGGCCAGGTCTGGGCTTCGGCCGGCGCGCCGAAGCCGATGACGGAGAGCACGGCCAGGCCGGCGAGTATGGTTTTGCGCATGGGGTTCCCTCGGAACGGTTTCCTCTGGCAGCCCTTGCTGACGGGGCCGCTCGTCCAGCTTTGTCTGCCGGTTATGACAGAGACTAGCGCCTGATCGGAGGGTTGCAAGCGGGCTCGGCCGCCATCCCGTGGGGGGCGGCCGAATGCCGCCATCAGGTGCCGACGCGCACCGGCGCGTTCAGCTTGCGCAGGGCGGCGATGACCGACAGTGCGGTGATCCGGCCGGTCTTCGGGTTGTCGGACGGGATGTTCTCGATGGCGAGCGTCAGCTTCGCCGAATCCGAATCGACCTCGATGGCGTGGCAGTTGCGGGTCACGGTCGGGTCGGCCCAGATGTCGATCGTCGTGCGGTCCGGCCCGATGCCGGCCAGCGACAGCGCCACGGCGACATTGACGTTGGCGGGGAAGCCCTTGGCCGCCTCGCGGGCGGACCCCGAGAAGATCAGCGTCGGCTCCTTGACGGCGTCCATGTCGAGCCCCTTCTCGACGAGATAGGGGGCGCCGACCAGGCCCTTCGGCGGCTTGCGCGTGATCATCCGCACCGAGTGGATCGTGCCCTCGGCGGCGGCGGTCACGGCGTCGAGGCCGAGCAGGGCGCCGGTCGGGACGATGATCTGGCCGCCATGGGTCTTCGCCAGCTCCATCAGGTGGGGCCGCGGCAGAAGCGCGCCGCAGGACAGCACCATCACCTTCTTGCCCGCCTTCAGCATCGGCGCGCAGATCTCCTCGATCACCGAGGCGGGGGCGCATTCGACGGCGAGGTCCGCATGGGCCGGAAAATCGGCCAGCGGCACGACGGGCACGTCGATGCCCTGTTCGGCGAGCCAGGCCTTGGCCTTGGCCTCATCCCGCGCGGCGACACAGGCGAGCCTGGTGCCCGGGATCGTTCCGCCCGCGATCCGCGCAGCGAGCGTGCGTCCGATGGCGCCGAGGCCAGCAATGGCGATGCGGATGGTGGTCATGGGTCTCTCCGGTCGAAAAGGTGGCGGACCATAGAGCCTGGGATGGCAATTGCCAGTCCCTCCTGTCATGGCGCCCATGTGCCGGCTCCGGTGATCCGGGACGGCCCGCGCTGCTTGCGGCGGTGTGCCGCTGCCCGCATTCGGGGCTGGACAACCCGCACCTTTTGGCCATGATCCGCCGCTTCCAGAGGAGTATGTGCATGAAAACGACCTCCCGACGCGCCCTTCTTGCCCTTGCCGCCGCAGCCCCGCTGCTCGCTGGCGCGCCCGCGGTCCAGGCCCAGACCTGGCCGGCGCGCCCGGTGACGATGATCATCCCCTTCGCCGCGGGTGGCCCGACCGACGTCCTCGGCCGCATCATGGCCGAGCGCATGTCGCAGATCCTCGGCCAGCAGGTGGTGGTGGAGAATGTCGGCGGCGCCGGCGGCATGACCGGGACGGCCCGCGTCTCGCGCGGCTCGCCCGACGGCTACAGCTTCGTGCTCGGCACGGTCGGCACCCATGCGGTGAACCAGACGCTCTACAAGCAGCCGCTCTACAACGCGGCCACCGATTTCGCGCCGGTCACCCTGATCGCCGAGGTCCCTCTGATCCTCATCACGCGCAAGGATTTCCCGGCCAACAACCTCCAGGAATTCATTGCTCACGTGAAGGCCAATCAGGCGAAGATGCAGTTCGCGTCCGCCGGCGCTGGCTCGGCCGTGCATCTGGGCTGCCTCTACCTGAACTCCGTCATCGGCGCCAACGACGTCACGCACGTGCCCTATCGCGGCTCCGCTCCCGCCATCCAGGACCTGGTCGGCGGCCGCGTTGACTACATGTGCGAGATCTCCTCCACCGCCATGCCGCATATCCAGGGCGGCTCGGTGAAGGCGCTGGCGACTCTGACCGCCAACCGCTCGACGGTCTTCCCCGACCTGCCGACGGCCCAGCAGCAGGGCCTCCAAGGCTTCGAGGCCTATACGTGGAACGCCTTCTTCTTCCACAAGGACACGCCGCCCGCCATCGTCGAGCGCCTGCGCGCCGTCACCGTCGAGGCGATGGACACGCCGGCGGTGAAGGAGCGCCTCGAGGGCCTCGGCGCCATCCTGGCGACGACGGATCGCCGCGGCCCGGCCTATCTCGGCCAACTCGTGCGGAGCGAGATCGAGAAGTGGGCCGGCCCTATCCGCGCCAGCGGCGTCAGCCAGTAATCGCTTCTGCCTCTTCGGTGCCCAGCAACACCCGGCGGACCCCGCCGGGTGTTGTCGTTTCAGCCCGCAGAAGCCAGCGCCGCCAGTACCGCGGCACGGCGCGGCAGGGGCGCCACCGCGCCATAGCCCGTGGTGGACAGCGCCGCCGCCGCGCAGGCATAGCGGCCGGCCTGGAAGGGGTCGCCCGTCGCCAGCCATTCGGCGAGGAACGCGCCGTCGAAACAGTCGCCCGCCCCGGTCGCATCGACGGCTCCGACACGGATCGAGGGGATGATCCGGCGCTCGCCGGCCGTGGCGATCAGCGCGCCGTCCCGCCCGAGAGTCAGCGCCACGATCTTCGACCCCCCCTCGAGATAGAAGTCGGCGATGGCGTCGGGCGTGTCGCGGCCGGTGAGCTGGCGCGCGTCATCGAGGCCCGGCAGGGCGATGTCGGCGAGCCGCATGGCCTCGTTGGTCACCTCGCGCGCCCGCTCCAGCGGCCAGAGCCGCAGCCGCAGATTGGTGTCGTAGGACACCGTCACACCAGCGGCACGCGCCTCGGCGATGGCCAGCCGCACGGCGGCGCTGGCCGAGGGGGAGATGGCCTGCGAGATGCCGGAGACGTGCAGGATCTTCGCCGCACGGATCGCCGGGACCGGCAGCTCGGCCGACGTGAAGCGCGCCGCCGCCGAGCCGGCGCGGCGATAGGCAAATTCATGGCCGTCCGGTCCGTGGGTGATGAAATAGAGTCCTGTCTCGCTCTGCGGCGGCATGCGCATCGCGCTGGTGTCGATGCCCTCGGCCCGCCACAGGTCGAGGAAGGCCTGCCCGAACGTGTCGTCGCCGACGGCGCCGATCACGCCGACGCTTGCCCCGAACCGCGCCGCGGCAATGGCGCAGTTCGACGTGTCGCCGCCGAAGCCGAACAGATAGGTTGGCTCGCGCGGGATGGTCTGGTTGAATTCACCGAGGGCTTCGCCGAAACACAGGATATCGGGGGGCATGACGGGTCCGGATGTCAGGGGCGGTCAGCATAGGCATCGCTGGTCGGCGGGCAAGGCCCCGGGCATCGGTCTGGCGGCGGGACGGCCTATCGGCGGTTTGATCCAGCCCAGCGATTTCGCTTTTGACCCGGTGCATGCTCTTGCCTAGTTGGTGCAATGCGGTATCATTCGTGTACGAACGAAACTGTCTCTGGCGCCAGTCACCCCGGGCTCTGCCATGTCGAACCTGAACTCCGAGCGCGTCATCGACGTGCGCCACTACACGGATCGCCTCTTCTCCTTCAAGACGACGCGCGACCCGGCATTTCGCTTCGTCAATGGCCAGTTCACGATGATCGGCCTGGAAATCAATGGCCGGCCCCTGCTGCGCGCCTATTCCATCGTGTCCTCCAACTATGAGGACAATCTGGAATTCTTCTCCATCAAGGTCCCCGACGGTCCGCTGACGTCGCACCTGCAGAACATCAAGGTCGGCGACCAGATCCTGGTCGGGCGCAAGCCGGTCGGCACCTTGGTCCAGGACGCGCTGCTGCCGGGCAAGACCCTCTATCTCTGCGGCACCGGAACAGGCCTCGCGCCCTTCATCAGCGTCGTCAAGGACCCCGAGGTCTACGACCGCTTCGAGAATGTCGTGCTGATCCACGGCACCCGCTTCATCGCCGAACAGGCCTATGGCGACTACGTGTCGAAGGAACTGCCGAACGACGAGCTGATCGGCGAGCTGGTACGCGAGAAGCTGAAATATTACCCCACGGTGACGCGCGAGCCCTATATCCACAACGGCCGCATCACCGAGCTCCTCGACAGCGGCAAGCTGCAGGCGGAGTTCGGCTTGCCGCCGCTCGACAAGACCAATGACCGGGTCATGATCTGCGGCTCGCCGGCCTTCCTCAAGGACATGGTCGACATGCTGGTCGCTCGCGGCTTTGACGAGGGCGCCATTTCCGGTCCAGGCCATTTCGTCATTGAAAAGGCCTTCGTCGAGAAGTGAGGCCGGGCCGCCGGTGCGCGGCCGGCTGAACCTTTCGCCTGTCCGGCGCGACTGACACGCAGCCGCCTTCGCGGCGCGTCAGTCGAGCCATGTCCGAGCATAGTCCGCTTCCCCCTCCCGTCACGTCCACGGCTTCCGCCGGGCGCGGCCTCGCCGTCGGCCTCGCCGCCGTCGTCGGCGCCGCCCTGGCCGGTGCCCTGCTGTCGGGGTTCGCCAGCCGCACGGCCGCGCTCGCCTTCGCTGACTGGCTCGATCTCGGCCGGTCGGCGGACCGGTCGGTCTTCGCCGCGACCATGGCCGGGATCGGCGGTGCCGCCGGCGGCGCCCTCGGGCTCTGGCTGATGCTGTCGCGCCTCGCGCGGTCGGGTGCCATGCTTCGCCTCGCCGCGGCGGCCGTTGCGATCCTCGCCTTCTTTTCCGTCGCCCTCGGCTATGTTGCTTTCGCGGTGACCACCCCGCCGCCGCCGGTCCAGCCCTTCCTGATCGTCCAGTTGCGCCTCGACGGCCTCGGCTGGCGCGACATCGCCCTGACTGGCGAGGCCGGCCGGAGCGATGTGCCTGCCGAGGGGCTTGAATGGCGGGTCGACGCCTATGAAGTCACCACCGCCGATGCGGTCCTGCCGCTTCTGGAGCCCTCCGGCATGCGCGCCATCATCCTCGCGCGCGAGGGCCGGGAAATCGCCCGCTTCAGCCTCGACCTGCCCGGTGACCCGCCCGCCACCGCCCGCTACAGCCACTGGCTGACGCCGGACCGTCGCCAGGGCACGAGCCCGGGCATCGAGATGCGGTTCCGCATCGAGCGGCGGATCGTGCGCTAGGCCCTGCGGGTGATGCCAAAGCGCGCGGCGGCGGCGTCGAGATCGACCTCGTCCCAGCAGCGATGGTCGCCACGGGCATAGGCTTCGGCGTTCTGCGTGTAGAGCCACGCGTTGAAACGGTTGGCGGCACCGCAGTCGCGGTTCGCCTTCAGCACCGCCGGTACGCCGGCAACGACGGAGTTGGGCGGGATCACTGTGTTTTCCTTCAGGAAGGAGCCACCGGCAATGATCGAATTGGCGCCGATCACGCAGCCGTCCATGATGGTGGCGCCGATCCCGATCAGCACGTTGTCGCCGATGGTGCAGCCGTGCAGCGTGACATGGTGGGTGATCGAGCAGTCGCGCCCGACGAAGGTTCCGGTGCCGCTGCCGACATGGACCATCGCGAAATCCTGGATGTTCGAGCGCTCGCCGATCACCACCTCGTACATCTCGGCGCGGATGACGGCATTGGGCCAGATGGAGGCCTCGGCGGCGAGCGTCACCCTGCCATAGATCTGCGCCGACGCATGGACATGGGCGGAGGGGTCGATGGTGACAAGCGCTCCGGTGCGCGGGACGGCGGAACCCCTGATCATCAGCCTCTATCCCTCTTCGCCGTCACGGCGGTCGCGGCCGGACGATGCCAGCGCCGGATCCCGCGGGCCAGCCCGGAGGATCAGTCCTTCCGGACGATGGGCTCGGGCCGGAGCCACTCGACCTCGTGCAGGTCGGCCACATCGGCGTCGAAGCTGCCGGCCGGCGACAGGGGCGGTGCGACCAGGCGGGGCAGTGCGGTCTCCTCGGGCGTCATGGCCGTGCTCCGGTCGCCGGCGCGGGCCTGGCGACCGATCCGGTCGCGAGCGGGCCCGTCTGTGCCAGCAGATGAAAGACGATGGTCCGCATGGCCGCCGTATTCTCCTCCTCGGAGAGCGAGCGAAGGTGCGGATAGAGCGGACGGAATGCCACGCCGAGCAGGGCGATCAGGGCCGGGGAGGCATGGGGGATCTCGTCGGCGGCATAGGTCGCATAGGAGGTGCGGCCGGCGAGCGCGGCGATATGGACGAGGATGCGCTCCTCGATCTCGCCGACATTGCGGTACTGGTCGAGCGCGAAGCTGGCGCAGGCCTGGAGGGCGGCATCGGACTCGGCGCGCAGGTCCGCGTCGCTCACCATGGCCTCCGCGGTGAAACGGGTGAGGTCGGTGGGCACGCAGGCCGCCTGCGCCGCGGCGGGCGCGGCGAGGACCATGAGAGCGGCGGAAGCCGCGAAGACCTTTGCTAGCGCGCGCATGGGCGCCTCCGGACAAGGGCTGACCTTGGCCGGAAACCGTGGACTGATCCGGTTAACGGGGTGTTAACGGCGCCGGTCGCTCAACGCACCCGGTTGCCGGAGACGCTGAGCTGGGCGTAGCGGCCGACGCCCTCGCGGGCCATGTCGCCGGTCACGGGCCGCTTCCATTCCATGCCGACCACGGCGCCGATCCGGGCGCCCTGCACGAGATTGTCGGCGATCAGCGCCTGGCCGGCGCCGGGCACGACCGAGACGGCGATGCCCACCGGCGCACCCTTGATGACATTGGCAGTGACCGACAGGTCGCGCATGTACTGGCCCCAGCCGAGCTGGATGCCGGCGGTGGGGGCACCCTCGATGACATTGGCGGAGATGGCGGCATCGGCCTCGGCCGAGATGCCGATGCCTGCGGGGTCATGCGGATCGGTTCCGGCGGGGCGCCGGTTGACGAGGTTGCGGATGATGTTGCCATGGATGTTGGCGAGCCGTCCGCCATGGTTGAAATTGGTGGCGACGATGCCGAGAGCGGCGCCGTCGATGATGTTGTTGGCGACCACCGCGCCCTCGAAGCCGAATTCGATATAGACGGCGACCTCGCCGAGGGCGGCGCAGTTGTTGCCGGTAACAGCGACATTCGCCGCGCCGTTGGTCCGCACGGCCGAGAAGGCCGCGCCGCGGATGCGGTTTCCGGTGACGGTGACGTTGCCGGCGCGGAAGACGTTGATGGCATTGCCGTTCTGGCCCGACCCGCCGTCGCGCGCACCGATCTCCTCGATGCGGTTGCCCTCGACGATGGTGCCGTCGTCGCCGGCGATGGTGCGCCAGACGAGGATGCCGTTATTGGCGGCCGAGCGGATGGTGTTCTGCGCCAGGGTCAGGCCGCGGCTGTCGAGCGCCACGATGGCAGCCTTGGCGACGCCGGAGACGGTGTTGCCGCGCACCAGTCCGTCGATCCCCTCGAGGACGATGCCGTGGTGGCTCGAACCGGCGATCTCGCAATCCTCGACGCGGACACCGCGGCCGTGCTCGAGCACGATCAGGCCGCGCTTCTCCGGCAGGGGCTTGCCGTTGCCCTCGATGACGAGGCCGGACAGCGTCACCATGTCGGCGCGCTGGGCCGAGAGACAGGCCGTCCCGCCCTGGAACACCAGGCGGGTGGCGCCGCGCACGCCGAGGATCTGGGTGTTGGCGGGAAGCCGGATCTCGCCGACCTTGTAGGCGCCGGGAGCGAGGCGCAGCGGCATCCGCGAGCCCGCCGCCGTCTCGACGGCGCGCTGAAGGGCCCGGGTCTGGTCTTCCGCCGCGCCGGGCTTGAGGCCGAGGGACGCAGCGTCCAGCGTCGCCGCGCGGGCAGAGGCGGGCAGGGCCAGGGTTGCGGCGGCTGCGAACAGGAAGGAACGACGGGCGAGCATGGGAGCCTCCGGGGTTGCGGTGACCAGCGCAAGCCGTGTGCCGCGCCCGGTTGTGCCGGAATGGGATGCGGGAATGGTGGTTGTCCGGCTCCGGCGCCGCCGACATGGTGGCTGACGACGTCCATCATCCGGTCCGCCATGCGCCTCGCCATCATCGCTGACATCCACGGCAACCTGCCCGCGCTCGAGGCGGTGCTCTCTGACATCGCCGCCCGCAATACTGATCTCACGGTCAACCTCGGCGACTGTGTCTCCGGCCCTCTCTGGCCGGCCGAGACCGCGGCTCGCCTCATGGCACTGGACCTGCCGACCGTTCGCGGCAACCACGACCGCTGGGTGACCGCGGGCGAGGTGCCGTATTTTTCGGATAAACTCGCCCGCGGTCAGCTAGATGACGCCCAGCACCGCTGGCTCGCAGGCTTGCCGATGGGGCTCAACCTCGACTGTAGCGGCGTCGTCGTGCGCCTGTTCCACGCGACGCCGGCCGACGACAACACCTACCTCATGGAGGACAAGCGCGACGGCCGCCTCGTCCAATCTGACCCTGCCGCGATCGGCGGACGCCTTGGCCCGGTGGGGGAGGCCCGCCTCGTTCTCTGCGGCCACAGCCACCTGCCACGGCTCCTCGCGCTCGACGGCGTGACCCTGCTCAATCCCGGCAGTGTCGGCCAGCCTGCCTATGCCGATCCGACGCCGCCGGATGCCCATGTGTCCGAGGTTGGCTCGCCCCATGCGCGCTATGCGGTCGTGACGCTCGGCGAGGGGGCGGAGGTGGCTGTCGACTTGGTCGCCGTCGCTTATGACTGGGAGGCTGCCGCCCGGAAGGCCGAGGGCTACGGGCGGGCGGATTGGGCAAAAGGCCTGCGCACAGGCTTCGCCAAATAGCCGGGACGGCCGGTGATCGCCAGCGCCGCCGTCCGCGCCACGCCGGCAAGGTCAGCTACCGTCATCCTGCGGGAGAAGGCACCTCTTGCCGAGCGGCCGGCCTTCAGCGGCAGCGGCACATGGACGAAGAGCGCGCGCTGCGTCCTGCCCTGCGCGACGGCCTCCAGCGCCAGCCAGTAGGAGAAGTTGCAGAGATATTCGCCGGCCGAGGGCGAGGGGCGGGCATCGAGGCCGGAGCGCTTGAGCCGTGCCGCCAGCGGCCCACAGGCAAAGCCGGTCGGTACGCGCCAGTGCGCGTCTGTCCGAATGTCAGAACTGGCATGGAAGGCGCCAGAGGCGTCCGGCACCCGCCGCGTCGTGACATTGTGGGCGTGTTTCTCGATGCGGACATGACCGGTGCGGCCGGCAAGGCCGAAGAGCAGCACGGCGTCGGGCCGGTGTCTGGCGATGAGGGCCGGCAGGTCACGGGCGACCTCGGCATAGACCGTGTTGAAGACGTGGCCGACGATCTTCACGCCCGGAAGGCGCAGCGCGGTAACGGCCGCCACCATGGCGGGCGTCGGGTTGCGCTCCCAGCCGGGGAAGGGGCCGAAGCCGGTGACGAGGAGGGTTGTCATGGGGCGAATCTCGCTGCGCAGTTCCAGTCGACCTCAGCTGCCTTGCGGTCGTGCCATCGCCATGCGGGCTGATGACCTGCGGTTTCACTTCAACCACTTTCCCAGCCGCTTCACCGCCTCCTCCATTTCCGCCGTCGAGCCGGCGAAGGAGAAGCGGATGGCCTGCAGCCCGCCATAGGGGTCGAAATCCGGGCCCGGCGTGGCGGCAATGCCGGTCTCGGCCAGCATCCGTCGGGCGAAATCGAGGCTGTCGTTGGTGTAGCGCGAGACGTCCGCATAGACGTAGAAGGCGCCGTCCACCGGCAGAAGCCGGTCGAGCCCGACCTTCGGGAAGCCCTCCAGCAGCACCCGGCGGTTGGCGGCATAGCCGGCCTTGATCACCTCCAGTTCCGCCGTCGCCTCGAAGGCGGCGAGGGCGGCAACCTGGCTGAGCTGCGGCGCCGAGATGAACAGGTTCTGCGCCAGGCATTCGACCGAGCGGGCGAGGCTCTCCGGCACGATCATCCAGCCGATGCGCCAGCCGGTCATGCAGTAATATTTCGAGAACGAGTTGATGACGACGACGTCCTCGCTGGTCTCCAGCGCGGTGTGGCAGGGCATCTCGTAGGACAGCCCGTGATAGATCTCGTCGGAGATGAAGCGGATGCCCATCGCCTGAGCGGCTTCCACCAGCGCCTTCAGGGCCTCCGGCGTCATCATCGTGCCGGTGGGATTGGCCGGGCTGGCGATGAGGATGCCGTCGAGCTTCTTCTTGGTGTGCTCGGCGGCCAGCATGTCCGGCGTCACAGCATAGCGCGTCGCCGCCGTCGTCTCGATGAACACCACCTCGCAGCCCAGCGCCTCCAGAATGTTCTTGTAGGCGGGGTAGCCGGGGCTGGCGATGGCAACCCGCGCGCCAGCCTCGAACAGCGCGAGGAAGCTCAGGATGAAGGCCGAGGAGGAGCCCATCGTCACGGCGATCCGGCCGATCGGCACCTCGACGCCGTGCGCTTCGGCATAATGGCGGGCGATGCGCTGCCGGAGCTCGGGAATGCCGAGGGCGAGGGTGTAGCCGATCTGGCCGTCCGTCAGCGCCTGCGCCGCGGCCTGGCGAATGCTCAGCGGCGTCGGTGCCGCCGGCTGGCCGACCTCCATATGGATGACGTTCTGGCCCGCGGCCTCGGCCTTTGCCGCCGCCGTCATCACATCCATGACCAGGAAGGGCGCGACGGAGCCGCGCCTCGTGGGGGTGAGGATCTGGCGGGCAAGGCCCTCGCGCGTCATGGTCATGTCATCCCGGCCGGCTTCGGCGTCATGGTTTCGCCCCCTTGGCCATGCAAGAGGACCGACAAGCGCCTATCACACGGGGCGGGCCGGGTCACCGCTCTCTCCCTGTTGTGACCGGCCCCCGAATTGACCCCCAACGGCCTGCTCCTTAGGGTTCCGAGCGATGATGTCGTTCAAGTTTCCGATCCGCGCCGTGGCTGTCGCCCTCGCCGGCCTGATGGCGGCGATGCCCGCGGCCCATGCCCAGATGCCCGGCGGCCTGCCGATCATCCGCGACACGGAGATCGAGAACCTGCTGCGCGACTATGCCCGGCCGCTGTTCCGCGCCGCCGGCGTCGGCGGCAGCCAGACCAACGTCATCATCGTCAACAACCGCGGCTTCAACGCCTTCGTCGCCAACGGCCGGCGCATCTTCATCAATGCCGGCGCCATTCTTGATTCGCGTACCCCGAACGAGCTCATCGGCGTCATCGCCCACGAGACCGGCCATATTGCCGGCGGCCATCTCGCCCGCCTGCGCGAGGCGGTGGAGCGCGCCCAGATTATCGCCGCCCTCGGCATGATCGTCGGTGTCGCCGGCGCCGCGGCCGGAGCCGGCAGCGGTCGCTCCGGCGTCGGCGAGGCGGCGCCGGGCGTCCTCACCGCCGGGACGCAGATCGGCATGCGCTCGCTGCTGTCCTACCAGCGCGGCGAGGAAGCGGCCGCCGACCGCGCCGCCATCACCTATCTCAACGCCACCGGACAGTCGGCCAAGGGCATGGTCGAGACGTTCCGCCGCCTGCACAACGACACGATGTTCATCGCCCGGCATGTCGATCCCTATACGATCAGCCATCCCATGCCGGCCGACCGCATCGCCATCATCGAGCCACTGGCGCGGGCGAGCCCCCATTACGACAAGCCCGATCCGCCGGCGCTGAACGCCCGCCACCAGCTGGCGCGGGCCAAGCTCGCCGGCTTCCTCGACCGGTCCGATGCCATCACCCGGCGCTATCCGCCCTCGGACACGTCGCTGCCGGCCCGTTATGCCCGCACCATCCAGATGTTCCGCTTCGGCGACCGTACCCGCGCCGTGGCCATGGCGGACGAACTGATCCGTGCCCAGCCCAACAACCCCTATTTCCACGAAATCAAGGGGCAGATCCTGCTGGAGACCGGCCAGCCCGCCGCCGCCATGGGGCCGCTGCGCCGCGCCGTGTCGCTGGCGCCCAATGCCGGCCTCATCCGCATCATGCTTGGCCATGCTCTCGTCGCCTCCGGCAACAATGCCGTGCTCGACGAGGCCATCCGCGAGTTGCGGCTCGCCCTCCAGCGCGAGCCGGAGGCCGGCGATGGCTACCGCCAGCTCGCCATCGCCTATGGCCGCAAGAACGACCGCGGCCAGGCCGACCTGGCCGCAGCCCAGGCCTCCTACTATTCCGGTGATCTCCAGACGGCGCGCGGCCTCGCCCGCCGCGCCCAGGGATCGCTCCCGACCGGTTCGCCCGGCTGGCTGATCGCCGAGGACATCTACAATCAGCGCCCCGTGCGCAACTGAGGACCTCTCCATGTTCAAGCGCCTGATCGCGCCGGCCTTCGTGGCCCTTCTTGCGGTGTCTGCTCCGGTCCTCGCCCAGTCCGCGCCACCGACCGCCGACGAGCGCGCCCGCATCGAATCGATCATCCGCGACTACCTGCTGAAAAACCCCGAGGTCCTGCAGGAAGCGCTGGTGGAGCTGGAGAAGCGCCAGGCCCAGGCCGAGGACCGCGCCCGCGCCGCCGCCTTCTCCGCCAACCGCCAGGCGCTATACCGCGCGCCGAACCAGGTCGTGCTTGGCAATCCCCAGGGCGACGTCACCCTGGTCGAGTTCTTCGACTACAATTGCGGCTTCTGCAAAAGGGCGCTGCCGGAGACCCTGGAACTGCTGCGCTCGGATCCCCGCCTGCGCATCGTCCTGAAGGACTTCCCCGTTCTCGGCCAGGGGTCGATGGAGGCCGCCCAGGTCGCCGTCGCCCTGAAGCTGCAGATCTCCGCGCCGAAATATCTCGAATTCCACCAGAAGCTGCTCGGTGGCCGCGGCCAGGCCAATGGCGCCCGCGCCCTCGAGGTCGCCCGCGAGGTCGGCGCCGATATGGCCCGCCTGCAGCGTGATATGCAGTCTCCGCAGGTGCGCGACACGCTGGCCGAGAACATGCGCCTCGCCGAAACGCTGCGCATCAACGGCACGCCGACCTATGTGGTGGGCGACGAGGTGGTCGTCGGCGCCGTCGGCCTGGAAAAGCTGCGCGAGAATCTCGCGCGGGCCCGTGTCGCCTGCGCCGCCCAGCCCAATATGTGCTGAGGCGGAACGGGCGCTTGCGATGGTCGGGCGCCGCGCCTCGAACGACGCACCAGCCTGATGCAGGCCCCCGTCAGGCCCGATCACGAAAAAGGGGACCCGCAAGGTCCCCTTGGTCGTTCAGCCCCGGGCGGGCAGGGAACGGGTGGGCAGGGAACGGGCGCGCCTCACTCCCGCACGTCATAACGGTAGGACTTCGACACGATCCGCCAGCCGTCGGTGAGCTTCAGCAGCACCAGATAATCGGTGAAGAAGCGCGGCGGCAGGGCGCAATGCACCTTCACGAAGGCGGTGGCCTCGTCGGCGCGGTCCATCGTCACGATGAAGTCGTGGCGCGCCTGGCCCTGCGACTTGGCCGAAGCGCGCTTGGCGACCCGCTCCATCCAGTCCGGCACGGTCAGCACCTGCAACTCGCCCTTGTCCTGCCAGCGCAGGTCGGCGGTCGGATGGAAGGCGGCACTGAGCTTGCCGACGTCGCTCTCGTAGAGCCCGTCGAAATAGAGCTGGATCACGGCCTCGACGCTGGAACGGTCATAGGCGGCGGCCGGCTTCAGGGCTTGAACCGCGGTCATGGGGCATCTCCTCGGGCTTGTGTCTTACCGCAGCAAAGCACAGGCAGCGGTCCGGCGAAACCATGACCGGCGCTTGCCCCCCGCCTGCCGCTTGGCCATAGTGCGCCGCGATCGACGGGGCATGCCAGCCGAAGCCGTCGAAGCCGGGAGACCATCATGATTCAGGAGCTCATCAACCGCGTCGCGGCCGCCGCCGGCATCGACGAAGGGCTCGCCACCAAGGCCGTCGGCATGATCCTCGGCTTCCTCCAGAAGGAAGGACCGCAGGCCCAGGTCCAGCAGATGCTGGCCGCGCTGCCGGGTGCCGAGGCGCTGATCGCCCAGGGCGAGGGCGAGGGCGGCGGCGGCCTGATGGGCATGGTCGGCGGCCTGATGGGCGGCGGCATCATGGGTCTCGGCGCCAATCTGATGGGCGCCGGCCTCGACATGGGCCAGATCTCCACCGTCGGCAAGGAACTCATGGCTTACGGCCGCGAGCAGGCCGGCGAGGACGTGATGGGCCAGATCGTCGCCGGCACGCCGGGCCTGTCGCAGTTCGTCTGAGGCTGCTCACGCGGTCGTCGCGGCGCCGCCGCCCGTCACCTCTCCCAGGCGGAGAGGGGGAGGGTCGTGGCCGGCAGCGCCGCCGGTCTCTGCACCACGTCTCGCGTCATGCCTGGTGCCTGACGGGCTGAAGGGGCGGCGAACCGCCGGCCCGGTATTGACAGGGCCGGGGGCTTGGCGTCCAAGGCAGGCGCCATGGCGCCATCTCATGTCCCAGACCTCCTCCCGCACGGCGGGCCGCTCGGCCGTTTCCTGAAGGAAGACCGCCCGGCGGTGATGGGCGTCCTCAACGTCACGCCGGATTCCTTCTCCGACGCGGGGCGGTTCTTCGACCCCCACGTCGCGATCCGCCATGCCGAGCGCATGGCGGCCGCCGGCGCCGACATCCTCGACATCGGCGCCGAATCCACCAGGCCCTATGGCGGCGCGCAGCCGGTGGACCGCGACGCGGAGATCGCCCGGCTCGCCCCGGTCCTGCCCGAGGTGGTCAGGCTCGGCCTGCCGGTGTCCATCGACACGATCAAGGCCGATGTCGCCCGCTGGGCCCTCGATCAGGGCGCTGTCATCGTCAATGACGTCTGGGGCCTGCAGCGCGACCTCGCCATGGCGCCGCTGGTGGCCGCGCGCGGCGTCCCCGTCATCGTCATGCACAACCGCGACGCGGCCGATCCCGACCTCGACATCATGGCGGATGTCCTCGCCTTCCTCGCCCGCTCCGTCGCCATCGCCGAGGCTGCCGGCATCGCCCGCGACCGCATCGCCGTCGATCCCGGCATCGGTTTCGGCAAGACGCCGCAGCAGAGCATCGAGACCCTGGCCAAGCTCGACCGGCTGAGGGCCCTCGGCCTGCCCATGCTGGTCGGCGCCTCGCGCAAGCGCTTCATCGACCTCATCGACCCCTCCGGCGTCGACGAGCGCATCGGCGGGTCCCTCGCCGCCCATCTTCTCGCCATGCAAGCGGGAGCCGCCATCATCCGCGCCCATGACGTCCGCGAGACGGTGCAGGCGCTAAAGGTGGCGGCCGCCATCGGGAAGGCCGCATGAGCGACCGCATCTTTCTCACGGGCCTGCTGGTCCATGCCCATCACGGCCTGCTGTCGCACGAGAGCGAGGTCGGCCAGCGCTTCGTCATCGACCTCGACCTGGCGCTCGACCTGTCGGCCGCGGCGGCGAGCGACCATCTCGCCGACACCGTCTCCTATGCCGATGTCGCCGCCGTCACCGTCCGCACCTTCAAGGCCCGCAACTTCAAGCTGCTCGAGGCCGCAGCCGGGGCGGTCGCCGATGCGATCCTGTCCGCCTTCCCGCCGATCACGGCGGTGACCGTCACCGTCCACAAGCCGCATGCGCCGATCGCCGCCATCTTCGACGATGTCGGCGTGGCGATGACGCGCCGGCGCCCCGCCTGATGCCTGACGCGCTGATCGGCCTCGGCGGCAATGTCGGCGATGTCCGCGCCACGCTCGATCGCGCGGTCGCGGCCTTCTGCGACGGCATCGACGTGCGGCTCCTCGCCCGCTCCGCCGATTACCAGACGCCGCCCTGGGGCGTCACCGACCAGCCGGCCTTCGTCAACCTCTGCCTCAAGGTCGCGACGGGATTGTCACCGCGCGCGCTCCTGAAGCGGGCGCTGGCGGTGGAGGCCTCCCTCGGCCGCGACCGTGCTTCCGGACGGCGCTGGGGCCCGCGCCCGGTCGATATCGACATCCTCGCCTATGATGACGTGGTCCTCGACGAACCGGACCTGCATCTGCCGCACCCGCGCATGGCGGACCGCGCCTTTGTCCTCGTGCCGCTGGCCGAAATCGCGCCGGACTGGGTGGTCGGCGGCCTCAGCATTGCCGCGCGCGCCGCCGGTATCGACAGCGTGGGCGTCACCCGCCTGCCGGACCGCGCTTAGGCGAAGCTCACGCGCGCGCGCCCCTGCGGGCTGACCCGGATATGCGCCGCCGCCAGCATCTGCGGCATGACCTCGACGAAGGAGATGTCGGTGGCGTCGAGCGCTGCATCGAGAGCCCCCACCATGGCGGATCCGCGGCGGGCGATGAGGAGGTCGCTCATGTCGGTGCTGGTCAGCGCGACTGGGACGAAGTCGGCGCGCTTCATGAAGTTGCCGACCGCTTCGAGCACGCCGAGATTCTGGTTCATGCCCTTCTGGCTGTGGCAGCAGTCATTCAGCATCATGATGCCGTCGTCGGCGAGCAGGTGCTGGTAGTAGAGCAGGTCACGCAGCACATATTCGTACTGGTGGTTGGCGTCGACATAGATGAAATCGAAGGCGCCGTCGCCATGCCGGTCGCGGATCCGCGCGAAGGCCGAGACAGTGTCGTCGCGGATGATCTCGACGTCCCCGCGTCCCTCGAAGCGCTGGCGGGCTACCTCATAGGTCCGGTCGAAGGTCGCCTGATCCGAGAGGCTGCCGCCGAAATAGCGCTCGAAGGCGGTCAGCGGCAGAATCCAGGGCGGGAGCTTGTCGAAGTGCGAATAGGTCGCGAGCGCTTCGGCGCTCCAGGCATCGACCAGCACGGCATGGCGGGTGCCCAGGACCTCCATCAGCCGGGTGGCATTGTCGCCCTTGTGGACGCCGAGCTCGATCATGGCCGGCTGGCGGCCGAGCTTCGCGAAGGCCCCGGCGACGACGTCGTAGAGGCGGGCGCGGGGGCAGTCGACGACCTTCATCACGCGATCCCCTGCGCCGCGGCGGCATGGGCCGTGGCCGGACGGATCCAGGGGGCCTCGCCGCTGTCCCACAGGCCCTCGAGCAGCTTCAGCGCCCGCAGCGTGTCGGCGGCGAGCCAGAAGCCCTCGTGCCGATAGGCGCCGAGGCGGCGCTCGTTGGCCAGGGTCTCGAACAGGCCGTTGAGCGTCGCGCCGCGGGCGGCGAGGGCCGGATGGTCGAAGACGGCGGGATCGAAGACGGCGAAGCCGCCGTTGATCCAGCCCTCGCCGATCTGCGGCTTCTCGACGAAACCCGCCACCTTGTCGCCGTCGAAGCGGATGCCGCCGAAGCGGGAGGGCGGCCGTACTGCCGTGACGGTGACCAGATGGCCGCGGCGGCGATGCTGCGCGACCACGGCATGGACATCGACGTCGGAGACGCTGTCGCCATAGGTCACGATGAACGGCTCGCGGCCGAGCAGGTCGCGCAGGCGCATCACCCGTTCGCCCGTTTCCGTATGCAGGCCGGTATCGACGATGCGCACCCGCCAGTGGTCATCCGCGCCGCCGGTGCGGGCGATCTCGCGGCGACCGGCATCGATGGCGATGTCGCCGGCCGTGTCCACCTCGTCGAGGAAGAAGCGCTTGATCTTCTCCCCCTGCTGTCCCGCCGCGACGACGAAATCATCGAAGCCCTGCAGGCAGAAAGACCGCATGATGTGCCAGAGGATGGGACGGCCGCCGATGTCGAGCATGGGCTTCGGCGCGAGGTCGCCATCGGCCGACATGCGCGTGCCGCCGCCGCCGGCGAGGATCACCACCTTCATGCAAACCCCGCTGGAGCCTGTTGGTTCGGCTCCCTTTCTGCGGCGATCGTGGTTAATGCGCGGTAAAGACGGCGCGCCGGAACGGGCTTGGGACCTATCCGTGGCATCGCTCCGCCCAAAGGACGCCTTCCAGCCGGCGCGCCTTCGTGGCATCGAAGCGCCATGACGACAGCACCGACCCCGCCCGCCGCACCGCTCGCGCTCGCCGCCGAGTTTCCGCCCGCCACCGAGGCGCAGTGGCGCGCCGTCGTCGACGCGGTGCTCAAGGGCAAGCCCTTCGACAAGGTCCTGGTCGGCCGCACCGCCGACGGGATCGCAATCCAGCCGCTCTATCCGCGCAAGGCTGGCACGGCGCCGATCGCCGGCCGCGCGCCGGGTGTCCCCTGGACCATTGCCCAGCGTGCCGACCATCCCGATCCCGCGGTCGCCAACGGACAGGCGCTGGAAGACCTCGCGGGCGGGGCCTCCGGCCTCGTCGTGGTCACGCGTGGCGCCATCGGCGACCGCCGCGGTGATGCCATGGTCATCGACGGCCTCGCCGATCTGGACGCGCTGCTCGCCGGCGTGATGCTCGACCTCATTCCCGTCCGGATCGACGCGGGCACCTCGGCAGGCCATGTCGCGGCCATGCTGGCGGCCATGGTGGAGCGCGACGGGCGCGATCCGAAGAGCCTCGCCATCGCCTTCGGCATCGATCCGATCGGCGCCTTCGCCCGCCGCGGCACGCTGGAGAGCTGGGAGGGCGCCGCCGCCAAGGCGAGCGATGCCGTGCTTGGCCTGCGCGCGCGCGGCTTTGCCGGAACGCAGCTGGCGGCCGATGGCCGCGTCATCCACGATGCCGGTGGGTCGGAGGCCCAGGAAGTCGCCTATGTCCTCGGCACCGCCATCCAGTACTGGCGCATGCTGGAGGCTGTCGGTCTGCCGTTCGCCGAGGCCCTCCAGGCCATCTCCGTCGTCCTGTCCGCCGATGCCGACCAGTTCCTCACCACCGCCAAGATGCGCGCCATGCGCAAGCTCTGGGCGCGGCTGGAGACGGCTGCAGGCCTGGCGCCTTCCCATCTCGACCTCCATGCCGAAACGGCCTGGCGCATGGTGACCAAGGTCGATCCGGCGGTGAACTGGCTGCGCACGACGACCGCGGTCTTCGCCGCGGGCATCGGCGGTGCCGATCATGTCGTTGTGGAACCCTGGACGGCCGCCATCGGCCTGCCGGACGGGTTCGCCCGCCGGATCGCCCGCAACACCCAGCTGATCCTGCTCGAGGAGTCCAATCTGCACCGCGTTGCCGATGCCGCGGCCGGCGCCGGCGGCATCGAGGCGCTGACCGACGAACTCTGCCAGCGCGCCTGGGCGCTGTTCCAGGAGTGGGAGAGGGCAGGGGGGATCGTCGCAGCTCTCTCCGCCGGTACCGTGCAGGCCGCCGTCGCCGGTGTCCGCGCCGAACGGGCCGCTGCGGTCGCGAAACGGCGCGAGCCACTGACCGGTGCGTCCGAGTTCCCGAACGTGCACGAGGCCGTGCCGGAGGTCCTGACCCCGCCGGCGCGCGAGACGCGGCGCGGTGCCGCCCCCGTCGACCTGCCCGAGGCCGGCCGGGGCGAGCGCTTCGCGGCGCAGGTCGGAGCCTTTGCCGGTGGGGCCATCCGCGCGGCACTGTCGCGGGCGAAGAGCGACACGGTCTTCGTCGACCGGCTGGCGCCCATCCGCCTCGCCGCGCCCTTCGAGGTCCTGCGCGCCGACCTCGATGCCATCGCCGCAGAGACCGGCACGCGGCCGAAAGTCTTCCTCGCCGTCATCGGACCCGTCGCCGCCTTCACGGCGCGTGCCGCCTTTGCCCGCAACCTCTTCGAGGCCGGCGGTTTCGACGCGCCGATCCCCGAGCCTTTCGCCGATGCCGGCGCCCTGCTCGCCGCCTTCCGGGCGAGCGGCGCAGCCATCGCCGGCCTGTGCTCGACCGACGAGCTCTATGCGAGCCAGGCGGTCCATGTCGCCGAGGCGCTGAAGGCGGCGGGCGCGAAGCAGCTCTGGCTGGCTGGCCGTCCTGGCGACCTTGAGGACACGCTCAAGGCGTCGGGCGTTGACGGTTTCATCTTCGCCGGAGGCGATGTGCTAGACTTCCTGAACCGCGCCCATGCGGCGCTGGATGCGTGAGGAGACGGCCATGACCCGCATCCCCGACTTCACGACGATCCCCTTCGCCGACGCGGCGGCCCCGGCCACCGGCGGCGCCACCTGGCTGACGCCGGAGGAGATCGCGGTGCGCCCGGTCCATACCGAGGCCGACCTCGCCGGCATCGATTTCCTCGACACCTGGCCCGGCCTCAAGCCCTTCCTGCGCGGTCCCTATCCGACCATGTATGTCAACCAGCCCTGGACGATCCGGCAATATGCCGGCTTCTCCACGGCCGAGGATTCCAACGCCTTCTACCGGCGCAATCTCGCCGCCGGCCAGAAGGGCCTGTCGGTCGCCTTCGACCTTGCCACCCATCGCGGCTATGACTCAGACCATCCGCGGGTGTCCGGCGATGTCGGCATGGCGGGGGTCGCCATCGATTCCATCTACGACATGCGCACCCTGTTCTCCGGCATTCCGCTGGACCAGATGAGCGTGTCCATGACCATGAACGGCGCGGTGCTGCCGATCCTCGCGCTTTACATCGCCGCCGCGGAAGAGCAGGGCGTGCCGCAGGCCAAGCTCTCAGGGACCATCCAGAACGACATCCTCAAGGAGTTCATGGTCCGCAACACCTATATCTATCCGCCCAAGCCCTCGATGCGGATCATCTCCGACATCTTCGCCCACACGGCGAAGGAGATGCCGAAATACAATTCCATCTCGATCTCCGGCTATCACATGCAGGAGGCGGGAGCGACGCAGGACCTCGAGCTCGCCTACACCCTCGCCGACGGTGTCGAATATATCCGCGCCGGCATCGCCGCCGGCATGACGGTGGACCAGTTCGCGCCGCGCCTGTCCTTCTTCTGGGCCATCGGCATGAACTTCTTCATGGAGGTGGCGAAGCTGCGCGCCGCCCGCCTGCTCTGGGCCAAGCTCGTCAAGCCATTCGACCCGAAAAGCGACAAGAGCCTCGCCCTGCGCACCCACAGCCAGACCTCCGGCTGGTCGCTGACGGCGCAGGACGTCTTCAACAATGTCGTGCGCACCCAGATCGAGGCCATGGCGGCGACGCAGGGCCATACCCAGTCGCTGCACACCAACGCCCTCGACGAGGCCTTGGCCCTGCCGACCGACTTCTCCGCCCGCATCGCCCGCAACACCCAGCTCTTCCTGCAGCAGGAGAGCGGCACGACGCGCATCATCGATCCCTGGGGCGGGTCGCTCTATGTCGAGCGCCTGACCGCCGATCTCGCCGCGAAAGCCTTCGAGCACATCCAGGAGGTCGAGGCCCTTGGTGGCATGGCCAAGGCCATCGATGCCGGCATCCCCAAGCTGCGCATCGAGGAGGCCGCCGCCAAGACCCAGGCGCGCATCGATTCCGGCGTCCAGTCGGTGATCGGCGTCAACAAGTTCCGCCCGGACGGCGAGAAGCCGATCGACGTGCTGAAGGTCGACAATTCCGCCGTGCGTGCCAGCCAGATCGACAAGCTGAAGCGCCTGCGCGCCGAGCGCAATCCGGCCGAGGTGCAGGCGGCTCTGGACGCCCTGACGGCCGGCGCCGCCGGCAACGGCAACCTCCTGGCGCTCGCCATCGCTGCCGCCCGGGCCAAGGCCACCGTCGGCGAGATGTCGGACGCGATGGAGAAGGTGTTCGGCCGCCACAAGGCCGAGATCAAGGCCATTTCCGGCGTCTACAAGCGCGAGGTCGGCGCCATGAACGAGAACGTCTCGAAGGTCCAGGCGCTGGTCGAGGCCTTCGCCGAGAATGAGGGTCGCCGCCCGCGCATCCTCGTCGCCAAGGTCGGCCAGGACGGCCATGACCGCGGCCAGAAGGTCATCGCCTCGGCCTTTGCCGATCTCGGCTTCGACGTCGATATCGGGCCGCTCTTCGCCACCCCCGCCGAGGCCGCCAAGCAGGCGATCGAGAACGACGTCCACTGCGTCGGCGTCTCCTCGCTCGCCGCCGGCCACCTGACGCTGGTGCCGGAACTCAGGGCGGAGCTGGAAAAGCAGGGCCGCGACGACATCATGATCGTGGTGGGCGGCGTCATCCCGCCGCAGGACTTCGATGCGCTCTATGCCGCCGGCGCCGCCTCCATCTTCCCGCCCGGTACGCCCATCGCCGATGCCGCCATCGACCTGATGGACAAGCTCAACGCCAAGCTCGGTTACGTGCAGGCGGCGGAGTAGGGGCGACCGCTGGTGTGACGGCGGACCGCAACCCTCCCTTGCCGCGGCAATTTCGGCCGATCGAAACGGTTGAACTGCTCGCCATTCCGGTGCAGCCTGCCATACCAGACACGAGCCGGATCAACCGGCCTCATCGATCAAGGGAGGATCACAATGACTGATTTCACGCGTCGCCACCTCATGGTCACCGCCGCCGGCGTTGGCCTCGCCTCGCAGCTCGCCGCACCGGCCATCGCCCAGACCTTCCCCGCCCGTCCGATCACACTGGTCGTGCCCTGGGGTGCCGGCGGCGGCACCGACGCCACAGCCCGCATCGTCGGCTCGCTGATGGAGAAGGAATTCGGCCAGCCGGTGAACGTCGTCAACCGTACCGGCGGCTCCGGCGTCGTCGGCCATTCCGCCATCGCGACCGGTGCTGCCGACGGCTACACGATCGGCATGATCACGGTGGAAATCACCATGATGCACTGGCAGGGCCTGACCCAGCTCAACCCCGACAGCTATACGCCCCTCGCCCTGATGAACGAGGACCCGCCGGGCGTGCAGGTCTCCGCCTCCAGCCCCTACAAGGACCTCAAGGCCCTTGCCGATGCCATCAAGGCCAATCCGGGCAAGCTGAAAGCCTCCGGCACCGGCCAGGGCGGCATCTGGCATCTGGCCCTCGTCGGCTGGCTCGGCGCCATGGGCCTGCCGGCCAGCGCTGTGCCGTGGGTGCCCTCGAACGGCGCCGCCCCCGCCATGCAGGATCTCGCCGCCGGTGGCATCGACATCGTCACCTGCTCGGTACCGGAGGCCAAGGCCATGCTGGATGCCGGCCGCGCCAAGTCGCTCGCCATCATGGCGGCGGCGCGCAACCCGCAATTCGCCGACGTCCCGACGCTGAAGGAAGCGATCGGAGTCGACTATTCCGTCGGCGCCTGGCGCGGTATCGCCGCACCGAAGAACCTGCCGGCCCCGATCGCCGAGCGCTACACGAGCGTGCTGAAGAAAATCAACGAGTCGAAGGAGTTCCGTGACTTCATGTCGGCCCGTGGCTTCGGCGTGAAATGGGCCGATGCGGCCGGATTCGCCAAGTTCATGGCCGACGGCAATGCCTCCATGGGCGTTGCCATGAAGGCAGCCGGTCTCGCCCGCTCGGCCTGATCCGTCCTGCGGAGCGGTCCCCGCCGGGGCCGCTCCGTCCATCACTGCGGCGAGGGCATCCCCGTGCGGTTCAACGATCTCGTCAGCGGGGCGATCCTCATCGCCGTCGCGCTCACCGTCATCGTCCTGACGCTGAACTTCCCGGCCTTTCCCGGCCAGAACTATGGTCCGGCCGTCTTTCCGCGCCTGCTGGCGGGTCTCCTGATCCTCTGCGGCCTGGTCATGTGCATCCGCGGCTTCGCTGCCTGGCGCGCCGGTGAGCCCCTGGCCGAAGTTCCGTCATGGGCGCGTGAGCCCGCCAACATCGTCTCCGCCCTGCTCGTCCTCCTCGCGGCCCTCGCCTATATCTTCGTTCTCGACGCGGTCGGCTTCGTCCCGCTGACCCTCGTCGTCCTCCTTGTCCTCTTTCTCTGGTTCAAGGTCCGCATGCCGGTCGCCGTCGTCACTGCGCTGGTCGCGGCCTTCGGCATCAACTGGTTCTTCGCCAGCCTGATGCGCGTGCCCCTGCCGCGCGGCCTGATGGACTGGATCCTGTGAGGAGCACCCGATGACCGTCGATATCCTCGTCCAGGCCTTCGCCCTCGTCTTCCGCTGGGACGTCATCCTGATCATCCTGGCCTCCGGCCTGTTCGGCATGTTCGTCGGCGCCATGCCCGGGCTCACAGCCACGATGGCGACGGCCCTGCTGATCCCGGTCACCTTCTTCATGGACCCGGTGCCGGCGCTGGGCGCCATCGTCACCGCCACCGCCATGGCGATCTTCGCCGGCGACATTCCCGCCGCCATGCTGCGCATGCCCGGCACGCCCGCCTCTGCGGCCTATACGGACGAGAGCTACCTGATGGGCCGGAAGGGGCAGCTCGACCTCAACCTCGGCACCAATCTCGTCACCTCGGTTCTCGGCGGTCTCATCGGCGTCGCCATCCTGGTGCTCGCCGCGCCCGCCCTCGCCGAATTCGCCCTGGCCTTCTCGAGCTTCGAGTATTTCTGGCTCGCCGCCCTCGGGCTCACCTGCGCGGTGTTCCTCGCCACCAACGATCCGTTGAAAGGCTTCGCCTCGCTCTTCCTCGGCCTCGGCCTCGGCACCATCGGCATCGATCCGGCGGCCGGCTTTCCCCGCTTCACCTTCGGCTCGGTGGAACTGATGCAGGGCGTCAGCTTCATCCCGGCGATGATCGGCATGTTCGCCATTTCCGAACTGCTGCGCGGCGTCACCAGCATGCAGGGCTCCGGTGAGGTGGTGCTCCAGCAGGTCGGCAACGTCTTCAAGGGCGTCGGCGGGGTGCTGCGCCGCTACTGGGTCAATTTCCTGCGCGGCTCGGGGATCGGCGTCGTCATCGGCGCGCTGCCGGGGGCGGGGGCGGACATCGCCGCCTGGATCTCCTACGCCGTCTCCAAGCGCTTCTCGAAGGAGCCCGAGAAATTCGGCACCGGCCATGTCGAGGGCATCGTCGATGCCGGCGCTGCCAACAATTCGGCGCTCGCCGCCGCCTGGATCCCTGCCCTCGTCTTCGGCATTCCCGGCGATTCCATCACCGCCATCGTCATCGGCGTCCTCTACATGAAGGGCATGAATCCGGGCCCCACCGTGTTCCTGCATAACCCGCAGCTCATCTATGCGGTCTTCATGATCTTCGTCCTCGCCAACCTCCTGATGCTGCCGCTCGGCTGGGCCATCATCAAGTCGGCGAAACAGGTGCTGCGGGTGCCGAAGAACATCCTGCTGCCGATGATCCTGATCTTCTGCGTCGTCGGCTCCTATGCGATGACCAATTCGGTCTACGGCATCATCATCATGCTCGTCCTCGGCATCTTCGCCTTCATGCTGGAGGAGAACGGCTTTCCCATCGCGCCGATCATCCTTGGCCTGGTTCTGGGCGAGATGTTCGAGCAGAACTTCATCACCTCGATGATCAAGTCCGACGGCTCGTTCCTCGCCTTCTTCGCCCGGCCCATCGCCGGCATGCTCGGCGTCGCGACCATCGCCATCTGGCTGATCATGCTCTGGCGCATGCGGCCCTGGGCGAAGGCCAAACCCGCGGCGGTGTGACGCCCGCCGCTGCGGCGAAAGGTGGCTGTTCCGCCGGTCGGCGCCCGCGGGACTTGCCCGGCGGTCGATGATCGGCGACAACCTGCCGCCCGGTTGCCACTGTCATCGCCATGCTGCCCAAGCTCAACGTCGTCCTCGACCTCCTCATCGCAACGGCTGCCGGCCTGTCGGCCTGGTTCTGGTGGATCGCCAGCCGCCAGCGCGTCCGCCGCATCAGCCGCAACGAGGAACTCGATGCGGCCGACATGAACCGCATCGTCACGACGCTGAACCGAACGCAGATCCTCAATTCCCGCGCGGCCCTGTTCACCGCGCTCGCCGCCCTGATTGCCGCGCTCCGGATCGTCATCGGCGTTCTGTTCTAGCCGCTGCCCGCGCCACTGGCCGCCTGCGCCAGCTTGTCGCGCGCCCTTGTCCCGGCACGGCGACCCCCCATTTCCGGGCGGTCCCGTGGTCCGGGCCCCTCTGGCGAGCGCCTGGCCGGCGCTCTCGCGATGTCGGACCGTTCATCGACATCGTTCGCCGGCCTGGAGGATTTCCCGATGCGTGGCCAAGCCGCGTCCCACCTGCATGGCTTTGCCGCCGGACACCCGCGTCCGGCCGTCGACGCCGCCTCCGCCGGGGCCGGACGGTCCGCCTCCCGCCCCGTGGGGGTCACGGCGAATGCCTCATGGACTCCTATGGCGACCAGCCCGAGCCGGCCGTCGCGCGGTGAGACCGGGCAACTGCCCGCAGACCGCCCGTCGGGCGCCGCTGAGGCCGGGCCGCTGTTGGACTGGTGCCTGGACGCCGATACCCGCGACCATGTCATCGCCCGCCGCAACGTATTGACCGGGCTCTGGGCGGGCCGTCTTATCGGCCTGACCGGTGCGGATCTCGCGCGCTACGCCGCCGGCATGCACCGCGCGGATTTCGAGGTCCCGGGCGATGCCGACATCGTCGCGACGCTGCTGCGCGACTTCGGCGGCGCGGGGCTGGTGGTGACCAAAGGGATGGTGCGGCAGACGCTCGCCGCCTTCCATCGCCAGGCGCTCGTCCAGACCCATTGCACCGACTGATTCCCTTTTCCACGCCGGCCGTCCCGGCACCCGGAGCCCATTGCCATGACCAGTTTCCTGATGTCCCTCGTCTCGTTCTTCCTCCTCCAGCCTGTCGAGCAGGCGATCACCGCCCAGTTGGCCAGCGCCCAGGCGCCCCCGGCCATCGTCCAGCAGGTCGTCACCTGCACGCGTCAGGCCGCGCCCGCCGCCGTCGATCGCGTCACCTCGGATCCGATCTGGGCGGTGTCGACCGCGTTCAGCCTGTGGATCGGCAACGAAAGTGCCGAGTCCGTCCTGATCAAGGTTGCGCCCACCTGCGACGCCGCGTTGCAGGCCGCACAGCCCTTCCTGAGGGGGACGCGGGCCTGACGCGGCCCGGAGCGGCGCCTGGCTTCAGTCGATAGCCGCTGGCGCCGACACCCCGCCGCCGCCTGCGGCCGGCAGGGGCTCCGCGGTCACGGCCCGCGCCGCCTCGGGCTGGTCGGCCATCGGCCTCTGCTCCTGCGGCGGCCTGAGTTCGGCGGGGAGGGGCGGGGCCTCGGCGACCTGCGGCAGCGAATCCTCGATCACCGGCTGCTGGCTGATCTTGCCGCCGATCAACCGGACGATCTCCGGCGCCTCGGCAAAGGTGCCGTGGCGGACGAGGTCGGTCCAGCCCGTCGCGCTCATGGTGAAGACCCGGACGCCGAGCCCCGAAATCACGCGGCGATGTTCGGCATTGCGCACGTCCAGCGCGCCGACGCGCTGGCGATCCCAGGCGACCGTCGACGACACCGCCAGAGCGCGGTCGTCCGACTGCACGAAGAGCGAGATGCGCGACGGGCGGGAGATGCGGGCCATCTGCTGGCGGAAGACCTCGACGTCGAGGTCGGGTGCCGCCAGGATCACCTCGCCGAGCCGTCCGCCGAGGTCGCCATTGCCGGCAATGGAGGCCTGCCGCAGCGCCTCCATGGTCAGGAAGGCGCCCATGGAATGGGCGAGGATGTGGATGCGGGCGACGCCGGGCGTGCGGCCGATATCGGTCAGCAGCCGGTCGAGCGCATCGCGTGAGGCGGTCGCCACCTCCCGGTCGCCGCCATAGGCGAGGACGCGGCGGTAGCTCGGCCAGGTGAACAAAACCTGCGTGCCGCGGAAGCCGCCATCGGCCGCGACCTGCACGATCCGGAAGGCCGCCTCGTCATAATCGGTGTTGAAGCCGTGGACATAGACCAGGACATCGCGCTGGTCCGGAGCCTTGCCGTTCACCGCTTCCGCCACCTGCCGGCGGAACGCCTCCTGGCCCATCGCCTGACGGTCCGTGAGCATGGCGTGGCGACGCGGGCTCTCGGGCGTGATCTGGGGTCGCGGAATGGTGCCGGTGGCCCGGCCTGGCGGCATGCTCACCACCTGCCGGTAGAACCGCGCGCGCTCGGCGGAGGGGGCGCCAAGCGTGTCGCCGGCGAAGGCGGGGCGGGTCGATGCGACAAAGACGGAGGTGCTGGTCGGCGGGGCTGCCGGCGCCGTCAGCGCGCCGAGGGAGCCGGTGACGCCGGTCAGCCCAGTGCCGAAGCAGCCGCCGAGGGCCAGCGCGGCGAGAGCGACACCTGCGAGGCGAAAGGCGGGGGACGGGGCGGCGACGGGGGTGGTCGACGGCTTGGGCATGCGGATCGGGGCTCGGGGATGGGGCGGCGGGCAGCGCCTGGAAGGGACGAAACGGGTGACGAAGCGGGGCAGGGGCCTGCGCAGCCTGTCGCCTAGCCAGCGCAGATGGCCGCAATGGGGCGGGAGGAAGGCACCGGCCGCCGCCGAATCGCTCGCCTCCCGAGCGTGGCTTTGATACCACGCCGCCATGCGTGCCCTTCCCGATCCCGCCGAGCTTGCCGCGGCCATCCGTGCCGGCGACCGCGCCGTGCTCGCCCGCGCCATCACGCTGGTCGAATCGACCAGGCCGGAGCATCAGGCCGTGGCGCGGCAACTGGTCCAGCTGCTGCTGCCGGAGACGGGCAGGGCGATCCGCATCGGCATCACCGGCGTGCCCGGGGCCGGCAAGTCGACGACGATCGACACATTCGGCGCCAACCTGACCGCGGCGGGCCACCGTGTCGCGGTGCTGGCGGTCGACCCCTCGTCCTCGCGCACCGGTGGCTCGATCCTCGGCGACAAGACGCGCATGGCCCGCCTCGTCAACGACGAGAACGCCTATGTCCGGCCCTCGCCCTCCTCCGGGACGCTCGGCGGCGTCGCCGCCAAGACGCGTGAGACCATGCTGCTCTGCGAGGCCGCCGGCTTCGACGTGATCCTGGTCGAGACGGTCGGTGTCGGCCAGTCGGAGACGGCGGTCGCCGACATGACCGATCTCTTCCTCGTGCTGATGCTGCCCGGCGCCGGCGACGAATTGCAGGGCATCAAGAAGGGCATCCTCGAACTCGCCGACATCATCGCCGTCAACAAGGCCGACGGCGACGGGGCGCTGCGGGCCAAGGCTGCGGCGGCGGAATACCGGGCGGCCCTGCACATCATGGCGCCGAAGTCGCGGGTCTGGTCGCCGCCCGTCGTGCTGATCTCCGGCCTCGCCAATCAGGGGCTCGACGCGCTGTGGGAGCAGATTCTCGCCTTCCGCACGAAGACCGAGGCTGCCGGCGACTTCTCAGCCAAGCGCCGCGCCCAGGGCGTCAAATGGATGTGGACCATGCTGCACGAGCGCGTCGCCGCACGGCTCAAGCGCGACCCGGTGCTGAAGGCGCGTCTGCCGGCGCTGGAGGCCGACGTCGCGTCCGGCCGCCTCGCGCCCATGATGGCGGTCGAGGAGATCGCCGGCGTGCTGGGAATTTGAGGGCCGCGGCTCTGGCGCGAGATCGGCAGAAGGGCTCCCCTTCACCTCTCCCCGCCGGGGAGAGGTGAGGCGGCTCGGCCGTCGCGCGTCACAACCCTCGGCAGCACGAACCTCCCCTTCACGTCTCCCCGTGGACTGCAGGAGGGTGCAGGACGGCGCATGACCCGC
>CALRLZ020000008.1:0-138640 GCA_943368975.1 Archangium gephyra
CCAGCGGCGCAGGGACGGTGCTTTGGAACCGGCGCTACGATGCCGGCGGCATCGCCGTCGACACGGCGCTGAAGGCGGACCTCGCAGCGCGCGGGATCGCGGTGACGAGCCTGCCGGGAAACCTCCTGCGAGAGCCATGGGAGGTGAAATCCGGCGCGGGAGATCCGATGAAGGTGTTCACGCCCTTCTGGCGTGCTCATCAACGCTTGGGCGACATCCGTGCACCCTTGCGGCAGCCAACAGCTCTCACACCCTTCAGCGGCGCCCTCGCGAGCGAGGACCTCTCATCCTGGGACCTGGAGCCGACAGAGCCCAATTGGGCGAGCGGATTTCCCGAGGCCTGGACGCCCGGCGAGGCTGGCGCGCAGACCGCCCTCGCCGCCTTTCTCGCCGAGTCTCTCGGCGGCTATGCCGACAACCGGGACCGACCTGACAGGCCATCCACCTCGCGGCTGTCGCCGCATCTGCGCTTCGGCGAGATCTCGCCGGTACAGATCTGGCACAAGGCCCATATGGCGGCAGGCCTCGACGGCGGCCGGGACCTTGCGAAATTCCTTGCCGAAATCGGCTGGCGGGAATTCGCCTACCATCTTCTTTTCCACTTTCCAGACCTCGCCGAGACCAATTTCCAGCCACGTTTCGACGGTTTTCCCTGGCAATCCGACGCGGCCGCTCTGGCGGCCTGGCGGCGCGGCCGCACCGGCTATCCTCTGGTCGATGCCGGCATGCGCCAGCTTTGGCAGACCGGCTGGATGCACAACCGTGTCCGGATGGTCGTCGCCTCCTTCCTGGTGAAGCACCTACTCATCGACTGGCGCGCCGGCGAGCGCTGGTTCTGGGACACATTGGTCGATGCCGACGTCGCCAACAATCCTGCGAGTTGGCAATGGGTCGCCGGCTCGGGCGCCGACGCAGCGCCCTATTTCCGCATCTTCAACCCGGTTCTCCAGGGTGAGAAGTTCGACCCGCGCGGCGACTATGTCCGGCGCTGGGTGCCTGAACTCGCCGCCTTGCCAAAGGACGCGATCCACGCACCATGGAAGGCGCCGGAGCCCGTCCTCAGGAGGGCCGGGATCCGCCTCGGCGAAACCTATCCGCACCCGGTCGTCGACCACGATACGGCGCGCCGACGGGCCCTCGCCGCCCTGGCCGAGATCCGCGATGCTTCCGCCGCATGAGCGCCTCGCCATGCACTTTAGCCCGGCCCTTCCGCATTCCCCGATTGGGAACCCCCTCGGCATTGAAGGATTTGAGAAATTGCCTAGTCTAGCGACGGCGCCAGAGACCGACCTCCCGTGCGGAACGACCAAGCGGCTTGGCCGCCTGGCCTGGAACGGTCCGCGCGATCGCGGGTCTCCTGCGCCCTCGAAACATTCCGAATGAACGGAAGAGCGTCGTCCCGATGAGCATGACCAGCCGGCCCTCCGCCCGTTTCGCCGAAACCATCGAGGTCACCAAGGAGAGCCTGCGCCGCGCCACGGCGGGTCTGCCTTCGCTGATGCGCCTGGCGCTCGGCTATCCGCTGAAGATCCGCTACGGCCAGTTGACACTGCGCCTGCCCGACGGCCGCCGGCTCCTCTTTCGCGGGGCGGAGGCTGGACCGAGCGCCGAGATGGTCGTGCACGACCTGAAATTCGCGCGCCGGCTGATCCTGGACGGCGATGTCGGCTTCGCCGAGGCCTATATCCGCGGCGAGTGGGACACCCCGGACCTCTCCGGCTTCCTCCACTTCTTCGCCTTCAACATGGAGGCGGTCCGCAACCTCACGCGCTTCAATCCGGTCGCGCGTGTGCTCCAGCGCTACCGGCACTGGCGCAACCGCAACACCCGCACCCAGGCCAAGCGCAACATTGCGGCCCATTATGACCTCGGCAATGCCTTCTACCGGGAATGGCTTGACCCCTCCCTGACCTATTCATCGGCGCTGTTCGAACGCGGCGACGAGACGCTGCACGAGGCACAACTGGCCAAATACCGCCGTCTGGCACGCGATCTCGTGCTCAAGCCGGGGGATCACGTGCTCGAAATCGGCTGTGGCTGGGGCGGTTTCGCCGAGGTCGCGGCCCGCGAGTTCGGCGCGCATGTCACCGGCCTGACACTGTCGCAGGAGCAGTTCACCCATGCGACGCGGCGGATGGCGGAAGCCGGTCTCGCCGACCGCGTCACCATCAAGCTGCAGGATTACCGGGACGAGCGCGGGCGTTACGATGCCGTCGCCTCGATCGAGATGTTCGAGGCGGTCGGCAAAGAGTATTGGCAGACCTATTTCGACAAGGTCGCCGCCTGCCTCCGGCCGGGTGGCCGCGCCGGACTGCAGGTGATCACCATCGACGAGGCCTATTTCAGCGACTATGTCCGCGAGATCGACTTCATCCGTGCCTATATCTTTCCCGGCGGCATGCTGCCGACGCCGACCCACATGCGCGACCTGCCGCGGCGCAGCGGCCTGAGGATCGAGTGCGAACTGGGATTCGGACAGGACTATGCCCGCACCCTCAACGCCTGGGCCGTAAGCTTCACGACGGCCTGGAGCGGCCTCGTTCCGCTCGGTTTCGACGAGCGCTTCCGCCGGATGTGGCTCTACTACCTCTGCTATTGCGAAGCCGGGTTCCGGACCGGCGGCATCGACGTCAAGCAGATGGTCTATCGCCGCGACTGAGCCTGGCCGGCGCCCTGGCGACCGGGCGCGGGGTTGAGCGGCAGGCGGCGCTCGGATAGCGTCCCGGCCGGGAGCGGAGCCTGCGCATGTCCTTTGCAGCCAATGTCGTCGATGCCATCGGCAACACGCCGCTCATCCGCCTTGCGCGGGCGAGCGAGGCGACCGGCTGTACCATCCTTGGCAAGGCCGAGTTCATGAACCCCGGACAATCCGTCAAGGATCGGGCGGCGCTCTATCTGGTGCGCGACGCGATGGACAAGGGCCTTGTGCGCCCCGGCGGAACCATCGTCGAAGGGACGGCGGGCAATACCGGCATCGGCCTCGCCATGGTCGGACGGGCCCTCGGCCTCGACTGCGTCATTGTCATTCCGGAGACCCAGTCGAAGGAGAAGAAGGACACCCTCCGCCAGCTCGGCGCGCGCCTCCTCGAGGTCCCCGCCGTGCCCTATGCCGATCCGAACAATTTCGTGAAGGTTTCGGAACGGGTCGCGGGACGGCTGGCGCGGGAGAATGCCAACGGCGCCTTCTGGGCGAACCAGTTCGACAATGTCGCCAACCGCCAGGCCCATGTCGAAACCACCGGTCCGGAAATCTGGCGCGATACGGGGGGCCGGATCGACGGCTTCATCTGCGCCATCGGATCGGGCGGTACGCTCGCAGGCACTGCCATGGCCCTGAAGGACAGATCATCGGCCGTGACGATCGGCTGCGCCGATCCGATGGGCGCGGCCATGTATTCCTGGTTCACCAGCGGCGAACTGAAATCCAGCGGCTCATCCATCAGCGAGGGGATCGGCCAGGGCCGCGTGACGGCCAATATCGCCGGCGCTCCCGTCGACGTCGCTTTCCAGATCCCCGACACCGAGGCGATCCCCGTCATGTTCGACCTGCTCGAGCACGAGGGCCTGTGCGTCGGCCCCTCCTCGGGCGTCAATGTCGCCGGGGCCATCCGTCTTGCCCGCCACCTGGGTCCCGGCCATACGATCGTGACCATTCTCTGCGACTACGGCTTCCGCTATGCGTCGAAGATCTACGACCCCGCCTTCCTGCGCAGCAAGGGGCTCGCCGTTCCCGCGCTGCTCGAACAGCCGGCGCTGCCCATCCTCGACCTCCTGCCGGTGCCCTGATGCCCACTGAGTTCCTGTTTCGCGACGACGCCTATCTCGCCGAGTGCGAGGCGGTGGTGACCGCCATCTCCGAGAAGAACGGCGCCTTCGGTGTCGAGCTCGACCGCACCGTCTTCTATCCGACCGGCGGCGGCCAGCCCGGCGACAACGGCTCGTTGCTGGTCGCGGGGACGGCGCTGGACGTCACCACAGCCGTCTATGGCGAAACCAAGGGCGATATCATTCACGTCCTCGCGCCCGGAGCGACCCCTCCGGCCGTCGGCACGCGCGTCGTCGCACGGATCGACTGGCCAACGCGCCATGCCCGGATGCGGATGCATACCGGCCTGCATCTCCTCTCAGTCGTCCTGCCCTATCCGGTGACCGGCGGATCGATCGGCGCTGAGGAAAGCCGGCTCGATTTCGACATCCCCGAATCCGGACTTGACCGCGACAGCGTGACCGAGAAGCTCAACGACCTGATCGAGCGGGATGCCGCCGTGACCGACCGATGGATCACCGATGCGGAACTCGAAGCCAATCCCGGGCTGGTCAAGACCATGGCCGTGAAGCCACCGATGGGCTCGGGCAAGGTGCGGCTGGTGGAGATCGCCGGCCTCGATCTCCAACCCTGCGGCGGCACCCATGTGCGCCGCACCAGCGAGATCGGACGGATGTCGGTTTCGGCCATCGAGAAAAAAGGCAAGCTGAACCGGCGCGTGCGCGTCGTGTTCGCATGAGGAGACGACCCCTGTGAGCACCCTTCCCTCGTCCTGGCTGCGATCCACCGAATGGCTCGCCGACCATATCGATTTTCCCGACCTCGTGATCCTCGACGCGTCCTACTATCTCTCGACCATGAAGCGCGATGCGGAGGCCGAGTTCCTCGCGGGGCATATTCCGGGCGCCCAGCGTTTCGACATCGACGCCGTGAAGAACGCCGAGTCGGATCTGCCGCACATGATGCCTTCGGCGACGGTCTTCTCCGCAGCCTGCCGCAAGCTCGGCATCGGCGACGGCAAATCCGTGCTGATCTATGACGGTCTCGGCCTGTTCTCCGCCCCGCGGGTCTGGTGGATGTTCCGCAATTTCGGCGTGGAGCGGGTCTTCATTCTCGACGGCGGCCTGCCGAAATGGGTTGCGGAGGGCCGGGACCTGGAAACCGGGCCGGCCCGCCCGCGCGAGGCGCGCCACCTCACCGCCCGGCAGAATCATGGCGCTGTCGCTGATCTCGGCGACGTGAAGAAGGCGCTGGCGAGCGGCAAGGTCCAGGTGGTGGACGCCCGCCCGGCCGACCGCTTCCGCGGCGAAACGCCGGAGCCCCGCGCCGGCCTGAAGTCCGGCCACATGCCGGGCAGCCTTAATGTGCCTTTCGCCGGCCTCCTCGACAACGGTCGTCTCGTATCGCAGGAACGCATCCGCGAGGTCTTCGCGCAGAACGGGGTCGATCTCGATCGCCCCGTCATCACCACCTGCGGTTCGGGCGTCTCGGCAGCCATCCTGTGGCTGGCCATCGATGCCGTCGGCAAGCAGCCGGTGGGGCTCTATGACGGCTCCTGGGCCGAATGGGGCGCCCGCGACGACTGCCCGGTAGCGACCGGGCCGGCAAAGTGAGCTCAAGGGCTGCGGTTCTCAGGCGACCAGCGTCACAAGCGACAGCCCGAAGGCAGACAGGCAGACGATGACGCGCGCGCGGTGCCAGACCGCCCAGCGCGCGAGAGCGGCCGGCAATTCCGCGGCCGGAACCGCATGCCGGAGAAATGCTTCGTTCGCTGCCTTGAAGAACGCGAGATAGATGCCGACCAGACTGCAGGCCAGCACCGCCGCCCCGATGGCCACGAGGCCGCGGGGCGCGAGGCTTCCAGACTGAAGGGCGACCTGGATGGCAGCCAGAACGGCTGCCGGCGGAGCCGCGATCGTCAGCGGCGTGAAGAACTTGTAGAGAAGCGGCCCAAAGGTCGGGTGCAACGCAAAGAAGGTCTCGGCCGGCAGCGTGCGCCAGTAGGGCACCAGCAAACGGTCCTCGGCCAGCAGGGCCCCGGCGAGAAGTCCGAGGCTCGCAGCCGCCAGTAGCGGAACCACATGAGCTGCCAGACCCGTCACCAATGCCCCTCCGCTGCGTCGCCGATCAGTGCAGGATCTGGCTGAGGAACAGCTTGGTGCGCTCATGCTGCGGGTTGGAGAAGAACGGCGCCGGTTCGTTCATCTCGATGATCTGCCCGTAATCCATGAAGATCACCCGGTTCGCGACCTGCCGGGCGAAGCCCATTTCGTGGGTGACGCAGAGCATGGTCATGCCCTCCTCGGCGAGGCCCACCATCGTGTCCAGCACCTCCTTGACCATTTCCGGGTCAAGGGCGGAGGTCGGCTCGTCGAACAGCATGATCTTCGGGCTCATGCAGAGCGCCCGCGCGATGGCGACACGCTGCTGCTGGCCGCCCGAAAGCTGACCGGGATATTTCAGCGCCTGCTCGGGAATGCGCACGCGCTTGAGATAGTGCATGGCCACTTCCTCGGCATCCTTCTTGGGCATCTTCTTCACCCAGATCGGCGCCAGCGTGCAGTTCTCGAGGATGGTCAGGTGCGGAAAGAGGTTGAAGTGCTGGAACACCATGCCGACTTCGCGGCGGATCTCGTCGATCTTCTTCAGGTCGTTGGTCAGCTCGATCCCGTCAACGACGATGGTGCCCTGCTGGTGTTCCTCCAGCCGGTTGATGCAGCGGATCATGGTCGACTTGCCCGAGCCCGACGGCCCGCAGATGACAATGCGCTCGCCGCGCTGCACGGTGAGGTTGATGTCCTTCAGGACGTGAAACTCGCCGTACCACTTGTGCATACCGGTAATGGAGACGGCGATCTCGTTGGTCGTGGTCGGCATCTTCGCGACGGAAGCACTGGCCATTCAGAACTCCTAGGATCCAGTTTGACGGTTTGCCGTTCTTAGCGGCGGCGTCCGGTGTTGAGGCGGTTCTCGACGAAGATCGAGTAGCGGGACATGAAATAGCAGAAAGCGAAGTAGATGATCCCGGCGAAAGCGAAACCGGTATAAAGTGTCACAGGGCTGGCCCATTGCGGGTCGGTGAAGCCGGCCCTGATGCCGCCGAGCAGGTCGAAGATCGCCACGATGGACACCAGCGTGGTGTCCTTGAACAGGCCGATGAAGGCGTTGACGATCCCCGGGATCACCAGCTTCAGCGCCTGCGGCATGACGATCAGGCTCATCATGCGCGGATAGTTCAGTCCGAGGGCCATGGCCCCCTCGAATTGCCCCTTCGGGATCGCCTGCAGACCGCCGCGGATGGTCTCGGCCATATAGGCCCCGGAGAAGACCGAAACACCGACGAGGACGCGCACCATGGCGTCCGGGGAGCGCTCCAGGAAGAGCGGCAGCATGTAGGTCGCGAAGAACAGGACGGTGATGAGCGGCACACCGCGCACCAGTTCGATCACCGCCACCGACAGCAAGCGGATGATCGGCATGTTCGAGCGCCGCCCGAGGGCCAGCGCGACGCCGATCGGCAGCGCGGCGACAATGCCGGTGGTCGCCACCACCAGGGTGACGAGCAGCCCGCCCCATTGGCGCGTCTCGATGACGGGGAGCGCGGGGGCCGCGAAAAGACCAGTGCGCACCAGCAGGAGAAGAAGGATACCGACCGCGATTGCAGCGCCACCCCATTGCAGAAACAGGATGTTGGGCGGCCCCTCGACGCGGCTCATCAGATAGCCGGCGACGAGCGTCAGTCCGCCGAGGATCGCCAGCCAGCCGGCGACGCTGAGCCAGGGATTGATGATCGGCCCGCCATAGAGGAGGTTGAACGCCAGGATCGGGAAGGCACCGAAGAAGAGCACCGCATTCAGCGGCTTCTGCGGCACAGACGGGATGAGCAGCGGAACCAGCAGGGCGACGGCGACGCCATAGGTCAGATTGACCCGCCAGCGCTCGTCGGCTGGATAGAACCCGTACATGAACTGGCCGAACTTGGCCCAGACGAAGGGCCAGCAGGCGCCGACTGAACGGCCGACCTTGTCGTCCAGGCACGCATCGCGGTCGGCACCGGTCCAGACGGCGCGGATGATCGTGAAATCGACGAAGGTCCAGATCAGCATCACCGCGACATAGCCGCCGAGCAATGTCAGCAGGGCCTGCAGCGGGCTGGAGAACAGGTTGGCGCGCGCCCAGCCCCAGGGACCGACGAGGCTCGCCGGCGGCGGCAGCGGCAGAAGCAGGTCGGAGCGCGTGAAGGACGTGGTCATGGCTGCGCCCTCACCGCTCGACCAGCGCGATGCGCTGGTTGTACCAGTTCATGAAGATGGACGTGACGATCGAGATCGTCAGGTAGCAGCCCATCCACATGGCGATGATCTCGATGGCCTGCCCGGTCTGGTTCAGAATGGTGCCGCCGACGGAGACCATGTCGGGATAGCCGATGCCAACGGCGAGCGACGAGTTTTTCGCGAGGTTGAGATATTGGCTGGTGAGCGGGGGAATGATCACCCGCAGCGCCTGCGGCACGACGATGAGATTGAGGATGCGGCCCTCGGGGAGCCCCAGCGAACGGCCGGCTTCGGTCTGCCCGTAGCTCACCGCCTGGATGCCGGCGCGCACGATCTCGCCGATGAAGGCCGCCGTATAGGCGACGAGCGCCACGGTCAGGGCGACAAATTCAGGGATCAGCGTCATGCCGCCGGTAAGGTTGAAGCGTCCCTGCTGGGCATAGTCGAAGGATACCGGCATACCGGTGACGAGATAGGCGAGGATCGGCAATCCGAGGATCAGGCCGGCCATACTCGCCGCCACCGGGAATTGCTGGCCGGTGGCCGCCTGCCGTTTGTAGGCCCAGGACCGCACCACGAAAGCCGCGACGATGCCGACGAGGAGGGCGATGCCGATATAGCCGGAACCGTTCTCGAAAATCGGGCGTGGCACGGTGATGCCGCGCTGGTTGGCGAAAAAGAGCCCGAAGAGCGAGTGCGAATTGCGCGGTGTCGGCATCGACGCGAGCACCGCAAGGTACCAGAACAGGATCTGGAACAGCAGCGGCAGGTTGCGGATCACCTCGACATACCAGTAGGCGATCTTCGAGATCACCCAGTTCGGCGACAGCCGGGCGACGCCGACGACGAAGCCGAGCAGGGTCGCGAAGAAAATGCCGACGATCGCCACCAGCAGCGTGTTCAATAGGCCGATCAGGAAGGCCCGCCCATAGGACATCGATTCCGACCAGGGGATCGGCGTCTGCGAGATGCCGAACCCGGCGGTCTGATCGAGAAAGCCGAAGCCGCCGGCGATGTTCTGGTTGCGCAGGTTGGTCACGGCATTGGTGACCGCGGTAAAGATGACGAACACCAGAAGCGCCAGCGCGAGCCCCTGGAAGATCAGGCTTCGCGTCTTCGGATCGTTGAAAAACGCCACTTTGGGCGCACCGGTCGCGCGAGCCGGCAACGTGCCGTCCGTCATGTTCGCCATCCCCTGCTCTGGCCCGGCGAGTGCCTTCTCACTGGAAAGCGGTTGTCTTCGCCGGAGGACCGTCCCGGATCGTGGACCCGGGACGATGATCGTGTATAGTCGCTGGACGCCGTTTTTTTAAGCGCGCTCAGCGGATAGGCGGCGCGTACTGGAGACCGCCCTTGGTCCACAGGGCGTTGAGGCCGCGCGAGATGCCGAGGCGCGTCGAGGGGCCGACATTGCGATCGAAGATCTCGGCGTAGTTGCCGACATGGCGGACGATGCGGACGACCCAGTCCTTGGTCAGGCCGAGAGCCTCGCCGCCATTGCCCTCGACGCCGAGCACGCGGCGAATCTCGGGATTCGTCGACTGCAGCATCTGGTCGAGATTGGCCCTGGTGATGTTCAGCTCTTCCGCCGTCACCATGGCGAAATGAACCCATTTCACCACGTCGAGCCACTGGTCGTCACCGTGACGGACCACCGGGCCGAGCGGCTCCTTGGAGATGATCTCGGGCAGGACCACGTGATCGTCCGGCTTGGCCAGCTTGACGCGCTCGGCATAGAGGCCCGACGCATCGGTCGTGAAGACGTCGCAGCGGCCGGAATCATAGGCCTTGATCGTCTCGTCCGCACTGGCGAAGACCACCGGCTCGTACTTCAGGTTGTTGGCGCGGAAGAAGTCGGCGACGTTGAGCTCCGTCGTGGTGCCCGTCTGCACGCAGACCGAAGCGCCCGACAGTTCGCGCGCGCTCTTCACGTTGAGCGACTTGCGGACCATGAAGCCCTGGCCGTCATAATAGTTGATCCCGGCGAAGTTCAGGCCGAGCGACGTGTCACGCTGCAGGGTCCATGTGGTATTGCGCGACAGCAGGTCGACTTCGCCGGACTGCAGCGCGGTGAAGCGGTCCTTGGCGGACAGCGGCGAGAAGCGGACCTTGGTGGCGTCGTTGAAGATCGCCGCCGCGATGGCGCGGCACAGATCCACGTCAAGGCCGGTCCAGTTGCCGGCACTGTCGGGCATCGAGAAGCCGGCGAGGCCCTGCGTAACGCCACACTGGACGAAGCCCTTGTTCTGGATGTTGCGAAGCGTCGAGGGCGCCTGGGCCAGAGCGGCCGTGGCGCTGAAGCCCAGTGCTGCTCCAAGCGCAAGGGTGGAGACGATACGTTTCATGGTGGCAGCCTTTCCCACTCTGAATGTGGTTGATTTGTTGTCCTTTGCGGGCACCCAAAAGGCACCGTCGTCGGGGACGTTGACCCCGAAGACACCGCATTTCTGCATCACAGGCCATCTCGTGGGCGGGGTCAAGGGCTTGACGGACGCCCATTTCGCCGTGGAAATGCCGCTCCCGGCTCCGGGACAGACTCTTTCAAAACGCCCACTTTCCCAACAATTCGAGGCAGATATGGCTGGCCCTTCCGATCCCAAGCGCCTGGCGGAGCGCACGCGGCTCGTGCTGGGCGGTCGCAAGCCGGCCGAGCAGTTCGGCTTCGTCAACACGCCGATTTATCGCGGCTCGACGGTCCTCTACCCCACTTATGAAGAGCTGAAGTCGCGGCGCCAGAAATATGTGTATGGCACCAAGGGGACGCCGACGACCCGCGCTCTCGAAGAGGCCTGGACCGACCTGTCCGGGGCCGCCGGAACCGTCCTCGTGCCCTCGGGCCTCGCCGCCATCGCCGTTGCGCTACAGTCCTGCCTGAAGGCGGGCGACCACATGCTGGTCACCGACTCCGTCTATCGCCCGACCCGGCAATATGCTGAGGGCGTGCTGAAACGCTTCGGCGTCGAGACCACCTATTATGACCCGCTGATCGGTGGCGGCATCGGCGCGCTGATGCGGCCGAACACCACCGTCGTCTTCACCGAGGCGCCGGGGTCGCAGTCCTTCGAGATGCAGGACATTCCCGCCATCGCAGCGGTCGCCCATGCGAAGGGCGCCCTGGTCGTCATGGACAATACCTGGGCGACGCCGCTCTATTTTCCGCCGCACGAGCGCGGCGTCGACATCGCCATCGAGGCAGGGACGAAGTATCTCGGCGGTCACTCCGATATTCTCATGGGCCTGGTGACGGCCAATGAACGCGCCTGGCCTGCTTTGAAAGAGACCTTCGATCTCACCGCCATCGGGGCCGGACCGGAGGACTGTTTCCTCGCGCTGCGCGGCCTGCGCACCATGAAGCTGCGCCTCGACGAGGCGAACCGCCAGGGCATGGCCATGGCCACCTGGCTGGCGGAGCGTCCCGAGGTCAAGACGGTGCTGCATCCCGCCTTCCCCTCCCATCCTGGCCACGCCATCTGGAAGCGCGACTTCAAGGGCGCCTCCGGGCTCTTCTCGGTGATCCTGCATCCGCTCTCCGAACAGCAGCTCGGTGCCTTCCTCGACGGCCTCGAACTGTTCGGCATGGGCTATTCCTGGGGCGGCTACGAGAGCCTGGTCGTGCCGTTCGACTGCGCCCCCTATCGGACGGCGACCACCTGGAACCCCGGCGGAACGGCGTTGCGCTTCCAGATCGGCCTTGAGGATGTCGCCGACCTGCAGGCCGATCTCGCCGCCGGGTTCGAACGCATCAAGGCGGTGGGCTGACCTCAGCCGCGCAGGCGCCCGGCGATTCGGCCGAGCGCCTGCCGGACCCGCCGGGCCGGCATCGGGAAGGGCCTGCGCTCGGGGCCCGGCGTGAACACCAGCGCGCGGCGCGCGAACCACTCGCGCGTCATCACCGTGAACCAGGCGCCCCACAGCGAGCCGACGACGATATCGGTGAAATAGTGGGCGTCCACCGCCACACGGCTGAAGGCGATGATGACCGCCGCGGCGATGAATCCGTTGCGCCAGCGCGGAAACAGCGCCGCGAAGGCGAGCGCGATGGCGAAGGCCGTCTGCGAATGGCCTGACGGAAAGCTCGCGAAGGACGACTGCCAGCTCGGGAACTGGAAGTGCAGCGCGCCGAACTCCTCGAAATAGCGCGGCCTCCCGCGGGCAATGATGCGCTTCACGATGGTGATGATGAGGCCCGAGCCGCCGACGGCGATGAAGATGAAGGCGAGGCGCGCCGCCAGGGCGAGCATGACCTTGTCGGCGAAGCCTCGCACCGGCCTGACGACGGCGAAGATCACGAGGACCAGCACACCGCTGGGGATCAGCACCCAGCTGGACTTCCCCATATCGGTGACGACCTCCCACACCACGGCGGCGGCGCCGGAGGTGTAGGCGCGAACACCCTGGAACACCGGGTCGAGATAGGCCATGCCGGCCAGGATCAAGGCCAAGGCGACCAGACCAGCGCAGAACCTTTCGGCGCCGCTCTGGAAGATCCGCAGGGACGGCGACGCACGGGGACGGACCGGGCGGAACAGGCGTCGGATCGCGCCGGTCAGCGTGGCCGCGAAATCGTCCAGCCGGCGGCGCAGCCCGCGGCCGGCCTCGACGGGGGCGACGGAAGGTGTCGAAACGCTCATGGCGTCCGTTTAGGCCATTTGCCGCGTGCGGTCACTGTCCCGCGGCGCAAAGCCGCGTCCTGCCGCAGATGAAGGGGTGACCTTTGGCCGGCATGGGGTTAAGCAGGCGCCCTTCCCCACCAGATTACATCCGGTCATGCTCGGTTATCTCGCCCTCGCGGCTTTCATCGCCACCATTCCTGCCGCCAACTGGCTCATCGGCAACGCGGGCACCGTCTGCGTTCCGAACGGCCCCTGCCTCATCCCCGTCGGTTTCGGGCTGATGGCGCCCAGCGGCGTATTGATGATCGGCCTTGCTCTGGTATTGCGCGACCTGGTCCAGCGCCGGCTCGGCCTCCTCTGGTCGCTCGGCGGCATCGTCGCCGGCGCCGCCCTGTCCTGGACCGTGGCGTCGCCGGCCCTCGCACTCGCCTCGGCCGCAGCCTTCCTGTTCTCCGAACTCGCCGATACCGCGGTCTATACGCCCCTGGCCAAGAAGCGGCTGATCGCCGCCGTCTGGGCCTCGAGCCTCGTCGGCACGGTCATCGACTCGACGCTCTTCCTCTGGCTCGCCTTCGGCTCGGTGAGCCTGCTGCCGGGACTCGTCCTCGGCAAGGTCTGGATGGTGGCTGTCGCGACGGCCGTCATCTGGTTCATGCGCCGCCGCGATCCCGCGGCCTTCGCGGCGCGGTGACGAGGCGACGGGCCTCTTCCGCTCGGCCGAATTGACGGGCGCTCTGGCAGGCGGGCCCGATGCGGACGGTTCACCGTCCGGGAGGAAGCACCCATGGCTGCCCTTTTCGATCTCTCAGGCCGCGTCGCCATCGTCACCGGCGGCAATGGCGGCATCGGGCTGGGCATGGCCGAGGCGCTGGCCGGCTCCGGCTGCGCGGTCTCCATCTGGGGACGCAACGCCGGCAAGAACGCGGCGGCGGTCACCCGCCTGAAGGCGACGGGCGGCCTGGTCTCCGCCAGGATCTGCGACGTCGCCGACAGGTCGGCGGTGGAAGAGGCCTTCGCCGCAACCCTCGCGGAATTCGGTCGGGTCGACGGCCTCTTCGCCAATGCCGGCATTACCGGCCCGACCAAGGGCCCCTTCATCGACCGCGACATGGGGGACTGGCGTACCGTCATGACCGCCAATGTCGAGGGCGTCGCCCATTGCTTCCAGCTTGCCGCCCGCCACATGGTCGAGCGCGCCAAAGCGGGGGATCCCTTCGGCCGTCTCGTCGCGACCTCCTCGGTCGCTTCCATCGAAGGTGCCGCCTACAACGAGCATTACGGAGCGTCGAAGGGGGCCCTGAACGCATTCGTTCGCGCCATCGCCGTGGAACTGGCGCGCCACGGCGTCACCGCGAACACCATCCTGCCGGGCTGGATCGAGACCGACATGACGGTGAAGGCTCTGGCCGACGAGAAGTTCGTCAAGGCCGTCGCGCCGCGCATTCCCGTTCGCCGTTTCGGCACACCGGCCGATTTCGGCGGCATGGCAGTCTTCCTGATGAGCCGTTCCTCCGCCTATATGACCGGCCAGACACTGGTCATCGACGGCGGCTACAGTATCTTTTAGCCGACCCAGAACTGCCTACGACGGGCCACTGCCGCACGCAGCGGTGACGTTCCGTCATAGCCCTGTCGTGCAGGCGGGACATGACCACCTGCGTCCCCGGCCCGACGGCCGCTTCCCACCGGATCCCTGCCATGTCTCTTCCCGTTCTCGGCGTCGCCCTGCCTCTCGAGGGCCTGCGCCAGCACCGCTCCTGGATCATCGAAAGCCAGCGCGACCTCGAACTGCAGGACTTCTTCTGGGCCGAGGTGCTGAACGGCGACTGGAAGCCGCTCGCCGAGGCCATCCGGAAGGAACTCGACGGCCATACGGGCCGCCTCGGCATCCACGGGCCGTTCTGGGGCTTCAGCATCGCCAGCCTCGATCCCGACGTGCGCCGGCTCGTCGCCCGGCGTATGGACCAGGGCCTCGACGTCTGCGCGGCACTCGGCGCGACGCAGATGGTCATCCACTCGCCCTACACGACCTGGGACCACAACAATCTCGACTACAATCCGGGCGCCCGCCTGCAGGTCGTCGAGCGGACCCACGACACGCTTGCGGCAGCCGTGCGCCGTGCCGCGGACATGGGTGTCGTGCTGGTCATCGAGAACATCGAGGACTGCGATCCCGCCGACCGGGTCGCCCTTGCCCGCTCCTTCGACAGCCCCGCCGTCCGCGTCTCGATCGACACCGGCCACGCCAACTACGCCCATACGAGCAACGGGGCACCGCCCGTCGACTATTATGTCAGCGCCGCCGGCGACATGCTCAACCACGTCCATCTGCAGGATTCGGACGGCTATGCCGACCGCCACTGGAATCCCGGCGAGGGCACGATCGTCTGGCCGCAACTGTTCCGGACACTGGCAAGGCTCACCAGCAATCCCCGGCTGATTCTCGAAGTGCGCGACAAGGCCCGGGTGCGCGCCGGTGCCGACCACCTGATCGGCCTCGGCCTCGCCCTGTGATGTAGCGCGGCGTGGTCGCCATTGGCGACCACGGGCTCAGCCCTGATCGCCAGGGTGGATCGCGACATTCGGATGGTGCGCGAGATGCGGCGGCTTTGGCCGCTGCTGCCCGGCTCGGCGCCATCCGACCCTGCGCCCGCGAGCCCCCATATATTTCGATATGCGAATGCATCTGTGATCCGCTACCCTGTGGGAAAGAACACGGGAGGACGGACATGCGGCTCACAAGACGAACCCTGCTCGGCGCGACGGCCGGGCTGATCGCCGCGACCCGGCCGGGCCAGGCGCAGATTGCCAAGGCTCGGATGGGGCGTGCCGAATTGTCGATCCTCACCGACGGCAGCATCACCCTCCCCGGCAGCCTTCTGGCACGAGACGCGCCGCGCGACGAGGTGATGAGCCTGCTGACCGCGGCCGGCCTGCCCACTGATGAGGTGACCAACGGGCTCAATGTCCCGGTTGTCGCGTATGGCGAGGATCTCGTCATGTTCGATTCCGGGGCCGGCCGGAACTTCCTGCCGACGACCGGCCGACTGCCCGACTCGATGGAAAGCGCCGGCATCGACCCTGCAAAGGTCAAACATGTGCTGTTCACCCATGCTCATCCCGACCATCTCTGGGGAGCACTCGACGATTTCGACACGCCGGCCTGTCCCAATGCCGTCTATCATCTGGCCCAGGCGGAATGGGACTTCTGGTTCGATCCGGGGGTCTTCTCGCGGCTGCCCGAGGATCGCCACGCCTTCGCCGCCGGTGCGCAGCGGGTGTTGAAGGCTCTCGAGCCGCAGCTCAAGCGCTTCCGGCCGGGTGACGAACCCGTTCAGGGCATCGCGGCGATCGACACAGCCGGGCACACGCCCGGCCATGTCTCTTTCGAGGTCAGGGTCGGCGGAGAGCCCTTCGTCGTGGTCGGCGATGCCCTGACCCATCCTGTCCTGTCCTTCGCGCGGCCGGACTGGACGGCCGGTTTCGACCAGGACGGACCGACAGCCGCAGCCAGCCGCCGCCGCCTCCTCGGCAAGCTCGTGTCGGACAAACTGCCGCTCGCGGCCTACCATCTGCCGCGCGGCGGGCTCGGCCGGGTCGAGCAGAGCGGCGCCGCCTACCGCTTCATCCCCGCGGCCTGAGCATCACTCGGCGGCGGACCCGCGACGGTCGGACCGGCGCAGGAGGGCCCTCAGCCATTCCAGCATCGATCCTTCAAGCAGGATTGCGATGCCGATCCGCGCGCCGAGAACCATGCCGATCACCGCCACCGGCCAGGAAACCGCCAGCAACGAGCCGGCGGTGAGGCCCTGGCCGATCGTGCAGCCGCCGGCGAGCACGCCGCCTAGGCCCATGCAAACGGCACCTGTCAGGTGACGGCGCATTTCCCGCTGGTCATCGAAAGCCTCCCAGCGGAACTCGCGGGCCAGGATCGCCGCTGCCGCCGAGCCGACGATGACTCCGAAGACGCTCATGACGCCGAAGTCGAGGAGGAGGCCCTCCCCTGTAGCGAGGGCAAACAGGGCGCGCGCCACTGGCGCCACGAATGTCAGGCTCTGCACCCGGATCTGCTCGGCGAAGGGGTCGGCCAGGGGACCGGTCACCGCCCAGCCGACAACGACGCCGAGGCCGAGGGTGACGGACGCGGTGAGGAGGCGGGGCGACCGGCGCAGGCGCGCGTCGGCCAGCGCCGCTGCGATGAGGACAATCCCGATCAGCGGTCCGAGGAACTGGCCCGCAGGCGGGCCGATCCAGCCATCGATGAGTGCGGGATAGGAGCCGATTGCACCCGTAGGCAGGGAGATGGCCACCGACTCGATGGTACCGATGCGCAGGCCGGCGAGGATGCCGCGCAGCACGGCATAGGCGAGGACCGCGAAGATCAGCAGTGTCACAAGGCTGCGCAGGTCACCCGTCCCAAGGCGCACCAGCGAGCCGAAGGCGCAGGTGCCAACCAGCGCCATGCCGAGCCCGAACAGGATCGCGCCGGCCAGCGTACCGGCGAGCGCGAGGCGGGCGGGTACATAGGTGGTGGTTCCCGGGTCGAAGCCGAGAACAAGGACCAGGGCCTGCACGCCAAGGATCGCGAGCGCGAGTGACAGACCGAAAGCCCGCAGCCGCCGCCAGTTGCCGCCAACCAGCGCGTCCTCGACCGCTCCGAATGTGCAGAGTTTCGCCCGCTGGACGGTGAAGCCGCAGGCGAGGCCGACGGCGAGACCGGTCAGCCCCACGGTGATGGCCGCAAGTCCTTGCATCCATCCTCCCACGGGCGCGTGGCGACGGCGCCCTTGTCGTTAGGGTGCGCCCGGTGTTCCGGGTCGGCACAACGCAGCCCGCGGGCCGCTGTTGCAGAAGATATCGTACACGACGCGGATCACCTGCCGAACGTTTTCATTGGCGAGGCTGTAATAGACTGAAGTGCCCTCGCGCCGCGTCGTCACGAAACCGTCGAAGCGCAACCGGGCCAGTTGCTGCGACACCGTTGGCTGGCGCAGCGACAGGATCGTCTCGAGTTCGCCGACAGAGCGTTCCTTCTCGGCGATCAGGCACAGCAGCAGCAGCCGGCTCTCATGCGCGAGCGCCTTGAGAAAATCGCTGGCGTCACGCGCGTTCCGCATAAGCTGTTCGAGTTCGAGGGAATATTCCTCGCCGTCGCGCAATGCGTCTTCGATCGATTTCGGGACGATCGTCTCGTTCATCCTGGCCTTCCCTGCGCCGGCATCGACGGCGCCGCTGACCCGGCCCGTTCGCGATGATCACGAACCATTTTGGTCAACAAGCCCCAGAACGTCGACGCGTCAATATAGCCGATCAAGCGCCCGACCTCGCGGCCCTCGTGCATGAGGACGAAGGTGGGCGAGTAGTGGACAGGCAACTTGAGTGCCAATCCCTCGGGCTGCCCCCGGTCCATGTTGATGCGGCGGAGGGGAGCCAGACGCCCCTCTTCCGACGCTTCATAGGCGGGTGCAACCTCCCGGTTCCAGCGGACACACCAGGGGCATCCCGCCCGCTCGAACATCAGCAGTTCGAGCGACCGCGCGGGACTTGCGGTCGTTCCGACCGCAAGCGATGCCAACAGGATGAGCCAGTGGAACAGGCGCATGAGCGGGTCTCGATCAGGGCTGGTTCACCGGCGACTGCCGGTCGAACAGATAGGCCAGGACGTCCTTGATCTGATCGATGGTCAACACCTTCGAAGACCCGAACCGGGGCATGTTCGAACAGGCCACCGCCGCCTGGGCGTTGAAGATCTTGATGTAGGCGTCGCGGATCAGCTCCGGGTCATAGTTCCGCTCGCGACCGTAACCGGCGAGGCTGGGCCCGAGCGTCCCGAAGCTGACCTCCTTGGGGCTCATCTGGTGGCAGGCATAGCAGTTGCCACCGGCAACCGTCCCTGCCGGATCGGAGAACTGGAAGCCGCGGCCATTGTTCGCGACCTGGAAGCCCTTCCGCCAGTCACCGAGAAAGTTGCCGTCCGGCGGCAGCACCACGGTCGCGCGCTCGCGCGCCTGAATGGCATCCGCCTCGGCGCCGGAAACCTGGTTGCGACGGTCGGTGCAGGTGCGCTGGGTGTCGTCGAGCACGGCCCGGGCCCGCCATTCCGGCGAGACGCGGGTGAACATGCCTTCGATCAGCGCATCGACCTTGGCCGGATCGACCGGCGGACGGTCTTGCGCGTCGACCGATGTGACGGTCAGGGCGAGACCGCAGACGAGCAGTGTGCGGATCAGTTTCAATGAGAACGAGACCATGGGGCCCTCCTATCAGCGCTTGATGGAGGGAACGGTGATCTCACCGCCCGCCGCCTGGACATTGAGAAACATCTGGAGAGCCGTCAGGCCGTCCGAGGCATAGGCCGGCTCCGGCCAGCGCTGCTGGCGGAAGCAGTCCCAAAGACGGTGCTGCATGGTCCTGAGCGCGCTCTGCGAGACGCGGTAGGTCGGCCAGGAGCCCATCGTTTCCTGTGCCTGCTTGCCGGGCGTCGAGAAGTCCGGCAGGCCCTGCAGGCGGATCCGCTTTCCCGGTTCGGCGTGGCAGGTGGCGCAGGAGAAGTCCAGGACGCCGGCGCGCCGGTAGAACAGCGCCTCGCCCATGGCCGTCATCTCCCGCTCACGCGGATGGGCATTCTGCGGCTGGATCCGCGTGCCGTTCGACTTGTTGGCGATGAAAGCGACCAGATCCTCCATGTCGGAGGCCCGTCCCGGACCGGAGAAGCGGCGCCGAATCACGTCGGCCGTATCGAGACCCTGGATCTTCTCCATGCACCACAAGAGCCGTTGTTCCAGGTCCATGACCCGATCCGCATCGGCAAAGTAGCGCGGCAGCTTGGCATAGGCGCCCTCGAGCTTTCCGGGCCCCTCGCCGAGGTCGCAGGCCTCGAGCGACACCGCCTTGGTACCGCGCGCCTGAACCCACAGAACTTCGCCGCGGTCCACTGCCAGATATCCCGGATTGGCCATCGGATCGTTGATCATGGCCCGGTAGCGTTCGATTTCCCGCTCGCTCTCGTCCTGCGTCTGCGCCATGGCTCCCATGAGACCGGCGCAGGTGGCAGCCGCCACGACAAGGGCGAGTATCCCCCCCATTCGATTCATGATTGTCTCCTTCGGCTTCGTCCCTGGTCGCCCTCTGGCGGGGCAATTCGAAAGGCTACGTCTTTCGCGCTTTACATTCACGAAAAACTATATTCCTATATATCGAAGCTTGCAGGTACGACCTGCGGCGTCAAGAAGAAGATCGACCGGTTCCGCAAGAGAGCCGTCGCACGTTGGAAACCACGAAGGAGGTCCCCATGGCGGGTCCAGTCGTCTATCGGACGAGACGCAACGTGCTGCACATGGCAGCCCTTGCCGCTGCAGCATCCGTCATCGCGCCGAGCCTGTCCAAGGCCGATACCAAGGCGGTCGAGGCGGAAATCAAGAAGCTCTATGACGGCAAGGCGATGGCCGAGGGCCGTATCAAGCTCGACGTTCCGCAGATCGCCGAGAACGGCCTGGTGGTTCCCATCACCGTCGACGTCGAAAGCCCGATGACCGAGCAGAACTACGTCAAGGCGGTGCACGTCTATGCTGACGGCAACCCGCTGCCGGGCGTCCTCACGTTCCGCTTCTCGCCGCTGTCGGGACGGGCTTCGGCCTCCACCCGCATGCGTCTGGCGCAGACGCAGAACATCGTCGCGGTCGCCGAGATGTCGGACGGATCGCTGTTCACCACCAAGGCCGAGGTGAAAGTCACCATCGGCGGTTGCGGCGGCTGAGGGAGGATAAAACCATGTCGACGAGACCCACCCCCCGCGTTCGCGTTCCCGGCAATATCAAGGCCAGCGATGTCGTCGAGGTGAAGACGCTCATCTCCCACGAGATGGAGAGCGGCCAGCGCCGCGGCCAGGACGGCAAGCCGATCCCGCGCAAGATCATCAATCGCTTCACGGCGACGTTCAACGGCAAGCCGGTCTTCGACGCCGACTGGCATGCCGCGATCTCCGCCAATCCCTACCAGTCCTTCTTCTTCAGGCCGGCGGAAAACGGCGAGCTGAAGATGGTCTGGAAGGACGATGACGGCTCTGAGTATACGGCGACCAGCCGCATCACCGTGAGCTGAGGCAAGGGCCGGGCGCCGCCGGCGCCCGCCCAGCCTCTTTCAAGCGACAGGACATTCCCATGATCTCGCGCAGGCACTTCCTGCATGCGACGGCGGCTGCCCATGCCCTGGCGGTGGCCTCGGGTCTCGGCCCGCTCGGTCGCGCCGCGGCCCAGCAGCGCCTGTCGGAGCAGGACATTCTCCGGTTCGAGCCTCTCGGCCAGGTGACGATCCTTCATGTCACCGATATCCACGCCCAGCTGGTGCCGGTCTATTTCCGCGAGCCCTCGATCAATCTCGGCGTCGGCCCCGCCAAGGGCAAGCCGCCGCACCTCACCGACCAGGCCTTCCGCGACTTCTTCAAGATCGCCGGCGGAACGGCCGAAGCCCATGCCCTCACCGCGGACGACTTCACGGCACTGGCACGCAATTACGGCCGGATGGGAGGCATGGACCGGGTGTCGCGGCTGATCTCGGCCGTCAGGGCCGAGCGCGGGGCAGACAAGGTCCTCCTGCTCGACGGCGGCGACACGTGGCAGGGGTCATGGTCAGCGCTGCAGACCCGCGGCGACGACATGGTCCAGGTGATGAACGCCCTCGGCGTCGAGGCCATGACCTCGCACTGGGAGTTCACCTATGGCGAGGACCGCGTCAAGGAACTCGCGGAAAAGTCGAAGGCGGCCTTCCTGGCGCAGAACGTGCGCGATAACGAATGGCAGGAAGCGGTGTTCGAGCCGCGCAAGACCTTCGAGAAGGGCGGCGCGAAGATCGCCGTCATTGGCCAGGCCTTTCCACGCACGCCGATCGCCAATCCCCGCTGGATGATCCCGAAATGGGAGTTCGGCCTCCGCGAGGAGGATATCCAGAAGCAGGTCGACGAAGCCCGGGCCGAAGGCGCCGACGTGGTGGTCCTGCTGTCCCACAACGGCTTCGACGTCGACGCCAAACTCGCCACGCGGGTGAACGGGATCGACGTGATCCTCACCGCCCATACCCACGACGCCATGCCGGGCGTGGTGACAGCCGGCAAGACCATCCTCGTCGCCAGCGGCTCGCACGGAAAGTTCGTGTCTCGCCTCGACCTCGACATCCGCGACAAGAAGGTCGCCGGATACCGCTACAAGCTCCTGCCGGTCTTCTCCGACGCCATCACCCCCGATCCGTCCATGGCCGGGCTCGTCGACACCATCCGCAAGCCTTTCGCAGCCGAACTCGCCCAGGAGATCGGCCGGACGGAAAGCCTTCTGTTCAGGCGCGGCAATTTCAACGGCACGTTCGACGATCTGATCGCCCAGGCGATGCTGGCCGAACGCGACGCCGAGATCGCGCTCACCCCGGGCTTCCGCTGGGGCGGGACGCTGCTGCCCGGCGACCCCATCACCTTCGAGGCCATCGCCAATGCCACGGCGATCACCTATCCGGCCTGTTACCGGATGGAGATGACGGGCGCCCAGCTCAAGGACGTCCTTGAGGATGTCGCCGACAACATCTTCCACCCCGACCCCTATTTCCAGGGCGGCGGCGACATGGTGCGGGTGGGCGGCGTCGGCTACGCCATCGACGTCTCGGCCCCCATGGGCCGGCGGATCTCCGACCTCACCCTCCTCAAGACCGGACGGCCGTTGGAAGCCTCCAGGGCCTACACCGTCGCCGGCTGGGCGAGTGTCAACCAGGGGACCCAGGGTCCGCCGATCTGGGACGTGGTGAAGGCCCATGTCGCTCGTCACAAGACCGTGCGCATCGAACCCAACTCCGCCGTGAAGGTCACCGGAGCATGACCAGGACACCATCCCCCCAGGAGACCGCCATGACGGAAACCGGCCTGACGCGCGAGACGGCGCGGTTGAACCGGCGAGGCTTCCTCGGTGCCGCAGGCCTGGCAGGAGCAGGCCTCGCCTCCGCGGCGACGAGCGTCAGGGCCGCTCCGCCCGCAACCCCGGACCCGCTGATCACCACCGTACAGGACTGGTCGCGCGTGCTCGGCGACGGCGTTCAGGCCCGCCCCTACGGCTCGCCCTCTCAGTTCGAGAAACATGTGGTGCGCCGCGACGTCGAATGGCTGACGGCGAGCCGCGAATCCTCGGTCAACTTCACACCGCTGCACGAACTCGACGGCATCATCACGCCGTCCGGCCTGTGCTTCGAGCGCCACCACGGCGGCATAGCCGAGATCGACCCAGGCCAATACCGGCTGATGATCAATGGCCTCGTCGACAAGCCCATGGTCTTCACTGTCGAGGACCTCAAGCGCTTTCCCGGTCGTCAGAACCACGCCTATTTCCTCGAATGCGCAGCCAATTCCGGAATGGAGTGGCGGGGCGCCCAGCTCAACGGCTGCCAGTTCACCCACGGCATGGTCCACAACGTGTGGTACACGGGCATCCCGCTCAAGACCTTGCTCGACGAGGCCGGGATCAGGACCAACGCCAGGTGGCTGCTGGCCGAAGGGGCCGATTCCTCGGGAATGACGCGCTCCATCCCGCTCGACAAGGGCCTCAAGGACTGTCTGGTGGTCTGGTCGATGAACGGTGAGGCCCTGCGCCCGGAACAGGGCTATCCGGTCCGCCTCGTCGTTCCCGGCTGGGAAGGCAACATGTGGGTCAAGTGGCTCCGGCGCATCGAGGTCGGCGACCAGCCCTGGCACCAGCGCGAGGAAACGTCGAAATACACCGATCTTCTCGCCGACGGACGCTCCCGCCGCTTCACCTTCATCATGGATGCCAAATCCGTGGTGACGAACCCCTCGCCCCAGGCCCCGCTCAAACACAAGGGGCCGAACGTCCTCACCGGGCTCGCCTGGTCGGGACGAGGCAAGATCAGCCGTGTCGACGTGTCCATCGACGGCGGTCGCAACTGGCGCAGCGCACGGATCGACGGACCGGTCCTGCCGATGTCGCTGACCCGCTTCTATGTCGACTTCGACTGGAACGGCCAGGAGCTGATGATCCAGTCCCGCGCCATCGACGAGACGGGCTATGTCCAGCCCACCAAGGACGAGTTGCGCAAGGTGCGCGGCGTGAACTCCATCTACCACAACAACGGCATCCAGACCTGGCTGGTCCGCGCCAATGGGGAGACCGAAAATGTCGAGATCGGCTAAGGTCTTTGCCGCCGCGACCTTCTGCATCGGGCTCGCTGGAACCGGGATGGTCCTCGCACAGCAGCGCCCGGCGGCTCCCAGCGCCGTCGCCGCCGCTGCACCCGTTGCCGCGCCGCAGAGGACAGGACTCGGCCGGGAGGCCCATCCGGCCGAGGTCGCCGCCTGGGCGATCGCGATCCGTCCGGACGGACAGGGCCTGCCTCCCGGCAGCGGCAGTGTGAAAAAGGGCGAGGATATCTACCAGACCCAATGTGCCGCCTGTCACGGCGAGTTCGGCGAGGGTGCGGGGCGCTGGCCGGTTCTCGCCGGCGGTCGCGGATCGCTGAAGGGCGAGAGCCCGGAAAAGACACTGGGGTCCTTCTGGCCCTATCTGTCGACCACCTTCGACTATGTGCGCCGCGCCATGCCCTACGGCAACGCCCAGTCGCTCTCCAATGACGAGGTCTACGCCCTCACCGCCTATATCATGTACCTGAACGACCTCGTGCCGGAGAGTTTCGAACTGACGCGCGAGAACTTCACTTCCATTCCGATGCCCAATGTCGGCGGCTTCTATGACGACGACCGGGAGACGACGGAGCGTGCCTTCTGGAACCCGAACCCCTGCATGAGCAACTGCCGCCCCACAGCGCCGCAGGTCACCGGCCGCGCCCGCGTCATCGACGTGACGCCGGAGGGACGCAGCGGACCGAGGGTCGAATGAGCAAGGGCCGGCGATCCCCCGCGCTGGTCTGGCTCGCAGTTCTGCCGATGGCCATCGCGCTGTCGGCGACAGGCCGTGCCGGCGACCTCGCCCTCGGCGAATATCTGTCGGCCGAATGCGTCACCTGCCACCAGATCTCAGGGCGCCAGGTGGCGGGAATTCCCGCCATCATCGGCCTCCCGGAGGAGGCTTTCGTCGCGATGATGGACAGCTACCGCCGCCGCGAGCGCGAGAATCAGGTCATGCAGGCCATGGCGGTCAGGCTGTCGTCAGAGGAGGTGGCGGCCCTCGCCGCCTATTTCGGCAGCCTCAAACCAAGCCAATAGCGCCCACGGGACGCGGAAACGGAGCAGACCATGGCGGGCATCGATCGCAGAATTCTCCTGGGAGGCGCAGCCCTGGCATCGGCGGTTGCCGCAACGCCCGTCCGGGCCACGCCGATGCTGCAGTTCTCCGACCTGAAGAAGGAGGCGGACGTCGCCTGTCTCTACCATTGCGACTTCGGCGACCCACCGCGCTTCGTCCAGATGCTGACCAATATCGGCAATCACTTTTCCGCCTATGACGCCAATCCCTTCGCCGTCCAGCTGGTGATCGTCGCCCATGGCGCCGGGGTGAAGTTCTTCCTCGAGAGCCTCGAGGGCACCAGCTGGCGGGACGAGGCCATGGTGCCCCAGATTTTCGACCGCGTGCTCGCCCAGGCGAAGAATGGCCTAAAGGTGTATCTCTGCGACATCACCTTCCAGCGGCTGAATCTCGATCGTTCCAAGGTCAGGAAGGCCGATTTCATCACCTTCGTCCCCTCGGGCGTTGCGACCGTCGCCGCGCTCCAGAGCAAGGGCTTCGCCTATCTCAAGATCGGATAAGACCAACCGGTAACAAGCCGGGACAACCGGCCAAAACAACAATGGGAGGACGACACATGACGATCCATCGCAGACATTTCCTCGCCACGGGCGGCGCCATGGCAGCCCTGACCCTCGGCGCGCCCGCCCTGCTCGGCCAGGCCAGGGCGCGGGTCATCGTGGTCGGTGGCGGCCCCGGCGGCGTGACGGCAGCCAAATATATCGCCAAGGACGCCCGCAACGCCATCGACGTCGTGCTGGTCGAGCCGCAGCGCCAGTTCACCACCTGCTTCCATTCCAATCTCTATCTCGGCGGCTATCGCTCCTTCGAATCGATCACCCACGCCTATGACAAGGTCTCCGCCGCCAACGGTTTCCGGATGAACCAGCAGATGGCGACGCGCGTCGACCGGGAGAAGAAGGAAGTCGTGCTCGCCGATGGCTCGCGCCTCGGCTACGACCGCCTCGTCCTGTCGCCCGGCATCGACATGAAATACGATTCCGTCCCCGGCTGGGGCCGTGAGCATGAAGAGGTGATGCCGCATGCCTGGCGCGCCGGACCGCAGACCCAGTTGCTCAAGGCCAGGCTGGATGCCGTTCCCGACGGAGGCGTCATCGTCATGATCGCGCCGCCCAATCCCTACCGCTGCCCTCCCGGCCCCTATGAGCGTGTGTCGATGATGGCCCGTGCCCTCAAGGCCTCCGGCCGGACGCGGTCGAAGATCATCGTCCTCGACCCCAAGGAAAGCTTCTCCAAGCAGGGGCTGTTCCAGGAGGGCTGGGAGAAGCACTACCCCGGTATGGTCGAGTGGATCGGCCCGAAGGTGCATGACGGGATCAAGTCGGTCGACCCGAAGACCAATACCGTCGTCACCGGCTTCGAGACCTATGAGAAGGTCGCGCTCGTCAACGTCATTCCGGCGCAGATGGCCGGCGCGATCGCACGGGATGCGGGGCTCGCCAACGCCTCCGGCTTCTGCCCCATCGATCCCGCCTCCATGAAATCGGCCAGTGATCCGAACATCTATGTTCTCGGCGACGCCTGCATCGCCGGCGACATGCCGAAATCGGGCTTCTCCGCCAATAGCCAGGCGAAGGTCGCCGCCCTCATGGTCCGCGGCGAGCTCGCGGGCGCGCGCACCTTCCCTGCCCGCTATGCCAACACCTGCTGGAGCCTCATCCAGACCGACGACACCGTGAAGGTCGGCGGCCGCTACGAGGCGAAGGACGGCAAGATCACGGCGGTGGAGACCTTCATCTCCAAGACTGGCGAGACGGCGGAGCTGCGCAAGCAGACCCAGGAAGAGAACATGGGCTGGTATGCCGGCATCATCGCTGACATGTTCACGTGATCCGGCCCTGAGCCATCGTCAGTACAAAGAAAGGGATGACGGCCTCCGCCATCCCACGTTCCCACGCAAAGGATTCCACCCATGCGCATCGCCGCCCTCGCCGCACTCGTCGCGACGACCACCATGCTGTCCCCCCTGATGGCGCAGGCTCCTGCGCCGACCGCACCGGCCGCGCCGGCAGCGGCCGCTGCCGCGACACCAGCCGCCGGCGATGCCGCAGCGGGCGAGCGGGTTTTCGCCCAGTGCCGCGCCTGCCATCAGGTCGGCGAGACGGCGCGCAACGTGGTCGGCCCGCAGCTCAATGGCCTGTTCGGGCGCAAGGCGGGCTCCGTCGCCGGCTTCAATTATTCTCCGGCCTTCAAGACCCCGGCCGTGGCGGAGAAAGTCTGGTCGCCAGAGAATTTCGCCGTCTACATCCGCAACCCGCGTGACGTCACGCCGGGCACGCGCATGGTTTTTGCCGGCATTCGCAGCGAGACGCAGATCGCCGACCTGACCGCCTACCTCCGGCAGTTCGCCGCGGACGGCAAGCGCACGCCGTGACATGAATCGACGGCGGCCCGCGCTCCGGTTCGCACCGGGCGCGGGCCGTTTTCATTTAGCGCCCGGGTCACCCGTCAGCCTCAGGCCAGGCTGTCCCGGTCCCCGCGCAGCACCACATAGATCGCCGGAATCACCAGGACGGTCAGCAGCGTCGAGGACGCCAGACCGAACAGCAGCGAGATAGCCAGCCCCTGGAAAATCGGATCCGTCAGGATGGTCACCGCCCCGATCATGGCGGCGAGCGCCGTCAGCAGGATCGGCTTGAAGCGGATGGCTCCGGCCTCCAGCAGGACCTCGGTCAGCGGGCGCCCCGGCGTCCGGGCATGGCGGATGAAATCGACCAGCAGGATCGAGTTGCGCACGATGATTCCCGCGAGCGCGATGAAGCCGATCATCGAGGTCGCCGAGAATGGCGCGTTGAACAGCCAATGGCCGATCAGGATACCGATGAAGGTCAACGGGATGGGCGTCAGGATGACCAGCGGCACCTTGAACGAACCGAACTGCATCACGACCAGGATGTAAATGGCGAGCAGTGCCACCATGAAGGCCGCGCCCATGTCGCGGAACGTCACCCAGGTCACCTCCCACTCGCCGTCCCACAGCAACACCGGCTTCGTCGTGTCGACGGGCTGGCCGTTGAGCGCGATGACGGGCTTGGGCACAGGACCCCAGTCCGCCGCAACGATGGCGCGTTGCACGGCGATCATGCCGTAGAGCGGCGCCTCGAAGGCCCCCGCGAGCTCGGCCGTCACCATCTCGGCGGCGCGGCCGTTGCGGCGATAGATCGGCAGCGAGGTCGTCTCGCGTGTCAGGCGGACGACGTCACCGAGTTCGACCACGGACCGGTCACCGGGCAGGATATTGGCCGGCACCGGGGTCGCCAGCGCCCGTTCGTCGATGACGAGGCCGCTCTTGGCTGGTGCAAGCCGGATCGGGATCGGCTGGCGACCGCCGCCGCGGTGTGAATAGCCCACCGTCGTACCGCCGAAGAGCATGCGGATGGTCGAGAAGACGTCCGATTGCTCGACCCGGTGGAATTCAAGGGAATCATCGGCGACCGTCAGCCGCAGCCGCTCTGCGGCGGTGCCAAAACTGTCGTCGACGTCGACGATGAACGGCACCGAGGCGAAGGCTTCGCGCACCTTCGTCGCCACCTGCCGCCGCGTCTCGGCGTCAGGCCCGTAGATCTCGGCGAGCAGCGTCGCCATGACCGGCGGTCCGGGCGGTGGTTCGACCACCTTTACCGCCGTGCGCGGTGGCAGGGTGACGGCGCGCAGCGTCTCGCGCACCTGGAGCGCCACGTCGTGGCTGGCGCGCTTGCGCTTGTCCTTGGTCACGAGGTTGAGTTGCAGGTCGCCCATCTGCGGCTCATTGCGCAGATAGGAATGGCGCACCAGCCCATTGAAGTTGAAGGGCGCGGCCGTGCCGGCATGGCTCTGGATCGAGTCGATCTCGGCGATTCCGGATAGGCGCGCCGCCATCTCCTGCAGGATCCGGTCGGTTTCCTCGACCGACGCCCCCCGCGGCAGGTCCACGACGACGCCGAGCTCGGACTTGTTGTCGAAGGGCAGCAGCTTCACCGTGACGTGCTGCGTATAGAACAGGGCCATCGAGCCCAGCGTCGCAACGCCGACGAGGATGAGGAACATCCAGGCACGACCCTTGGAGGCGAGGATGGGCACCGCCGCCCGCCGGTAGGCACGCCCCAGAAGCCCGCCGTCGTCGCTGCCGTGGCCGCCGCCGGCATGGTCGCCGCCGCCATGGGCCTTGCCGAACTTCAGCATCAGCCAGGGCGTAACCATGACCGCGACGAAGAAGGAAAAGATCATCGCCGCCGAGGCATTGGCGGGAATCGGGCTCATATAGGGCCCCATCATCCCGGATACGAAGAGCATGGGAAGCAGCGCCGCCACCACGGTCAGAGTCGCGACGATGGTGGGATTACCGACCTCGCCGACCGCGTCGATCGCCGCCTGGACACGCGAGCGTCCGTCCTTCATCGCCCAGTGGCGGGCGATATTCTCGATCACGACGATAGCGTCGTCGACGAGGATGCCGATGGAGAAGATCAGCGCGAAGAGACTGACGCGGTTGAGGGTGTAGCCCATGATCCAGGCCGCGAAGAGCGTCAGCAGGATCGTGACCGGAATGACGATGGCGACGACGAGAGCCTCGCGCCAGCCGATCGCCACCCAGACCAGCAGGACGATGGAGATCGTCGCCAGCGCCAGATGGAAAAGGAGCTCGTTGGCCTTCTCGTTAGCGGTCTCGCCATAGTCGCGCGTCACATGAACGGCGATATCACCGGGCACGACATTGCCCTCGAGCCGCTTTACCGCGGCGAGGATGTCATGGGCGACCGTCACGGCATTGGCCCCGGCCCGTTTGGCGATGGCCAGCGAGACGGCCGGCGCCCGGTCGAACCCGCCCTGGCCGTTGCGCGCCAGATGCGAGACGCGGGTCTCGGCCGTCTCGGTGGCGAGCAGGACGCGCGCGACATCGCGCACATAGACCGGGCGGCCGTCACGCGTCGTCACGAGGAGATTGCCGATCTCGGGCAGGCCGCTGAGCGTCTGTCCGGCGACGAGACCGATCTGGCGGTTGCCGTCACGGATCGTCGCGGCGGAAAAGGCCCGGTTCGCCGCTTCCACCTTGGCGGCAAGCGCCTGCAGCGTCAGCCCGGCGCGGGCCAGACGCTCCGGATCGGGCTCGACGCGGATCTCCTCGGGCTGCTGGCCCACCAGATAGGTCAGGCCGATATTGTCGAGCTGGGAGATCGCCACCTGCAATTCGCGGGCGACACGCGTGAGGTCGTTGGCGCTCCAGCGATCGACGGCGCCGGCTTTGGCCGCCAGCGTCAGGACCATGATGGCAACGTCGTCGATGCCGCGGCCGACGATCAGCGGCTCGGGGATCCCCGTCGGCAGGCGGTCGAGATTGGCGCGCAGCTTCTCGTGGACCCGCAGGATCGCCGCATCCGCCGAGGTGCCGACCAGAAAGCGCGCCGTCACCAGCGTGCCATCGTCGCGGGTCGACGAGTAGACATGCTCGACGCCGTTGATCGACTTCACGAGGGTTTCCAGCGGCTCCGTCACCAGCTTGACCGCATCCTCGGCCTTGAGGCCGTCGGCGCGCACGTGGATGTCGACCATCGGCACCGAGATCTGTGGCTCCTCCTCGCGCGGCAGCGACACCAGCGCCACCATGCCCAGCACGAGCGAGGCAAGAAGGAAGAGCGGGGTCAGCGGCGACGAGATGAAGGCGCGGGTCAGGGCGCCGGCAATGCCCAGTTTCGGTGTCTCGGTCACGGCAGGATCACCCGGTCGCCGGACCTGAGCCCGGTGAGAATCTCGCGGCGGGGACCGGCCGGCGTGTCGACCAGCCCGCCGGTGACGACCGCAACATCGCGTTCCCCCGTCGCGGTCGCGACGCGGATGAAGTCGATGCCGGCCCGCAGGATCACCGCATTGTCGGGCACCGCCAGCACCTGACGGGTCGCGACGGGAACGCGCACCAGCACCCGCTCGCCGACAAACCGGTCGGGCAGCCCTTCCACCGCGACATCGGCGATGACGCGGCCGGATTCGATCTGGGGATAGACCTTCTCGATGGTGCCACGGGTCGCCTGCCCCGCGAGGCGCGAGTCGCCATCGCCGATCTCGACGGTCGCTCCCGCCTTCAGGAGCGGCGCATGCCGTTCAGGGATGGCGAGGCGCAGGAAGAGCCCGCCGGCGGCGATGGTGGCGACCTGCTCGCCAGGGAGCACCACCGATCCACGGCGGATCGGCACCGTCAGCACACGCCCGGCGGCGGGTGCGACGACGGAGCCCTCGGTTGCCTGCTGCAGGACGACCGCACGTTCGGCCTCCGCCTGGTTCATCTGGTTGGTGAGGACGTCGACCTGGGTGCGCAGCTGGTCGACGCGCTGCTGGGTCGCCGCACCACGGGCCAGGAGCGCAGTCGTCCGCTCAAGCTCGACCTTGGCATTGTCGAGCTGCGACGATGCGGCGCGAATGCGCGCATCGGCGGCGTTCAGCTGCAGCGCGAGCTTCTCGTCGACGACACGGGCAATAGGCCGTCCCGCCTCCACCACGGATCCCTCCGTCACATCGAGATCGACCAGCGTCCCGCCGATGCGCGAGCGCGCCGGCACGACGAACCGGCTTTCGATCCGGCCATAGACGGCCTTGCTGTCCACCACGGCAACGGGGCGGACAACCTCCTCGGCCGCGAGGACGCCCGCAGCGGGCAAGGCCGCTACGGCGAGGGCGAGGACGCTGGAGATCAGGAGGTGGGGCGCGCGCATCGTCCAATCCTCACTTGAACGCACAACCCGTCTTCAGGCCCATGGCCTTGAAGATCATGGCGGCAGGGCAGAACCCGGTGAACCCGGACTGCAGCATGTTGACGCCGACGAAGGCATTGAACGCGAGGAACCACGGCGAGACGAGATAAGCGAGCGCCAGCGACGCGAGGATCATCAGGCCCGCGAAGCTGAGCACGGCGTTGTCGATGGTCATGGAACTCTCCTTCTCCTGTTCACGATGGAGCATGCTGGGCATGGCGTCGTTGCGCTGGCCGCTTGACGCCGTCCGGCGAGCTCCGGTATCTGCGCCCTTTCTATATATTCGAATTTTTGAATATCAAGGGGCGCGCGACGATATCGGCCGCTCAGCCGATCCGGACTGACACGTCGACCGGGTCCATTCACACCTCCGCGGCTGGACTCCACCGGCTGATGCCTGTGGTCGACGCTCTGACACGCCGGCAGTCTCCTGTTCCATCCATATTACCGCTTGCGGTCTGTGGATCGCTGACGCAGTCTGGCATCCGATCTTTTGGACGGGCATCGAGGCAGCGACTATGACCACGTGGGACACCGTCGTCCGGGGCGGGAAAATCGTGTCCGCGACTGAGGTCTACGAGGCCGATATCGGCATCAAGGACGGCGTGGTGGCCGCCATCGGCAAAGATCTCGGGCCCTGCGAGACGATCGTCGATGCCAAGGGTCTCCTCGTCCTGCCCGGCGGCGTCGACACCCATGTCCATCTCGAGCAGACCGGCCTCGGACCGGAAATGTGCGACAACTGGGAGAGCGGCACCGCATCGGCCGCCGCTGGTGGCACGACGACCGTCGTCTGCTTCGCCTGGCAGCCGAAGGGAGGCTCGCTGGCCGCCATCGCCGCCGACTACCACGTCAAGGCCCGCCAGGCGCGCGTCGACTATACGTTTCATCTGACGGTGACGGACCCGACGCCCGAGGTCCTCGAAGTCGAACTGCCGCGCCTGATCGCAGAGGGCTGTCGCTCGGTGAAGGTCTTCATGACCTATGACGGCGTCAGGCTCGACGACAGGCAGGCCCTGCGTGTGCTGGCGGCCGCCCGCCGCAACGAAGCTCTTGTCTGTGTCCATGCCGAGAACCACGACCTCATCGCCTGGCTCACTGAACAACTGGTATCTGCTAATTTAATAACGCCTAAATTTCATGCATATGCCAAGCCGATGATCGCTGAGCGGGAGGCCGTCTACAGGATCATCAGCCTCGCCGAGGCCCTCGACGTCCCCATCCAGATTTTTCACGTCTCCGGGGCCGAGTCGGCCGAGGAGATCGCCAGGGCCCAGGCCCGTGGCCTCAAGGTCTGGGGCGAGACCTGCGTTCATTACCTCACCCTGACAGCTGATGATCTCGACCGCCCGGGTTTCGAGGGGGCCAAGTTCATCTTCGGCCCCCCTGCCCGGACAAAGGCAGATCAGGAAGCGCTCTGGGGCTATCTCAAGCGCGGCGTTATCGAAGTCGTCTCCTCGGACCATTCACCGACGCGCTTCGACGATCCCAAGGGCAAGAAGTTCGCAGGCGACCCCGCACCCTTCAACAAGGTGCCCAACGGCATTCCGGGCCTCGCCGCGCGATTGCCCGTCCTGTTCACCGAAGGCGTCTCGAAGGGCCGCATCGATCTGCCCACCTTCGTTCGGCTCACCAGCACCAATCCCGCCAAACTGTTTGGGCTGTTTCCCCAGAAGGGCAGCCTCGCGGTCGGCAGCGACGCCGATTTCATCCTCTGGGACGCAGAAAAATCGGTCGTCCTGACCAACGAACTGATGCATCACGGCGGCGACTACACGCCCTATGAAGGCTATCGGACCCAGGGCTACCCTGTGGCGACCTATTTGCGCGGCCGGGCGATCTTCGACGGCCGGACCGTTACCGGGCCCGCCGGCGGTGGCCGGTTCATCGCCCGCCCCCCCTATCCCATGATCGCGCCGCTCGAACGGTTCCCGACGCCGTTCAACGCGGTCGACGGTCGCCTCGTCTGAGCCGCAGATCGCAACTGGGGGACATGGCACGCCCCTTGCGAACCCCGCGATACGCAGAACCAACGCCCCCAACCCGAGGATAATGCAGCATGGCCTACAAAACCCGCCTTTCGCGCCGCACCTTTGCTGCCGGATCCCTTTTCGCGGTCACCGGTTTCCCCAATATCGTCCGCGGGCAGACACGTGAGATCTTCGTCGGCGGTCCGGCCTCGCCGGGCCTGACGGACATCCTGTTTCCGGTGATCGAGCGCAAGCACAACATGAAGATCCTTTTCGAGGGGACCAACTCGCTGATCAACCTGGAGAAGATCCGGGCGAACAAGGCCCGCCCGACCATGACCGTGACGATGATGGATGATCCCGTCCTCGTGCTGGCGGAACGCGAAAAGGTCATCCGGAAGCTGCCGGCAGACATCACCAATCTCGGCGATGTCCCGGCCGCGGCCAAGCCGCGCGACGCCATGTGGGTCAACTGGTGCCAGCCGATGTGCTCGTTCTCCTACAACACCCGGGCCCTGCCCCAGGGCCTCGGCTCCTACAACGATGCCTGGGACCGCAAGTTCCGCGAGCGCATCATCATGATCTCGATGCGCATCACCCAGGCCGTCGCGCCGCTGGTCGCCGCCGCCTCCTACGTCACCAAGAAGCCCCTCGACCAAGCCCTGAAGGAATGGGGGGCCGGCATCGAGCGTCTCAAGGAACTGCGCCCCAACGTGATCCAGGTGTCGTCCAACGCACCGCAGGCCCAGCAACTGCTGGAGACCGGTGAATGCGACCTCTACATGGCGCCGGATTCCCGAACCACGCTGTTCCGCAAGGCGCAGGGCGCACCGGTCGACCAGGGGATGCCCAAGGAAGGCGTGCTGGCCATGCCCGCCGGCGTCGCGCTGGTCGAAGGCGGCCCCAACCAGGATCTGGGCGTGGCCTTCATCAACGAGATGCTGAACCCGGAGACGCAGGCCCTCATCGCCCGCACCTTCTGGTCGAAGCCCACCAATGCCAAGACCGTGCTGCCTCAGGGTATCAGCTTCCCCGAGCTCGTCGCCCTTGACTGGGAGTATTTCGCCGACAATCGCAATGCGATGATCGAGCGCTTCGAGCGGGAAGTCTCCTCGCGATGAGCCAGCATGCGACGGCGACACCGCCGGCGACCGAGACGCATCAGGAGCCGAGCTATCTGGCGGTTTCCAACGTCACCAAGCGTTTCGGTGCCGCCACCGTTCTCGACACGCTGAGCCTCTCGGTCGGCAGGGCGGAGTTCGTCTCTCTGCTCGGCCCCTCGGGCTGCGGCAAGACAACGCTTCTGCGGTTGATCGCAGGCCTCCTCGCGCCCGACCAGGGCGCGATCGAGGTCGGCGGTCGCGACCTCACGCGCGTCGCTGCCCACAAGCGCAATATCGGCGTGGTGTTCCAGAACTATGCCCTGTTCCCGCATCTCACGGTTGCGGAGAACATCGCCTATGGCCTCCGGGCCAAGGGCGTGCCCAAGGCCGAGCAGGCCAAGAAGGTGAACGATGCGCTCGGCCTCGTCCGGATGGAGGCCTTTGCCGATCGCGCCGTCACCGCCCTGTCGGGTGGCCAGCAACAGCGGATCGCCGTCGCCCGCGCCGTGGTGGTCGAGCCGAGCCTCCTGCTCCTCGACGAGCCCTTCTCCGCCCTCGACCGGAAGCTGCGCGAGACGATGCAGATCGAACTGCGGCACATCCTCCGCAATCTCGGGATCACGTCGATCTTCGTCACCCATGACCAGGACGAAGCCCTCGTCATGAGCGACCGCATCGCGGTCATGAACGAGGGGCGGATCGAGCATCTGGGCACGCCTTCGGACGTCTATGCGCGGCCGAAATCGCTCTACACAATGGAGTTTGTCGGTCAGTCAAGCCGCATGGCCGGTGTCGTCAAGGGCAGCAGCGAGGGGCTGGTCGAGATCGACACGCCCTTCGGCCTGGTGCGCGCGCCCGGCCATTTCATGACCGGCAGCAAGGTCATCGTCGGCGTGCGCCCCGAGGCGATCGCCGCCGGCGAAGGGCCGGCCGGCGAGTACAACACGGTGCGCGGCACCGTCGCCGAAGTCATCTATTTCGGCTCCCGCACCCTGCTCCACTTCCAGACCGCGCAGGACGGCGATCGCCTGCACGTCGAACTGAACCGCTTGCCCGACAATGTCGCGCCGGGCGCGGCCATGACGCTGCGCTGGCGCCTCGACGATAGCCGCGTCTTCCCGGCGCCGACAGGGCCGGCCCGATGACGCTCGCCCGCAACGATCTTGCGGTTCCGGCCGCTCCGGTTTCGCGCTGGCAATTCGATGCGAAGGCGCTGATCGCTGCGCCAGGCCTGGTGTTCATGGCGCTGGCCTTCGCCGTCCCGGTGCTCATGCTGGTTGGCGACAGTTTCGTCGACAGCGAGGGCCTGAGCCTCGCAGGCTACCGCAAGGTGCTCGGCGACCCCTATTACATCGGGATCATCGGCAATTCGCTGCAGCTCGCCTGCATCACCACCGGCGTCTGCCTTGCCATCGGCTATCCCGCGGCCTGGGCACTCGCCAGGATCAGGGGCGTCTGGCAGGTCATTCTCTTCGCGCTGATCTTCCTGCCGCTGACCGTGTCGATCGTCGTCAAGACCTTCGGCCTGACGATCATGATGCGCCGCGATGGCATCATCAATTTCCTGCTGGTCAACCTGGGCTTCATCGAGCGGCCCATGCGCCTCGTCTTCACCGAGTTCAGCCTCTATTTCGGCATGGTCAACGTCTTCCTGCCCTTCATGATCCTGCCGCTCTATTCTGTGATGCGGATGCTGGACCCGCGGCTCATGGACGCCTCCGCCTCGCTCGGTGCCGGCCCGCTCCACACCTTCCTGCGCGTGACCTTGCCGCTCACGATGCCCGGTGTCATCGCCGGAGGAACCCTGGTGTTCTCGATTTCGGTGGCTGCCTATGTGACCCCCGGCCTGCTCGTCGGCGACCGTTTCATGACAATGTCGCAGGTCATGGCAAAGGCCTACCTGAATATTCGCGACTTCCAGCTCGGAGCGAGCATGGCCGTCATCATGCTGGTCATATCGGCCGCCCTGATCCTTGCATCGTCGTATCTCGTCCGCGCGCCGGGCGGGGAGAAGCGCTGAGCCATGGCCCTCTTCGGTTCCCTCTTCTGTCGCCTCATCCTCGGCCTCGTCATCGTCTTCCTGTTCCTGCCGATCCTCATCGTCCTGACGGTGTCCTTTTCCTCCTCGGCCGTCTTCGCCTTTCCGCCGCCCGGCTTCTCGCTGCGCTGGTATGCGTCGCTCGGCAATGCCGACTCGATGCTGCAGGCGGTCTGGCTCTCCTCACAGATCGCGGCCCTCTCCACCGCGATCTCGCTGGTCCTGGGCACGCTCTGCGCCATCGCGATCACCCGGGGCATGATTCCCGGCGCCAAGGCGGTGGCGACCTTCATGGCCTCGCCGCTGATGCTGCCCGGCCTCGTCCTCGGCATCGCCTTCCTGCAGGCGGCGCGTGATTTCGGTCTGCGCGACACCTATACGACCCTGCTCATCGCCCATGTCGTCATCACCATGCCCTTCATCATGCGCACCGTGCTGGCGAGCCTGTCGCTGTTCGACTTCGCGATGGTGGACGCCGCACGCATGCTCGGACGGTCCTATCCGGCCGCCCTGTGGACGGTTCTGGTGCCGAACATCCTTCCGGGCTTCGTCAGCGGCGGGCTTTTCGCCTTTATCGCCTCCTTCGACAATTATCCCGTGTCGATCTTCCTCGTGGACGTGCGCACCAAGACGCTGCCGATCCAGCTCCTCAACCAGGTCGAGATGTCCCCCGATCCGACGGTCGCCGCCATCTCGGCGCTGCTCATCCTCGGGACCATCGTTGCCCTCATTGTCTGCGACCGGCTGGTAGGCCTGAAGCGGATGGCCTCGATCTAGTTCCGTCACAACCCACAGGGGCGACTGCCATGTCCGCCGAAACCGCCTCCAGGGCTCTCTTCGTGTCGCTGGGACCGCAGCGCTACCGCGTCGAAAGACCCTTCGGGGCCTTCGACCGCGGAAATGCCCTCGTCAGTGACGTTGCCTGCGACAGTCGCGGTCATGTCTTCGTCCTGCTGCGGCTCGATCCACTGGTCGATGAGCCGCGTGACCCCGTCGTCGAACTCGATCCGCAGGGGCGGGTTGTCCGGTCCTTCGGCGCCAAGGACATTCTGGACGCCCATATGCTGGCGGTCGATCCGCAAGACCGCATCGTCGTCGTCGATCGCGACGCCCATCGCCTCGTCTTCTTCAGCCCCGACGGAGCGGTGACCCAGACGATCGGATCGCCAGAGCGCCCGGGCGAGCCCTTCTCGCATCCATCTGCGGTCGCCTTCGCGGCCGATGGCAGCTTCTATGTCGCCGACGGCTATGGCGCCTCCCGGGTGCAGCACTTTTCGGCGGCGGGTGATCGTCTCAGCAGTTTCGGCCGGCGCGGCCAGAAACCCGGCGAGTTCAGCACACCGCATGGCGTCTGGGTCGACAGCGACGGTCGGGTCCTCGTCACCGATCGCGAGAACGACCGGCTCCAGGTTTTTTCAGCAGCAGGCGAGGTATTGGCCCAATGGCCCGACCTGCCGCGCGCCATGGATGTCTGGAGTGACGCCGAGGGCTCGGTCTTCGTCACGGACCAGGTGCCGCGGCTGTCGCGCTACGATCGCAACGGCACCCTTGTCGGATCCTGTCGGCCGGTCCTGAACGGCGCCCATGGCATCTGGGGCACCGCAGACGGCACGCTCTATCTGGCCGAGGTCAATCCGAGCCGCATCACCCGCCTGACGCCGGCCTGACGCCGGCCCGGGGCGCGACAGGACGGAGCGCCCGCGCCTCTTTCAGCAGCCGGGGAATCTCGAAAAGGCTCTGGCAGAGGCCATCGACCCCAGCATCCCCGAGGTCCGGGCCGTAACCCACGACGAACAGCCCCGCACGGCGCGCCGAAGCCGCGCCGGTGGCGCTGTCCTCGACGGCTGCAACCTCATGGGGAGCGAGGCCGAGCATTGCGCAGGCGCGACGGTAGGGCTCGGGATCCGGCTTGCCGCAGACCACATCATCGAGGCTGATCGACCCCACAAGGTAGGGTGCGAGCCCGAGGGCGACGATATTGGCATCGACCACGACCCGGTTGGAATTCGACACGCACACCTGGAACAATCCGGCCGCATGAAGGGACTGGATCACCTCGCTCCCTCCGGGAATGGGGACAAGCGGTGCGGTATCGGCGACATAGGCGCGGTTGATCGCATCGAGCCATGGCTCCCGCCCCACGTGGCTGGGGTAGCGCGGTCTCAGGACTTCCCACACGTCCAGCATGTGAACGCCGCGGAAAGCCTGATCGGGCAGGTCGTCGAGAGCCACGCCGAGGGCGCGGGATGCCGCCAGCAGGGCCCGATGATGGCGCGGCTCGCTGTCCACCAGCGTCCCGTCAATATCCCAGGCGATGGCGCGGATCACGCCGGCCGCTCCGCCAACCGCCGGTAGAGGTCGCGGTAGCGGCCATAGCCCCGCCGGTAGACCGCCGCCGTCGCGCTGTCCGGGGCAAAGCTCCGGCCCGGTGAGACGAAGACCTGGAGACCGGTCCAGTCGGTGACGAGCCCGGCACCGATGGCCGCCGTCCAGGCCGCACCGAGACAGGACCCCGGATGCCCGGCAAGGGTTTCGACCCTGGCGCCGATGACGTCGGCGACAATCTGCATCCAGAGCGCGCTCTGCGAGCCGCCGTCCGAGGCGAGAAACCGCTTCGGCTCATGGCCCATGTCCCGTAGCACCTCCAGATGGTGCAGCAGCGCGAAAGCATAGGATTCCAGAAGGGCGCGCCAGAGATGGCCGAGATCATGGCTCAGGGTCAGGCCTTCGATGATCCCCCGCGCACCGGCATCGTGGACGGGCGTTTTCTCGCCGAGAAAATAGGGGACGATCGTCAGCCCTTCGGCTCCTGCCGGCCGATCCGCGGCGAGACGATCGAGATGCTGGTGGATCGTCAGACCGGCCGTCGCAGCCGCCGCCAGCTCGCCGCCCGCGAAAGTCCGCGCGAACCAGTTCAGCGCCGAGCCACCGGTAGACATGCAGCCGTTCGGCATGAAGAGGCCGGGCACCAGATGGTAGTCGAGATAGAGCCTCGGATCGGGCTGGACCCTGTCGGTAGCGACGAGGATGTCGACGGAGCCACCGAATTTCAGCAGGACATCGCCCGGCGCAGTCACGCCGGCGGCGAGCGCCGAGGCGATCATGTCGGCCGCGCCGCCGACCACGGGCGTTCCCGCAGCAAGCCCGGTCTCGGCCGCAGCCGCTGCCGAGATCGCACCGATGATCTCCTGCGACAGCGCCTTCTTCGGCACGGCGGCACGCGGCACATGCGCGTGGGCGATGAGATCGTCGGCCAGCTTATGCGTTGCCAGGTCGACGAACCCGGCTTCGAGCGCCCAGTTCTGCTCGATCCGCCGCTCACCGGTCAGGCGGAAATTCACATAGTCATAGGAGCCGAAGACGGTCGCGATGCGGCCGAACACGTCGGGCTCGTGCCGCTCGATCCAACGCAACTTGGCGGCGACCAACTGCTGGTTGACGCCGTTGCCGGCGCGCCGGATGAAGGCGGCCTCATCGATCTCCCGGCGCAGATCCTCCACCTCGGCACCGCAGCGCCCGTCACTCTGCTGGATGCTCGGGCGCAGCACCTCCCCTGCCGCGCCGAGCAGCACGACCGCCGGCAGCATGCCGGTCGTCCCGACTGCCGCGATCTCCGCAGGATCGATCCCGGTGGTCTCGATGAGTTCGCGCGTCAGCGCACAGACATTGCCCCACCACTCGGCCGGGTCTTCCTCGCTCCAGCCGGGACGGGGTGAGTGCAACGTCACCGGCCGCGAGACGAGGCCGAGAACCTCGCCGGGCAGACGCACCAGGATCGCGATGGTGGACGTGGTGCCGATATCAATGCCGAGGACGCAGGCCATGGCCGTCTCCCGTCAGCGAAGGCTCGCCACGCGGTCCATGAAGCGCTTCACCCGCGCCCCTTCGACCGGGTTCCAGGTGTTGCCGTCAACCTTGAAATGGGTACCGATGACGACGCCGCTGGCCATGGCCAGGATGTCGCCGACATTGTCGATATTGACTCCGGTATTGGCAAAGACCGGCACGTCCTGGACGGTTTCGCAGACGGACCGCAACTGCGAGGCCTCGGCCGGCTGGCCGGTGAGCGGGCCCGACACCAGAATCGCATCGGCCATCGAGGAGAACACGGCACTGCGCGCGCGCAGCTCGATCGGCCGCTGGTCGAGCGAATGGGCGAACTCGGCATTGATGTTGAAGAGCATCTTCATGTCCTGCCGGCCGAGCGTGCGGCGCAGCCGGGCAGCGGCGGCGCAATCGGGCTGCCACAGTCCCATGTCCGAGGCGAAAAGACCCGTGAAGATCTCGCGCACGAAACTTGCGCCGGTGACGGCGCCGATCGAGACACTGGCCGTCGGGTCCCACAGGTAATTGACCCCGAAGGGCACTGCGAGGTGCGGCTTCACCGCCTCGACCACGGCTGTCATGGCAGCGATGCCCTCCGGCGGCGCCTTGAAGACATAGGGCCTGTCGTTCTCGTTGCCGAACATGATCGCATCGACGCCGCCGGCCTGCAGCTTCTCGACATCGGCGAGAACGCCGTCCACCAGCTTGGCCATGCCGCCGTCGCCGTCATAGTTCGGCGTCCCCGGCAGGGCGCCGATATGGGCCATGGCGATGACCACCTTCTTCTTGTCGCCGAAGCACGCGAAGACCATTCGTTCACTCCCGAGAAAATGAGGCGCAGCGGCTCACGCCGGAGCTTTCGATGGGCCGGCGATGCGGACATCGATGCCGCCTGCCGAGAGCACGGCCGCCAGGGCCGGCGGCGGAGAGGCGTCCGTCACCAGGATGTTGATCTGGGCGAGGGCCCCGATATTGACCAGTGACATCCGCTGGAACTTGGAAGCGTCACAGAGGACGATCCTGAGGCCAGACCGTCGCAGATAGACGCGCTTCAGCTCGGCATCCTCGACCGAATAGTCGAACAGGCCTTCAGGCGTGATCCCGGACACGCCGATGACGGCGACGTCGAACCAGAGCGGCTCGAACTGCGCCACCGCCGCAGGCCCATAGGTCGACATCTCGTCGGCGCGCACCAGACCGCCGGCGACATAGATGTCGGGCGACCCGCCGTCGAGGGCGGCGGCAATCCGCAGGCTGTTGGTGAAGATCTTGGCATGGGCCAGCGACCGGAGATGCGGCGCCATCAGGAAGGTCGTGGTGCCAACATCAAGGGCGATCGTGCGGTAACGGGTGACGAGTTCGGCGGCCGCGGCGGCAATGGCCTCCTTGCCCTCCTGCTGCCGCCTCAGGCGCGAGGCGAAGCTCGGTTCCTCGCTGTCCATCGCGGCCGGTGGCAGATGCGCGACGGGAAGCGCGCCACCATGGACCCGCCGCAACCGTCCCTCGGCCTCGAGCTCGATCAGGTCCCGGCGGATGGTCATTTCGGAGACGGCAAGCCGGGTCGACAGCGCCCGAACGACGACCGTGCCCGCGGAAGCGAGCTCATCGAGGATCGCCGCCTTCCGCGACGGCGCCAGCAGGCTCACGGCACCCCTGCCCTCTCCAGCCGACCGATCCAGACCATGTTGAGCCGCCATCATCCCAAGCTCCGCTCCTCGACATGTCATAGCCCGCCATCGCACATTATCAAACATTAATTTCATCCTTGATGGCCGTTATTGTTTGGTATCTAGTGAGCCGACGAGGAGCTTCGAGGACCCATGGCTGCTGCCCCCTCCTACCCCGAACTGGCCGGCAGGAAGGCGCTCGTCACTGGCGCTGCATCCGGCATCGGGCGGGCCATTGCCAAAGCCCTTGCGGCCCAGGACATGATCGTCGGTATCGCCGATATCGATCAGGCTGCCGCCGAAGTGACCGCGGCGGCGATCGGTGGAATGTCCTTCGCACTGGCGATCGATGTGACGCAGCGGGCGCAGGTCGAGCAGTCCTTTGAGAACTTCGTCACGACGGCCGGCGGCTGCGACCTTCTCGTCGGCAATGCCGGCGTGTCCACCATGCGGCGGGCGGTCGATCTCACCGACGACGACTGGGACTTCAATTTCGGCGTCAACACCAGGGGCGTCTTCCTGACCAACCAGATCGCCGCGCGCCATTTCCTGGCCCAGGGCTCGGGCTGCATCGTCAACACCGCGTCTCTCGCTGCGAAGGTCGGCGCCCCGCTGCTCGCCCATTATTCCGCCTCCAAATTTGCCGTCCTCGGCTGGACGCAGGCCCTCGCGCGCGAACTGGCGCCCGCGGGCATCCGCGTCAACGCAGTCTGTCCCGGCTTCGTGAAGACGGGCATGCAGTCCCGCGAGGTCCTCTGGGAGGCCGAGTTGCGGGGCATGACCCCGCAAGCCGTGCTCGCCGACTATGTCGCGCAGACGCCGCTCGGACGGCTGGAGGAACCCGAGGACGTCGCCGGCGTCGTCGTCTTCCTCGCCTCCGACCAGGCGCGTTTCATGACCGGACAAGGCGTCAACGTGACGGGTGGGGTCTACATGACATGACCGCACCAAAACGAACAACGGTGCCCATCACACGAACATCCTGATCGTTCCAGCATCACGAGCAACAACGCCAATCGAAGCCAGAGGGATAGCGTCATGTCGGAATTCAACACCAAGCCGGGCAAGCCGGGCATTCCCTTCCTCGACCGCCGCGTCGTTCTCGGCGGCCTTGCCGGTGCGTTGGCGACGCCGCTCGTCGGCGGCCGGGCCGTGGCGCAGGCGCGTTTCCAGCCGCCGGCGGCCCTCGCCGCCAAGGGCGCCATCACCTATTGCGCGACCATCGATAATCCGCCGCGCGCCTTCTACGATAACCAGCAGCGTCCCACCGGTTTCGAGGTCGAACTCGGCACGGAGATCGCCTCGCGCATGGGCCTGCGGGTCAACTGGGTGCAGCTCCGCTTCGTCGGCCTCATTCCGGCGCTGCAGGCGCAGCAGTGCGACGCCCTGATGCAGGAACTCTTCATCCGCCCGGAGCGCCTCGAGATCATCGACATGATCCCCTTCTCGCGGACCGGCCAGCGGCTGGTCACGACCAAGGCCTCGACGCTGCAGGCGACCTCGCTGGAAGCCCTGTCGGGCCGGAAGATGGCCGTGCCCAACGGCACCACGATCCACAACCTGGTCAACGAGGCCAATGCCAAGCTCAAGGCTGAAGGCAAGCCGGAGATCAATCTCGTCGTCCTGCCGACGACGACCGAGACCTTCCAGCAGCTCGCCACCGGCCAGATCGAGGTGCTCGGCACGACGACGACGGCGGCTTCCTACTATGTCGGCCTGCGTCCCAACGACTTCAGGCCGCTGGGCGAACCCTTCGGCCTCATCGGCACCGGTATCGGCCTGCGCAAGGGCAACACCGAACTCCTCAATCCGATGAAGCAGAGCTTCGATTCGATCATCGCCGACGGCACCTACAAGCGTCTCATCGACAAGTGGGCCATGCAGGGCTCCGAACTCTGATGGGCTTCGACTGGTCCTTCTTCTGGAGCCGGCTCACGGATCCGGGGGATCTCTATATGATCGCACTCGGCAGGACGGTCCTCATGGCCGTCCTCGCCATGCTCCTCGGCCTGGTGATCGGCGTTCTCGTCGGCTTCGGACGGCTGTCGAAATTCGCCCCCATCAGGGCCGTCTGCGCCTTCTATGTCTGGTTGATCCGTGGCATTCCGGTGCTGGTTCTGCTGGTCTTCTTCTTTTCCGGCCTCGCGGCGGCCGGTTTCTTCCGCTTTTCCGATATCACCCTCTTGGGCTTCACCATGTCCGCCTCCTTCCAGGCGGCGGTGCTGGGCCTCGCCATTCACGAGGGCGCCTATATGGCCGAGATCGTGCGCAATGGCATCCAGGCGGTTCAGCGCGGCCAGATCGAGGCGGCGAAATCACTCGGCATGGGCACGTTCCAGCTCACCCGGCGCATCATCCTGCCGCAGGCGACACGGGTCATCGTCCCGCCGCTCGGCAACGACTTCAACCACCTGCTCAAGACCACCTCGCTCGCCAGCGTCATCGGCGTGCAGGAGATCTTCCAGCTCACCGAGAGCATGTCGGCAACGACCTTCAAGACCTTCGAGCTGCTCATCGTCGTCTCGATCACCTACCTCGCCCTCACCACCGTGTGGAATGTCATCCAGGGACTGATCGAGGCCCGCCTGCGCCGCCACGAGCGTGACGAGCAACCGGCGACCCTGGCGGCGAAAATCCGCTATTTCCTCTGGCCCCGCGGCGACGCCGCGATGGAGCGCCGCTGATGTCGGGGGCGGATGCCGCGCTGGTGCGCGCCGACAACGTGCACAAGTGGTTCGGGCAGAACGAGGTGCTGAAGGGCGTCAGCCTGCATGTCGGGCGCGGCGAGGTCCTGTCGATCATCGGCCCGTCCGGCTCGGGAAAGAGCACCTTCTTGCGCTGCATCAACCAGCTGGAGACCTATCAGAAGGGCCGCATCCATGTCGGCGGCGAGCTCATCGGCTTCGAGGACAGGGGCGGCAGGCTGGTGCCACTGCCCAATCGCCGCATCGTCGCGCAACGCCGCAACATCGGCATGGTGTTCCAGCAGTTCAACCTGTTCTGGCACATGACCGTGCTGGACAACATCATCGAGGCACCGATGCTGGTGCTCGGCCAGCGCCGGGCCGAGGCCGAGGCGACGGCGATGGCCCTCCTCGAACGCGTCGGTCTTGCGGAAAAAGCCCACGCCTATCCGATGAAACTCTCCGGCGGGCAGCAGCAGCGCGCCGCCATCGCCAGGGCCCTCGCCATGAAGCCGGACCTGATGCTCTTCGACGAGCCGACCAGCGCCCTCGACCCGGAGACGACCGGCGAGGTCCTGAACGTCATCGCCGACCTCGCCAGTTCCGGCATGACCATGATCGTGGTGACCCACGAAATGGCCTTCGCCCGTCAGGTCTCGGACCGCGTCGTGCTGATGGAGAACGGCAAGGTCGACTGCGAGGCGGACCCGGAGACCTTTTTCCGTGACCAGCCGAGCGCGCGCCTGAAGGCCTTCCTCGCGACGATCCACTAGGGCGCATGCCGCTTCACGCCGGAGGCCACGCGTGCGGTCGCCCTATCGTTGGCGTACCGGCCGTCGTCACCCCAGCGTGGTCACCCAGATCACCCGCGCGACTTGCTGGGTCGGGTTGTCGAACATGTGCGGCACCGTCGAGGGAAAGCGGAAACTGTCGCCGGGCTCGAGTACATGAGCCTCGTGGTCGAGCCAGAGCCTCAGCCGTCCGGCCAGCACATAGCCGGCCTTCTCGCCGCTGTGGCGGACGAAATCCGTCCCCGACGAGCCGCCGGGATTGAGGGTGAGTTCGTAGAACTCGATCTCACCCTTCTCGGCCGGCGTCAGCGCCTCCTTGACAACGCCGCTGGCGGTCAGGCGCAGAAGGCGGCGATCGTTCTTGCGCACGATGTAGCGGGCGGGCGAGACCGGCTCGTGGTCCTCGAAAAAATAGGAGATCGGAACGCCGAGCGCGATGCTGAGGAGACGCAGCGTGCGGACCGAGGGCGTCGCCAGCGCCCGTTCGACCTGGCTGATCATGCCCGTCGACAGGCCCGTCGTCTTCGCCACCTCCTGGATCGACAGCCCGGCGCGCTGACGCATCATGCGGATGGTCTCACCCAGGCGCTGGTCGCTATCGTCCTCGGCCACGGTGGCACTCGCCCCTGCTGCTCCGGACCGACCCGTGCTGCCTCGACCGCTCATGCGACGCCCTTTCCGGGGGTGGTCCCTGACTCGTCTCGTCTTTGCCATCCGGACCGCCTCGGGAGATCATCTCCGGAAACAGACGAGCAAAGCGCAGGGTGCCATTGACAGCCCTGTTTAGCAGTGTTGAAGTTTGCTCCCGACAATTCAAGAGCACTAAACGCTGCGGACGCTGATCCGCCGGGCGCCGGTTCCTTTCCGGCGAACGGCACAGCCATGCCGCGGGCAACGGAAGGGGGCTGAACGATGGCCGACGACATGAAGCATGGCACGAGCGGTCTGTGGACGGGTGGCATGCAGCCGAACCGTCGCACCCTGATGGTGCTCGGCGCTGGCGCGGCCGCGGGTCTCGCCACTTCCGGACAGGTGCTCGCCCAGGCCGCCAGGCCGGGCACGCCGCCCGACCGTCCCCGTGGCCAGATCGTCGCGGCGCTGTCGCAGGAACCGACCGTCTTCAACCCGCTCATGCCGGGGATCGAGGTCGACCAGGCGGTGTGGTGGCAGCTCTTCTCGACGCTCTGGTACATCGACCCGGACGGCAATTTCGTTCCCGATCTCGCCCGCGAGGTCCCAACCGTCGCCAATGGCGGCCTGTCGGCCGATGGCCTGACCTGGAAGATCAAGCTGCGGACCGGGGTCAAGTGGCACGACGGCACGGACTTCACTGCCGAAGACGTCAAGTACTCCCTGGAGCTGATCAACAACCCCAATTTCCGCGTCCGCAACCGCGTCGGGCACAGCCTCGTCAGGGATATCAAGGTCGTCGGTCCGGACGAGATCCACTGGCGCATGGAGGCGCCCTATTCGCCCTATCTGTCGATCCTGTCGCTGACGTTCCTCGTGCCCAAGCACATCCTCGAAAAGGCGCCGGACCTGAACGCCTCGCCGATGAACAACGCGCCCATCGGCACCGGCCCTTTCCGCTGGGGCTCGCGCACGCCCGGCGACAACATCCTGCTCACCGCCAACACCGTCTATCACGGCAAGGGTCCCTACGTTGAGCGGCTGATCTTCAAGTACATTTCCGACCTGACCGTGCTTTACACCCAGTTCCGCACCGGTCAGGTCGACTATACCGGCATCCAGGGAATCCTGCCGAATTTCGTGCGCGAGGCGCGGACGCTCCGCGACCGCACGGTCGTCGTCTCCTCCACCTCCTCCGTCGAGCACATCGCGCCGAACCTCGAATTCGGCCCCCTCGCCGACAAGACGGTGCGTGAGGCGCTCTACATGGCGGTCAACAAGAAGGCGATTATCGATGCCCTGAACTACGGGCTGCCCTCGCCGACAGAGACCTTCGTGCCGCAGCAGGGCTGGTCGTTCCAGCAAGGCCTGCTTGCCCATGTCTATGACCCGGCCAAGGCCAATGCGCTTCTCGATGCCGCCGGCTGGGTACGCGGCTCTGACGGCATTCGCGCCAAGGGTGGCGTGCGCATCGAGTTCACCAACTCGACCACCTCTGGCAACGCCGTCCGCGAGCAGACGCAGCAGCTCCTGATCCAGGACTGGCGGGGGATCGGCGCCGCCATGCGCATCCAGAACATGCCGCCCGCCGTCATGTGGGGCGAGTTCTGGCAGCAGTCGAAGTTCAATTCCGCCCTGGTCTCGGTGAACTTCATGCTCGGAGCTGATCCCGACGTCACGCCGCGTTTCGGCTCTGGCGCCATTCCGGCCAAGGGCGGCCGCGGCTTCAACACCTACCAGTACCAGAATCCCGAAGCCGACCGCCTGCTCGCCCTCGGCGCGACGCAGTTCGACCTCGCCGAGCGCAAGGCGAGCTATGGGCAGCTGCAGAAGATCATTCGCGCCGATCTGGCGATCCTGCCCCTCTACCAGGGGGTGATCTCGGAGGGGCTCAAGGCCAATCTGCGCGGCTTCCGACCCAACGCCAACACCTCGACCAATTGCTGGAACATCCGCGAATGGTACTGGGCCTGATCCCGTCGCCAGGGCGGATCGGCTGACATGGCGCGCTATCTCGTCAACCGCCTGGGCCAGGCGGTCCTGCTGCTCTTCATCGTCTCGATGCTGGGGTTTGCGATCCTGCACCTCGCTCCCGGCGGGCCGCTGTCGCAATTCGCCCTGTCATCACAGATGACACAGGAGGATCTCGACCGCATCACAAGCCAGCTCGGGCTCGACAGGCCCCTGCCCGTCCAATACGCGGACTGGCTGTGGCGGATGCTGCGTGGCGACTGGGGCGTCTCCTACCGGGACGGCGAGCCGGTCTTGAAGATCATCGGCGCGCATGTCGGCGCGACGGTGGAACTGATGGCCACCGCCACCGTGATCGCCATCATTCTCGGCTGCTGGATCGGGATCCTCGGTGCGATCCGCCGCTACTCGATCTTCGACCAGCTCGCCACCGTCGGCGCCATGGTGGCCCTGTCGATCCCGACCTTCTGGTTCGGTCTGATCGCCATCTACCTGTTCTCGGTGACGCTCGGCTGGCTGCCCTCCGGCAACCGCCACACGGTCGGCGCGGAAGGTTCGCTCCTCGACATGCTGCATCACCTGATCGCGCCGGCCCTGGTTCTGGCGCTGGTCGAAACCGCCATGTGGGGCCGGTTCATGCGGTCTTCCATGCTCGACGTCATCAACCAGGACTATATCCGCACCGCCCGCGCCAAGGGCCTGCCCGAATGGCGAATCCTGTCCCAGCACGCCCTTCGCAACGCGCTGCTGCCAATGATCACCGTGGCAGGCCTGCAATTCCCGACCCTGCTCGGCGGCGCATTGGTCACCGAGACGGTCTTCACCTGGCCGGGCATGGGACGGCTCTTCCTCGATTCCATCGGCTATCGCGATTACCCGGTCGTGATGGGCATCCTGATGTTCTCCGCCACCATGGTGCTGCTCGGCTCGCTCATCGCCGACATCCTCTATGCGGTGGTCGATCCGCGCATCCGGGTGGGCTGAGCCATGACCACCATACCCGTCCCCGACATCGTCCATCTCACCCCGGCCCAGGCCGCCTGGCAGCGCTTCCGCCGCCACCGGCTCGCCATGGCCGGCGGCATCATCATCGCAATGCTGATCTTCGGATCCTTCATCGGGCCGTTCCTGCTGCCCTTCGACGACAAGTTCATCAACATCATGCAGCGCTTCGCGCCGCCGCTGACGGGCGCGCATGTGCTGGGCACCGATGAGCTCGGCCGTGACGTCCTGGCGCGCCTGATGATGGGCGGCCGCGTCTCGCTGACCATCGGCATCGTCGCCATGGTGATCGCCATGGCCGTCGGCATCGTCATCGGCACCTTTGCCGGCTTCTACGGCGGGATTTTCGGCGCCGCCCTGATGCGCTTCGTCGATGCGGTCCTGTGTTTTCCGGCGATCTTCCTGCTGCTGGCGCTGGCGGCCCTGATCGAACCGGGGCTCATCGCCACAACCATCCTGATCTCGGTCACCGCCTGGATGAGTGTCGCCCGCATCGTCGAGGCCCAGGTTCGCGCCCTGCGCGAGCGCGACTTCACGGCAGCGGCCATCGCCTTCGGCTCCTCCAACATGCGCATCATGTTCAAGGAACTGGTGCCCAACGCCATGGCGGCCATCGTGGTGGCAGCAACCCTCAACGTGGCCAAGGCCATCCTGCTGGAATCCTATGTCAGCTATCTCGGCTACGGCATCCAGCCGCCGGCTGCCAGCTGGGGTAACATGCTCAACAATGCGCAGATCTACATGACCAGCGCCCCCTGGCTGGCCATAGCCCCGGGCATCGCCATCACGCTCGCCGTGACCAGCTTCAACTTCCTCGGCGACGGGCTGCGCGACGCCCTCGATCCCCGCCTCGACATCCATTGACCGACCGATCGCCAGGAGCCTCGTGCCATGTCACCGCCACTTGACCGTATCCAGGGTGACGAACGCCTGCCCGAGAGCGCCGACGTCGTCGTCATAGGCGGCGGGGTCATCGGCGTCTCGGCCGCCTATCACCTGGCGAAGAAGGGGCACTCCGTCGCCCTCGTCGAGAAGGGCCATGTCGGCTGCGAGCAGTCGAGCCGCAACTGGGGCTGGTGCCGCCAGCAGGGACGCGCCCGTGCCGAGATCCCGCTGGCGCGCGAGGCCCTGCGCCTGTGGGAGGAGATGCAGACCGATGCCGGACAGGATGCCGGGTTCCGCCGCACCGGCGTGCTCTTCCTGACCAAGAACCCGGCCGAACTCGCCGCCTGGGAGAAATGGGCCGAGATCGCCCGTGAAATGCAGGTCCATTCCACGGTGCTGACCCCTGCCGAGGTGCAGGAGCGCCTGCCGGGCAATGCCGACAGCTGGGTCGGCGGCCTGCATACGCCCAGCGACGGTCGCGCCGAGCCCTCCATGGCCGTGCCGGCTCTCGCCACAGCCGCCCGCAAGCACGGCGTCACCATCCACCAGGGCTGCGCCGCCCGGGGTCTCGAACTGGCGGGCGGCCGGGTCGGTGGCATCGTCACCGAGAAGGGCACGATCCGCACCTCTTCGGTGCTGCTCGCCGGCGGCGCCTGGTCCTCGCTCTTCTGCCGCCGCCACGGCATCGACCTCCCCATCGGCCTCGTCAACGCCACGGCGTGCCGCACCACGCCCGGGCCCGACATCACCATGGGCGCCCTCGGCACGGACTTCTTCTGCATCCGCAAGCGCCTCGACGGCGGCTTCACGCTCGCCTTGCGCGGCCGCGGCACGGTGGATTTCACCCCCGACCTGATCCGCTATGCCCGGACCTTCCTGCCGACCTACCGCCAGCGCCGCAAGGGCCTGAAGATCGCCTTCGGCAAGCCCTTCCTCGACCAGCTCCTGCGCGGGACCAACTGGCCGCTGGACCGCCCCTCGCCCTTCGAGGCCGAGCGCGTCCGCGATCCCGCGCCGGACATGACGCTGGTGGACGAGGCGCTCGCCGCCCTGATCACCTCGAACCCTGACCTCAGGGGCATCGCCATCGCCGAGGCCTGGGGCGGGACGATCGACACGACGCCGGACACCATCCCGGTCATCTCCGCCGTCGACACCGTTCCCGGCTTTTTCCTGGCGACGGGCTTCTCCGGCCACGGCTTCGGCATCGGACCCGGTGCCGGCAAACTCGCCGCCGACATCGTGACCGGGGACGCGCCGCTGATCGATCCGGCCGCCTATACCTATGAGCGCCTGATCGACGGCCGCCCCCTCGCTCCCGTCGGCCTGTTCTGAGCCAGCGATGACCTGAGGCCGACATGACCTTCCTCTACAAGGCCAATCCGGTGCGCGGTGCCGAATGGGGGCGCCATTTCGCGGCCCTGGCGCCGGATACGCCCTTCCATCTATGGCCCGACATTCCGGACCCGGCCGCCGTGCGCTACCTCGCGACCTGGGTGCCGCCGGACGACATCGCCGGGACCTTTCCGAATCTCGAGCTCGTCTTTTCGGTCGGTGCCGGCGTCGACCAGTTCGACTTCACGAAAGTGCCCGACCATGTGCCGCTGGTGCGCATGCTCGAGCCCAATATCGCGGAGAGCATGGTCGAATATGTCTCGCTGGCGGTGCTGGCGCTGCACCGCGACCTGCCGCGTTTCCTGAGCCAGCAGCGCCGTGAGGTCTGGCAGGAAATCCAGATCACCGCCGCCGCCCGCCGGCGCATCGGCGTGATGGGCCTCGGACAGCTTGGACAGGCGGTGCTCGGCCGGCTCCGGGCCTTCGGCTTTCCGCTCGCCGGCTGGAACCGCTCGGCGCGCGCCATCGACGGGGTCGAATGCTATACCGGCACCGACAGCCTGCCTGCCTTCCTCGCCCGCACCGACATCCTCGTCTGCCTGCTGCCGCTGACCGACGAGACCCGCGGCATTCTCGACGCGCGCCTGTTCTCTGCCCTCCCCGCCGGCGCCATGCTCGTCAATGTCGGACGCGGCGGCCATCTGGTCCAGGACGACCTGCTCGCGGCCCTCGACGGCGGGCATATCGCCGCCGCAATGCTCGACGTCGTCGATCCCGAGCCATTGCCGGCGGGCCATCCCTTCTGGCAGCACGAGAAGATCATCCTCACGCCGCATATCGCCAGCATGACCCATCCGGAGACGGCAGTGCGCTTCGTGCTCGACACCATCGCCCGCCACCGCAGCGGCGCACCGCTGCCCGGCCTCGTTGACCGCAGCCGCGGCTACTGACCGCCGGCCCCCCGCCCGCGTCGGTCCCGGGTGCTTGCCGCACCCCAGCCACCGTTTGCGAAGGCTTGAGACCTGCAGGCCAGGGGACAGCGGTCCGCGGAACCCCGAATTGGATGCGCCGACACTAGCTCAGCGTCGCAGTCTCCAGATCGACCACCAGCCGCTTCTCGGCCTTCGCCGCACGTTCTGCCAGATGCTGGCACTTGTGCATGCTGACGAACTCCCCCGGCGCAGAACGGCGCTGGATGGTGATCCAGCGGAATCCCTTCTGCAGCAGCATGTCGCGGTAGGCCTGGTTGAGGGGGTCCATAGGAAACTCTGTTGCCTGTATGCCCATCATTTAGCTCCTGAATACTGTCCATGATGAAGGCATTTGCCCATTATCGAACCAACATGACGATCTTTAGACGATTGGACGTAGTGTTGATGGATAGCCGGCAAGCAACGTAAGCGATGCACCCAGCCGCTGCTCCGACGTCACCTGCGACACGAGGGCATGAGCGCCCGCTCGGAATAGCCAGTACTTCGGCACCGTCGCGCGCACCGGGCGCGGGGGCGCGCGCCCCACGACCATGATGGTGCCCTTCGCGCCCGGCGGGCCGACCGCCATCGTCGCCTGGCGCATGTCGGCAAGCCTCGGCCAGCAGGTGGTGGTGGGGAACGTGGCGGGTGCCGCCGGCACCACAGGCGCGGCGCGTGTCTCGCGGACAGAGCCCGACGGCCGGCTCTCCGCGGCCATGCTGGACGTGGCCGATCCTGGGCCGCGGCCTTCAGGCAATCCCTTCTGGCAGCGCGAGAAGATTATCCTCACGCCGCATAGCGCCAGCAGGACCCATCCGGAAACGGCCGTACGCTTCTTGCGCGACACGATCGTCCGCCACCAGCGCGGCGAAGCCTTGCGGGGCCTCGTCGACCGAGCGCGTGGCTATTGAATCCGTCGGCTGCAGGAAGGCTCGCGCCGCCGACGGAGCGGCCACGCCAAATGATCGCTTGTTTCATCTTGTTATATGAGGAAGGCTTGCCCCGACAGCGACGTGGGACAGCCGGCGAATGGATGCATTGCTGACAGAGGAACAGCGCGGCATCGTCGACAGCGTCGATCGCTTTGCCGCGCGCCATCTACCCCCCGACGAGGTGCGCCGCCGGGACGCCGCCCATGTACCGCCCTACGACCTTCTGCCGCTCATGGGCCAAGCCGGCTTCTTCGGGCTGGCCGTGCCCGCGGAGCATGGCGGCCTCGGGCTCGGCTGGACCGAGGTGGCGCTGGTGCAGCAGCGGCTCGGGCGTCACGGCTACATGGCGGCCTCGATCTTCAACCGCGTCGTCGGCTTCGGCGTCATGTCGGTCCTCACCTATGGCTCGCCGGCCCAGAAGCGCGCCCTGCTGCCCGGCCTCCTCGCCGGGGAATTCTTCATGGCGCTGGCCCTGACCGAACCTGGCGCGGGCAGCGATGCCGGCGCGATCAGGACGCGGGCCCGCGAGAACGCATCCGGCTATGTGATCTCGGGCAGCAAGATCTGGATCAGCGATGCCGAGGGCGCGCGCTACCTGCTGACCGCCGCGCGCACCGGACCCGATGGTGGCGGCGCCGCGGGCATCACCCTGTTTCTCGTGCCAAGCGATGCGCCGGGCGTTTCGCTGACGCCCCTGGCCAAGGTCGGCAACAATTGCATGCCGAGCTTCGAGGTCGGCCTGAACGACGTGCAGGTCGGCGCGGATGCGGTCATCGGCACGCCCGACGACGGATTCCGCCATCTCATGTCGACCCTGCACTTCTCCCGCGCCAGCATGGCGGCCACCGTCACCGGCGCTGCGCAGGCGGCACTCGATGGTGTCATGACCCATGCCAGCGAACGCGAGCAATTCGGCCGCCCGATCGCCTCCTTCCAGGTGATCGCGCACCGCCTCGCCGACCTGCAGATGCGGATCGACCTGTCGCGACTGATGGTCGGCCACCTCGCGACCCTCATCACGCGCGGCCTGCCCTGCCGGCGTGAGGCGGCCCAGGCCAAGATCATCGCCACCGAGACCCTGCGCGACGTCGCCGACCAGGGCATGCAGATCATGGCGAGCGCAGGCTATGCGGCGGGCAGCGACATCCAGCGGTTCTGGCGCGACTCCAGGCTCTACACCTTCGGTGAGGGCACCAACGAGATCCTGCGCGACGGGATCGCCCGCGAACTCGGGTTGATGGGAAAGGCACGAAAATGAGCGGCATCAAGGCCATCGACACCGTGGTCAACATCTGGACCCCAGAGGCCCTGGCCGGCCGGCCCGACCGCACCGGCTTCTATACCGAGAAGATGCGGGTGAAGGCCGAGACCTTTGCCGGCGTCACCCACAAGGAGATGCTGGAGCGCATGGACCGCGCCGGCATCGAGAGGAGCTTCCTCATCGCCGCCAAGGTCGGCCAGATCGGCCATCCCGCCTGCTATCACGTGCCCTACAAGTTGGTTGCCGATGCGGTACAGGCCCATCCCGATCGTTTCCTCGGCCTCGCCGGTCTCGACCCGACCGAGGGCATGACCGGCGTCCGGGCGCTCGAACGCGCGGTGCGCGAATATGGCTTCATCGGGGCGCATTTCTACCCACACTGGTTCGAGCTCGCCCCCGACCATGCCAAATGGTACCCGTTCTACGCCAAATGCGTGGAACTCGACGTGCCGATCCAGCTCCAGGTCGGCCAGTCGATGGTCTATGACCCGCGCTATCCGCGCCGCAGCGTCGGGCGGCCGATCTGCCTCGATGCCGTCGCCTGCGACTTTCCCGAGTTGAAGATCGTCGGCATCCACGTCGGCATCCCCTGGACCGACGAGATGATCGCCATGGCCTGGAAACACGCCAACGTCTATATCGGCTCGGACGCCCACAGCCCGAAATACTGGCCGCCGTCCTTCGTCCATTTCATCAAGAGCTTCGGCAAGACCAAGGTGCTGTTCGGCACCGACTTCCCCGTCCTCGACTTCGAGCGCACCATGGCCGAGATCGACGCGCTCGGCTTCTCCGACGAGGTCCGCGCCCTCTTCCTGCGCGACAATGCCGTCAGGCTCTACAAGCTCGACCAGCGATGATGAACCTCGCGGACGCCCTCGACATCCATGCCCGCGCCCGGCCGGACCATCCGGCGCTGATCGAGAACGGCACAGTCATCGGCTACGGGGAACTGACGGCGCGGGTTCGCCACCTCGCCGCCTGGGTTACGGAACGGGTACCTGACGAGACCGCCGTGATCGGCCTCTGCCTTGCCGATACGGCCCGGCATGTGGTCGCGCTCTACGCGCTCGCGCGCGCGGGACGCATCATCCTGCCCATGGACCTGCGCTGGAGCGAAGCCGAGCGCGCCAATGTCGCCAGCCATTTCGGCGCCAGCCTGGTGCTGACCGAGCCGGGGCAGCCCGCCATTGACGGCATCGCGACCATCGCCTGGGACGGAGCCCTGGACGAGGCCATCGCCGCCGCCAATCCCGACATCGCCTTCCCGCGGGACGGCGAAACCCCCTTCGTGCTTTCGCTCTCGTCCGGCACGACCGGCCGGCCGAAGGGCCCGCTGATCGCCCACCGGCACTTCTTCCGCCGCTTCATGACGCACTGGATCAATCTCGGTCTGAACGGCCGGGACCGCTTCGTCATGGCGACACCGCTCTATTTCGGCGGCGGGCGCACCTTCGCCATGTCCGTCCTCTTCTCAGGCGGCACAATCATCATGAAGCCGCCCCCTTGCAGCCCGGAAGACCTCATCGCGACCGTCGCGGCGGCGGATGCCACCAGCCTCTTCCTGGTTCCGACGCAGTTCCGCCGGCTCTTGGAACTGCCGGACGCCACCCTTGCCCCGCTCAAGCGGCTGAACCTGCTGTTCTCCTCCGGCGCCCCGCTTTCGGCAGACGAGCGCCGCGCGATCCGGGCCCGCATCTGCGACCGCTTCTTCGAATATTACGCCTCCACCGAGGGCGGCGGGATCACCCTCCTCGGCCCCGCCGACATCGACGGCCACGGCGACAGCGTCGGCCGGCCGGTCTTCGCGGTCGAGGTCGAGGTGGTCGACGACGAGGATACCCCCCTGCCCTCCGGCATGATCGGCCGCCTGCGCTATCGCGGGCCCGGGGTGGCGACCGCCTACCACCGTGACCCCGAAGCCTCCGTCGAGGCCTTCCGCCACGGCTGGTTCTATCCCGGCGATCTCGCCGAGATCGATGCGACCGGCTTCGTCAGCCTCAAGGGGCGCGCCAAGGACATGATCATCCGCGGCGGCATCAACATCTACCCTGCCGATGTCGAAGCCACGCTTACTGCCCACCCTGCCGTGGCCGAGGCCGCCGTCATCGGCTGGCCGTCACGGGAGTTCGGCGAGGAGATCGCCGCCTTCGTGCGGCTGTCCGGCTCCGCCGACGAGGCCAGCCTCATCGCCTTCGCCGCGGCGCGCCTGGCGCGGGCGAAATGGCCGCGGGCGGTGTTCATCGTCGACGATCTGCCGAAGAACAGCGCCGGCAAGGTGCTCAAGCGCGACCTTGCGGCACGGCTGCCGCCGCTCTGACGTCAGGCGGCGATCGGAAAGTCCGCCGTGCCCTCGGCCATGGCCGCTGCCATGGCGTCGAGGCCGACCACGCGGCCAAAACCGAAGGCGATGGCCGACAGCGAAGCCTCGTGGCGGGCCTGATCGAAATCGGCGACGGCCTCGCGCACGACAAAGGTGCGCATGTCCCGCTGCGCCGCGTCGCGGGCCGTCGTCTCGACACACATGGAGGTCGTCACCCCGCCGAGAACCAGGCTGCGGATGCCGTTGGCGGCGAGGATCACGTCGAGATCCGTGCCGAAGAAGGCCGAATAGCGCGGCTTGTCGACGAAAATGTCGGAGGGGTGGACCTCGGCACCGCTATAGAGCTCGACATCGGGCGTTCCGCGCTTCAGCGCACCGAGCTGCCCGAGGCGCGGACGGATCTCGGTGACCAGCAGCCCCGCATCGGCATAGTCGGCGCGCAGGACGTGACGCGTCCAGATGACCCTCATCCCGGCGGCCCGGGCGGCGCGGGCGAGCGACACGCAGCGGTCGGCGGCATGGCGGCTCGCCGAGACATCGCGTCCCTGGATGGCAACGAAGCCCTCGGCATCGACGAAGCCGCGCTGCAGGTCGATGAGGACAAGTGCGGCTTCGCGCCGGTCGAAGCGCATCAGGCCAGCGCCTTCTCGACGAACTCGTTGGTGTAGAGCCCGTCGGCCTTGCCGGCCGGAGTGAAGCCGGCGGCGGCCATCAGGTCATAGCCCTTCTGCCAGCGGTCCGGCACGTGCTTCAGGATGTTCTGCCGGCCTGCGGTCAGCCAGAACTGCATCTCGTTGCGCAGGATGTCCGGCGCCACGGCGCGGTTACGCATCTCGGCGATCTCGAAGCTCTCGATCCGCTTCAGCGTCGTCGCGAGGTCGGTATCGGCCAGCATGTCGTCGATGGACTTCTTCACGGCCCGGAGAAAACGGACCACGAGATCGCCGTCGCGCTGCACGCTCTCACGCTTGGCGATGTAGCACTGGCCGGGAATGGGCGCGAACTCGTCGGTGTTCCAGGAGAGGAAACGCTCGTTCGCCGCTTTCAGTGCCACCGGCACCCCGGCGCTGACGATATAGCCGTCGATGCGACCCTGCGCGATCAGGGCCATACCCGCCGGGGTGTTCGGTGCCTGGACGCGCGCCACCGTAGCCTTGTCGACGCCCTGGGCCACCAGCATGCAGTCGAGCACGATCTCGGTCGCGCCGCCGACCGACAACACGCCGATCGTCTTGCCCGCCATATCCTTCGGGGTCCGGATCGGCTTGTCGGGCGAGGAAATGACGAAGAAGGGCGAGCCCTGGCTGATCGTTCCGACTGAAATCAGCGCGTCGCCGCCCGGACGGCTAGAAGCACGAATGTGATCGGACACGCCGGTCCGCGATAGCAATCCGCCGCCGCCGAGCACCTGCTGCACGGCCATCGCCGACCCACGCCCCTGCTGGATCGTCACATCCAAGCCCTCCCGCTGGAAATAGCCCCCGCCCTGGGCATGGAGGATGTCGACGAAGGCGAGGATGTAGGAGAAGGGCGTGATGAAGGTCATGGCCCTCGCCCCCTGGGCACCGGCCGGCCGCACCGTGATCGCGACAAGACCAGCGGCACCCGCCGAAAGCGCCGTGCGGCGGGAGATGGAACCGTCGAGGATCGTCATGGGGCTCTCCGTCTTCCTGTGGTCAGCGGATGTCGAGACTAGGGGCATTCGAGCGCACCGCAATCGGCTTGCCCATAAGACAGTTGCGGGCCGGCCGCGTTCAGGCCCCGCCGGTCGCATGCCAGGGGATGAGCAGGCGCTTGAGGAGGCCGATCGAGAAGTAGAAAGCGAATCCGATCAGCGACATCTGGATGAGCACGGCGAACATCTGGCTGGTCTCGAAGCCGTTCATGCTCTGGATCAGCAGATGTCCGAGCCCCTGGTTGCCGCCAAGATATTCGCCGACCACCGCCCCGATAATGGCGAGGACGATGCCGACTTCGAAGCCGGTCAGGATGTAAGGCAAGGCCGAGGGAAGCTCGAGCCGGCGGAAGATCTGCCAGCGGCTGGCATTGAGCGCGGTCATCACGTCGCGATGGCCCTCGTCGATCGATTTCACCCCGAGCACCGTGTTGGTCAGGATCGGGAAGAAGGCGAGCACCCCGGCGACGATGACCTTGGAGGTGATGCCGAAGCCGAACCAGACGACGAAGAGCGGCACCAGCGCCACTTTCGGGATCACCTGGGTCGCGACGATGAAGGGGTTGAGCGTCAGTTCCAGCCAGCGGATCCGTGCGATCAGCACCCCGAGCACCACACCGATCAGTGACGCCCAGAAGAAGCCGACCAGCGTCGCATAGACCGTCATGCCCGCATGGAGCCAGGCGCGCTGGCTCTGAATCAGGTCGATCCAGTCGGACAGGACCGCCCCGGGCCCCGGCAGAATGAAGGGCGAAATCCCGGAAACCCGCACATAGCTGTGCCAGATCGCCACGAGAATGGCGAGCAGCAGCGGGGTCGTGATCCATGGAATGGTCGCTTCGCGGCCCGCCAGCCACGAGCGACGCTGCGGCGCCGGCCGACCGGGGCGGACCGTGTCGCTTGGAGCCTCGGCCATGTCAGGAAATCTCCGTCAGGCGCTGGCGGAGCCCGAGCACGATGGACTGGAATTCCGCCGTGGCCTGCAGTTCAAGCGTGCGCGGCCGTGCGAAAGGCACGGTGACGATCCGGTCTATCCTGCCGGGACGCGGCGAGAGCAGAACGATACGGTCGGCGAGGAAGACGGCCTCGGCGATCGAATGGGTGACGAGGACGATGGATTTCTCGGTCGTGAGGAACAGGCGCTGCAGTTCCAGATTCATGGCGTCGCGCGTCATGGCGTCGAGAGCGCCGAACGGTTCGTCCATCAGCAGGATTTTCGGGTCATACGACAGGGCCCGGGCGATGGCCGCCCGCTGGCGCATCCCGCCGGAAAGCTCTCGCGGCCAGCGCTTCTCGAAGCCGGCAATGCCGACGAGCTTCATGAGATCATGGGCCTTCGTCCGCCGCGCCGCAGCAGACACCCCCTTCAACTCGAGCGGCAGGGCGATGTTGTCCTCGATGGACAGCCAGGGAAAGAGATTGGCGTCCTGGAAAACCATGCCGAGATCGGCGAGCGCATCGGATTGCCGCTCGCCCCGCGCCCAAAGGCTGCGCCCGACGATGGAGAGGTCTCCCGCCGTCGGCGCGATCAGGCCGCCGATCATGCGAAGCAGCGTCGTCTTGCCGCAGCCGGAGGGGCCGAGCAGCACGAGGAGCTCGCCGGCGCCGACATCGAGGTCGGTTGCCGACAAAGCATGGACGGGCTGGTCGCGCGTTCCGTACCATTTCTCGATGGCACGGAGCGCGATGACCGGAGGAGCGGCGACGCGATCAGACAGCATAAAACAAATGAACCATGGGCCACTGTCCGCCACAACCGACAAATCGGTACGGCTGGCTCGCAGGCTACCCGTGGATCACAAGCCCTTCCGGGCTGGCCAAGCGCCGATGGTCGGCCAGCGCCGCCCTCGCACCCTGTCGATGGAACGCCGGCGCATCGGGCGCCGGCATCGCCCCTTTTTTTGGCGGAGCCGGCCGCGGAAAACCCCGGACCGGCTGCCGCTCAGTTGGACCTGATCTCCAGCCGCTTGATGACCGGCAGCCAGGTCGTGTCTTCCTTCTCGAGATATTGCTGGAAGTCCGCCCGGCTCATGGGGGCGGCCATGGTCCCGATGGCCCGCAGGCGCGCCTGAACGCCGGGCTCGCCGAGAACCTTGACCGCCGCGGCATGAAGCCGCGCCACGATCGTCTCGGGGGTCCGGGCGGGCAGCATCAACCCGGTGAATGTCTGTCCGTCGAACTCGGCATAGCCGAGTTCCGTGAAGGTCGGAACATCCGGAAGGTCGGGCGAGCGCTGCGCCCCGGTGATCGCCAGGGCGCGGGTGCGGCCATCCTTGAGGAAGGGCAGAGCCACCGACAGCTGGTCGAGGTTGAAGTCCATGTGCCCGGCAATGACGTCGTTCGTCGCCGGTGCGTTGCCGCGATACTGGACGGTCGTCCAGCTGATCCCCAGTCTCGCCTGCATGACCTCGCTGATCAGGTGATTGGTCGTCCCGGGCCCCGGCGACGCCATTTTCAAAGGCGCCTGCGGCGTGCGTGCCAGGGCGAGGAACTTGGCGAGCGTGTCGGCCGGCAGGTTGGCACGGACCTGCAGGACGAGCGGGGTCAGCGTCACCGTCGTGACGGGAATGAAGTCGCGGCGCCATTCATAGGCGCGCCGTGCCGACATTTCCGGCGCGAAGAGGATCGGGCCATTGGCGCCGATCAGGATCGTGTAGCCGTCAGGTTCCGCCTTGGCGACGGCTTCGGCGCCGATTAGCCCGCCGGCGCCGGCCCGGTTCTCGATGATGAAGGGCTGGCCGAGTTCCTGCTGCAGCCGCTCGCCGAGGATGCGCGCGGCAACGTCGACATTGCCACCCGGCGGATAGGGCACGACGAGGCGCACGGTGCGGGCCGGCCAGTCCTGGGCCGCCACCGCGGCCGGATGAAGGAAAGTCAGCATCGCGGCGAACAGACCGACGATCATTGAAGATTTCATGCGTTCCTCCCGATTATGGCTTGTTGTTTATGCGGCGAACCCGAAGAACCGCGCCGGATTGGCGACGAGAACGGCATGGCGCGCGGCATCGTCCGGCAGCGCCCGGTCGATGAAGTCGAGCAGGTCGCCCTCGTTCGGCGGCTGCTTTGTTGAGACGGGGTGCGGCCAGTCGCTGCCCCACACCACACGATCGGGGGCCGCAGCGATCAGGCGGTGCACGATCGGCACCACGTCGGCCCAGGGCGGACCGGCACGCGAGACCTTCTCGGTGAGCGAGAGCATCACCCAGACATTGCCGCGCTTGAGCAGATCGAGAACCTTCCGGAGGCTGGGATCGTCGTCGCCGGCCTCCGGGTTGGGGCGGCCCATATGGTCCAGCAGCACCGGGATATCCAGGCGCTCGAAAGGCGCGATGTTCTTGGCGATGCCGTCCACTTCGGGCTGTACCTTGACGTACCAGCCCAGTTCACGGATCCGGTCGAGTGTCCGCGCGAAGGCGGCGCCCTCGAAGGAAACCCCCAGCCCCGCGCGCGTGAACCGCGCGCCCCGCACGCCCGCGTCATGGAGCCGCTGCAGATAGCGGTCGTCCTTCTCGGCGAAGACGGCGGCATTGGCACAGCCGCGATAGTTCGGGCCGGCCATGGCGAGGCCATCCAGCGTCACCGCGTGGTCGGCGCCATAGGTCGTCGGCTGGACGATGACGCCGCGCGTGATCCCCAGCGTCGCGTGCAGCTTCAGCGCCGTCTCGATGGTCGCCGACGGCATCTCGTAGACGGCGCCGGGCCGCACGGGATAGCGGTCGGCAGGGCCGAGGACGTGGAACTGGCTGTCGCAGGACAGCGGCGGCAGGGCCGTCTTCGGCGCGCGGGGCGCCGGATCAAAGGGCAGATAGACGGTCATGGCTCTGTGCCCCCGCTGGTCATGATTTCGACGTCTGCTGGATCGCCCTCTGGGTGATGATCTCGCCCAGGCGCGCATAATTCGGACCGGCGATCCGGCCGATCGGATCGAGGCTCCGCGTATCGACCTTGCCGTCCTTGAGGAGATCGGGCCGCAAGCGGAACACTAGGACCTCACCGACCAGCAGCCGGCTCCGCGTCTCGCCGAACTCGATGCAGTGCCGCAGTCGGCACTCCATCGCCACCGGCGCGATCTTCAGCCGCGGCACCTTGACGTGCAGGCTCGGGACGGTCTCCAGCCCCAGGAGATCCGCCTCGCTGACATCGGGCGGATGCTCTTCGGCGCTGTCGTGCAGCGGGCCGACGAGCGAGCTGTCAGCGATATGAACCACGAATTCCTCGGTTCGGAGGATGTTCGTCGCCGTGTCCTTGTAGGTGTCGCCCTTGCGCCCGACGCTGATCGCCAGCATCGGCGGCTTGGGCGAGACGAAGGTGAAGTGGCTGAACGGCGCGAGATTGACCGACTGCGTCGCCGACAGGGTCGTGACCCAGGCGATCGGCCGCGGTACGACGAGCCCGGTCAGCAGCCTGTAGCTCTGTTCCGCCCCCAGATCCGCCGCCGCGATGTCGGTCGTGGTCGCATCGGGATCCGTCATGCCATCACCGCCACGAAGTCGCACTGCACGAGCTTGCCGCCGTCGAGGTCGCCCGCCATCGCCTGGCGCGCCGGGCGGTTGGCCTCGTCGGGGAACATCGCGAGCCACTCGCGGTTGACCGGCTCGCGCTGGCTGCGGTCAGCGAGCCAGACGGTGACCTTGATGATGTCGTCGGTGCTGCCGCCGGCCGCCGCCATGATCGCCCTGATATGCTGGAACATCAGCCGGCATTGCTGGTCGAGGCCCTCGGCCGGCTTCCCGGTCGCCGGGTCGAGACCGTAGACGATCCCGGACATCAGGATGTCGCCGACCCGGCAAGCCGCCGGGATCGGGTTCTTGTGACCGAAGCCTTCAACGTAATAGCTGGTTCTGCGCGCCATGGAGTTCGCCTCAGCTGAAATGACAGGAGACCGTGCCGAAGGGGCCGTAATCGGCCTGGATCGTATCTCCCTTGGTGCAGTCGATCGGCCGGATGAAGGAACCCGACAGGATGACCTGGCCCGCTTCGAGGGCAACGTCGTGGGCGGCGAGCTTGTTGGCGAGCCAGACAATGCCGTTGGCCGGATTGTTGACGACACCGGCCGCGACGCCGGTCTCCTCGATCCGCCCGTTGCGCGCGCAGATCACCGAGACCCAGCGCAGATCCGCCGCGTCGGGCCGGAACGGCCGTCCGCCGATGACGATCCCGCAATTGGCCGCATTGTCCGCGATCGTATCCACCACCTTGCGCGTCGCTTTGGTCACGGGATCGACGCGCTGGATCCGCGCATCAAGGATCTCGAGCGCGGGCACGACATAGTCCGTGGCATTGAGCACATCGAAGATGGTGCAATCCGGCCCTGCGATCGGGCTCTTCAGCACGAAGGCGAGTTCGGCCTCGACGCGGAGCTGGACGAAGCGATCGGTCGGAATGGTCCCCCCGTCGTCGAAGAACATGTCGTCGAGGAGGACGCCGTAGTCCGGCTCGTCGATATTGACCGCGAGCTGCATGGCGCGGGAGGTCAGACCGATCTTGCGGCCCTTGATCCTGCGGCCACCGGCGACCTTCAGCGCCACCCAGGCGCTCTGCACCCGATAGGCGTCGTCGATGGTCATGCCCGGATATTGCAGGCTGAGCTGGCCGATCTGGCGCCCGGTGCGCTCGGCCTCCTCCAGCCTCGCGGCTGCATCCTCGATCTGGGCTGTCGTCAGCATGATGGTCTCGCTCGGGAACAGAGGGTCAAGGGCTGGCGCGGCCGGGTCAGGCTTCGTCCACCACGGTGTTGGACAGGCAACCGATGCGGGGAACCTCGACCTCGACGAGATCGCCGGGCTTCAGCCAGCGCGGCGGATCGAAACGCGCCCCCGCCCCTGTCGGCGTGCCGGTGACGATGAGGTCCCCAGGCTTCAGCGTGGCGAATGTCGACAGGTAGGCAATGAGATAGTCGAAGGGAAACATCAGACGATCGGTCGTCTCGTGCTGGCGCACCTCGCCATTGACCCGGGTGGTCAGTTCGAAGGGGCGGTCGTCACCCGCACCGCTGCGCATGACGATCCAAGGCCCGAGCGCGCCCGAGCGATCGAAATTCTTGCCCTGGGTAACATTGAACTTGCCGTGGTGGAGCCAGTCGCGGACGCTGCCCTCGTTGCACAGCGTGTAACCGAACACATGATCCATCGCGGTCTCGCGCGGAATGTGCCGTCCGGCCTTGCCGATCACGAGGACGATCTCCCCCTCGTAATCGAGTTGCGTCGAGACCTTCGGGCGCTCCAGCGGCGCGCCATGGGCGACGAAGGACGACGGGGTGCGGCAGAACAGGCTGGGATATTTCGGCGGCGCCGTGCCGTCCTTGTACTCGGCATTGCGATCGGCGTAATTGACGCCGATACACCAGATCTTCTCCGGCCGGGGCACGGGGATAGTCCAGGTCACGTCGGCCGTGGCAAGATCGGAGGCCTCGCCGGCGAAGAGATCCTCGGGCAATGCCGCTGCGGCGATGGCGGCCATGAGGTCCGGCATGCCCGGCATCCGCGCGCCGAGGTCGAGGATGCCGTCGTCGCGCACGATCCCGTAGCTGTCGCGCCCGGCGGTCCGGTAGCTCGCGAGTCTCATCGATCTCTCCTGGACGTTTCCTGCGCTCCTTGACCGGAGCCTTCTGTCGATGGCCCCACCCATCACGGAATTACGCTCCGCTACAATCGACTCGTCGCCTCACTTGTCCGCATAGTGGACATTGCCTGCTGCGGCATGTGACTGTCGCAGGGCACACTGGTGCTCGGAGGGACACATGCCCGTTGGCAGCGGCACGACCAGCGGCGCGCAGGCCGTCCGGCGGGCGGTCAATCTCCTGCGGGTCCTGTCCATGGCGCGGGACAGCGGTTACGGCTTGACGGATCTGGCGCGGCTGACCGGCCTGCCTCATCCGACCGTGCACAGGATGTTGCGCGCCCTGATGGAGGAAGGGCTGGTCGAGCAGAAGGGAGCGACGCACCGCTATGTAGTCGGGCAGGAAATTCAGTTCCTCGCCCTCGCCCGCGCGCCCCAGACGCCCTTGATGACCGCCGCGGAATCGCACCTCGGTCGCCTGGCGGATCTTTTGGGCGACACGCTCTTCCTGACCCAGCGCACCGGGGCCGAGACGATCTGTGTCGCCCGCAGACTGGGCGCCTATCCGGTCCAGGTGGTGCCGCTGAGAGTGGGCGACCGCAGACCTCTCGGGGTATCGAGCGCCGGACTTGCCCTACTCGCGGCGCTGCCGGCCGACGAGGCCCGTCGCATCCTTGTGCTGAACGCTCCCCAACTCGCCGAATATCGCCTGACGGTCGAGGCGTCGGCAGCCATGGTCCGTGATGCGAGGCGGCTCGGCTACGCCCTGCGGGATCGCGGCATTGTGCCGGGAACGCGGGCGATCTCGGTGGTGTTGCGCGATGCGGCCGGCCTCCCCTCGGCGGCGCTGACCGTCGCTGGCGTCGTCCGCCGCCTGTCGCATCGTCGTACGCCTGACATTGCAGAGACCCTCTGGGAAGCCGCGGCCCAGATCGAGCGGTCGCTCGGCTGAGGTCCCCTGCGGCGGAAGGCGCCTCACGCCCGGCGGCACCATCCGTTACACACGAAAGCGTGAGCCTTGTAACGGCACCCGGCATGGGGCCGTAGAGGGGATCGAACGCTCCCTGACGAAAGCGATGTCCTTGCCCAGCCCGACACCACCCTTGCTTCCGCCCAAGCTCCCCGCGCGCAGGAATGGCGTGCTGCATGCGGATCTCTGCATCATCGGCGCGGGCTCCGGCGGGCTGTCGGTCGCCGCGGGCGCGGTGCAGATGGGTGCCTCGGTCGTGCTCATCGAGAAGGGCGCCATGGGCGGCGACTGTCTCAACACCGGCTGCGTGCCCTCTAAGGCCTTGATCGCCGCGGCCCATGCGGCGCATGCCATCCGCGACGGCCGCCGGTTCGGCATCCATGCCGCCGCCCCTGACATCCGCTTCGACGAGGTTCACGCCCATGTTCACGACGTCATCGCCGCCATTGCACCGCACGACAGCGTCGAGCGTTTTCAGGGGCTCGGCGTCCATGTGATCCAGGGCGCAGGGCGTTTCATCGATCATCAAACGGTCGAGGCCGGCGGCGACCGGATCACGGCGCGGCGCTTTGTCATCGCCAGCGGCTCGCGGGCCGCCGTTCCGCCGATCCCGGGCCTGGCGGAGGCTGGTTTCCTTACCAACGAGAGCGTCTTCGAGCTTACCGAGCGTCCGGACCACCTCATCGTCCTCGGCGGGGGCCCGATCGGCATCGAGATGGCCCAGGCATTCCGCCGGCTCGGGTCAGAGGTCACCGTGGTCGAGAAATTCGGCATCCTGTCCAAGGACGAGCCAGAGGCTGTCGGCGTCGTGCGGGCCGCGCTGGAGCGCGACGGTGTCGCGCTGCTCGAGCAGACGGGTGTCGCCATGGTGTCGCGGGCGGACGGGAGCGTGACCGTGAACCTCGACGGCGAGGCGGGCCGCAGCCTCAGCGGCAGTCACATCCTCGTCGCCGCAGGCCGGCGTCCCAATATCGAGACCCTCGGCCTCGATGCCGCCGGCATTGCCCATACGCCGAAAGGCATCACCGTCGACGACCGCCTGCGGACGAGCAACCGCAGGATCTTCGCCATCGGCGATGTCGCCGGCGGCCCGCAGTTCACCCATATTGCCGGCTATCACGCCGGCATCGTCATCCGCAACGCGTTGTTCGGGCTGCCGGCCAAGGTCAATTACGCCGCCCTGCCCTGGGTCACCTACACCGATCCGGAACTGGCCCATGCCGGCCTGACCGAGGCCGATGCGCGCAAGGCAGGTCACGACGTCCAGGTCTTGACCTGGTCTTTCGACGGCAACGACCGCGCCCAGGCTGAACGTGCGACCGAAGGGCTTGCCAAGATCGTTCTCGGCCGCAAGGGCCGGATCCTCGGCGCGACCATCGTCGGCCCCCGCGCCGGCGAACTGATCGGCACATGGGGCCTCGCCATTTCAGCAGGCCTCAAGATCGGCGCCATCGCCGGCGCGGTCCTGCCCTACCCGACCCTGTCGGAGATCTCGAAACGGGCAGCCGGCAGCTACTATACGCCGAAGCTCTTCGGGGCATTGACCCGCCGGATCGTCGGCCTCGTACAGCGTATCCTCCCGTGACGGTGAAACCGATGTCTCCCGAAACCCTTCTGAAGGACCGCAGGCTCTGGCTGGTCCTCGCAGCCCTCGGTGCCTTCGCCCTTCTCCGCTGGTCCGGCCTGACCGATGTCCTGTCTCTGGATACGCTGAAGACCCACCGGGGCACGCTCACCACATGGGTCGGCAGCAATATCGTCCTCGCCGCCCTCGCCTATGTCACAGTCTATGTCGTCGCCGTGGCCTTCTCGTTTCCCGGGGCGGTCTTCCTCACGCTTTCGGGCGGTTTCCTGTTCGGCGCAGTGCTCGGCACCCTGCTAACGGTGACCGGCGCGACCATCGGCGCGACGCTGATCTTCATCTTTGCCAAGTCGATCTTCGGGGAGAATGCGCTCGACCGCTTCGGCGCCCCGGCCGCGCGCCTCGCGGAAGGGATCCGGCGCAATGCCGGGTCCTACCTCCTCGTCCTGCGTCTCGTGCCACTCTTTCCGTTCTTCCTGGTCAACCTGGTGCCGGCTTTCGTCGGCGTGCCGCTCGTGACCTATGTGATCACGACCTTCTTCGGGATCATTCCGGGCACGGCGGTCTTCTCGCTGGCTGGCGCCGGCCTCGGTTCCGTCCTCGACCAGGGCGGCACGGTCACGGCCGGCTCGATCCTGACCCGGGAGATCATCGCGGGACTGGTCGGTCTCGCGCTCCTGTCCCTTGCAGCCATTCCGCTGCGCAAGCGCTTCGAGGCACGCAGTGGCTGAACCCATCGACGTTCCCTTGCATCGACACCCTCATCTGGAGAACCCCGTGATCCCCCTGGTTCCTGCGCAATCCCTCTCGCGGCGCGCGGCTCTCGGCGTCGCGATCGCCATCTTCGCCACGACCGCTTCGGCCCAGGGCGCCGACCCCGAGGCCGGCTATGATGCCCTCCTGAAGAAATATGTCAGCGTCGATCCCGACGGGATCAACCGCGTCGACTATGCCGCCTGGCGGGCCAATACCCCCGACATGGCGGCTCTCAACGCCTATCTCGCCGACCTCACGGCTCGGCGGCCCTCGTCCATGCCGCGCGCCGAGGCCATGGCCTATTGGGGCAACCTCTACAATGCCGTCACGCTCAAGGTGATCCTCGACCGCTATCCCGTCGCCTCGATCCGCGACATCAAGAGTGATGCCTGGCTTGACCCGAAGGCCTATACCGGGCCCTGGCGCCAGCAGCGTGTTACGGTCGAGGGTCGCCGACTCTCTCTCGACGACATCGAGCATGTGATCATGCGCCCGACCTTCAAGGATCCGCGGGTCCACTACATCGTCAATTGCGCCTCGAATGGCTGCCCCAACCTGATGAACCGCGCCTGGCGGGCGGCGACGCTGGAGGCCGATCTGGAAGCGGCAGCGCGGGCCTTCGTCAACCATCCGCGCGGCGTGGCCATGCTGCCGTCCGGCGGTCTCAGGGTGTCATCGATCTACAAGTGGTTCATCGAGGATTTCGGCGGCAACGATGCGGGGTTGATCGCCCATTTCCGCACCTATGCCGAGCCGGCGCTGGCGCGTCAATTGGCGGGATCGCCGCGGATCGCCGACGATGACTATGACTGGGCGCTCAACCGAACCGCGACGACGCGGCCGCGCAGCTGACGACAGGCCCCCTGGACCCGCATGACGCTCAGCCAGAAAACACGCAAACTCGTGATCCCTGCCATGGCCGCGGCGATCCTGCTCGCCGGAGCTGCTGCCTTCATGGCCAACGTCGCGCCGCATCTGGCCCCATGGACGCTCGATCCGACCGATCCGCGGGTCTCCCTCGAGGATGTCGAGCGCGAGGTCGTCCGCCGCTATCGCGTGCCCGAAATGACCCCCGCAACGCTGGCAGGGCGGCTGCCCGCCGGCGAGGTCACCCTGTTCGATGTGCGGACCGCGGAAGAATTCGAGACCGGCCACCTTCCCGGAGCCATTCGAATCGAGCCCGGCAGCACGGCCGAGGAGATCCTGAGGCTGCACCGTGACCGGATCGCCGCCGGTCCCGTCGTCTTCTACTGCGCGGTCGGCGTCCGTTCCTCGGATCTGATGATGCGGACCCTGGCGCAGATAGCGCCCCACGCCAGCGCAGGTTTGTACAACCTGCGTGGCGGTGTCTTCCGCTGGTCGACGGAAGGCCGCGCCTTGGTCAGCCGGGCCGCGCCGGGCCGCGCCCATCCCTTCGATGAGAACTGGGGCCGCCTGCTGGCCAGGACCACGCCCGCGCGATGATCGCCCACGGCATCCCATCGACAGGCGCCGCCGCGGCCGCGATCGGGTCCCGATCGCCGGAGCACCGTGCAACGGCACTGTTCGCCGCGCTCGGCCTGTCCGTCATGTCCCAGGCAGCCCTGGCCTGGACGTTCGGTCATATGCCGGTCGCGACGCGCGACGCCTGGTGGGCCGCAAGCCTCCTCGCAGTCCTGCTGGCGCTGCCGACTGCCGCAATCGCCGGGGCAGTCTGGACGGTGCGCAACCACGCCGTCGACTGGCGCATGGGGGCGGCCGTCATACTCGCCGGCATGCTCATGCGCCTGACCTATTTCGGCGCCGGGCCCCTGCTGGAAGACGACCATTTCCGCTATCTCCTCGACGGCGCCATGGTGGCCCATGGCACGAGCCCCTATGCCGTCGCCCCCGAGCAGGTCCTGCAGGGCCTGAGCGCCTTGCCGCCGGACGTGGTCGCAGCCGGCCATCAGGCCATCGCTGCGATCAGTTTTCCCACCTTGCGTTCGATCTATCCGGGCGGCGCCCAGGCGCTCTTCGCCCTCGCCCATCTCATCGCACCCTGGAGCCTCGACGGCCTGCGCGCGGTGATCTTCGTGGCGGAGGCCCTGACGGCAGTCCTGATCTGGCGGCTGCTGGCCTCGTCAGGCCAAAGCCCGCTGGCGACGGCGCTCTACTGGTGCAACCCGCTTCTGGCGTTCTGCCTGACGGGGCAGGCCCATATCGATGCCGCGCTGGCCGCACCGATCCTGCTGGCGCTGGTCGCCGCCCGGCGGCGCGCCGGGCTGGTCGCAGGACTGGCGATCGGCTTCGCAGCGGGTGTGAAGCTCTGGCCGGTCCTGCTGGCGCCGCTGATCGCGCGCGCCCTTTGGCCCGACCGGAGAGCCCTAGCGCTTTTCGCTCTGGCGCTCGGCGCGACCACGCTGCTGCTTTGCGGCCCGCTGGTCTGGAGCAGCCTCACGCCACATGCCGGCCTGACCGCCTATGCCGGCGGCTGGAGCATCAACAATACGCCCTTCGCCTGGGCGTCCTATCTCTTCCTTCAGATATTCGGATCCGGCACGGGAGAGATCATTCTCCGGGCGCTGGTGGTTGGCGCTGCTGTGGTCGCAAGTCTTGCGGTCGCCTCGCGGGGCGCTGACGGACTGCACGGCCTGATCGGCCGCGCCGCCCTTCTCGCAGCGATCCTGTTCTACCTCTCCCCGGCGCAGTTCCCCTGGTATGCGGTCTGGTTCCTGCCGCTTGCGGCGACGAGCGGCGCCTGGCCGCTGTCGGTCGCAGCGGTCGGCCTGCCGATCTACTACCTCTTCTTCCCGCTCGCGGTCGCCGGCTTGCGCGACCTGCACGGCTACGGGCTCGCCGCTCTGCATGTCGCGCCCGTGATCCTCCTCGCCTTGCTGGCCAGGCGCGCGACGCCCCAGGGAGCCTCGACATGAGCCTCGGCGGGGCGCGGATCGGCGTTGTCATCCCGACGCGCAACGAGGCGCAGGCGCTGCCGGCCGTGCTCGGCGCCATGCCCGCCTTCGTCGACGCCGTCGCGATCGGCGACTACTGCTCGAGCGACGGCACCCAGGATGTCGGCAGGCGGCTTGGCGCCATCGTCGTGCCTGTCGAGGCTGCCGGCTACGGGAGGGCCTGCCTTGCCGCGATCGCGGCACTGCCCCCCGTCGACATCATCGTCTTCGTCGACGGCGATGCCGCCGATGATCTCTCGGTCATGGCCCGCCTCGTCCAACCGATCATCGACAGCGAGGCGGATATGGTCCTCGGGTCGCGGGTTCTCGGACAGCGGGAAGCCGGCGCGCTGACGCCGCAGCAGGTCTTCGGCAACTGGCTCGCCTGCTCCCTGATGCGCCTCGTATGGGGGCGGCATTTTACCGATCTCGGCCCTTTCCGGGCCATCTCGCAGGCGGCGTTCCAGCGTCTCTCCATGGCCGACCTCACCTACGGCTGGACCGTGGAAATGCAGATCAAGGCGGCCCGCGAGGGACTGCGGACACGGGAGATTCCCGTCGACTATCGCCGCCGCATCGGTGTTTCCAAGGTCTCCGGGACGGTGAGTGGGACGATCAAGGCCGGCACCAAGATCCTGTGGGTCATCGGCCGGGAGGCTCTCCGGCCGACACGGCGGGACCCGCTCTGAAGACCATTGCACGCGCGCGACCCGCGCGGCCCGACGTAGTCTGTTGCTTTCGCATCGATATGGTCATTGCTTCGTCCGGCGCGGCCTTGCTAGATCAGCGCAACCGGACCGCCCCACTGAAGGGCGGCGGAAGAAGTCGAGGAGGATACGCCGATGACCCGATTCACCCGCGCAGGGTTGCTTGCGCTCGCCACCACACTGGCGTTGGCCGCCGTCGGCCCGGCCACGGCGCAGGAGCGCGTCAAGCTGATCAACGTGGTCGAGCTCTCGGGCGCCGGCGCCACGGCGGGCACCCAGTGGCGCAACGGCATCGACCTCGCCGTCGCCGACATCAACGCCCGCGGCGGCATCCTCGGCCGCCAGATCGACATGGTGCACTACGATACGCAGACCAACCCGGGAAACACCCGGGCGGCCGTGCAGCGGGCGATCGACGAGGGCACCTATTCCGTCCTTGGCCCGGTCTTCTCCGGTCCCATCGGAGCCTCCATGCAGATCGCCCAGCGGGCCGAGATCGCCCAGATCGTCGGCGGTGAGGCTGCCGGCCTGACCCGGCAGGGCAACCAGTTCCTGTTCCGCACCTCGCTCAGTCAGGCCGCGGCCATGCCCAAGCTCGCCACCTATCTGAAGGAGACGGTGAAGGCGAACCGCATCGCCATCGTCTGGGTGAACAACGACTTCGGCAAGGGCGGCCGCGACGCCATGCTCCCCGAACTGCATCAGCGGGGCATTCAGGTGGCGCTCGACGTCTCCACCGAACAGGGTCAGGCGGATTTCACGGCCGACGCCATCCGCATCCGCAACGCCAATGTCGACGCCGTCTTCGTCTATCTCAACGAGGACGAGAGCGCGCGTTTCCTGCTCGCCGCACGGCAGCAGAATGTCGGCAAGCCAATGATCGGCGAGACCACGCTGCTCGGCGCCCGCGTCATCCAGTTGGCCGGCGAAGCCGCAAACGGCGCGCGCGGCCATGTCGGCCTGTCCATCGATGCCCCGGTCCCTGCCTTCCAGGATTTCGGCCGGCGCTATCAGGCCCGCTTCGGCATCGCCTCGGACCACAACGGGCTGAAGGGCTACATGGCCGTCCACATGATCAAGTGGGCGACGGAGAGGATGGGGCGCTTCGATCGCAAGGGTGTCGCCGACACGCTGCGCGGCGCCACCATCACGCCGCAGATGGAGCCGGGCATCCTCATCACGACCCGGATCGAGGCGAACGGCGATCTGGACCGTGAAAGCTTCCTCGCCGAAGTCGAGGGCGGCCGACAGGTCATCCGGTCCACCCTGCCGATGATCAGGCCCTGAGGCAAAGGCGCGCCGGCCGTGAGGCCGGCGTGTCCACCCCGGCCATCTCGCAGCGGGCCGCGACGGCGGCCACCGAACCATCGTCAGGACGCATGCCGGCATGGCTGAACTCGTCGCTTACATCGTCGCAGGCCTCGCCACCGGCGCCATCTACGCGCTGGCGGCTATCGGCTTCACGCTTGTCTGGCAGACCTCGCAGACGATCAACTTCGCGCAGGGCGAATATGTCATGCTCCCGGCGATCCTGGTCCTCGCCGGCGTGTCCTTCTTCGGCCTGCCGCTCTGGGCGGCCGCGCTCCTCGGTGGCCTCGTCTTCGTCGCCGTCTTCGGGGCGGGGTTCAAGATCGCAGTGGTCGATCCGATGATCCGGCATGGGGTCCTGCCGCTGGCGATCGCGACCATGGCGCTCGCCATCATCATGAAGGAAGGCGCCAAGGACTTCTTCTCGTCGGAAGCCCAGACCTTCCCCTCGCCCTTTCCCGCCGGCGCCGTCGATATCCTCGGCGTATCGCTCTCCATGCAGCACATCGCCATCATCGCCGTCGCCTTCATCGCGATCGGGATGCTCCAATGGTTCGTGGCCCGGACAAGGACGGGGCGTCAGATGCAGGCGACGGCGCAGAACCCCGGGGTCGCCCTGATCCTTGGCATTCCCGTGGCACGGATGGTGATGCTGACATTCGCCATCAATGCGGCGCTCGCCGTCCTCGCCTCGGTGCTGGTCTCGCCGCTCTATCTGGCCAAATTCTCCAACGGCGAGGTCATCGGTCTCTTCGCCTTCATCGCCGCCATCGTCGGCGGCTTCAACCAGGTCCGGGGCGCCCTGGCCGGCGGCCTGATCGTCGGCGTCGTTGATTCCCTGGCGGCGGCCTATATCTCATCCTCCTATCGCCTTGCCGTTCCGCTCGCCCTTCTCGTCCTGATCATTCTCGTCAAGCCGGAAGGTCTGTTCGGCCGCCGCGAGGAGCGGCGCATATGACCGAGATCGTCGCGCCCTCGCCTCCTCCCGCCCAGCCGGTTGCACGCGCCGCAGGCGGCCTGTCGCGCCGGATCGACGGCGTGCTCCTGACGCTGATCGGCGGGGCCGTTCTGCTCTGGTTCCTGCCGGTCGGCATGGGGCGCTACGGCACCTATGTGCTGACGCTCTGGCTGGTCACCAGCATTGCCGTCATGGGCCTCAACCTGACCCTCGGAATCGCCGGCCTGAAATCGCTGGCCCAGGCCGCCTTCATGGGGATCGGCGCCTATACGACCGCGATCCTGGGCACGAAATTCGGTATCGACTGGTATTCCTGTTTCCTCCTGTCCGGTCTCCTGTCCTTCGCGTTCGGGCTGCTGCTCGGTTTTCCTGCCCTGCGGGTCAAGGCCCATTACTTGGCCTTTGTGACCCTGGCCTTCGCCACCCTGGTCTGGCTGGTGTTCCGGAACGAGCAATGGCTGACCGGCGGCACTTTCGGCATCGCTAACATTGCGCGGCCGACCCTGTTCGGGATCAGGACCGACGGCGCCCTCGCCTTTCATCGTTTCGTGGTCGTGGTCACCCTTGTGCTCGCTCTGGCACTCTGGTGGCTCATCCGCAGCCCCTGGGGCCGGGCCTTCCTCGCGCTGCGGGAAAATCCGATCCGGGCCGCGTCGCTCGGCGTCGACATCCGGGCCTATACCCTGCTGGCCTTCGCCATCGGCTCGGCCTATGGCGGGTTCGCGGGGGCGCTCTATTCTCCGCTGGTCGAGTTCATCGATCCCTCGCCCTTTGCCCTGTCAGCTTCCTTCATGCTGCTGCTCATGGTGGTGGCCGGCGGGTCGGGCTACCAGCTCGGCCCCTTCGTCGGCGCCCTCGTCGCCGTCGCCCTGCCGGAATGGCTGCGCTTCACCGGCGGGCTCTATCTGATCGTCTTCGGGGTCGTCGTCCTGTTGCTGCTGATCGCCTGCCCGCAAGGCATCCTCGGGCTCGTCGAGCGCGGCTGGAACGCCCTGCGGGCGCGGTTTGGTGCGGGTGGGGCGGAGCCTGCGCGATGAAGCCCGTCCTTCAGGTTTCGGGTCTGCGCAAGAGCTTCGGAGGCGTGGTCGCCGTCGACGGCGTCTCCTTCGAGGTCCTTGAAGGCGAGATCCTCGGCATCATCGGCCCGAACGGCTGCGGCAAGTCGACCCTGTTCAACTGCATCCTCGGGCAGCTCGTGCCGAGTGCAGGCGACATTCGGCTCGATGGTGTCGACGTCACCGGATCGACGCCGGAGGCCATGAACCGCCGCGGTGTGTCGCGGACCTTCCAGCTGCTGCAGGTCTTCCCGGAGCTCTCGGTACGGGAGAATCTGATCCTCGCCGGCCAGGAGCATCGTGGCACCATGCTGGCCCGCCTGTTCGGGCCTGGCGATGCGGGCCTGACGGCAGAGGCCGACCGGATGATCGGCTTTTTCCGCCTCGGCCATCTCGCCGGCGCCAAGGCGGGAAGCCTCTCCTACGGCCAGCAGAAGCTGCTCGATGCCGCCATGGCCTTCATGGCCGGCCCCCGGCTGGTGCTGCTCGACGAGCCCGCCGGAGGTGTCAACCTGACCATGCTGGCCGATCTGAAGGAGCGGCTGCGCGCGATGAACGCGGAGCGCGGCGCGACCTTCGTCGTCATCGAGCACAACATGGACTTCGTCATGAGCCTGTGCAGCCGGGTGATCGTCATGGTCGAGGGCAAGGTGCTGATGACGGGCACCCCGGCGCAGGTGCGGTCCGACCCGGCCGTTCTCGAAGCCTATCTCGGGAACTGAGGACCGCAGCGATGACCGAGACGATCCTCGAGCTCGACGACGTCGTGGGCGGCTATGGCCGGATCACCATCCTCAACGGCTGCTCGTTCAAGGTCAGGCGGGGGGCGATCACCACGGTCATCGGCCCTAACGGGGCCGGCAAGTCGACGGTCTTCAAGGCGATCTTCGGGCTGATCCGCCCGAGTTCCGGGCGGATCCGTTTCGACGGCACCGACATCACCGGCTGGTCGCCGCGCAAATTGCTGGAGGCGGGCATCGTCTACGTGCCGCAGGGCCGCAACCTCTTCCCCGAACTCTCGGTCCGGCACAATCTCGAACTGGGTACGGTCGCGGCCGGACCCGGCATCCGCGATGTCGGCGCGCGCATCGAGCGGGCCCTCGACCGCTTCCCGATCCTGCGCCAGAAGGCCGATCAGCAGGCGTCGACCCTGTCCGGGGGCCAGCAGAAACAGCTGGAGATCATGCGCGGCCTGCTGCTCGATCCCCGGCTGATCCTCATCGACGAACCCTCCATCGGCCTGTCGCCGCTGCTGGTCCAGGAGACATTCGCCATCCTCACCGAGTTGCGCGACCAGGGCGTCAGCATCCTGATGGTCGAGCAGAATGCCCGTTCGGCCCTGCAGATCTCCGACGAGGGCATCGTCCTCGAACTCGGCCGCGCCCGGATGCAGGGCCCTGCTGACGCCATCCTGAGGGATCCCCGGGTGGGGCAGCTCTTCCTCGGCGGCGGCCTTGCGGAGCCTGCGGCATGACGATCAGCCCGGCGTGGCGCGCCATGGCGGTGACGCGATGACCATCGACGGTCAAACCCGCATCATCGCCCATGTCGGTCATCCCACGACGACGTTCAGGTCTCCCTCCATCTGCAATCCCTATTTCGCGCGCATCGGCCTGAACGTGGCGGTGGTACCGATGGGGGTGCGCCGCGAGGACGGCGACACTACTTTGCCTGCCATCTTCCGCATGACCAATGTCATCGGCGCCCTCATCACGATGCCGCTCAAGATCGACGTCGTCGCGATGCTGGACGAGGCCAGTTCCGCGGTGACGATCGCCGGCTCCTGCAACGCCGTCCGCATCGGCCATGGCGGCCGGGTCGTGGGCCACAATGTCGACGGCGAGGGTTTCGTCCGCGCGCTGGCGCGCAACGGTGTCCATCCTTCCAACGCCTCGGCACTGGTGGTAGGCGCTGGCGGCGTCGGCTCGGCCATCGCCGCCTCGCTCTCCGCAGCCGGCATTGGCAGCCTCACCCTTGTTGACACCGACACCAGCCGCGTCCAGGCCTTGGCCGCCCGCCTGCGTGCCCATGCTCCGCGATTGACGGTGACGACAGGCCCATCCGATCCCGCGGCGTTCGACATCGTCGTCAATGCGACACCGCTGGGCATGAACGCCGACGATCCCCTGCCCCTAGACCCAGCCCGCCTGGCCGCGGGCAGCCTGGTCGGTGACGTGGTCCTCGCGGAAGAGATGACGCCCCTGTTGCGAGCAGCGGCGACCCGCGGTTGCAAGGTGCAGACCGGACTGGACATGCTGTTCGAGATGATACCCGCCTATCTGGAATTCTTCGACTTGCCGACAACCACGGCGGACGAACTGCGATCGGGTGCGCGGCTGTGATCCTGCCGACCGGGCAGAAGACCGGCTATCGGCGCGCCTCATGGCGCAGCTGCTGCTCCCGCAGGAAGATGAACAGGCCCGCCCCAATGATGATGGCCGCTCCGACGAAGGTCGCGGGATCGCTGATCTCTCCGAAGACGAGATAGCCCATCAGCACACCCCAGATGATCAGCGAATACTGGTACGGGACGACGACCGATGCAGGGGCGATCTTCAGCGAGATGTTGACGCAGGAATTGCCGAGAAGCGATCCGAGCCCCAGGACGACCATCAGGGCGAGATCGATGGGCCGGAGCGGCGCCCACCCCTGATAGGCCACGAGGGCGATACCGATGACGAGGGCGGCAACGAGTTGCCAGCCCATCAGCACCCGGGCATCGGTGGCGGCGAGCTTGCGGGTCGCGATCATGAAACAGGCATAGGCGAAACTGCCGACCAGGGCCGCGAGCGCCCCCCAGGAAAAGCTCTCCTGACCCGGCTGGATGGCAATGACGACCCCGACGAAGCCGAGGATGACCGCGAGCCAGCGGCGCCATCCGACACGCTCTCCCAGCAACCAGGGCGACATGGCAGTCACGTAGATCGGTCCGGCCAGATAATAGGTCATCACGTCGGCCAGCGGCAGAAACGTCAGGGCCCAGAAGAACAGGGCCGATTCCACGGCCGACAGGAAGCCGCGCAGGACCTGCAGACCGATGCGGGGCTGCGTGCGGAGCGGACCAGGGCCAGCGGGAGCCAGCAGGACACCGACCACCGTCAGACCGACCACGGCGCGCGCCAGCATCAGCTGGCCGACCGTTGCAGTGGCCAGCAGCCACTTGCCCAGGGCGTCATTGGCGGCGAAAAGAAAAAAAGCCAGCAGCATCATGAAGATGCCAAGTCCGTAATTCTGTCGCTGATCGGACATGGGTTCTCATGGTCTGTCGACCCGGCTCCGGGCGCCTTCCTCAGGCGACGCGGCATCCGGCATGGCCCCGCCTGTACAGGAGTTCGCTGCCAACCCCAATGGCGGGAATGGCACCGCGACATCGACGACAGCGGCAAAGCACATGCCGCAAGGTAACGTCTGGCGGCCGCGATGCCATCACCGCGTCGAGCGTTGCCGTAGACGAGGCCGGATCGTGCGCGACAGACGGACTGGCGCCCCACGAAAAACGTGATTAAAAACGAATAAAATATAATATTTATCAGATGATTATCAACGTTTTCTAAATCATTTTCACACCGATCTGCCGGCCCGCACAGAATACCGTCGTCGATGCCCTTGGGAGACGACGCGGGCCGAGGTCCCGGCAGGATCGCAGCGCCTGCGGGCGCAGTTGACGGGCTCGCATTGCAAGCTGCGCGAATGTGACGGACAGTCCGCGCCATGAACCTGCGTTTTCTCGAGACCTTCCTGATGGTCGCCCGCCTCAAGAGCTTTTCCGCGGCAGGCGAACGCATGAATACGACGCAAGCGGCCGTCTCCAGCCGCATCGCCACCCTGGAGCGCCAATTGGGCGTGCGCCTGTTCGAACGCGACATGCGGTCAGTGGTCCTGACGCCTCACGGCTTGAGTGCGCTCGCGCGGGCCGAGGAGATCGTCAAACTGGTGGCCGAATTCCGCACCGGGATCGGATCACCGGCAACCCTCAGCGGAACCATCGCGATCGGTACGGTCGACACAATCGTTTACACGTGGCTTCCCCGCTTGCTCGACCAGATGAAGGCGACATATCCCCATGTCAGCCTCGACCTGACGGTCGATACGAGCCGCAACATCGCGGAACTTGTCCGCGACGGGGGCGTCGATCTCGGGATCCTGATGGGCCCGGTCATGGATGAGACCTTGCAAAGCATCGAAGTCTGCAGCTTCGAGTGCGCATGGTTTGCGTCAGCCAAGCTCGGCCTGCCGTCGCGGCTCGAACTGTCCGATGTCATTCTCCACCCCTTGTTCGCCTATTCCAAGGGATCCCAGCCGCACCAGGCCATCCTGCGCCTGCTCGAACAGCATGGTGTCCCGGCAAACCAGGCGCGCATCTACAATTCCAACTCGATCGCCACGATGATCCGGCTCCTCTGCGACAGCGGCGGCATCGCGGCGCTGCCCGCGCCCATGGTCGAGGATCATCCCGACGCCGCGCGAATTGCCCGCATCGACGTCAATGTCGTCCTGCCGCCGATGCGGTTTCATGTGGTCTATGGAGAGAGCGCGGCGAACCCCATCCCGGCGACGATCGCGCGAATGGCCCAGCGCATCGCCGCCGAATTCGATGCGCAACGATGTGCGGGTCCCTGACGTTTGGGCAGCTATCGATTTTCCTTGTGGCTCCAAACAAGTTTTTCAGTGTTGCCGACCCTCGGACCCCATGGTTAGCTTCCTCACGCACACGAGGGGATCGGCCATGAAAGTCGGCGTCGTTCAGATGAATTCGCAGGATGACAAGGCGGAAAACATCGCCGTGGCATCCAGTTTGGTGGCAAAATGCGCGGAAGATGGCGCGCGGCTCATCGTGCTGCCGGAGTACTTCGCCTATTTGGGATCAAGCCCCGACAGTGCGCGAGCGAGCGCCGAGACGCCGCCGCATGGTGATGCCTATGCAGCGATGAAGGCACTGGCCGCCAAGCACAAGGTGACCCTGCATGCCGGCTCGATCGTCGAGCAGGACGGCAACCAGTTCTACAACACCTCGCTGGTCTTCGGCCCCGACGGCGAAGAGAAGGCGCGTTATCGCAAGATCCATCTCTTCGATGTCGACGTCCCGGGCGGTGCCCGTTACCGGGAGTCGGACATGGTCGGCCGGGGTGACAAGATCGTCACCTATGACGCGGACGATGTCACGGTGGGCTGCACGATCTGCTACGATCTCCGCTTCGCTGAACTCTTCCGCGCCCTCCGGGACAAGGGTGCCAAGGTGATCGTTCTGCCGGCTGCCTTCACCTTGATGACCGGCAAGGACCATTGGGAAGTGCTGTTGCGCGCCCGGGCCATCGAGACGCAGTGCTGGATCATCGCCTCGGCCCAGATCTTCAACCATGCCGATGGCAAGAAGGCCTGCTACGGTCATTCCATGATCATCGACCCCTGGGGCCACGTCACCGCGATGGTACCCGACCAGGTCGGCGCGACGACAGCCGTGCTCGACTTCGACCGTCAGGATTCGATCCGCGCCAATCTGCCGGTCGCCCATCACCACGTGCTGCCGCTCTGAACCCGCCACTTCCGCAACCCGCACCGACACAGGGCTGGCCTTCATGTTCGTGATCAAACCGATGCCGGACCAGATTCCGGACGATCTCGTCACCTTGCTGGAGCAGGTCGAGACGGCGACGGTCGGCCACGTTCTGCACTCCGGCTTCGTCGACCGGCACATTCGGGCGGTGCTGCCGAACAAGCGTGTCGCCGGAACGGCTGTCACCATCCGCATTCCGCATGCGGACTCGGCGCTGCTGCATTGGCTGACGGCCCATGTTCGCCCCGGCGACATCGTCCTCGTCGACCGCTGTGGTGACGATCGCCATGCCTGCTGGGGCGGCGTGATCACCAATTGCATGAAGATGGCGGGCGTCAAGGCCGGTGTTGTCGACGGGCCGGCAACCGATTTTTCGGAATTCACGCGTGTCGACATGCCGATGTGGTGCCGCGGACCCTCTGCGATCACCACCAAGCTCCTCGGGTCGGAGGGGGCCGTGAATGTGCCAATCAGTGTCGGCGGTCAGGTGGTTCATCCCGGTGATGCCATCCTGTGCGACGAGAGCGGGGTGATCGTGCTCGATCCCCTGCAGGCACGGGCGATCGCCGAAAAGGCGATCGCCATGCAGCAGAATGAACTGGTTCTGCTCGAGAGGCTGCGGAAGGGCGAAAAGCTTCCCGACATTTCTGGCGCACGAGCCATGGTCGAAGCGAGACTCGCAACCTGATTCAGCCGAACGCCACTTCACCCGGGGTCATCACCGGATCATCGCACGAGGGGACTGGACATGAAACGCAGAACATTCGTCGCCGCCACCACATCGCTGATCGTTGCCCCCTGGATCAACCGGGCATCGGCACAACAGCCGGTCACCATCAACGTCATGGCCTATACGGGCCTCTTCCAGGATCGCTACACCGCGGCGGTCGTGGAGCCTTTCATGCGGGCCAATCCGGGCATCCGGGTCAACTATTCGCCGCTGCCGAACTCGGCGGCCATGATCGGCCAGTTGCGCGCCCAGCGCGCGGCGCCGCAGGTCGACGTGGTGATCCTCGACGTCACGGTGGCCAAGGTCGGCACGGATGAGGGCATTTTCTCCCGTCTTGACGCCGCGGCGATCCCGGAGATCAACGAGCTTTATCCCAATGCCCGGTTTTCGAATGTCGGCGGCGTCGCCGTGACGTTCGACAATCTCGTCATGATCTACAACACCGACGCGGTGAAGCCGCCGCCGACCTCGCTCCTCGACATGGCGACCGCGGCCATGCGTGGCCGTGTGGCGATCCCGGGTCTTCCCGACATCCAGGGCATGTCGCTGGTCATGATCCTCGACAAGCTCAATGGCGGCCCGGGCGTGGAAGGGCGTTTCGCCAAGGGCATCGAAGCCATGGCGCCGATCGCCCCCAATGTGCAGACCTGGGAACCGCGCCCGGATGTCTATGCGCCGATCATCAACGGCCAGGCAGCGATCGGCATCGGCTGGAATGCCCGCGCCCAGGTCAATGCCGACACGTCGAACGGCAAGCTCGCCGCGCTGATCCCGAAAGAGGGAACCGTCTTCCAGATCAACGTGATCAACCAGGTCCAGGGAGCCCCGCAGGCACAGGCTGCACAGCGGTTCATCTCCTACGCCCTGTCCGCACCGGCACAGAAGGCCTTCACCGAATCCATGTTCTACGCGCCAACCAATGCCAAGGCGCAGATTGCGCCGAGCGCGATCGACCGGACGGCCGTCAAATTCCTCGACCGGGTCGTTCCGGTGGATTGGATCGCGGTCGCAGGTGTGCGCGACCAGATCATGGACCAGTGGCGCCGGCGGGTGATCCCGCTCTCGCGCTGATCCTCGCCCAGCATGCCCGTAAAGGATCTTGGAAATCCCGTGACGAAACAGAATGCGGACGAAGCGGCGGCACCCGACCGCTTCCTGTCGCTCCAGGCACTGACCAAGCGTTATGGCGACACTGCCGCCGTTGACGCCGTCGACCTTGATGTGCGGAAGGGCGAGTTTCTTGCCATGCTCGGCCCCTCGGGTTGTGGCAAGACAACGACGCTGCGGATGATCGCCGGGCTGGTTCCGACGACGGCCGGTCAGATCGTTGTCGCCGGGCGCGATCTGACCAACGTGCCGCCCTACCAACGCGACATGGGGCTGGTGTTCCAGAGCTATGCCCTGTTTCCGCATATGAGCGTGGCCGCCAACGTCGCCTTCGGGCTGGAGATGCGCGGGATGGCCAAGGCCGATATCCGCGCGCGGGTGGCGGAAGCGCTCCAACTGGTCCGGCTGACCGGTTACGAGGACCGTCGGCCGGGTCAATTGTCGGGGGGCCAGCAACAGCGCGTCGCCCTGGCAAGGGCGCTTGTCATCCGTCCCTTGATCCTCTTGCTCGACGAGCCTCTGTCGAACCTCGATGCAAAGCTGCGCGAGGAAATGCGCAATGAGATCCGGGACATCCAGCGGCGGCTCGGCACGACGGCGCTGTTCGTGACCCACGACCAGGACGAGGCCCTGACCATGGCGGACCGGGTGGTCGTCATGAACAAGGGGCGCATCGAGCAGACCGGGACGCCCGAAGATCTGTACGAGCGGCCGCGCACTGCCTTTGTGGCAGCCTTCGTCGGACGGACCAATCGGTTCCCCGGAACCGGTGCAGGCGACGTCGTCCATGTCGGCGGTGTCACGATGCGCTGCGCGCGCCCTGTCACCGGCCCCGTCGAAGTGATGATCCGTCCTCACCGTATCCATCTCGATGGCGCCGGCGACAGACGCCCCGATGACAACCATGCAGCCGGCACCATCATCCGGACGACCTATGCCGGCAATGTCGTGCAGTATGACGTCCAGGCGGGCGACACCGTCTTCAATGTCGAGCAATCGACAGATGCGACCGGTGCGATCGTCGGCGTTGGCACAGCCGTGACATTGTCCTGGTCGGTCGCCAACACGCTGGTGTTCGAGGCCGCCCCATGAGCGCGGCGGCAACCGCCCAGGGCCCTGGTCAAAGCCGGCGCGGCACGACGTTCACCGCCGCGACCTTGCTGGTGCCGATCCTCCTGATCAATGCGATCGGCTTCATGCTGCCGGTCGCCAATCTCGCGGTCATCTCCGTCACCGAAATCCGTTCGAGCGGCGCCATGACCGGCGGATGGTCGATCGCCAAATGGACGACGGTGGCCACGGACCCCTTTTACTGGGAGCTTCTGGCCAACACGGTCAGAACCAGCCTGATCGTCACCATCCTGACCCTGATCGTCTCCTATCCGATCGCACTGTGCCTCCACCGGATGAGCGGGGCGTGGAAAAGCATTCTGCTGGTTCTGGTGATCTCGCCGCTCCTGTTGTCGTCGGTCGTGCGCACCTACGGGTGGATCGCCATCCTGTCCGACCGGGGACTGGTGAATTCGGCGCTCGCCGCGCTGGGGGCGCAGGAGCCACTGCGGCTGATGTTCAACCAGAACGGGGTCATCATCGGTCTGACCGAGATCCTCATGCCCTATATGATCCTCGCCCTGCTGGCAGGCTTCGGTCGCCTGGATCCGCGGGTGGAAGAAGCGGCCGCGACGCTCGGCGCCCCGCCCTACCGCGTGTTCTGGCGGGTCGTCCTGCCCCTGTCGCTGCCAGGCGTAGCCCTCGGATCGCTCCTGACCTTCGTCCTGGCGATTTCCTCCTTCATCACACCGAAGCTTCTCGGAGGGGGCCGCGTTTTTCTCCTGGCGACAGAGGTCTATGACCAGGCGATCGTTACACTCGACTGGCCGCTCGCAGCGACCTTGTCGATCATCGTACTGGTGGTGTTCGGCCTCGCCCTGGCCGTCTACACCCGTATTCTCCGTCAGATCGGGTGAGCCGCCGTGGATGAACGCCCGATATCCCGTGTCCTGATCTGGCTGGCGAGTGCGTCGTTCCTGTTCCTGCTCGCGCCGGTCCTGATCGTCATTCCACTGTCGTTCTCCGGCGACGTGTTCATGTCGTTCCCGCCGAGCAGCTGGAGCCTGCGCTGGTATGCGTCGATCGGCCAGCATCCGAAGATGATCGATGCCTTTTTCTTCAGCCTCAAGCTCGCAGGCGCCGTCACGGCTGTGAACCTGGTGATCGCCGTGCCGGCAGCCTATGCGCTGGTACGGCTGGCGCCCCCCGGTGCTGCGACGCTGATGAGCGTGCTGACAGCGCCGCTTCTCCTGCCGACCATCGTGCTGGCGCTGGCCATGCTCATCGTCGCGGCGCGGGCCGGCCTGCTCGCGACCCCTCAGGGCCTGTTCCTCGCCCATCTGGTGGTGACCCTGCCCTATGCCCTGAGGATCATCTCAACCGCGCTGGCAACGGTGCCGATCGCCGTCGAGGAGGCCGCAGCAACCCTCGGCGCGACGCCCCTGACAGTGTTCCGCCGGGTGACGCTGCCGCTGATCATCCCCGGCCTCGTCGCCGCCGGTGCCCTGTCGTTCCTCGTATCGTTCGACGAGGTGGTTTTGTCACTGTTCATGTCCGGGCCGCGCCTGTCGACGCTGCCGGTCGAGATGTATCACCACGTCGAATCGCGCGCCGATCCGCTCGTCGCGGCGATATCGGTGCTGCTGGTCCTGTTCACGCTCCTGATCGTCATCGTTGTCGATCGTTCGCTCGGGCTTGCCAGAACCTTCGTCCGATAGGTCCGAAAAAGCCACCACGCCTGTCGTGCCCCAAATGAGTGGGTTCAATGACCACATCTGTTCGCATAGCCGTCGATATCGGCGGCACGTTCACTGACATCGAAGTCCTCGATGGGGCGACCGGCCTCGTGCATCAATTCAAGACGCCGAGCACCCCGCGCGATCCCTCGGTCGGCCTGATCGAAGGCATCCGGCAGGCCTCCCGCCAATTCGGGTTCGACACCGCGCATATCGAGCAGATCCTGCATGGCACGACCATCGCCACCAACGCCGTGCTCGAACGCAAGCTGCCGGATGGCGCCGTCCTGACCACCGCGGGTTTCGAGGATGTCCTGGCGATCGGACGTCACGGCCGCCGCGATGTCTATGCCATCACGTTATCCCCGCCGCCGCCGCTGGTCCCGCGGCGCCATGCATTCGGCGTCATCGAACGGATGCGGGCGGATGGCAGCGTCGAAACCGCACTGGACGAGGCAAGCGTCCGCGCGGCGGCAGCCCGCATCAGGGAGGCGGGCGCTTCTGCGGTTGCCGTCTGTTTCCTCCATGCCTACGCGAACCCGGCGCACGAACGGCGCGCCGGCGCGATTCTGGCCGAGGAACTCCCCGGCGTTGCGATTTCCCTGTCATCCGACATCAGTCTGGAAATCCGGGAATATGAGCGGCTGTCGACCACCGTGCTGAACGCGCTGCTGATGCCGGTCGTGTCCGTCTATGCGGCGAGCCTGGAAAGCCGGCTGCGCGAGGCGGGCCTGACCCGGCAGATCTATCTGGTCCAGTCGAATGGCGGCGTCAGCGGGCTGGCGAAGGCGGCGCGGGAGCCGGCGCGCCTCCTCCTGTCGGGTCCAAGCGGCGGGGCCGCCGCCGCCCGGCGCCTGGCGGCTGCCCTCGACGAACCCAACCTCATAGCCGTCGACATGGGCGGCACCTCCTTCGACATTTCGGTCGTCCATCAGGGGGCTGTGGCAACCGTGAATGAGGGCGAGATCGACGGTTTGCCGGTCCGCTTGCCCATGGTCGAGATGCGGACCATCGGAGCCGGGGGTGGTTCGATCGCCTGGGTCGACAACGGCGGGCGGCTGCGGATCGGCCCTCATTCGGCAGGTGCCTTGCCTGGGCCGGCCTGCTACGGACGGGGCGGCCTTGAGCTGACCGTGACGGATGCCAACCTCATTCTCGGCCGACTGGACGCACAGGCCTTCATGGGAGGCGCCATGACCCTCGACCGCAACAAGGCGGTCGCCGCGGCCGCTCCCCTCGCGCGAGCACTCGGCCTGTCCATCGAGGAAATCGCGGCTGGCGTCATTGCCGTCATCAATTCCAACCTGTCGACGGCGATCCGGCTGTCGCTCTTCGAAAAAGGCCTCGACCCCGATGATTTCGCACTGCTCTCCTTCGGCGGTGCGGGAGGCGTTCACGCCTGCGAAGTCGCCGATGATCTGGGCGTCAACCGGGTCATATTCCCCGAGCATGCCTCGACGCTCTCGGCCTGGGGCATCCTGTGGTCGGACATCACCCACGATCTCACCACAACCGATATCGGCCCGCTCGAAGGGGCCGGCGAGAAGCTTGCCCGCCATGCCGCCCGGATGACGGCGGAAGCCGAACGTCTGTTTGCCGAGGATGGCACGCCGGAGGCTGCACGCGAACTGCGCTTCAGTCTCGACCTGCGCTATGCCGGCCAGGCCTTCGACCTGCCGGTACCGGTGGAGGGTGCGGACTTCTCGCCGCCGGCGCTGGCCGAGATCGCGCGCCGCTTCCATGCCGTGCATCGTCAGCGCTTCTCCTATGACGAACCGCATATCGCGGTTGAAATGGTCGCGCTTCGGCTGGCGGCGATCGGCAGATTGCCGAAGCCCGTCCCGCCGCAGGGCACCGATCGCCCGGCAGCGACGGCGCCCGTGATGAGGCCGGTCCATGTCGACGGACGGGTTCAGGATGTCGCGGTCTTCGAGCGAGGCGGGATGGCCGACCAGGTGGCCCGCGGGCCAGCCATCGTGTCGGAAACCTACACCTCTTCCTACATTCCGCCCGGCTGGAGTGCCGCAATCGCAAGCAGCGGCGCCTTGATCGCGCGGCGCCTCACGTGATCGTTTCGGGAGAGCCTGCCATGGAAACCATCGGTCCCGTTCGCGTCGAGGTCATCCGCAATGCGCTTGTCGCCGCGGCCGAGGAGATGAGCCTGACCATCTGGCGAACCAGTCGCTCGACGGTCGTCCGTGAAATCCTCGATTACTCCACCGCCGTGTTCGACTCCCGGGGGCAGAACATCGCCCAGTCCGCCCGGATTCCGGTTCACCTCAATTCGATGTCCGCATGTCTCGAGACGCTGCTCTCCGCTCATTTTCCGCTCGAGGGCTGGCAGGACGGCGACATCGTCATCACCAATGACCCCTATTCCGGCGGGCAGCACCTGCCGGACATCATGACCTTCCGACCGGTTTTCGCCGGCGAGACTCGGATCGGCTTCGTCGGCACGCTCTGTCACCATGTCGACGTCGGTGGTGGTGCCGCCGGGAGCTACTATGCCGGTGCCCGCGAAATCTTCCAGGAAGGCATTCGCATTCCGCCCCTGAAGCTTGCCGAACGCGGGGTGGTCAATGAGGCCATCCTCAAGATGGTGCTGGCCAATGTGCGCCAGCCCGATGAGACGAGCGGAGACCTGCAGGCCCAGATCGCGGCGCTGGGGATCGGCGTCGCGGCCGTGCAGCGGATCATCCACCGCTACGGCACCGCTGACCTGATGCAGGCCATGCAGGCGATCCTTGAAGGTTCCGAACGCATGATGCGGGCCGCAATTGCGACCTTGCCGGACCAGACAGCCCATTTCGTAGAGCTCGTCGATGATGACGGGCAGACCGAGGGCCCGATCAGACTGTCGGTCCGGATCGCGCGGCACGGCGACGGCATCGTCATCGATTTCGACGGGTCAAGCCCGCAGGTGCAGGGGCCGGTGAATAACACCCGGGCCATGACCTGCTCGGCCGTCTATTATGCTGTTCTGGCCGCGCTCGGCGCGGAAATTCCAGCCAATTCCGGATGTTATCGACCGATCACTGTGCGGGTTCCACCCGGCAGCGTGGTCGATGCGCAGTTCCCGGCGCCGGTCACCGGTCGCATGGTGGTCAACCACCGGATCGCCACGGCCGTGTTCGGCGCGCTGGCGCAGCTCATCCCGGCGCGGATCCCTGCCGCCTATTACGCGATCTCCTATGTCTATGCCCTGGCGACGGTCGAAGCGAGCGGACGACGCCGGGTCTATTTCGACATCGAGGTCGGTGGCTGGGGCGGCCATGCAGGCGGAGATGGCGCAAGCGCCCTCTCCTGCGGCCTCCACAACAATACGAATGCCCCCATCGAGATGGTGGAGGCCCGATACCCGGTGACCTTCACCCATTACGGGCTCATTCCGGATTCCGGCGGGGACGGACAGCACCGCGGTGGCCTTGGTCTTTCGCGTGCCTTCCGCCTTGACGCGGACAATGGATCGCTGAGCACGAATTTCGAACGGTTCCGCCATCCACCCTATGGGCTCGCCGGGGGAAAGCCCGGATCCCTCAGCAGGACCACCATCACGCGGGCCGACGGCACCCGCGTATCGCTGGCCTCGAAGGTCTCGGGGATCGCGATGCAACGCGGCGACGTGCTCACCATTGAAACATCCGGCGGCGGTGGCTGGGGGGATCCGGCGGAACGCCCGGAAGAAGCCCGGTCACGCGACCTGGCCGAGGGATATGTCACGCGATGACGGTCGCGAGTCCGTCCGTCGACGGATGGTGAACGGGCGACCTACATGATGGTGCCGCCGTCGACCAGGAGATCGTGGCCGGTGATGTTGCGAGAGGCGTCGCTGGCGAGGAACACGATGGCATTCGCAATGTCGCTCGCCCGGCTGAGGCGACGCATGGCGGCACCACTGACGAAACGGTCGAACATGGCGGCAGGCGCGATATCGCGGCGGGCGGCTTCCTCCGCCAGCCACCCGTCGAAACTGGGGCCCTCGACGCCGCCGGGGGCAACGATGTTGATGCCGACGCCATGGCGGCCGGCCTCCACCGCCGCCGATTTCGTGACGCCTCGCAGGGCCCATTTGGAGGCCGCGTAGAGCGAATTGCCCTCGACGCCGCGATGGCCGAACGTGCCGCCGACATTGACGATCCGGCCGCTCTTCTGACCGATCATGGTCGGCAGGACGTACTTCATGGTCAGAAAGACACCCTTCACATTGGTGTCGAAGAAGCGGGCAAAATCCTCGACCGGTTGATCCCAGAGCGGCACGGGATCACGCGCGGAGACACCGGCGGCATTGACCAGCACATCGATCCGGCCGCCGCCGAAGTCACGCGCCTTGTGAACCATCGCCGCGACCTCGCCGGGCTCGCGCAGGTCGGCCTTGACCACCTCGACGCGCCGCCCGAGCGCCGCCACCTCCGCGGCGACACCCTGCAGGGCGTCGACATCACGGCCGACCATGACCAGATGAGCGCCCTCTTCGGCGAGCGCCAGCGTCACATCCCGGCCCAGCCCCTTCGCTGCCCCGGTGATGATGGTGATCTTGTCCCTGAGCCTCATCGGATCCTCGCTGGTCAGTTGGTCAACCGGGAAAGGGGGCGTCCACCGCGCCACACGCCGCGGACGGCGCCAAGCGATTCGATGGCATCGAGCGGATTTCCGGCGACCGCGACCAGATCCGCGGCGAAGCCGGCACGGATCCAGCCGATCCGGGTGTCCCGGCCGATCAGACGTGCGGCCGTGCCCGTCAGGGCGGCGATGACCCGGGGCCTGGGCAGGCCGAGTTCTACGGCCAGCCGGGCGTCGTCGGCGATCTGGCCGTGCATGTTGTCGGTGCCGAGGCCGAAAGCCTGCCCACCCTCCGCTATCGCGCCGCAGAGCCAGGACAGGCGCTTCTTGGCGCGGTCCAGCCGTTCCAGCACCACGGGATTGTCACTTGCGCTGCGCGCGATGCCGCCGGGCGCAAAAAAGCGCGACAGAGTCAGCACCGGCGTCGTCGCGGAAGCGCTGAGGGCGGCGAGATCAGCGGCATCGAACAGAGCACAATGCTCGATCGACACCGCCCCGCGGACAGCCGCCATCGCGACCGCAGGGCCGCCATGGGCCGCGACCGCCACCGGCAGGGCGGCGGCCGCAGCCTCCGCGAACAGCAGGTCGAGGTCATCTGCGCCATAAAGCGGTGCGAGCGCATCGTTGCCAGCGCCGTTGATGCCGCCGGTGAGCACCAGTTTGAGGAACTCCACGCCGGCTGCCGTCCGCAGGCGAACGGCTTGGCGCAGCGCATCGGACGTATCGATGCCACCGCTGGCAGGAGCCTGATGCGACCCCGTCGGCGCGATCGGGGCCCCGCAGACGACCAGGGTCGGTCCGTCGATATCGCCGTCGCGCACCGATCTGGAAAGCTCCAGGTCCAGTCCGTTCCCCTCCCCCATCACGCGCTGGGTGGTGACGCCCGAGCGCAGATCCGTGAGCATGTGGGCAAGCGCCGTGCGGCGACGCCCCGGCAGATCGGGGTCGAACATCCGCCGCATCGGTTCCGGGCGATCCGGGTCGACGGACAGATAGCCGTGGAGATCGATGAACCCCGGAAGCAGGGTCAGTCCAGTGAGCTCCACCTCTTCCGCCTCGCCGCCGCGGAGATCCCCGGCAGCCCCGACGGCGGCGATATGGCCGTCCTGAATGCGCAGGGCTGTTCCCATCGGCAGGCCTTTGCCATCCCCGTCGATGATCCGGTCGGGCGTCAGGATCTGCGGCCTCGCCGTCATGCGAGAGCCGGCAGCCCAAGCAGGCGGGCCGGGTTGCGGCGGGCCATCACATCAATGTCCGCGGCCGAAAACCCGTGCGCCATCAGGATGCGCAACCACATCCGGAAGCCCTCGATCGGGTGGGCATTGTCGTGCTGGCCGAGATCGGTGGATGCGACGCAGTTCTCAACGCCCACGGCGCGCATCCGTTTGGCGAAGTCCTTGGGACTGGCCTGCTGGCGGTTCGGCATCAGCGGATTGACGGTGAACTCGAAGGTGCAGCCGAGGGCGAGCATCGCTGTCATCGCCTCGACCGGCCAGTCCGTCGCATGCCATCCCACATGCGTGATGACCACCCGCTCATAGCCGATGCGCCGGGACTCGCGCAGGACCGCCATGACCTCCTCCAGCGACACGTGACCAGTGCCGAGCACCAGATCGGCCTGCTTGCAGAGCGCGATGATCTCGATGACCTCGGGCTTCAGTCCCCCTTCGGCGTCCAGCAGCGACAGCGGCTCGGCCTTGGTGCGCGTGCGTTCCAGTCCAAGCGCGGTCTGCCAAGGATAGGTTGGCATGCCGAAATGGCGCTGGTGATGAGCGGCATGGACTGTCGGCAGCCATACGACCTTCACGCCGAAGCCGATAGCAGCGCTGAGCGCTTCTGGATTCAACCCCCCGACCGGATGGTTGAGTACGATGGAGCCGAAAAGATCGATCCCCGGGACCACCTTGCGGACGAGCTCCACACGGTCGGCATTCGGCACATAGATGCTCTTGAGGACGAGGCCGCGATATCCTGCAGCGCGGGCCTGCTCGGCGCACTCGATCTCATCGAACGGGCGCTCCAGAAGGCAGGGATGGGCGTGAAGATGCATGTCGATGACGCCATGCATCATGTCCCGGTCGGCTCGCGACAATTCCATCGTCATGCTCTTGCGTGCCCTCGCTCGTCACGATTGCGGCCCGGGGTGAATACGGATCGACCTAGTGGTGCGGCACGCCCATGGCCTTGCACAGCCTTGCGAGAACGGGATGGGTGTACCGGCCGTTTTCCTGGAGCGGCACGCCATTCGCCTTGATGGTCACCTGACGACAGGTGAAATCGAAATGCCCAGCTGCCGGCCGGCCGACCCAGGCGCCGAAGCCGAAGTCGATGTCGCCGAAGGCACGCTCATCCTCGACCACCCGGCCGGTCGGCACGGGAATGCCGGGATTGAATCCCATCGACACATGGGCGATGCGATACATCGTGTCGTCGGCGAGTTGATCGATCCACTTTTTCAGCAGCAGCGCCTCCCGGGCACCGGAAATATCGACGATGCGACCCTTGGCGATGTCGAACCGCACGGTCTCGTTCATGATGCCGACTTCGGAGGGCGGATAGAGGATGCCGTCCGCCACGAGGTGGCCTTTCATGGACTCCTCAACCGGCGACCAGGAGACCTGGCCGGCCAACATGATCGGGATCTTGTCGGGCGTGGTCTTCATCTTGAACTCGCCGACCCTGCATCCCCTGTTGGAGAAGACGATCGACGAGCCGGCCTCGCTCGTCACCTGCACCTCGGCATCGGTAAGCAGGCGGATGATCTCATCGCCCATCTCGGCCATCAGGCCGATGTTCTGCCGGCCGATGCAGCGCACCATGCCGTCGACATCCATGCCACCGAGCTCGCAATAGAGCACACCGGCATCGAGCGCCGCCTGCCAGGCCTCGGTATACATTGTGTAGGCGACCGCCTGTTCGATCCAGATGTCGGCGGCGGCGACGGCAGCGGCGACGGGCGCGGGAGGCTCCATCTGCGGCCGGGGCTGGGTGTGGTACCACATGACGCTCGGGACGCCGCCGGCCGCGTAGATGGCGCGGGCGCTGGCCCAGACGACACGGGCATCGCTGGACGTGTCCGCCGTGATGACGACGGTCATGCCGGGCCGGATCTCCAGCACCTCCTCGGCGAGCTTGCGAGCCGCCCGCTCCATTTCGAACGACAGATAGTCGTCGCGGGCTTCCATGACCGAGGCCAGGCGCATGAGGGTTTCTCCATCATCACGGGTTGAAAGCAACACACCATGTTGCGGCGGCCCGCCGAACTGCGGACTGGCTATCACCTGATGCCGAGGTCACCGGAACAGGGCCCGGATGGCCCGGCGGATACCGCCATAGCCGGTACAGCGGCAGAGATGCCCGGACAGCATCAGTTCCACCTCGGACGCCGTTGGCCGCGGCGAGAGGCCGGCGAGATAGGTGATGGAAACCAGGAAGCCGGGGGCACAGGCGCCACACTGAAAGGCTTGGTTCTCCACAAGAGCCTGGCGTACGGCATCGGCCACCGGGCCGTCGAGCCCGTCGCCGGTCGTCACGTGGCGGCCATGGACCCGCGCCAGCGGGACGAGGCAGGCATTGACCGGTTCCCCGTCGAGCAACACGACACAGGCGCCGCACCGTCCGATACCGCATCCGGCCTTCGGAGCCACCCGGTCGAGGTGGTCGCGCAAGGCCTCCAGCAGGGTCGGTGCGGCGTTGTCCGGAAGGCTGGCCGTCATCCCGTCGACGATGAACGAACAGGTCAAAGACTTTCTCCCAGATGCGCCAGCATCGCCTGCGGGTCCACCGGCAGCCGGCGGCACACGAACCCTGTGGCGGCATGCACCGCATTGGCGATGGCCGGCGCCGCAACATTGGTGCCGATCTCGCCGATACCACGAGGCCCGGCGATATCGGGCGGAATGTCGGCGATGCAACGCACATCGCAGTCGAAGGCATCGGCGATGGTGGGAGCAAAATAGCCGTCAAGGTTGCAGGCGCGGAACCGCCCCTGCTCCGCCGGCAGGTCCTCACTGACGACGAGGCCCGCGGCAAGCGACGCGCCGCCGGCGAGTTGCCCGGCAATCGCCGTGGAATCGAGCACGGGTCCGGTGATCGGCACGATCACCATGCGCCGCACCTCGACCCGACCGGTGAAACTGTCGACGGCGACCTCGGCCATGGCTGCGCAGGCGGTGAAAAGCGCGTGGCAGGCCCCCTCGCCGTCCGGGGGAACGATGGCGGGCGCCAGGCCCGTGACGGCGATCGGCACCGCCGCGAGCTCCATCCAGCCGATGAGGGGGCGGTTGGACGGCGTTTTTCGGCTGTAGACACCGCCCGCACCCGTAGCGAGGGCATCGACGGGAACGCCTGTCGCCTCGGACGCGCGGGACAGGACAGCCGCGACGAAAGCGGGTGCGGCGGAAGCCAGGCTGCGCCACAGCACACCCGCGCCGCGGCTTGCAGCAACGGGGCCTGAATCCGGCGCCAGGAGACTGTCCCCGGCAACGACGGTCACATCCTCCATGGCGCAGCCGATGAGCCGTGTCGCCGCACGTGTCGCCGCCAGCGTCAGGCCCTGGCCGAGATCGGACAGACCGGTGCGGACCACGATGCGGCCATCGGCCAGTGCGAGGACGCTTGACCCCGCATTGGGACCGCCTGGCGAGAAGCCCTCGTTCTTCTCGACCAGGGCGATGCCGGAGCCCATCAGGCAGCGGCCAGCACGCCGGGCGGGCGGCAGCGGCGGCAGCGCCGCCAAGGCCCGGCTATGCCAGGCGGGTGCGGCAAGGGTCTGCCCCAATTGCCCACTGGCGCTTTCGGGGCGCAGGTTCTGCTGTCGAAATGTGCACGGACTGATCCCAAAAGCGGCAGCCAGACGATCGATCTGCTGCTCCAGCGCGATCTGGACCTGCACGCCGCCAAAGCCGCGCATGGCGCCGGAAACGCCGTTGTTCGTATAGGCGAGGCGACCGGTCAGGTCGACGGCAGCCCAGGCGTAGGGGCCCTGGGCATTTTCATGTGCGGTATCGAGGACCTCAGGGCCGTGTTGGGCATAGGCACCGGTATCGGCGAGCAGGTCGACCTGATGCGCGGTCAGGCGGCCCGCGGCATCGGCACCGCTGCGCATGCGGATGGTGAAGGCATGGCGCTTGACGCCGATGGCGAAACTCTCTTCACGCCGCCAGATCAACCGGACCGGGCGACCGGTGACATGGGCAAGGAGCGCGGCAAGCGGCTGTGCATGGAGACAGTCCTTGCCGCCATAGGAGCCGCCGACGGGACTGGCGACCACCCGCACCTGCGCCTCGGGCAGCGCGAGCATGGCCGCGATGTCGCGGGCCTCGGCGCTCGCCCAGTGCCCGGGGCCGAAAACCGTGAGGCTGCCATCCGCGGGAATGGCAACGGCGCCCTCGGGCTCGATGAAATGGTGGACCTGGCGCGGGGTGACATAGACGTCCTCGACGACATGGGCGGACCGGTTGAAGGCCGCAGCGAGGTCACCGCGCCGATAATGCGTGCTGCGCAGGAGGTTTGAGGTCTGGTGGATCGACTGCACGGCCTCGCCAAGGGCCGCCGCGGGATCCCCGAGCACCGGGAGGTCTTGCCAGCGGACCGTGATCAGTTCCACCGCGCGCCGCGCAATCGCCGGAGTGTCGGCGGCGACAGCCGCGACCGGGTCGCCCACCGTTCGCACCTTTCCCGCGCAAAGATAGGGCTGATCGGCGACCCGCACGCCGAAAGCGTTGCGGCCGGGGATATCCGCCGCCGTCACCACAGCCCTTACGCCGGGCAAGGCCCGGGCGGCAGTGATGTCGATGGCGACGATCTCGGCATGGGGATGCGGGCTGCGGAGCACGGCAGCATGCAACAGCCCGGGTGCCGAGATATCCGTGAGGAAGCGGAAACCGGGTGTCAGGGCGGTCATGATTGGCCCCGCGCCAGTTCCTCGACGAGCCGGCCGGTGATGATCCGGGCCGCCACCCGTCGGCGATGGGCAGCACTGGCCAGGGCGTCGGAGACGGTGTCCAGTTCCTCCTCGATCGTGTCCGAGAGGCGCTGCCGGTCGAGACCATCGAGCGACAGACCCGTAAGAAGCGCCTCGGCCCGTTCCAGGCGCTGAGGACGTGTCATCCCGCCCCCGGCCGCGATCCGCATGCTGGTCACGCTCTGCTCCATGACCTCGGCGCACAGGGCGACGGTGATCAGCGTCGGTGAGAAGGCCGCCCGGTAGCCTGCCTTCTCGACAAAGGACATCGTCGGCTGGGGCGGCAGCCGCACCGCCATGAGCAAGGCTCCGTGAGGCAGCGAGACCGCGTCATGGATCCCCTCGGAGGTCTCCAGGCGGGCATCATGGGCGAGCAGCAGCGGAACGAGATCGCCCGCTCCCCAGCCGACATTGCCACCGACGGTGGCAAGGGTGCGAACCCCGAGCCCGGCGACCTGTCCAAGGAGTGCGACCAGCGCGGGATTGCGCGCCTTCACGCGCGGATCACGGCGAAGATGCTCGAGGGTGACCAGCGCGCCAATGAGGAGCGAGCGGCCGTCCGCAGCTTCCTCGATCCGATCGAGGCCGGGTAGCCGCGAGATATCGATGAGGGTGTCATCGGGAACGGCACCCGGCCTCAGCACGGTGCGCCCTGCGGCATAGAGACCGCCGGCCTGGCGCAGGGCCAAGGCCTCCGCGAGCGTCGAGGGCGCCGGAACCATGGCCGTTCAATCGCGACGGATGCGGTCGTTCTCGACCGACCAGGGAAAGAAGACCCTTTCGGTCAGAACGACGAGCCCGAACAGCACCACGCCGGTCGCCGACAGCAGGACCACCGCGCCGAAAGCGAGAGGCACGTTGAAGAAGGCGGTCGACTGGGTGATCAGATAGCCGAGCCCGGCATTGGCCGTGACGAATTCCGAGACCACCGCACCGATGACGCTCAGCGAAATCGCGACCTTGAGCCCGGCGAAGATGAAGGGAACCGCCCCTGGCAGCCGGATCATCCAGAGGTCCTGGAAGAAACTCGTGCGCATCATCCGGGAGAGGTCGACGACCTCCCGCGGAGTTGCGAGCAGGCCCGTCACGGTGGAAATCAGCAGCGGAAAGAAGGCGATCAGGAAGGCGACGGTGGTCCGCGAGAGCTGTCCCGTGCCCATGATCACCACGAGGATCGGCGCGATCGCGATCATCGGCGTCGACTGGGTGATCAGGAGCAGCGGATAGACCGCACGTGCCACCACCGGTGACGAGGCAATGGCGACGGCCAGGGGGATCGCGATCAGGACGGAGGTACCGAACCCCAGGACCACGGTCAGCAAGGTGGCGGCGATATTGCCGGGAAGATGCGGGCCGGTCGCGATCAGTTCCTGCAGGATCCGGCTGGGCGCGGGAAGCAGGAAAGGCCTGATGCCGAACAGGTGGACCGCCCCCTCCCAGGCGAGCAACAGCCCACCCAGCGAACAGACGGGAATGAGGATGCCCTGGGCGGTGCGCCAGAACTTCCCGAGGCTAGAGGGTTGGGCGATCAGCCGTTCCATCGTGTCCATAAATGCTCCGGCGGATGCGATCGGTCGCTGTCTGGAAGGCTCGGTCGTGCATGCTGGTCACCGAGCGCGGGCGCGGCAGATCGATCGGTACGATGTCGGCGATGCGTCCCGGGCGCGGCGTCATCACCACTACGCGGTCGGACAGCAGGACGGCCTCGGGAATGGAATGGGTCACGAAGACGATGGTCTTGCGACGCGCCTCCCAGATCCGCAGCAACTCGAAACACATCTCCTCGCGGGTCATCGCGTCGAGAGCGCCGAAGGGCTCGTCCATTAGGAGAATGTCGGGGTCCTGGATCAGGGCGCGGCAGATTGCGGCACGCTGCTGCATGCCGCCGGACAGTTCTTGCGGATGCTTGCCGCCGAACTGACCGAGCCCGACCATGTCCAGCAGGGCCTTGGCGGCGGTGACGTCCGCTGCCTCCGGCCGGCCCTTGCGCACCCTGACGGGCAACAGCACGTTCTTCTCGATGGTCAGCCAGTGCAGCAGGGTCGCCTTCTGGAAGACCATACCGACGCGATCCCGGCCCTCGGCGCCGGGGCGGCCGGCGATGCGGATGGTACCGCGGGTGATGGGATCGAGGCCGGCAATCAACCGCAGGGCCGTGGACTTGCCACAGCCCGAAGGCCCCACGACGGCGACGAATTCGCCGACGGAGACATCGAGGCTGACGGCGTCCAGCGCCCGTACCTCCGAACCGTCGCGGGAGAGGTACGCCTGACTGACGGCATCGAGCGACAGGATCGGTGTGCTCACCATCAACCGCGCGGCAACAACCCACGCGCCACGAAGACCTCGGGGTCTGTGGCGGCGGCGGGCAGAGACTGCGCCTCCGCGAGAAGTTCCCAGGTCCGCTTCACCTGCGCCGCATCAAGGCTCCCCGTCGGCAGGCGGCGGGCAACCTCGCTGTCGAACATCAGCTTCGTGGCGATCTCCATGGCCGCGAAATCACCCTCGGGATTAAGCCCGGGGACAGCCGCCTGGATGGCCGAGAAAGCGGTCCGGGCATTGTCGCGGGTGAACTCGAGCGAGCGCACGAGGGCCCCCGCGAACCGGCGCACCAGATCGGCCTTGCCAGCAATCGTCGCCTCGGAGGCGAAGAGCACATTGCCGTAGATCTGCAGCGTATCGGCGAATTCGAGGGCATTGACGGCGCCGCCCTGCTGGCGCGCCATCCCGTTGAAGCGCGGCAGGTTTGGCAGGAAACCCATGACCGCATTCACCTGTCCGGAGACGAGCAGCGGTCCCATCGTCGCGGGTTCTGACTGGATCATCTCGATCTTGGCAATGTCCACGTTGTTGCGGGCCAGAACCAGGGGCAGGAACACCCGAACGGAGCTTCCCGGAGCGCCGGCCAGCTTCTTGCCCTCGAGGTCCTTGAAGCTGCGAATGCCGGAGGCCGCCAGGACGAAGAGCGAATGCGGCGGACGGGTATAGATGGAAGCGATGGCCTTCACCGGAACCTGCGTGCGCACACGGCCAGCCATCAGCGACCCGATATCGGCGATGCCAAACTCGGCGACGCCGGTCGCGATCTTGGTGACCGTGTCGGCCCCGCCGAAGCCGCGCTCAATCGTCAGGTCGATGCCGGCCTCACGGAAGAAACCCTGGGCAAGGCCGGCAAAGTAGGCGGCGTAGTCGCCGGTCGGCAGCCAGTCGAGCAGCAGCTTGACGGCATCGCGGCCCTGCGCGCGCACGTCCTTGCCCGACCCGGTGACCAGTCCTGCTGCGCCAAGTCCCGCCGCTACGAAGGAGCGCCTGTTGATTCCTCTCGTCGTCGACATGTCGCCAAACCCCTCTGCAGTCGCCTGAGGCAACCGCGTTTTCCGTGCCATGCTGTGCAAGCAAAGCCTGGGCCAGGATGCCCTATGGTCAACGGCCGATCGGCTATCACCTGATGCCGGGGAGCGGCCCGGGCATTGGACGGGCGATGCCGTGGCGCACCCCTATGGCACCGCACCGGTCTCCCCGTCTGGCACGCCCTTTGCTGGTCCTGGGAGGGAGAAAAACGCCATGAACTTCCAACGCTTGAACTACTTCCGGGCGGCCGCGGAGTTCGGCAGCCTGCGCAAGGCGGCGGAAGCCTTGAACATCTCTCAACCCTCGCTGTCCCGCCAGATCCAGATCCTCGAACATGAACTCCGCACGCCCCTTTTTCTGCGCCAGAGCAAGCGGCTGACGCTCACCTCGGCAGGCGTGCTGCTGGCCAGCCGGATCGGCGGCATGCTCGACGAGGTCGAAGCCATCCAGCGCGACATCGCCAAGCTGTCCGACGAGCGCCGGCTGCACATGCGGATCGGCGCGATCCAGTCGACCTGCGACTTCCTGATGCCGCGCGCCATCGGTGCGCTGCGCGCCAAATATCCGGACCTCCAGGTGGCCGTGCATGGCGTCCGCTCGACCGAGATCATCGAGCAGGTCGGCCGCAGGAGCCTCGATCTCGGCATCGTCGCCGCGCCGGTCAGCGACCCACGGGTGGTGCAGACAGCCCTGGCGACGGACCCTTTCCGGATGATCGCGTCGCGCCGCCACCGCCATGCGGCGATGCGGCGCCTGTCGCTGGAATCGCTCGATGCCGAGCCCTTCGTCACCTTTCCGCGGGGCTTCGCCCTCCGCGATCAGGTCGAGGCTGTTTTCGATGCCAACAGGCTGACGATGAATGTGGTGGTGGAACTGGAATCGATCGAGGCGATCAAGGAACTGGTCCGTGAAGGTGGCGGCGTCTCGCTGCTGCCAAGCTCGACCCTGATGGGCGACAAGAACGTCCGCGAACTCGCGATCATTGCGATCGACGATCAGGTCATTGCGCGCGAGATCGTCGCTGTCCGGCATGTCGGAGACAAGATTTCCCGTCCCGTCCTGTTTCTCCAGAACGCGATCCAGAACGCGTTGCACCTTTCCAGCGCCTCGCCCCGTGACGCCCAACTCGCGTCTTCGGGATAGGACAGCGTTTGCGGTGGCAGGGAACCGGGCCCCATGCCCGTCATCGCGTCAGGCCAACGCGCTCTCATCGCCGAACCCTCGCGGATGAGATCTCACGCGGCGATGCCAAAGGGGGCCAGTTCGATCGGTTGATCGAACGTGAGAGCGACATCGGTCTCACTGACCCGCACCACTGTGGCCGCGATCATGCGGCCAGCGGGCCATTCCAGCATCACCTTCTGACGGGGCGTGGCGAAACCCGTGCCTTCGAGCCGGACGCCCGCTTCCGAAATGTCGACGATCATGGTCGGCGTCCGGCGGCCGCCGGCGCTGACCATGATCGCCTCGCGCAGCTTGTGGCGCATATGCTGGCGACGCTCGCCGAGATCGGAAGCAACGGCACTGAGGAAGCCGTCAACGGCTGTCGAGAGTTCCCTGGTCACATCGCCAAGTTCATCCGAAACGGCACGGACCTCACCGGCCTGACGGGTGGTCTCAGCGATCGAACTCGTCACGGTATCGGCATTGCCGGTTGCCTGGGTCGCACCAGCGGCGGCGGATTCGATGGCAGCGACGATGGAGCGGGTTGACGCGTCCTGCTCGGCCATCGCGGCGGAGACGAGGCCTGCCACGGTCTTGATCTCGCCGATGCGGCTGGTGATCTCACCAATGGCGCCCACGGCGGTGCGCGTCGCCTGCTGGACATTGGCAATCTCACTGGCGATCTCCTCGGTCGCCTTGGCCGTCTGACTGGCGAGTTGCTTGACCTCGCTCGCCACCACGGAAAAGCCGCGGCCTGCCTCGCCGGCACGGGCCGCCTCGATCGTCGCGTTCAAGGCGAGAAGATTGGTCTGTTCGGCGATCGCGCGGATGGTCGAGACCACCGCCCCGATCCGGTCGGTCAGGTTGGCCAATTGCCCGACCTGGTCCTGGGTATGGGCGGCGACGGAATTGGTATCGTCGACGACCATGCTCGTCCGTTGCGTCTGCTGCGAGATGTCGCGGATCGAGGCAATGAGCGCCTCGGCAGTGCGCGCGACCGTCTCCACGTCCTGCGCGGTCGCGCTCGACGCCGTGCGGGCGGCCCCCGCCTCACGGGTCGCATGTCCCGCGACGTCGTTGAGCACGGATGCAGAATTGCGCATGCTCATGGTCTTGGTGCCGAGGCTCTCCAGATAGGTCGAAATCCTGCCCTTGAATGCCGAGATGAGGGCATCGAGGCGGACCTGCCGGTGGCGCTCGCGCTCGGCTTCCGAGCGCGCCGACTGCTCGAGCCTCTGACGTTCGAGCGCATTCGCACGGAAGACACCGAGTGCGGCTTCGAGCCGGCCGATCTCGTCCTGGCCGGACAGGGTCTCCGCCGAGCTGGCGAGATCGCCGCTGGCGACGCGCTCCATCAGATCCGCCGTCCTAGCGACCCGGACCGAGACCCTGATGATAAAGAAGTAGATCATGAAGCCGACACCGGCGAGGGCAAAGACCGTCATCGCGATGATCGTCGCCAAAGCTCGCCGCGAAGCGGCCGTCATCTCGGCGGCAAGGCCCAGATTGGTCGCGCTAGCCGCCTCGATCATGGCGGTCGCATCATCCAGAGCTGCCGACGACGCGGCGAAGTAGGCGTTGAAGTCCTGGGGATAGGTTCCGTCGGCACCGGCGGCATACATGGCCTGACGGATCCGTTCATAGGCGCCGAAATAGTTCGCACCGAGGCGCGCGGCGCTTTCCTTGACCTGCGCCGCAATGAGAGGACGCTGCAAGGCAAGCTGGGAGAGTTCCCAGCTCTGCAAGACGCGACCATGGGATGCGGCCATTTCGATGATCGCAGCCTGGCTCAGGGGTGCCCGTGTCAGGGCCGCGATGGCGAAGAAGGTCCGTTCCCGGCCACCATATTCGCGCACGACCCAGGCGCGCTGCATCAGAAGATCGTGGGCGATGATCCCGGCGGTCAGATACCGGCTGTCGACACGGAGCCGATCGGCATTGGCGAACATTTCGGAGATGGAGCGTTTGAGGCCATCGACCAATTGACCGGCATTGGCCGTTCGGCGCGACTTCGGCAGGACGAGGTCGCGGTCGGCCTGGATGCGGATCTCCGCGACCTCGCGGCGCAGCGCATTCATACGCTGGTCGAATTCCTGCCTGTTGGTGACGAAATCATGGGCCGCCAGATGGGCGTCCAGTTGTCGGAAGAGCTCCTCGGCCTTGTCGCGCTGGGTGCGGCGCAGGTTTGCAAACTGCTCCGGGAAGGGATCGTCGAGGGCGAGGCCGACCTGGGTGAGAGACCGCTCGAACGACAGCTCGACGAGGCCTCGGGTCAAGATGGTCATGGCTTCGACGGACCGGGCGGCCCGCTCGCTCGCACGCAGACGGTTATACTCCTGCCAGACCCCGGCTGCGGCAAAGGCGACGACTGTCACACCCAGAACCGCGCAAAGGGCGAGGCTGATTTGCTTGATCGACCTGACCATCGAAGTCCCCCCGATAACAGCTTTACCCAACGGCATCTGGGTAAATGCCGGGTCACGTTCGGCGCTCCACTATACAATTACCGCGCGGCTTTATGTCGCTCCCGCCTCTGCACGAGCGGCTCTGGGCGCGAACCCGACGCCCGACGACGACGGACATGCTTGTCCGCCGCCATCGCATGGGACACGCAGCGGACCTCCACGGTGGGCGGGCGGAGGGATGCTCGGCCGCCGCGGTATACAGACCCCTCAGATCGTGGAAATTCCCCCTGTAATGCTGATGGTTTGTCCGGTCATGCGCGCCGCGGCGGGGCTCGCCAGAAAAACCACGGCCTGGGCGAGATCATCTGCGGTGACTATTCCGAGGTCTGCCAAGGCCTCGGCCTTGCCGAAGAGGCGGCTTGCGAAGGCATCCGCCTTCAACTTGGCGTAGAGCGGCGTGTCGCCAACTATGCTCGGGGTCAGGCAATTCACTCGGATGCCGTTGCGCTTGGCCTCGCGGGCCATGCCGCGGCAGAACATGGTGATGGCCGCCATGGCAGCCCCGATCACTGTCTCGCCCGGGGTCGCGATTTTCGCGGCATCCGAAGCGAAGCAGATGATGGCGCCACCGCCCTGCCGCGTCATGTGCGGCAGGACTGCTCGGGCCGGCAAGATGACCCCGCTGCAGATCTGCACCATCGTCGGAACGACCGCGTCCAGGGGGATGGTGTGCAGCAGCCGTGGCATGGGATCGCCACCGGCCGACCCGACCAAGATGTCGATGCCGCCCATGGCATCGGCGGCGGCATCGACGACTGTTCCGACCCTGTCCGCCTGCGTCGCGTCGCAGGCAAGGAAGCGGATGTCGGCGGATGGAGCAATAGCAGCCAGATGGTCGCGGGCGGCCGTTCCGCGCGCCGCATCGCGTCCGACGACGACAAGTCGCGGCAGTCCGGCCCGGAGCAGCGCGCTGGCGCTGGCGAGGCCGATTCCGGCCGTCCCTCCGAAGACCAACGCGGAACTGTCGCTGATCGCCTTGACCGAGGGCCCCCCCGTCATTGTTCGCTCTCCTCGATACCCCTCGCGAGAATTGCTCGCGCCCGGGCCGCATGCGGTGCATCGACCATTTGTCCGTCGACGACGGCGATGCCGGTGGTGGACGCCGCTATCGCTGACAAAGTGGCCCGGGCCCACGCGATCTCGGCCTGGGTGGGGCAGAACACGGCGTTGATCACGGCGACCTGTGCCGGGTGGATCGCGGCCTTGGCGTCGAAACCGTCCCGGCGGGCGGCTTGGGCTTCCGCCTCCAGCGCAACCAGATTCTGGAGATCGGTATGGACGGCATCGATGGCGAGGACCCCTGCCCGCTTCGCTGCCAGGAGGCAAAGGTCGCGCGCCAGCCGGAAGGGGCTGGCATAGCTGCCATCGCCGGCCCGGTTGGCCGTCGCGCCCAGATCGGTGGCGAGGTCCTCGGCCCCCCAGAGCATGCCACGGAGCCGCGGATGGGCCCAGCGGTCAGCCGTCAGCGACAACACAGACGCAATGGTCTCGGTGGCGACCACCAGGATCCCGGTGTGACCCGCCTCAGGCTCAAGCAACGCGACTCGACCCGCCAATTCGGCGACGTCTTCGCTGCCCTCGGTCTTGGGCAGCATGATGAAATCAGGCCCGTGCGGCAGCACCGCGGCCAGGTCATCGTCGACCCAGGGGGTTCGCAACCCGTTGACGCGCACGGCGACCCGCGACCGGCCGGCGGGCCGCACCGCCAGATGTGCGGCCAGAAGCGCCCGCGCCTGCTGCTTCGCCGCCATCTGGACCGCGTCCTCGAGATCGAGGATCACGACGTCTGCCTCGCTGGTCAGAGACTTCTCCAGCATGCGGGGCGACCCTGCGGGTACGAACAGGAATGAGCGCATGTCATGCCGCCTGATGCGGCCGCATCATCATCAGGGCCTGGCGGTCGCAGACGCCACAGACGATACCGTCCTGGTTCAGCGCCTCGTGGCGAAGCGTCACAATCCCCTCGCCAGGCCGCGACCGGCTCTCGCGTTTGGCCATGACGGTCGTGCGGATACGGATCGTGTCGCCCTCGAACAGGGGATGGGGAAAGCGCACGTCGCTCATGCCCAGATTGGCGACGGTGGTTCCGAACGTCGTGTCGTTCACCGACATGCCGACCATCAGTCCCAGCGTGAACAGGCTGTTGACCAGCGGCCGCTTCCAGACGCTGCGTGCCGCGGCGGCATTGTCGATATGAACGGGCTGCGTATTCATCGTCATCAACGAGAACCACTTGTTGTCGGACTCGGTGATCGTCCGGGTCCATTCGTGCTCGAACACGTGGCCCGGCTCGAACTGCTCGTACCAAAGACCTGCCATATCCCTAGACCTCCTCCAGGCTCTCGATATCGACGAGGGGCGCCCCTGCAGGGACCGTCTCCCCCAGGGTGCAATGAATGTGTGCGATGCGGCCGGCCCGCGGCGCGACCAGGGTGTGGACCAGCTTCATGGCCTCCATCTGGATGAGACTTTCACCCTGGGCGACGACCGCTCCTGCCGCGGCGAAGACGCCGGTGACGATCCCCGGCAGCGGCGCGCTCAGCCGGTTCTCGGCGGCCTCCTGCCCCGCCCCGTCCTCCGCCGCCTCGACGGCAAGCGTGACGATGGCGTCGATCGAAAGGCCGCGCCATGCGACCAGCCGGTGGTCTCCCGCCCTGGCGACCGCGGTCAGCCCGCGGACGGTTGTCTCGGCACCATCATCGAACAGGGCGCGTGAACCGGCCGCGTCCTGCAGCAGCGTGAGCCCCGCCTCGCCATACTCGTCCGCCACCCGCAGTTGAACCTGTGCAGGCCGTCCGACCGCCGTGACACGAAAAGCGCTACGGCGCTGCCAGGGATTGTCATCCTCACCAGCCGGAATCGTGGCCACCCATGCCGCAGCCGCCTCAGCCCGGACTTGCATCAGGACGTCGGCCGGGGGTTGCCATCCATCCGGGAACTCCCGTGCAAGAAAGCCCGTCGTCAACCGGCCGGCGACGAAATCCGGCCGCTGCGCACAGGTCTTGAGGAAGGCGGTGTTGGTGCCGACCCCGAGAACCGCAAAACCATCGAGGGCGTCGACGAGCCGGGAAACCGCCGCGGCCCTGTCGGGCGCATGGACGATCAGCTTGGCGATCATGCTGTCGTAGTGCAGGCCGATCTGCGAACCATCGGCAATGCCGGCGTCGACCCGCACACCGGCTGGGAGCACGAGGCCGGCGACCATTCCGGTGGCGGGCTGGTAGTTCCGGTCGGGGCGCTCGGCCGCAATGCGCGCCTCGATCGCGTGGCCCTTCTGGAGAATGTCTCCCTGCGCAAGGGGCAGCGCAAGCCCTGCCGCGACCCGGATCTGCCACTCCACCAGGTCGATTCCGGTGATGGCTTCGGTCACTGGGTGCTCGACCTGCAGGCGGGTGTTCATCTCGAGGAAATAGGGCTCGTCGGCGCCCGCCTCCATGATGAATTCAACCGTGCCGGCCCCGGTATAGCCGATCGTCTGTCCCAGTCGCAGGGCGCGATCGTAAAGCTTCTCGCGGACGGCGTCTGGCAGATGGGGCGCGGGGGCCTCCTCGAAGACCTTCTGGTTGTTGCGCTGCACGGAGCAGTCGCGCTCGAACAGATGGACAAGATTCCCATGACCGTCGCCGACGAGCTGGACCTCGAGGTGGCGGGGACTGCTGATCAGTTTCTCCAGCAGGACCGCATCGTCACCGAAAGCGCTGCGCGCCTCCGCTTTGGCCGACTGTAGCGCCGCCGGCATGTCGGCTGCGGCATCGACACGGCGCATCCCGCGTCCGCCGCCGCCGGCCGAGGCCTTGATCAGGACGGGAAAGCCGATCCGCGCAGCCTCCTCTGCGAGGCGGCCGGGCGACTGGTCTTCACCGAGATAGCCCGGCACGACCGGCACGCCAGCCTGGTCAGCGATCTTCTTGGCACTGATCTTCGACCCCATGGCCTCGATCACCTCGGGCGTCGGACCGATGAAGATCAGCCCCGCATCACGGCAGGCTGCCGCGAATCCGGCATTTTCCGACAGAAACCCGTATCCAGGATGGATGGCGTCGGCGTCGGCGGCGCGGGCGGCGCTGATGATCGCGGCTGCATCGAGATAGCTCTGCGCCGCCGCAGCGGGGCCAATCCTGATGGCGGTGTCAGCCATGCGCACATGGAGCGCGGCAGCGTCGGCATCGGAATGAACGGCGACAGTCGCCAGCCCCAGACGCCGGCACGTGCGGATGACGCGGCAGGCGATTTCGCCGCGATTGGCGACGAGGACCGAGCGGATGCGGCGAGGAGCATTGACAAGATCGATCATGATCACATCCGGTAAACGGGACGATGGCCGAGATCCGGCGGCTGCATGGATCCCGTGGCAAGGCAGAGCGCCAGGATCGCGCGCGTGTCCGCGGGAGCGATGATGCCGTCGTCCCACACCCGTGCCGTGCAGAAATAGGGATTGGATTTTTCGTCGAACTGTCGCCGCAGCTCTGCCTCATAGGCGGCCAGTTCCTCCTCGGTTGCGGGGTTGCGCGAGATGCTGGCACGCCGCAAATCCATGAGCACGGATGAACCAACGTCGGGGTTCATGCCGCCGAGGCGCGCGTTTGGCCACATGAACATGAAGCGCGGCCTGAAACCGCGGCCGCACATCCCGTAATTGCCCGCCCCATAGGAACCACCCGTGACGAGGGTGTAGCGCGGTACGCGGGTGTTCGACACGGCATAGACGAGCTTGGCAGAGTTCTTGGCGATACCGCTGCGTTCGGCATCGGAACCCACCATGAAGCCGGTGGTGTTCTGCAGGAACAGGAGCGGAATGTTCCGCTGGTCGCAAAGATTGATGAAATGCACCCCCTTCAGGGTGCTGTTCGAAAAAAGGATCCCGTTATTGGCGACGATACCGACGGGGAAGCCGTCGATATGCGCAAAGCCGCAGAGCAGCGTTTCCCCGAACTGTGGCTTGAATTCGTGGAATTCACTGCCGTCGACGATGCGTGCCACGATCTCTCGCTGGTCGAGCGGCCGGGAGAGGTCCGTTCCGACGATCCCCGGCAGTTCAGCAATGTCGTAGAGCGGTTCGCGCGAGGCGATCCGGTTCGCGGAGAAAGGCTGCGGATAATTCAGTGCTCCCACAATGTCGCGCAACTTGGCGATGGCAGCCCGTTCGTTCGGAGCATAATGGTCCGAGACACCCGAGACGGTGGTGTGCATAAGCGCCCCGCCGAGCGTGTCGCGGTCGACCACCTCGCTGATCGCGGCGCGCACGATCTGCGGTCCTCCCAGATGGATCGAGGAATTGCCCGCGACCATGACGAACTCGTCGCAGAGGACCGGAATATAGGCGCCGCCGGCCGTCGACTCCCCGAAGACTGCGGCGAGTTGCGGAATGCCCTCCGCAGACATCCGGCTCTGCCGGTAGAAGGTGCCGCCGAAATGGTCCTGATCGGGGAAAACATCCTCGAGATTCTGCAGATTGGCCCCACCGCAATCGACGAGGTACACCACCGGCAGACGGTTCTCCTGGGCAATGTCCTGAGCCCGGATGTGCTTGCGAACGGTTTCCTTGAAGAAGGATCCCCCCTTAACGGTAGCATCGTTGGCGATGATCATGCAGGTGACGCCGCGGACCGTGCCTATTCCCGTGACAATGCCTGCGGCGGGAAGGGAATTGTCATAGAGGCCCCAGGCGGCCAGCGGCGACAGTTCGAGGAAGGGCGTCAGAGGATCGACGAGGAGGTCGATTCGGTCGCGGACCAACAGCTTGTCGCGCTGGTGGTGCCGCGCGATCATCTTCGCGCCTCCGCCCCCCAGGGCCCACGCGAACTTGGCATGAAGATCGCGCAGCACCGCCCCGTAGGCTTCGGTATTGGCCTGATAGGCGGGATCATGCGGGTTGCAGCGCGTCACTAGTTTGGCCATGGATCGTTGCCTGTTCTCGGCTGCTTCGAGGTCATGAGGCGGGGACCTGCTGGTCCTCGGCGATTGGTTGCGGGTGGATAGCCCCGTCGGGCTCGGCGATCGGCGCGACATGGTTGCAGCGCAGCCGCGTCGGGCTGCGAAAGCCGGCGACGAGGTTGTCGCCGTTCAGCAGGGCGCCGGTTACCGCTGTTCCCGATCCATGCGGGAATGACGGTGGCACCGCGGGCGCGTACACCGCGACTGCACAGCGACCCCGCCGGGACCACGGGACAGGACAAGCAGCTGTGTGCGATGTCAGCGGGACCGATGCAGGCCTCCACCAACGACGGGACGATGATCGGACCAAGCGAGGCGAAGATGTGCCCGGGACATTCGGGGTCGGCGCCCGGCCTTCCCCCGAACGACGGCTCGGCCGCCCGTTTGGCCCGCAACTGTTCCTTCTTCGACACCGGAATGGGGTTCAGCCCCTCCGTTCTGCCGATGTCTTCCGGGCGCGTCCACAAGGCGGCCAGCCGCCGGCCCAGCCCCGGCGCCTTGAGGACGGTCGCGTCATGAAGCTCCGGTGTCCGAACGAAGGTAGGCAGGGCCGCGCTCATCCGAGCCACCTCTTGCGGCGACGATAGTGCTTGATGTTGCGGAAGCGCTCCCTGCCCTCGGATCCAGAGAAGCCCAGATAGAATTCCTTGACGTCCTGATTGTTCTCCAGTTGCTCCCGCGTGCCGTGGAGGACGATGCGCCCCGCCTCCATGATGTAGCCGTAGTCGCACTGGCGCACGGCCGCGCGCGCATTCTGCTCCACCATCAGGATCGTGAGACCCTCTTCCCTGCGAATGCGACCGATGGTTTCGAACAGTTGCTCGACGAGCAGCGGGGCGAGCCCCATGGACGGCTCGTCCAACACGAGGATGCGCGGCTTTGCCATCAAGGCGCGTCCCACCAGCAACATCTGCATCTCACCTCCGGAGAGATAGCCGGCGGTCCGCGGCAGCAGACTGGGAAGGCGTGGGAAATAGGCGAAGACGCGATCGAGATCGGCCTTCACCGCCCCGCGGTCGGCGCGCAGGTGCGCGCCGACCATAAGGTTCTGTTCGACCGTCAGGTGCTCGAGAACCTTACGGCCCTCAAGCACTTGAACGATTCCCTGCCGGAAGATGGCTGCCGCATCCGCGTTGCGAATGTCCTTGCCGTCCAGCAGGACTTGACCCGCCGTTACTTCACCAAGCTCGGCATGGAGCAGGCCGGAAATGGCCTTCAGCGTCGTCGTCTTGCCCGCACCGTTGGACCCCAGCAGCACCACCATGCTGCCATCCGGAACCTCGATGCTGACGGAGCGCAGGACCTGAATGACCCCGGCATAGACCACGTCGACGTTGGTGAGCGACAAGCCCATCGCACTGCCTCTTTCCGATTACCACTTCGTGATGGCGGGAACGTCTATCCAGCCACCACCGATCGGTACGATCTGGCCACCGCGGACGACCTCCGCTGTTGCCCGGATGGCACCGATCGGGAACGGTGCCGTGGTGTCGAAGTCGAGCGTCGGCAGCGCGCCCAGCAGTTCCTGCTCGGTGAAGACGTTGTCGAGCAGGGCCTGACGCATGGCTTCACCAGTGACATTGTCGCGGCCCACCTTGGCGACCGCCCGCTCGAGAACCCGCAACGCGAGCAGCGCCTGGGCGGCGGACTGGGCGGTGATCAGGCCCCAGGTTCCTTCCTTGCGGTGGCGGTTGAAGATGTCGCGGATCGGCAGGTTGTCCTGGCCGGGCGGTGCGAAGGAGAAGGCGGAGTAGAACCCCTCCATGTCGGCGAGCGCGGTGCCTTTCGAGGCCTCGCTGAGCCCGTTGTGGGTCGAGGTGATGACCGGAATCCGCGCACCAAGTTCCTTCAGCGCGCTGGCAGTTGCCTGAACCTGGGCCGTCGTGCCGCCGACAACGATGACATCGGCATTCTGACCGATGATCGTCCGTACGCTGCTGGTAAGCGAGACGGGCGCGGTGTCCGCCCATTGCGTGTCCAGCATCTGGAACCGGTCCGGATAGGTCTTCGCCAGGTGACGAAGACCGTTGATCTGGTCGACGAAGCCGGCCTGATTCTGGGTGCTGATCGAGGCGATCCTGAGGACGCGGTTCTTCTCCTGCTGCATGCGGGCGAGGAGGCCGGCGAACTCGTGGCTATAGGTCGGACGAATGGCATAGTGCCAGCCGTCCGCCGACCATACGAGGCCGACCATCGCGGTCCCGATCAGCATCGGGACCTTGTCGTTGGGCAGCCGCCGCATCAGCGTGGTGAGGTCCGGCGACCCGAACCCGAGATGCATGATGGGCTTTTCCGAGCGCAGGATCGCGGGCCATGTGCGGGCGATCACCGCAGCGTCATAGCGCATGTCGTGGATGCTGAGTTTGACCGTGACGCCGAGGCGTTTGCCGACCTCCTCGTTCCACCAGTCGGCGATGGTCTTCACCCCCGACATGGCATTCGGCATCACATTGGCGAAGGGCCCCGAGAAATCGGCGCTCACGCTCATCACATAGTCCGCTGCGGTCGCTGGCAGGCTGGCGACGAGCCAGGCCGCCGCGGCGATCAACTTCGTTCTCAGCTTCATCGGTCTTCCTCCCTGTTTTCCGGTTTCGACCCGGATTGTTGTCTCGCCGGTCCGATCAATTGCGAGGAAACGGCCAGATTTGAAATGAATTGCGCAGGACGGCCCAGCGGTGGGCGAGACCGCGCGGCTCGAAGATGAGAGCGAGAAGGATGCAGCCTCCCAGGATGATCGAGGTCAGCGCGAAAAGCGTTCCGCCACCGCCTGCGCCGACCTGCATCAAGGTGTTGGCGACCTTGTGCAGGCTCTCCTGAACGACCGTGATGAAGACCACACCGAGGATCGCGCCGAGAGGCGAGTGCAGGCCGCCGACGATCAGCATGCCGAGGTACCAGACGGAGGCGAAGAGGGTGAAACTCGACGCCGTCACGAACTGGAGCACATAGGCCATGCAGGCGCCCGCCACGCCGGCGAACAGCGAGCCGACGAAAAAGGACATCACCTTCACCTTGAGAACCGGGATGCCCATGACCTCCGCGGCGACGTCATTGTCACGAACCGCGATCATCGCCCTGCCGAAGCGGGAGTGCTGCAGGCGAAACACCGAGAGGGTCAGCACCGCGACGATGGCAAGGGTGAAGTAATAGAGGTGCGTGGGACTGCCGAGGTCGTAGCCGAAGAGGCTGAGCGGCTCGACCGGCATGCCCGCCAGGCCGCCGAGCCAGCCCGCCGGCAAAGCATAGATCACGATCGGAAACATGGCCTGGGCGGCGAGGGTCGTGAGCGCCAGGTAAAGGCCCTTCACGCGCGCCGCCGGCAAGGCGAAGAGGATCGACACGAGGCCGGTGCACAGGGCCGCGATCGGGATGACAAGGAACACAGGCACCCCGTATCCGGAGAGCTTGGCGGCGGCAAAGGCCCCGACCCCGACGAAGGCGGATTGCGCGATGTTGATCTGCCCCGCCATGCCGACGGTGACGTAGAGCCCGTAGACGGCCATCAGCGTGATGAACATCTCGCTGGCGATGCCGGTGAGATAGGCACCGGCGAAGAAGGGCGCGACAAGCAGGCCGGCCATCAGCGCCGCCATCCACACCCGCGACCGTCGGGTCTTCAGGATGCGAGTCTCGGCAGCGTAGCTTTCGAAGTGAATGCCCGTGGGAAGCATCTTTCAGAGCCTTTCGATGCGCTTCCAGCCGAACAGCCCCTGGGGCCGTACGAGCAGGACGGTGATCATCACCACGTAGGGAAGGAGGCCGGAGGCGGCGCCGTTGGTGAGCGGGTCGAGATAGGCCATGGCCAGGGCCTCGCCGACGCCGATGAGGATGCCCGCGAGCGGCGCTCCGCGGATGGACTCGAGCCCGCCAAGCAGGGCCACCGGCAGTGCCTTGAAGCCGATATGGGCGACCTCAAGCGATACGACCCGGCCGGACAGCAGCACAATGGCCGCGGCGGTGGCGACGACCGTCCCGAGAATCCAGGCGGTGGCGATGGCTGAGCGCACCGAAACCCCGAGCGACATCGCCGTGCGATGATCCTCGGCGACGGCTGCGAGGCGGAGCCCCTGCCTGGTGCGGGTGAAGAAGGCATGAAGGCCGATCGCCAGCAGGACCGAGAACAGTCCGCCGAGCGCCAGCGGTGTAGACACGAGGAAGGGCCCGACATGGAAGGCACCCTCCGGCAGGATGGCCGGAAAGGCGCGGGTGTCGGCAGTCCAGATGAGCTGAGCCGTGCCGCGCAGCATGATCAGCAGGGCGACACTCGCCATGAAGATGGCGAAAGCCGGCTGACTGATCAGCGGCCGGAAGACGAAACGCTCGAGAATGAGGCCAAAGCCGATACAGGCCGCGAGCGTCATTGCGAGGCTGATGAGGAGCGGCACCTCCCAGCCGATAGCCTTCATGCCCGCGGTGAAAGACCAGAGCAGCAGCGCGCCGATGACGAGCACCTCGCCCTGCGCCAGGTTCACGATGCGCGAGGCGCGGTAGATCACGACGAAGGATATCGCTACCAGACCGTAGACAAGTCCGACGAGGGCGCCTTCGATCAGGATCTGAACGAGCTTGATCATGCCGGCTCTCCCATGTGGTTGATCGCGACCGGCGCGTTCAGCTTGCTGGTGGTTCCATCCTGATAGCGAACCTCGATCTCGGTCCTGATCTCGTCGCGGCCCTCGTAGAGCGCGTCTATGATCGCCTTGTATCGATCGTGAATCTGGCCGCGCCTGAGCTTGCGCGACCGAGTCAACTCGGATTCGTCGGCATCCAGTTCCTTCGGCAGATTGGCGAAGGCAGCGATGCGAGCCCCGGGGTCGAGGAGGCGATTGACCCGCGCAATGGCCTCCGAGACCTCGCGACGGACCTCGGCAAGCTGACTGAGCTCCGGAAACGTGCCGTACGCGAGACCCTTCAACTCGGCGAAGCGCCCGGCGATCTCGGAATCGACATTGATCAGGGCGACGACCCTGTCCTGCGTCTCATCGCCGATGACGATGGCGTCGCGGATCAGGGAGGCCGCCCGAAGGTGGTTCTCGATGAACTGCGGCGGATAGGACTGCCCGCCCCTGAGCCGACGCAGATCCTTCAGGCGGTCGAGGAAGACCAATTCCCCGGTCTCATCGATGCGAACAGCGTCACCGGTCTCGAAGCCCTTCTCGCCGGAGCCGATGTCCTGCGTAGCATCGGGATCGTCGAGATAGCCGAGAAAGGCCAGAACCTTGAGGCGTAACTGGCCGCGCTCGTCGACCCAGGCCGCAATGGGCTCGGCGATCGACGGATCCGAGGGCATCAAGCTGCCCAGCGAATGAGCGTTTCGGCTGCCGGGGCGGTGGGTGGATATAAGTCCAAGCTCGGTCGAGCCGTAGAGGTTTCCGAGGGGTACGCCATAGGCACGGAAGCGCTCGAAGAGCTCTGCCGACAGCCCGGCGCCGCCAGACAGGACGGCGCGGGCCTGTGTAAGGCCGAGGAGGTCGCGCACGCCTTTGAGAACGAGCATGTCGGCAAGACGCCAGGTGATCCGGCCCAGGACTCCGTCGGCCTCGCCGCGGACCTTCTTCAGGCCCTGCTCCAGGCCCCAGCGATAGAGAGCCTGTCGCCAGCGGCCGGCGGCCATCATCCGCGCCTCGATACCGGACGCCTGCATCTCCCACTGGCGTGGAGTAAACATCAGGAATTCCGGACCGATCTCGCGCAGGTCGTGCTGGATCGTGTCCGGCCTTTCGGCAAAATGCAGGACCATCGGCGCGAGCAGCGGCAAAGCGATGCCGAAGAACTGCTCGGCCGCCCAAGCCGGCGAGATGTAGGAGAGGTAGTTGCCGCCGGACCGCACGTTGAGCGAGCCCATGAGGCGGTGGGCGTTGTCGAGAATGAAGGCGTGGGAGAGCACAGCCGCCTTCGGCCGAGAGGTCGTGCCCGAGGTATAGCAATAGGCGGCGGGGTCCCCGGCCCTCCCCTCGCTGATGCGCTGATCGACCCACCCCGAGGATTCGAACGCCTGTCCAGCCTCGATCAGCTTGGCGAAGGAGATGAGGCGCGGATCGTTATAGGACCACAGGCCCCGCTCCTCGACAAAGACCACGCGGCGGATCCGCGGGATGCGCGGCAAGCAGGCGAGAATCTTGTCGATCTGCTCCTGGTCGTGGCCAAGCGCCATGACCGAGCCGGAATGGTCGAGGGCATAGTGAAGCTCGTCTGCCGGTGCGTCGGGATAGACGCAGACAGTCACGGCGCCGATCGACTGGACGGCAAGTTCGGTGATGAACTGCTCGGCTGTGTTCTCGGAAATGAGCGCAAGCACATCGCCTCGTCTCAACCCGATGGCCGCAAAGCCGCGGGCGACGGCGCGGACCTCATCCAGCACCTGCCCCCAGTTGCGCCTCCGCCAGATTCCGGCCTCCTTGAACTTCAGCGCCGAAGCGTCCGGAAACTCGTCGGCGTTGGCGCGCAGCATCTGCGGCAGCGTCCGCCCCTCGGAGCGGCGAAGACCTTCGGGGGCGGGTTCGGCGCGAAAGACATGGAATGCGCTCATGACGCATCTCCGAGATAGGCATCGATAACCGCCGGATGGGCGCGCACCTCGTCGGGCGTGCCACAGGCGATCACCTGGCCGAAATCGATGACGGTCACCCGATCCGAGATCGACATGACGACCTCCATGTCGTGCTCGACGAGCACGACCGGGATGCCCATGCCTTCTCGGATGTCGAGAATGAAGCGAGCGAGATCCTCCTTCTCTTCGTTGCTCATGCCGGCCATCGGCTCGTCCATGATCAGAATGGACGGGTCGAGCGCGATGGCGCGGCCGAGATCGACCCGCTTGCGCATGCCGTAGGACATGTCGCCAACATGGGTGTGGCGCTGTTGTTCAAGTTCAAGAAACTCGATGATCGTCTCGGCACGCGCCGCAAATTCCTCTTCCTCACGGCGTGTGGGTCCCCACCACAGCAGTGCCGAAAACGGACCGGTCTTCATGCGCATGTGGAAGCCGGTGAGAATGTTCTCGCGGGCTGTCAGCGAGGGATAGGTCTGGATGCCCTGGAAGGTCCGGCTGATGCCCATTTCCGCGCGCTTGTGCGGGGGCAGGCTGGAAATCTCCTGTCCCTTGAAGCGCACGCTGCCAGATTGCGGACGATAGAAGCCGGAGAAGCAGTTCAGGAGGCTTGACTTGCCGGCCCCGTTCGGACCGATGACCGCGTGGATCTCGCCCTCCAGCACGGTGAGCGAGACGGATTTCAGGGTCTCGACGGCTCCGAAGCGGAGGCAAAGAGCCTCCGCCTCCAGCACCGCCGGCATGCCGGTTGGCATGGCCTCGATGGTCATGGCTTCCCCCTGCGGTGGCGCGACCGGCACGCCACCGTTCTGGTCTTCTTGTGGTTGAGGCTCTGGGCCCTTAGCGGAATGTCACATCGAGACCGCACTCTCGTGCGATCAGAAGTGTCTGAATCTGGGAACTCCCGTCACCGATCGTGCAAATGCGGTTGTCGCGCAGATAGCGGGATGGCGGGCAATCATCCATGAAGCCCCAGCCGCCATGGATCTGGATCGCCATATTGGCGACCTCCGAGCCTGTCTCGGTGGCGTGAAGCTTAGCCATCGACAGAGCCATCATGTCGTCCTTGCCCGCATCGACACCCCATGCCGCGCGGTAAGTCACCAAGCGTGCACTGTCGACCTTGAGCGCCATCTTGGCGATCATCTCCTGGATCATTTGGAGCCGCCCGAGCGAGGCACCGAAGGCCTGGCGTTCCTTGGCGTACTTCAGCGCATGGTCGAAACTGGCTTGTGCGAGACCAAGGGAACAGGCGGCCAGAAACAGCCGCGCGGCCTGGTAGCCCTTGTGCAGCACCCAGCGGCCGCTGTTGACCTTACCGACGATGGCCGATTCCGGCAGAACACAATCGTCGAGATAGAGCGGACGTGTATCCGACGAGCGCCAGCCCATCTTCCGATACTTCTCGCCCTGCTCGTAGCCTTTGCTGCCGTGCGGCACGAGGAACAGGGTAAACTTCTTGTCCTGCACCTCGCGCGGGCTCGATATGGCCAGGATGATGGCGAAAGATGAGATGTCGGTGCCCGGATTGGTGATGTAGGCCTTCTCTCCGGTCAGCGACCACATGCCGTTGCCAAGATCGTTGGCGCGCGTTTTGAAACCAGCGGTGTCGCTGCCGGCATCCGGCTCGGTGCCAGCGATCGAACAGACCTTACGCCCGGCGACGATGTCGGGCAGCCATGTGCGTTTCTGCTCCTCGGTGCCGAAGCGGGCGACGGTGAGGCCGGTTGCCATGGAGACCATCGCCGAGACGGCAAGCGACTGGTCGGCGCGGGCCACCTCCTCGATGGCGAGAACCGCATCGAAGACACCGAGCCCCATGCCGCCATACTCCTCCGGGAACGGGATCGACATGACGCCAAGCTCGCCGAGTTTTCGATACAAGTCCGTGGGAAAGGTGGCCTCACGGTCCAGTTGTTCAGCCCGCGGCGCGACTTCCGCCTGGGCGAATTCCCGAACGCGCTCCTGTAGCGCCAACTGCTCCGGCGTCAGATCGAAATTCACCGTTCATCTCCCTGTGACGTCGTCCCTGATCGGGCTGTTTTCTTGTCGTGAGGCCCCGACATCGGCGAGGCCATTCTCCGCTATCGATTGAGCCGCGCCGTGAGCTCCCGCCCCGGATCGGCCGCAAACCCCCGCGTCGCGACCTCGATGAGGGCATCGGCGACATCGTCCGCGCTCCAGGCCCCCTCGGGCGAATACCATTTGGTGACCCAATGGACCGCGCCCAGCAATGTGAAGACGGCAAGCTTGGGATTGATGGCGAGAATACTGCCGTCCGCGATCCCCTCCTCGACCAGGCGGCGCATGCGATTCTCGAACTCGTCGCGCCGCTTCATGATCTCGACGGCATGTGCGCCATTGAGCGCGTTTTCTTCTAGAATCAGCACGGGCACACCCATCGTACCGATCATCTCGCGCATGTAGTTGGCCATGCCCCTGCGGATTTTATCCAGACCGGTTCGGCCCTCGGCTTCTGCGGCATCCATGCTGTCGCATGCGATGTCCATCGCCTCTTTGTGGCAAGCGTAGAGCAGCTCCTGCTTGCTCGGCACGTAGCGATAGAGGGCTGCCTTCGAGACCCCGAGACGATCGGCGACGTCCTCGAGTGACGTGCCGTGAACACCGCGCCGACTGAACACCTTTGCCGCCTCACGAATAATGGCTCGACGCTTGGTTTCCAGCTGGTCCTCTCGGTTTGGAAGGGCGTTGGCCCATCGCGACATACGTCCGCTCCATAGCTGCCCAATCTCGACAGTGACTGTACCATCACGTCTGTGACCGTCAAGTCACCATGTTGACTCAACAGTCACAAGGGTGAAAATCGTGCCTGTCGTGAATGGGACGAGCCCGCCTTGCAGAACCGCTCTGATCCGTTCCACCTCGAAGAGCGCGCTTCCGGAGGCCACAATGGCAGGCATCACAGGTCCGCTAGCGGGTGTACGCGTCATCGAACTTGCAGGGTTGGGCCCCGCTCCATTTTGCGGAATGATGCTTGCGGACCTCGGCGCCAACGTCATCCGTGTGGACCGGGCCGGGCCTGCCCCTTGGGGCGTAGGTGACATTCTTGGGCGTGGGCGCCAGTCGATCGCCGTGGACTTGAAGAAGCCTGGCGCAGCCGCTCTCGTCTTGCGCCTTGTTGCAGATGCAGACGCACTGATCGAGGGCTTCAGGCCCGGCGTTGCCGAGCGACTGGGGTTGGGCCCTGAGGAATGTTTGGCCGCCAATCCCAGGCTCGCCTACGGCCGCATGACGGGCTGGGGGCAAGATGGCCCCCTCGCACAGGCCCCCGGTCACGACATCAACTATTTGGCGTTGTCAGGTATGCTGTGGCCCATTGGCCCCGCAGATCGTCCGCCGCCACCGCCCTTGAACCTTGTGGGAGATTTTGGTGGTGGAGGCATGATGCTGGCACTGGGCCTGCTGGCTGCCATCTTGAGTGCGCGGACCACCGGCAAGGGCCAGATCGTCGATGCGGCCATGACTGACGGGGCGGCGACACTGGGGACCATGATCTTTGGTCTGATCGCCAACGATGGCTGGAAGGTCGAGCGTCATGCCAACTTCATTGATGGCGCCGCGCCATTTTACGCAGCTTACGAATGTTCAGATGGCAAATTCGTATCGATCGGGGCGATGGAACCGCAATTCTACAAGGCTCTGCTGACGAATCTTGAGCTTTTTGACCCGCGGTTCGAGCAGCAGTGGGACAGGTCCATGTGGCCAACTCTCCAGCAGTCGATCGAAGATACCTTCCGCAAAAGAACCCGCGACGAGTGGGCAGCAGCTCTGGAAGGCAGCAATGTCTGTTTTGCTCCGGTGCTGAGCCCTTCCGAGGCCCCACGGCACCCGCACAATGTTGCACGAGGAACCTTCGTTGAAACGGATATCGGGTTGTTGCCGAGACCTTCGCCGCGCTTTTCAAGGACCGAGACACATGTCCGGGCCAAGGCAGGTTTAGCCGGGGCTGACACCACCTGGATCTTGCGGAACGCCGGCTTCACCGACGATGAGATTGACCGCGCTCACGAGACTGGAATGGTCGCCACCAACACGGCTGAAGGCTGATCCTGACTGGCAGGAGCCGCGGATTCGGCCCTTTTCCGCGGACGGGTCGCGGCTCGGGCGGGCTTTGTCAGTGCATGATGCTTCCTTTCGAATTCGATCGGCGCGAGGTCCCCTCCCCTCCATGGCCGCTGGCTGAACTCCCGGTGGAGGCTGACCATTCCGCACCACGCACTGTGATGTGGGGCCTCGTTTGGCGCGCATAGAGGACCCGTCCGCTGTCGTTCCGGCGGTCCAGGAAGGCGACGTTTAAGGGGCTTTTTCAACGCCTGGAGCGGCATTGCCGGGCACCGGATTCCTGCGGGTTTTCATTTCGGCGCCTGAAAGCGGGACATTCGCGACCTGGAGATCGCTTCACTATCAATGCCTTGGAAAACTGAAAGCGCCCCCTACGACCCACCATACCATGAGGGTTTAGGCGCGCCGCTACTCGGCCAGTTGAACCTGTGTACCGACCACGCCGATCGCACTGGGCACCGGGACGTCGGTCGCGCCGTAGTTCGCGTTCATGACGAGGTTCGGGCCGGCGTCGAGCTCCATAAAGCGGGCGACGATGATCGTATAGGCGGACTGGTCAGCGACCGGTTTGTTGGCGTCCACCCTCAGCCGGCCATTGGGCAGGTAGATCGTGCCCAGCAACATGCGCGCGTCGTCGCTGCTAATCAGGTGCCGCCGGCCGATGGGCGCGGAACGGTCCTCGAAAAACAGGAGCGATGCCAGGGCCCCATCGCGCGGGGCAGACAGGCTGATGGTGCTGCGCGCGGCGAAGTTGATGACACTCGCCGCCCCGGACAGGTAGAAGCCGACATAGGTCCCGCTCAGCGAGGCGTCGCCGTCAACCCAGAGCGGGCCGTCCTTCATGACATATTCACCCGGCGCCAGCCGGACCCGCGCGCCGCGGGTGATCTTCAGGCCGCCGCAGTAGACACCGGGCCGAAGCGTCGTGCTGGTGCCGGAAATGACCATGTTGGTCTGGTTGCAACCGCCGACATGCGGGGGTGGGCGGGCAGCCAGCGGGTCTCGCAACTGGGGACAGTTGGTGATGGGATCGGGTGTAAAATTCGCCTTCGCGCCCACCTTGCCCCCGGACGAACAGATGACTTGAGCAGAGAGATTGGCGAAGTTCAGGCCGACCAGGCCCTGGGTGTGGGTCGAATTGGAATAGACTGCGCAGCCGGGCGCCGTCAGCCGGGCACGGGTCTTCAGCCAGACGGCATGTGGCTGTCCGGTTTCGAGACCGATGAGGCAGATCGGAACACCGGAACCGACCTTGCCGACGGCGCGAACTTGCAACTGGCTTGGCGTGGACAGGAGCGACAGTCCGAAGACGGCGGCGTAAGGGCGGGTGATCACGACCTCGACGGCTGTTCGGGCCGGATCGATGGCCGGCCGCACATCGGATCCGTCGGTGCCGAATTGCGAGAGGATTTGGGTGCGGGCAAAACGCGCAGTCGTATTGACGACCGCCGTCAGATCCGAATTGGCAAAACGCAGTTCGCGTGCGCCGGCCAGCACCGCGGCATCAGCGGCTGCCTGGAGCTTGCCCCGCTGGCTGGTGATCGACACATATTCCGTGGCTGCGCCGCTGGCCAGGAGCAGAACCGGGATGCTCAGGGCCGCGATCGTCGCGACGCTTCCGTCCGATCGACGCCAGAACCGGGCGAGTGGTCGCAGGAGCCCCATCAAGCCGCCGCCTCGGCATGACGTCGGACCACGCGGCTTGCAGGCAGGATGAGGCTGACACAGCCACCCCCCTCGCCGCCCTCGAAGGTCAGCGAGCCGCCGTGACGTTCTGCCGCCAGTTTGGCCAGCGGCAGTCCAAGACCGAGGCCGCCCGCCCGCCGTGCCAGACCAGCACTCTGCTGGTGGAACGGCTCCAGACAGGCGGAGACCTGCTCATCCCTGAGGCCCGGTCCGCAATCCCGCACGGCGATCCTGACAGATCCATTTGCAGCGGTGGCGACCGACATGGACGCCAGTCCGCCGCCATGCACGACGGCATTGCTCAGAAGGTGGAAGATGGCTCGCTCGAGAAGGTCTCGATCGGCGAACACTGTCAGCCCGTCCTCGAACTCAACGATGGCAGGCATCGGACCGTGCCGGTGTGCCACCTCGGAAAGGGCGCGTCGTGCGAGGGCGTCAGGCGTATACTCGTCCTCCCGCAGTTCCCGTTCGTTGGAGGACAGAGCGGAGCAGAGCATAAGATCGCTGAAAAGGCTGAGAAGGCCCTCGCCCGCCGTCCGGACAAACCGAGCATGGTCGACATAGCCGGCCTCCCCGATCGGCCCGAGCGACTGCTTCTCGATCAGCTCGGAGAAGCCGATGATGACGTTCAGCGGCGTGCGGAACTCGTGGCGCATCAGCGTCAGGATCTCGGACTTCATTCGGTTGATACTGACCGCCTCGTCGCGGGCACGGCGGGCCTCGCGCTCGTGCCGTGCAGCGCGCACCACATAGCGGACATGATGGCTGAGCTGTCGCCAGTTGACGGGCTTCACCGTGAAGGAATTGGCGCCAAGTTCGAAAGCACGGTCGATCGAGATGGCGTCCTCGCGGCCGGTGACCATAATGACCGGCAAATCCGTCAGCCGCACGTCATCGCGAAGGCGCGACAGGAGGCCATAGCCGTCGAGGCGAGGCATCTCGATATCGATCAAGGCGATATCGTAGGCCCCGTGCGTCAGCAGGTCCCAACCCGCTTCGCCGTCTCCGGCGGTGTCGATAGTCACGTGCGGCGCGGAGAGATAGACACAGGCGAATTCGCGCAGAATCGGATCGTCGTCGACAACGAGCACGCGCAACGGCTCGTCGAGCACGAATTTCCAGCTTCCGGCAGCGACGGTGGCTTCGGTCATGGCGCCACCTTCCATGCCGAAGATTAAAAACACACTGACCAACTGCGATTAAGATCGTTTTCAGCTCGTGCCGTTAGCGTTCCCTTACCTGGAGCGGGGACCAGAAGCGCAGATGCAGCCACACCGATCAATCGGCCGAAAGCTCGGCCTGCTGGCGCTGCTGTCAGTTGCCGCGGCCGTGATCATCGGAACGGCCGTCTCCGTGACCCAGGAAACCCGGCGCTATGTCGAGGCCAAGAGCGAGGCCTTCATCGCCACAGCCCAGGTTTTCGCCGCTGCAGTCGCCGATGCGGCGGCCGTGGGCGACGAGCAGGCTGCGCTCCGCGCGATGCGCGCTATCGCCACGATGAACGGCATGTTGACGGCGCGGATCGAAACGACCGGTGGCGGCGTCCTGGCCTCGATCGGCCTCGCCTCCAGTCTGGATCGCGACGCAAGGCTGAGCCTGTCGGAGCGGCCGAGCGTCTGGACCATCCTGGCCAGCGGCACCATCGAGACGACGGTGCCGATCCATCACAATGGTCGCGATATCGGCCAGTTCATCATGGTCGCCGAGGCGAACGATCTCTTGCAGCGACTGCTCGTCACCCTCGCCGTCACGCTCGCCGGCGCCCTTTTGGCGGTCGTCACCGGCCTCGTCGTCGCCCGCAAGCTCGGCGGATCCATTGTCCGGCCCATCACCGGGCTGACAGCAGCCATGCAACAGATCAGGGAACGACACGATTTCTCCACCGACGTCGCCGTGACCTCCGACGACGAGGTCGGCGCGATGGTGGAGGGCTTCAACGGTCTCCTCGCCGAGATTCGGGCCCGTGACGATCGCATGGCGGAGCACCTCAAGGATCTTGAGCGCCAGGTCGCCGAGCGTACTGCCGACTATCGCGTCGCGCGAGACGCGGCGCAACAAGCCAACCGGGCCAAGAGCGACTTCCTTGCCGCCATGAGCCACGAGATCCGCACCCCGATGAACGGAATCATGGTCATGGCCGAACTCGTCGCCAGGAGCGCGCTCGATGCGCGCCCGAAGCGCCATGCGGAGACCATCGTCCGGTCGGGTCGCAACCTGCTGACCATCATCAACGACATCCTCGACCTGTCCAAGATCGAGGCCGGTCAGTTGACGCTGGAAGAGATCCCCTTCGATCCCGCCGAAATCATCGACCAGACCGTCATGCTGTTCGCGGAGCGGGCACGCGAGAAGGATATCGACCTCTGTGCCTTCATCGACCCGGCGCTCTCCGGCACATTGACCGGGGATCCGGTCAGGGTGCAGCAGGTCGTCGCCAACCTGGTCAACAATGCGGTGAAGTTCACCGAGAGCGGTTCGGTCCTGATTGTCGCCGAGGTTGCCGATGGCCCCTCACCAGCCTTGAGGATTTCGGTCGCTGATACCGGCATTGGCATCCCCGCGGACAAGATCGACACGCTCTTTACAGCCTTCTCGCAGGCGGACCAGTCCATCACCCGGCGCTTCGGAGGAACCGGGCTCGGCCTCGCCATTTGCCGGAAGATTGCCGACGCCATGGGGGCCACGGTGAGCGTCGAGAGCACACCAGGCGCCGGGTCGACCTTCACCTTCACGCTTTCCATGGGCACATACGCTGTCGGCGAGCCCTGGCCGAGGCGGTCCGGGGCCCGAACCGCGGTCGTCAACCTCGCCGGCCGCCACGGCGATATTCTTGCGCTCTACCTGTCGGCGGCAGGTTACCGGGTGGAGCGGGGCGCCGCGAACGGTCCACTCCCCGATCTGGCAACGGGCGCGATTGTCTTCGCCGCCAATGCCCCTCACGGCCCCGCTCGCGATGGCGTCGGTTTCGTGCGGTGCGCGCCCCTGGCCGCGGGCCCGGCTAGGGCGGGCGGGGCCCATCTCGATCTTCCGATCCAGCGCGGCGAGCTCCGCAGCCTGATCGTCAGGCATCTCGCCGGCGAGGACATTGCCTTGGCCGTTGCGCCCACCGCCAGCGATGAGGCGCGCCCCGACTTTGGGCATGTGCGCATTCTCGTCGTGGACGACAGCGCGGTGAACCGCGAGGTGGCTCTGGCCGCGCTGGCGCATTTCGGTGCGACCGCCGATTGCGTCGAGGATGGCCTGCAGGCCGTGAAGGCGGTCGCCACCGGCGCCTATGACCTCGTCTTCATGGACGGCAGCATGCCCGTCATGGACGGTTTCGAAGCAAGCCGCCGCATTCGCGACCAGGAGGAGGACCGGGGCGTCGCCCGTGTCCCCATCGTCGCGCTCACTGCCGATGTGATCGGCACCGCTGACGGGACCTGGCGGGCCTGCGGGATGGACGACATCCTGCACAAGCCCTTCAGCCTCGCCGACCTCGCCGAGGTCCTGCGTCGCTGGGTGCCGGCGGGATCGCCGGCGGCTTCCCCCCGGGTCGACGCGCCATCGCGGCCAGGCACCATGGCTGCCGAGACCCTGGCTCCCATGGGCCACGACGATCTCCTGAGCCGCGAGAAGCTTACCGAGTTCGCCGACATGGCCTCCCTCGGCCGGCCGGATTTCGCGCAACGGATCTTGGGGCTCTGGACGACCCATGCCCAGACCGCACGAACCGCCATCGAGGAGGCGGCTGCGGCGGCTGACGCTGAGGCCGTTGGCCGGGCGGCGCATAGCCTGAAATCGATGAGCCTCAATGCCGGAGCCTCGCGGGTGGCCGAACTCGCACGCACCATCGAGACGCTCGCCCGCATCGAGGGGCGCCTGCCGGAGGCTGACCTTGTCGCCGCGCTCGGGCTGGCGGTCGATGCCACCGTGCGGGCGATCGACGCCGAACTGGGAGGAGCACCTGCCGCGCTTGCCGGACCCGTCGGCGCCCCCGCGCCAATGGCGGATGCGGAGGCCTGCGAGCCGGAACTCCTCAGGGCAATCGCGGCCGGCGAGATCCTGCCCTTCTTCCAGCCAATCGTGTCACGGGGCGACGGCATGCTGGTCGGGGTCGAGGCTCTCGCGCGTTGGATGAAGCCGGACGGGACTGTCATCGAGCCCGCGAAGTTCATCCCTGAAGCCGAAGCCAGCGGTCTGATTGTGCCGCTTGGCACCCATATGCTCAGGCAGTCGATGCTTTGCGCCCGCGACTGGCCAGGGATCAACCTGTCGATCAACGTCTCGCCCCTGCAGCTTCAGGAGGACGATTTCGAGACCCTTTTGATGGAGACGCTGGCCGAAACCGGCTTCGCTGCCGCAGATCTCACCCTCGAGGTGACCGAGACAGCCCTGATCGGCAACGAACAGTGGACAGCCGAGACATTGCAACGGCTGCGCGCAAGAGGCATCGGCATCGCGCTCGACGATTTCGGAACCGGCTATTCGAGCCTGGCCTATCTGCGCCGGTTCCCCTTCTCGCGCATCAAGATCGACCGGTCCTTTATCACCGAGGTGGACAGCGCCATGGACGCTGCGGCCATCGTCCATGCAGTGGTGGCCATCGGTCGTTCGCTGGGACTGAAGATCGTGGCGGAAGGGATCGAGACAGAAGCCCAGGAGCGGTTTGTCTCGGCGGCAGGCGTGCATATGTCGCAGGGCTATCGCTATGGGCGCCCCATGCCGGCGGACGCGGTGTCCTCGCAGATCGGCAGGCCATCAAAAGCTGGATGAGACCGACCGCGGGATATTCGAGGGACGCTGGGTTTGCCACCGGCCGCATTGTTCCGCTTGTGAGCAACTTGCAACGCCGGATGCCCGTCTGTCGGCATCGACCTGAAGTCCGCTTGAGAGGCGTTTTGCGGAACTCGAGGCAGCCGACCCGCCCAAGTAGCGCCGTTCATACAGTGGTTCCGTCGCTGCAACAGCAAGTGGGAAAAGCCTGTTCAGCCTGTCCGAGGTAGCCCATTGGTCGTCGCCCCGTTAAGGCTGCCGTCCAAGGCAACATTTGGCGATGGTCGGAAGGTCAGTTGCGGTGGGGCGAGGCTGACCTCAGACCCACTTTTCCTCCGGACTAAGGGACGGCGCTGAGTTTCGTTGTGATCCGAGACCGATCTTTGGACCGCCCGAGGGTGGAGTTTCCAGGCCTTGGTCACGGTAGCGGGCCAGACCTTGCCAGACCAGGTGTCGCTTCAGAAACAATGAACCGACCGACCAAGCGCGATCTCTGACGCCAGGCTTTGGCCGGTTCCAGGGCCATGGCTCGATGGCCAACCAAGTTCTGAAATTGGGCCCCAAGCGGAAATTGGGAATGCCCGCTCTGGGCTCGGGCGGCCTCGTCAGAAATCAAGACAACCGGCCTCCGGCAGACCATGGGCGCTTCACCCCGCGGGAAACATCTTCAACCCAGCTCACTGCTGCCCGGAACTCCCGGGGGCTCTTCTCCCTGGAATTCCTCAGTGGCGAAAAAGTGGGTTCAAGATTTGCCCGACGCGGATGGACGGCGGATCACCATCACCACCAGCGTCAAAACGGTCAGAGGGACCACGAAACCCAACATCAATCCCGAGAAGGCTTGCAAAGCATCGTGCTGTTGGGCGGCAAGGATCAGATAGGACACATAGGCGGCGTAGTATCCGAGGAAAACGCCGCCCTCCCAACGGGCGATCTCTCCTCCGGTCATGAAAACAGGCAAGCATGCCAGCGCTACAGCCAGCATCACCCAGATGTCGAAGGCCAGCAGCGACGGTGCCATCACCAGCCCCAAATCGCCCGACACAAGCCCCGATATGCCAAGGCAACCCAAGATGTTGAAGGTGTTGCTGCCGACGACGTTGCCGACCGCAATGTCACGTTCGCCTTTCAATGCTGCCGCGATGCTCGTTGCAACCTCTGGCATGCTCGTGCCCGCTGCGACAATGGTCAGTCCTATGACGAGGTCGCTCACGCCAATCGCCTTCGCAAAACTGACCGAGGCCGTGACCAGAAAGTCAGATCCGAAAACGAGGGCAACGAGACCCGCGGCGATCAGCCCCACCTGTGCGACCCAGTGACTGTCCCAGCCGCCAGACTCGGCGGGTTGAACCGCTTCGGCAAACTCGTCCTTGGCCGCCTGGGTTTCGTGGCGCGACTGCACGATCAGGAAGATGGTGTAGGCTGCGAGCAGGGCAAACAGCGCGCCGCCCTCCAGGAACGAAAGCTTGCCATCGAAGGTGAATGCCAGCAGCAACAGGCTGGCGCCCAGCATGATAGGCACCTCCTGCCGGATCAGCTGACTGTTGACCACCAGGGGCGTGATCAGCGCACTGACGCCCAGGATGAACAGCACGTTGAAAATGTTGCTGCCCACGACGTTGCCAATGGCAATGTCGGTCTTGCCATCGAACACCGCTCCGACGCTTACGGCGACTTCGGGCGCACTGGTCCCGAAGGCAACAATCGTCAGGCCGACAACGAGCGGGCTGATGCCGAACGACAGCGCGAGTTTCGACGCGCCTCGTACCAGCACATTCGCGCCGACGACCAGCAGGACCAGGCCGCCGAGAAACATGAGCATGTTCATGGTCGCTCACAAAAGACTGAAATTGTCCAACGAGCGCGTTGAAATCGCCCCGTAGCCCATTCCGCCTCCAGCTGCAATGCCGGTCCCTGCGACGTATGAGCCGCAACCCATGGCAGGCGCGACCATTGTTCCAACAGAGCCTCGCCACTTGCGGCAGTGTCGAGCAGCGGCCAAAGCCGGGTTTGACCAGGCATCGGCGGATCCGCAGTCCAGGGTCGGCTCCAGACCACAGAGCCAAAGTCTGATTTGGAGGCGCGAAGCTGCTGCGCGGTGGTATGATCTCGACCGGATGCGGCATCCTTTGGAGGATGCGTTATGAGCAGAGAGACATCATCCGAACAGGTTCGGCACGCGTGGAACTCGGGGCTCTTGGTCGGCGCCAAACCACCGCTAAAGCCGAAAGACATTTGGGCCATCCGCGCCCAGCTCCGACACCAGCGCCGCATACGCGACCTTGCGCTGTTCAATCTCGCGATCGACAGCAAGCTGAGGGGGTTGCGATCTGGTGCACCTCCGCGTCGCTGACGTGGCTCTGGCAGGTAGGGTCAAGGCGCGAGCCTCCGTCATGCAAAGCAAGACCGGCCGACCTGTTGTCTTCGAGGCGACGGAGGCATCGCGAGAGTCTGTGCTGGGGTGGCTGCGATTTCGCCCCCAGCGAAATGGCGATTGGCTCGTCCCAGCGGACGTCTGGACTGTCCGTTCACGGGCTGGCCGCGCGAATTGCGTGTCCAGGCATCCTGCATACGAAGAACCCTTCACGATCCCGGTGTCCATCGATAGGTTGGGACCGCTGCACCAAATCGCGCGCTATCGGGGCGGGGGAAATCCGAGATGACGACCAGGCAGGCGACCGCAAACGGCGCTCGCGTGATTGCAGACCTCAACGAGCTCCGCGCCATCGGCGCTTACAAGTCCGGGGTCCACAGGCCCACCTTCTCGCCCGAGCACATGCAGTCGCTGGCGTGGCTATCGCGACAGCTTCCCGACGCGGGCCTGAGCGGGACGATCGACGGCATAGGCAATCTCATCGGCACGCGCGAGACGGCCGGTCCAAAGATGCTCGCCGGCTCCCATCTCGAGAGCCAGTCGCATGCCGGCTGGCTCGATGGTCCGCTCGGCGTTGTCTATGCGCTTGAGGCGGCGCGCGTCATCAACAACGATCCGACTGTTGCCGGTACGGTCGAGGTCGCGGCGTGGTGCGATGAGGAGGGCCATTTCGGCTCCCTGTTGGGGTCGCGGTCCTATGTCGGCGACGTTACCGAAGTGGAGATCGATGCCGCCCGGGATCGCAGCAACGGCCGCGCCATGCGCGACGCGTTGCGGGACGTCGGCCTCGCCGGCCTTCCGCGCACAAGTGTCGAGCGGGGCCGGTACCTCGGTTATCTGGAGGCCCATATCGAGCAGGGCGATACGCTGGAGACGCGCGGCCTGAAGATCGGGGTCGTGACGTCCATCGTCGGCATCTGGCAATACCGGATCACGTTCATGGGCGCACAGAACCACGCAGGAACGACACGCATGGCCAGGCGCAAGGATGCAGGTCTGGCGCTCGCCCATTTCTGCGTGGCGATCGACCAGCGCTTCCCGGATGTCGCGAGTGTGCGGACGGTCTGGACGACAGGGCGCATCACGCTCGATCCCGGCGCGCCCAGCATCATCCCCGGCAGCGCCGAGATGCTGTTCCAGATTCGCGACGATGATCCGGACGTCGTCGTCCGCCTTGAAAGCCTGCTGCAGGCCATGGCGAAGGAGGCGACCGCTGCAGGCCCGTGCGCCGTCACGATTGAGCGCATCCGCGTCGGGGTTCCTGCGCCCATGGATGGGGGCATTCAGGACGCCGTCGAGGGGGCCGCCGAAATTCATGCGCCGTCCCAGTCGCTGCGCATGCACAGTGGCGCAGGACATGATGCGCAGATTCTGGCCACCGTCATGCCAGCGGGCATGCTGTTCGTGCCGTCCATCGGCGGCATAAGCCACCATTGGACCGAAAACACGTCCGACCAGGACATCGCGCTGGGAGCGACCGTCTTTGTCGAAGCGTGTCGGAGGGTGCTCGCCACCGCCCGCTGAGAGCCAGGGCATGATCGTCCGCGGCGAGTCACGGTGCGCCGGCGCGGTCGAGGCCGCATCATGCGGTGCTTGTGTTGCGAGACGGCGGAACCGGCCGACCATCCCGACGGCAGCGGCCGGCAGTGGTGGATCGCACGCCACACGGCCTCGGGCGTAAACGGCTGGTGTGACAGCGATCCGCCGACCTTGCCAAGCGCGTCATTGATCGCATTCGACAGGGCCACGCTTGCCCCCATGACGCCGCCTTCGGACATTCCCTTCATCCCGCCCGGCGTCAGGCGGTTCGGCTGGTTGACGACTGGCTCGCCTCGTCTGTCCTGGCTATTGACTCGCGCGCACCGCAGGGCTTCTAATTGACTAACTGGTTAGTTTATGGAGCTCGCCGATGCTGGTCGAGACGCAACGCGAGACGGTCAGGGTCGCAGTCGACATAGGCGGCACCTTTACCGACATTGCGCTTCTCGACGCCAGGGGGCTGATCCACCAGAGCAAGGTCTCATCAACCTCCGACGATCCGAGCCGAGCCGTCATTGACGGCGTGCGCGCCCTCCTTGAGGAACTTCGCATCAGCCCTTCGTGGGTCGCGGAGGTTCTGCACGGGACAACCGTTGGCTCGAACACGATCCTTCAGCGGCGCGGCGCCAAGACGGGCCTGATCACCACGCGCGGATTTCGCGACGTTTTGGAGATCGGACGCATTCGGATGCCGGACATGTTCGATCTGACCTGGGACAAGCCGAAGCCTCTCGTCCCGCGCCGCCACCGGCTCGAGGTCGAAGAAAGGATGGCCGCCGATGGTACGGTCATCTCCCCTCTCAATGAGCCGGAGGTGTTAGCCGCCGGCAAGGCCCTGATGGACGAGGGCATCGAAGCCATAGCGATCGCATTCATCAACAGCTATCGGAACGCCGCTCATGAGGAACAGGCAGAACAACTGATCAAGAGCCATTTCCCTGGCGTTCTCGTCACGAGCTCCTGTGCCGTGCTGCCGGAAATGAAGGAGTACGAGCGCACGAGCACCACGGTCGTGAACGCATACCTCCTCGTAGCCATGCGGAACTACCTGCAAAGGTTACAGGACGGGCTGAAGGAAATTGGCATTGCGGCGCCCGTCCTTGTGATGACGTCCAACGGCGGGATGCTGGCGGCAGAGGTGACCTGCGAAAAGCCCGTCATGGTCGTGGCCTCCGGGCCAGCTGGCGGCGTGGTTGGTGCTGCACGCCTCGGCATGGCCCGGCAGGACCGAGACGTGATCGTCTTCGACATGGGTGGGACCACCGCGAAGGCGGTAATCATCGAAGACGGCCACCCCACGATGACGTCGGAATACGAGTTCCGCGACGGAATCTCCACATCGAGCCGCTTCGTCAAGGCCGGCGGCTACATGCTCAAAGTTCCGGCGATCGACATTGCCGAAGTCGGTGCCGGCGGCGGCTCAATTGCCGGGATCGATAAGGGGGGGCTCCTCGTCGTTGGCCCCCATTCTGCCGGCGCCCATCCCGGCCCCGCATGCTACGGGCTCGGCAATGACCGACCGACGGTGACCGACGCCAATGTCCTTCTCGGCTTGATCAACGCAAACGCTCTGGCCGGCGGCCGCCTGCGGATCGATCACGCCTTGAGCGAAAAGGCCGTCGAGACCTATGTCGGGCAACCCTTGTCACTGCCAACGATCGACGCAGCCCATGGTATTCGCGCGGTCGCAAATGCCGCCATGGCAAGGGCGGTAAGAGCCGTGACGGTCGAGCGCGGCCGCGACCCCCGCGACTTCACATTGGTGGCTTTCGGCGGCAATGGCGGCGTTCATGCGCCCGATCTCGCCCGTCAACTCGGTATTCCGAGAGTCGTCGTTCCCCCCATGTCCGGGATCTTCTCGGCGATCGGCATGCTCGCTTCCGATACGGAGCATACAGCGCTGGCGACCGTAACCCGACGCCTCGACCAGCTTGCAGTTGCCGAACTGGTAGCCCTCAAGAGCGCGCTTGAGAACCAGGTCGCAGCGCGGCTTGCAGCCGACGGCTACTCCAAAGAGCGCCGAAGCTATCTTTTCGAAGCCGACCTGCGCCATGAAGGGCAAGCAACGGAATTGACGGTCAGGTTCGACGGCATAGACCTCGACATGATCCGCGATCTCTTCATTGCCGAATACGAAAAAACCTACGGCTATCGCGACGAGACACCGATCGAACTGATGAAGCTGCGCATCGCCGGCCGCGGCCTGCGCGACAGCCGTCTCGACTTCGGCGCCATGAAGATCGCGCCTCGCGCTGGCGCGAGCGTTTCGGGCAGCCGCCAGGTGTCATTCTTCCGTGGTGGTGCACCCAAGGCGGTAGAAATCGTTGGACGCGAAGCGATCGGCTCCGCGCCGCGGCAGGGCCCGTTGATCATCGAGGAATTCGACGCGACCATCATCGTGCCGCCGGACGCGAGCGTCCACAAGGATGCCATCGGCTGCATCGTCATGGAGTTCGGCACATGAATGTCGATCCGATCACTTTTGCCGTCATCAAGAGCGGCTTGGATTCCATCGCCGACGACATGGCCTACACGGTCGTGCGCATTGCACGTTCCGAGATCGTCAAAGATGTCATGGATTTTTCTGCCGCCATCTGCGCTGCAGATGGCCAGATGGTGGCCCAAGCCAAGACCATCGCCCAGCATCTGGGCGCAATCCCGGAAGCGATGGAATCGGTCCTCACGACCTTTGCTGATGATCTCAACGAGGGCGACGTGGTGATCATGAACGACCCTTACCACGGGGGCATGCACCTGCCGGACATCTTCATGTTCGTGCCCATCTTCCTACAGGGCAAACGTCGCGCTTTCGCCGTCGTGATCTGCCACCACACCGATGTCGGCGGGCGCGTGCCGGGGTCCAACGCCTCCGATTCCACCGAGATTTACCAGGAGGGCCTGCGGATCCCTCCCCTCAAGCTGTACGAGCGCGGCGTTCTCAACCGAACACTGGAAAAGCTTATCAAGATCAACGTTCGGGTGCCGGATCGCGTTTGGGGCGATCTATCGGCCCAGTTTGCGGCCGCGCAGGTCGGCAAGCGCGGCCTTGAGAAGCTGATGCAGCGCTATGGTGCCGATGAAGTCGGCGACTACATGAGCGAACTGCTCGACTATGCAGAGCGCATGACGCGAGAGGAGATCAAGACCTGGCCAAAGGGGACATGGCGCTTCACCGATTTTATCGATGACGACGGATTCTCGGACGATCCAATCCCCATCAAGGTCGCCATCACGGTAAGAGACGACGGAAGCCTCTTTGTCGACTACACGGGGTCGAGCCCACAGGTCCGCGGTGCGCTAAACTCGACCCTGAGCTTCACCCATTCGCTCACATATCTCTCGGTGCGCTGCGTCCTTGCCAAGGACCTTCCGAACAATGTCGGGCTGTTTCGCTGTATCGAGGTCAGAGCTCCTGAGGCCTCGGTGCTCAATCCCGTTATGCCGGGCCCCTGCGCGGCGCGGGCCCTGACCGGCTACAGGGTCTTCGACACCATGCTTGGAGCTCTCGCCCAGATCGTCCCGGACAAGGTGCCGGCGGCAGGTGAAGGCGGCAATAGCGTCATCTGCATTTCAGGGCTGAGGCCGAACCGAAAGCCCTTCATCATCGTCGATATGATCTGCGGTGCCTGGGGTGGCCGGCCGAACAAGGACGGGCTCGAGGCAGTCACCAACGCCTCGCAGAACCTGTCCAACATGCCTGTCGAGGTGATGGAAGCGGAGCATCCCGTCCGCATCGAGGACTATTCTTTCGTGCAGGATAGCTGTGGCGCCGGGCGGTATCGCGGCGGCGTCGGCATCCGGCGCACCTACCGTATCCTAGCCGACGAAGCACTTCTGCAGATGCGGACCGACCGCGTGAAATTCCGCCCCTATGGGCTTGCTGGGGGCGAGCCAGGCGGCCCTTCCCGCAATTTCATGATTGCGGGTGGAGACAAGCGCGAACTGCCCGGCAAAATCACGACACGAGTAGCTCAGGACACCGTGATCATCCACGAACAGGCAGGCGCAGGGGGATTTGGCGATGCTTTCGCCCGTGACCCCCAGGCGGTGCTGGAAGACTATCTCGACGACAAGATCTCAGCGGGCTTTGCCGAGCGACACCATGGCGTCGCCTTCCTCGACGACCAGATCGACACGGTCAGAACGGCTGCCCTCAGGGCCTCTCTGCGCAGCACCCACGAGAGCACGCTCCATGGTGGCTGAGACCCTGCCCAAAGCCGCGAAACAGACGCGTAACGCGGAGGCGACACGCGCCCGTATCCTTGCAACCGCCCGGATCGAATTCGTAACCCACGGGCTCAACGGTGCCCGTGTCGATCGCATCGCCGAACTCTCGAGCGTCAACAAGAACCTGATCTATCACTATTTCGGCTCGAAGGACGATCTCTACCTCGAGGTGCTGGAAGGCATCTATGCAGGGCTTCGCGCACGGCAGGAGGATGAGAGCCTGCGTGACCTGGCACCGGTCGAAGCAATGAGCCGGCTAGTGGCAAACACCTTCGACCACTTCACCGCGACCCCCGATCTCATCCGCCTGATGAGCATCGAAAACATTCATTATGCCGCGAACCTCAAACGCTCGACGAGCGTCAAACCGCTCTATCGCGGCCTTCTCGATACGATCGAGCACATCCTCGAGCGCGGCCAGGCCGAAGGCGCGTTCCGGCAGAATGTAGATGCGGCGGATCTCTATCTGTCGATCTCCGGCCTCGCCTATTTTTTCCTGTCCAATCAGCACACGCTGTCCTGGCTGCTCGATCGCGATCTGGTCGCCCGCAGGCGTGTTGCAACCAGACGCCAGCACGTCGTTCAGATGGTGCTGAGCTACCTGACGCACATTTCGCCGGATGAAGCGGAAGGCGCCAATCCAGAGGTCCTCATGAGGGAGAAGCGGAGATGAAGAAGCTCTTGATTGCATCCGCCGTGCTTGCGGCGCTGACATTACCATCGCATGCGCAGGAGAAGATTTCGGTCCGGCTCGATTTCTCGCCCTGGGGCGTTCAGGCCGCCATGCATCTCGCCAAGAACCGCGGCTGGTTCCGCGAGGCGGGGCTCGACGTCGACATTCAGGACGGCCGTGGCTCGGGCAATACGATCCAACTCGTCAATGCCGGCCAGGTCGATGTAGGCCAGGTGCAGGTCGGCCTCGTCGGCTCCGCACGCACGCAAGGCGCGCGCATCGTCTCTTTCTGGAATTTTCAACGCAAAACGGATCTCTGCGTGCTCGTCGATCGTGCGTCCCCGATCAACCGGATCGCCGATCTCAGGGGCAAGAAGGTCGTGGTCTTTGCCGCGAGCCCCTGGGCGCCCTTCATCGACACATTCCTAAGGGCCGGAGGGCTCGGCCGCGACGACCTTCCCGTCGAGGTCGTCGATCCCGCAGCGCTTTGGGGGACCTATATCGCCAAGCGCGCCGATGGGCTCATGTCGACGGTCGGCTCGGCCCTTCCGATCGCAGAAGGACCGCGGCCGTCGCGGTGCATCCTTGCCTCGGAAGGCGGGATCACCTTTCCGAGCTATGGCCTTGTTGCGCGCGACGACACCATCGCCAACCGCGGCCCGGCCTTGCGTCGGCTCATCCAGGTCCAACAGCGTGCCTGGGAACACCTGAGAACGAACCCCGACGATGGGGCGAAGGCGATTATCGCAGAGCGTCCTGATGCGCGGCTTGACCCCAAGGTTCTGGCTGAGCAGATCAAGCTCACTATCGACTATTTCGATACGCCGGCCTCGCAGGGTCGGCCGATCGGCTGGCAGGCGCGTGAGGATTGGGAAGCTGCATTGAAATCCATGGAAGCGGCCGGTGTCGTCCGCCCCGGTTGGAACGCCGCCGACTATTTCACCAATGCTCTGATGGAGTGACCATGCAGGCCGCGTCGGCAACCGGCACGACGGGCGTAAGCATCCGCCATGCGGGGAAAACCTACTCTTCCCCGCGTGGCCCGGTGCAGGCGTTGGTCGACATCACTCTCGACATCAGGCCCGGCGAATTCGTCAGCGTGGTCGGACCCTCAGGTTGCGGCAAGAGCACCCTTCTCAAGCTCGTTGCGGGCCTTGAGGACATGACGGGCGGCTCCATCGCGGTCGGCGGCAAGAACCTCAATGGCCCGCCGGACGACCTGGCCGTCGTCTTCCAGCGCGATGTCCTTCTGGATTGGCGCACCATTCTCGACAACGTTCTCCTCTCGATCGAGTTCCTCGGCCGTCCGCGAGCGGCTTATCGTGATCGCGCTCTAGCGCTGCTCGATCGTTTTGGCCTTTCGGGCTTCGAGAACCGCTATCCCTGGGAGTTGTCAGGGGGAATGCGCCAGCGGGCATCTATCTGCAGGGCGCTCCTGACCGATCCGCAACTGCTCCTGATGGACGAGCCCTTCGGCGCCCTCGACGCGATGACGCGCGACGACCTCAACCTTGAGCTTGCCCGTATCTGGCAGGACACGCGTAAGACACTCCTGTTCATCACCCATTCTATCCCGGAAGCGGTTTTCCTGTCCGACAGGGTCGTCATGATGGGGAAATCGCCAGGCATGATCGTCGACGTCATGTCCATCGATCTGCCACGGCCGCGCTCCCTGGCCGTGCGCGACAGCACTGCTTTCGTGTCCTATGTGGCACAGATCCGGCATCATTTTGCGAAGCTCGGCATCCTGAAGGAATAGCCATGCTGAAGTCGGTCTTCTCACGCCATCACGAGGCCTTCGATATCGTTCTGGTCATTGCGGGAGCGCTCCTGTTCTGGGAGATCGGCGTCTGGTGGTTTGAGCCCTCACCTCTCATCCTGCCGCCTCCATCGGCCATCATCGCCGCCTTCCTCGAGACACCTTGGGTGTTCATCCGCCATCTCGGATTCACGCTGTGGATGACGACGATAGGCTTCGTTCTGGCGGTCATCTTCGGCGTGCTTCTGGCCATTGCGGTGGTCTATTCGCCTCTCATCGAGCGGACCATCTACACGCTGCTGGTGGCTCTCAACTCCATTCCGAAAGTCGCTCTCGCCCCCCTCTTCGTCATCTGGATGGGGACCGGGACTGAGCCGAAAATCGCCATCGCCATGATGTTGGCCATCTTCCCGATCGTGATTGACATGGTGCTGGGACTTCGCTCCGTCGATCCGGACATGTTGAACCTTGCAAGGGTCTCTAAGGCGAGCCCGCTTGCGATCCTGCTCAAGATCCGGTTTCCCTGCGCCCTCCCCAGTTTGTTCGCCGGCATGAAGGTCGCAGTGTCCTTCGCACTGGTAGGCGCCATAGTCGGCGAGTTCGTCGCCGGCAGCCGAGGACTCGGTTTCCAGATTCTTGTTGCCCAAGGACAGTTCGACACGGTGAGGGTCTTTGTCCCTCTCCTTCTCCTCGGTGTCGTGGGAACGATCCTGTTCTTTCTCGTCGACTATGCCGAGAAACTCTGCCTGCCCTGGCACGTCTCGCAGCGCTCGCGGCAAGGAACGGGCCGTCACGGTTGATGTGGCCGTCTCGCTCAGCAGCCGGGATCATTGCCCTCGTCGCGACGGCCGCCCTATGGAGTAGCAATCACGTGGTCGCGCGGGCGGTGCGGGACATGGTCCCCCTGCCCTCTCTCGTCTTCTGGCGCTGGTTCATTGGAGCCTCGCTCCTGACCGTGATCGCCTTGCCGACCTTACGTCGCTCCTGGCCAAAGCTGATGGAGCTAAAGACCGATCTGATCCTCTGGGGGATCATCGGGGTCGGGCTTTTCTCCTACCTGCTACTTGGCGGAGCCTATTATAGCCTCGCCCTTGAGGTCGGGCTTATCAATGCGACCACACCCATCTGGGCGGCTGCACTTGGTGCCCTTTTAGGGACTGAACGGCTCTCCCCGCGCGCGCTGGCAGGCCTCGTCCTCGCCCTATCTGGTACCATCATCATTGCCCTGAAAGGTGAACTGGCCGCTCTTGGCCGCTTGCAGTTCGGCTTCGGCAACATCCTCTCGCTGCTTGCCGCGATCAGCTTTGCCGCATTCTCGCTCAGGGTGCGGATCTGGTCGAAATCGATCGATCCCCTATCGATGACAGTGGCGACGGCCTGGGCCGGCATTCTTGTGGTGATGCTGCCCGTCTACATCATCGCCAGCAGCCTGTCGGGGAAATGGTTCATCCAACCTGAGGCAGACTTGACGCTCTCGGCGGCAGCCATCAGCTTCATGGCGGTGGGTCCGACCATGATCGGCAACCTGCTTTATCTCTACGGCGTCGGCATCACAGGCCCGACGCGCGCCGCGACATTCCTCTACCTGTCGCCGGTATTCTCCGCAGCCTTGGCCATCACGATGCTTGGAGAGCGCCTCGAATGGTTCCACCTGGTCGGCGTGATTGTGATCGCGGGTGGCCTGTGGCTCCTCGTGGCGGCGCCTAGTTCGCAAGATCGTAGGTCTTGAGCGAATTGGCTCTGACCTGCCACTGAGATTTTCCTCCACGCGGAGTTAGAGTCCGGCCCTGACGAGGACGGACTGATGAAGCGAGCAAGGTTCACTGAGGAACAGATCATCGCGGTGCTGAAGGAGCATGAGGCCGGGGCGAAGACCGCCGACCTCGCCC
>CALRLZ020000009.1:0-124462 GCA_943368975.1 Archangium gephyra
CGCTGGCCGATCCGGTTGGTCGATGTCTCGGCATCCGGCGTCCATATTCGCCGCCGTCAGCTTGCGGATGAGGATCTTGCCACGTTCGCAGCCTTCATCGGTGTCGACGGGATGACGGCCTTCGACCTCGACATCCATGTCAAACCCTATCGCGGCGACGGTCTGGTGGTCACCGGCAGGGTCAGTGCGACCGTCACGCAAACCTGCGTCGTCACCCTCGACCCGGTTGAGAACACCATCGCGGAGGAGGTGGAGGCGAGCTTCCGTCCCGAGGACAAGCTGAAGGCGCATCTCGTCCACGACGAGGAGGACGGCCTGGCCATCGACGCCGCGGTCGCGGCGGATGATCCCCTCATCGGCGGTGTCGTCGACGCCGCCGCCATCGCCGCCGAATTCCTGGCCCTCGGGGTGGATCCCTATCCCCGCAAGCCCGACGCCGCCTTTCAGCCGCCCGACGACGGCGGCGAGACCTCGCCCTTTGCGGGGCTTTCCAAACTGAAGCGCGGCACCTAAACAGGCGCCGGTTTGGTGTTCGGCGTGCCTGCCCCTTGTGCAGGCGGTGCCAGACGCTATTGTCCCGGCTCCTCGCGCCGTCGGGGCTCGCGGTCCATCGGGGCCCCCGGCCTCGGGCGTCGGTCATACGGATAGGTGCATGTCCGAGAAGGTACGGCTGGCCCTCGACGTCATGGGGGGCGATTTCGGTCCCTCCGTCGTCGTGCCGGGCGCGGAGATCGCGCTGTCTCGCCACGGCGACATCGAATTCGTGCTGGTCGGCGACGAGCGGCAGATCACGCCGCTGCTCGCGGCCAATCCGCGCGTCCGGGCGCGCTGCGAGATCGTCCATGCCGACGTCGCCATCCGCATGGACGACAAGCCGTCGAAGGCCCTGCGCTACGGCCGCCGCGTCTCGTCGATGTGGCGGGCGCTCGACGAGGTGAAGTTCGGGCGGGCCTCGGCCGCCGTTTCGGCCGGCAATACCGGCGCGCTGATGGCCATGGCCGCCTTCAATCTCAAGGTCATGGACGGCGTCCAGCGCCCGGCGCTCGCCGCGCTCTGGCCAACGCTGCGCGGCGAATCGATCGTCCTCGACATGGGCGCCTCCATCGGTGCCGATGCCGCCGCCCTCGTCGACATGGCCGTGATGGGCGCCGCCATGGCACGCGTCGTTTTCGATCTCGAGCGGCCGACGGTGGGCCTGCTCAACATCGGCGTCGAGGAGGTCAAGGGCCTCGAATTCATTCGCGAGGCCGGCCAGATTCTCCGCGATGCCGACATGAAGACGCTGGATTATCGCGGTTTCGTCGAGGGCGACGACATCGGCAAGGGCATCACCGACGTGATCGTCACCGAGGGCTTCACCGGCAACATCGCCCTCAAGACCGGTGAGGGCACGGCCAAGCAGATCGGCGAATATCTGCGCTCAGCCATGTCGCGCACCTGGCGGGCCAAGCTCGGCTATCTCCTCGCCCGCAACGCCTTCTCGACGCTGCGCGAGAAGATGGACCCGCGCAAGAGCAATGGCGCCGTCTTCCTCGGCCTCAACGGCATCGTCATCAAGAGCCATGGCGGCACCGATCCGCTGGGCTTTGCCAGCGCCGTCGATCTCGCCTACGACATGGCCCGCTATGATCTCCAGTCGAAGATCCGCTCCATGCTGGACGCCTATCATGCTTCGCGTCCGGCCCCGCCGGTCGCCCCTCTCGAGGCCGCATCGTGACACTTCGTTCCGTGGTGCGCGGTGTGGGCAGCTATCTGCCCGCCCGCGTCATGACCAATACCGAGCTCTCGACGCTCGTGGACACCTCGGACGAGTGGATCGTCCAGCGATCGGGGATCCGTGAGCGTCATATCGCCGCCGATGGCGAAACCACCTCCGACCTCGGCCTCGCCGCGGCCAGGGCGGCGCTGGCTGCCGCCGGCCTTGATGCCCAGGACATCGACCTGATCATCCTCGCGACATCGACGCCGGACCGGACCTTTCCGGCCAGCGCCACGACGATCCAGGATCGCCTCGGAATCCGCCACGGTGTCGCCTTCGACCTGCAGGCCGTCTGTTCGGGCTTCGTCTTCGCCCTGTCGACGGCGGACAAGTTCCTGCGCTCGGGCAGCCACAAGCGGGCGCTGGTCATCGGCGCCGAAACCTTCTCCCGCATCCTCGACTGGACCGATCGCACCACTTGCGTCCTCTTCGGGGACGGGGCCGGCGCCGTCGTTCTCGAGGCCCAGGAGCAGCCCGACGGCCTCGCCGGCCGCGGGGTCCTGACGACCCATCTGCGCTCCGACGGACGCCATACCACCAAGCTCTATGTCGACGGCGGGCCCTCGCTCACCCAGACCGTCGGTCACCTGCGCATGGAGGGCCGCGAGGTCTTCAAACATGCCGTCGGCATGATCACCGATGTGATGAACGACGCCTACGCCGCCACCGGCACGACCTCGGCCGATCTCGACTGGTTCGTCCCGCACCAGGCCAACAAGCGCATCATCGACGCCTCCGCCGAGAAGCTGAAGATCGCGCCGGAAAAGGTCGTCATCACCGTCGACCGCCACGGCAACACCTCCGCCGCGTCGATCCCGCTCGCGCTCGACGTGGCAGTTCGTGACGGGCGCATCCAGTCGGGCCATCTGGTCATGCTGGAAGCCATGGGCGGTGGCTTCACCTGGGGCTCCGCGCTGATCCGCTGGTGAGGCGTCCTGTTCCGCTCACAATGGGTTGACCGTTGCCGGGCGACCCCATAGTGATAGTAAAATCAGAGTGATAAGAGCGGTTGCGGTGCCTCGGCCCGGAGCAAGGCCGCCATATCCAGGGGCAAGTGGTGGGGGATCGACATGGCGGGCAAGACAGTCACGCGCGCTGATCTTTGCGAGGCCGTCTATCAGAAGGTGGGCCTGTCGCGGACCGAATCCGCACAACTCGTCGAGCTGGTCCTCAAGGAGATCACCGACTGCCTGGCCGACGGCGAGACGGTCAAGCTCTCCTCCTTTGGATCCTTCGTCGTGCGCTCCAAGGGCGAACGCGTCGGGCGCAATCCGAAGACCGGGCAGGAGGTGCCGATCGCACCGCGCCGCGTCATGGTGTTCAAGCCCTCCAACATCCTCAAGGCCAAGATCAACGGCCAGAGCGTCGAGGGCATGCGCGACTGACGGCAACCCGCAACGCCGTTGCCGCCGCGCCACGAATCCGCCACCGTGATTTTGCCCGATGCCATCGCGCCATCGCGCATTTCTCACACAGAGCCGGAATTGTGGTGGACAAGGCCCCTGACGCATATCGCACGATCAGCGAGGTCGCCGACGACCTCGATCTGCCGCAACATGTTCTGAGGTTCTGGGAAACCCGCTTCAGCCAGATCAGGCCGCTGAAGCGCGGCGGCGGCCGTCGCTACTACCGTCCCGACGACATCGACCTTCTGAAGGGGATCCGCCACCTCCTCTATGGCGAGGGCTACACGATCCGTGGCGTGCAGCGGATCATCAAGGAGAGTGGCGTCAAGGCGATCCAGGCACTGGGGCGCGGCGAGGGGGCCACGACACTGCCGAAGCCCAAGGGGCCCGATATCATCGATCCCTTGCTGGACGAGGACGAGGACGAAACGGCCGAAGGCCAACCTCTCGCCCTTGCCTCCGGCGGCTCTCCGGCTTTCGCCACGTCGACCTATGGCGCGCCGCCCTTCTCACGGGCGGCCGTGCCTGAGGACGACGACGAAGACCCCGATGATGCAGGATATGGCGCTGCACGGCTCGAACCCGTTATCGCGGCGCGTCCGTCGCCTGCAGCCCATCCGATGGTCCAGCGCCCCGTGCCGGTGCAGGCCGAGCCGGAAAGGCCTGTCGCGCGGGTGCCGACGCCCATCGCCGTGCCGGAATTCCCGCCGCAGGTCCGCCCGGTCGTGGAGATGCCCTCCATGCGGGTCGCGGTACCATCCCAGCCGGCATCGCCGGTCGTGCCGGCGGTCGCCCGGCTCGCCGCCGACGATGTCCGTCGCCTGCAGGCCGCGCTCTATGAACTCCTGGAATGCCGCAAGCGGCTCGATACGGCCTTCGACGGGCGCTGATCGCCTAGCGGCGCCAGCTTGGGGTCGGTGACGGCGGCGGTGGCGGCGCTTTCGCGGCTTCCTCGATGCGGCGGCGCATATGGTCCGCCACGTCCCGCACCGGCTCGAGACCGCGCTCCAAGTCGCCGGCCTGGACATTGGCGAATTCCAGCTCGGAAATGATCTTGTCGATTTTCGCCAGAGCTTCCGGATCGGGACGCGTCACCCATTCGCTGCCGAACAGGATCAGCAGCGGCCCGACCGGCACGAACAGCAGCAACGCGATGGTGAGCTGCCACAGAAGGCTGCGATCGTCGAAAGTCGCGGCATTGAGGGCCCCGACATAGGCGGCGCCGATGGCCGGCGGCAGCAACAGCACGACGGCGATGCCCAGCCATCCGCCGAGCCGTGGCCTGAACCGCGTGTTGAGCTGCATCGTCGATCCCATCCGACTGCCTCGATCCCATTAGTGTGGGACGAGGACAGGGGCAGCGGCAAGACTGTTTGACGTCACGGAAGAGCCTTCAATCACGGGCCCGCAAGGCGCTGCCCATGGCGTGGGCCCGGACCGCCATCCGGCGGACCCGCTGCCGGGCGGTTCTTGCACGGTCCCGCCCCGTGCGGCCTCGGACAGCCGGAACAAGCCCTGCGGAAGGGGAATCGCGATGACAAGGCAGAATTGGGAGAAATTGGTCGGAGTGAGAGGATTTGAACCTCTGACCCCTTGCACCCCATGCAAGTGCGCTACCGGGCTGCGCTACACTCCGACCGTGCGAGGCATTTAGGACGTTTCGCGCGCCGCCGCAACCCGCTTGGTGATGGCCAGCCCCCAGAGCAGGCCTGCCAGCACCCAGAAATGCCGCCAGTGGTCGCTGTCGATGATCTGCCCTTCGAAGGCGAGGCCGCAGAATGTCGCGAAAACGGCGATGGTGAAGGGCTGCCAGGGCGTTCGGCCGAGGGCCGCCACCAGTCCGACCAGCAGCGTCGACGCCACCAGGACGATATAGGCGATCCCGCCCGTCCAGCCGCCGGCCATGAAGGAATTCAGATAGACGTTGTGCGGCGCCTCGGGAAAGAAACGGGTAAATTGCAGCGGCCCGATGCCGAGCGGCTCGTCGAGTGCCATCTGCCAGCCATAGGCATGGCGGCCGAATCGTCCCATCGGGCCGGCATCGTAGCTCTGGGTGAGGCTCGCCCGCTCCCGCATCAGTTCGGCCACCTTGTCGATGCTGAGCAGGACGCCGACAAAGGCGATCAGCAGGACGAAGCCAGCGGCGACGACGAGAAGAATGCGGAAGCGCTGTGCCGCCGTCTCCGCGGTCAGGACCATCAGGCCGGTCATGATCACTGCCGACAGGGCGAAATGGATCCATGCGCCACGCGAAAAGGACAGGAGCAGCGCAACGAGAAGGATCGCGAAGACGGCCCCAGCGCGGATGAGCGACCCGGAGGTGGCGCGCAGGAAGGCCTGCATCGCCACCAGCATGGGCAGGATGAGGAACGGACCGAACACATTGGGGTCGTTGAACGTGCCCTTGGCGCGGCCATAGAGGGTGAAGAGGTCGAAGGCGCCTGGGAACACCCGGAAGTAGCCGGCGATCCCGGCCACGGCGGCGATCAACGCCGCCAGGGTCCAGGCGCGGGTGATCACCTGCATCCGCGCCTCGGTATTGTCGACCGCGACGATGGCGAAGAACACCATGGTGACCGCGAGATACCAGGAGACGGCGACCCAGGGCGCCACCTGGGGCGCGCCGAGAACGGGAATCGCCGATATCGTGAGGCCGAGGCAATAGACGACGAGGACGATCAGCAACGGGCCGTGCGCCGCGCGCAGCCGCAGGCCGCCCGTCAGGGCGAAGGCTGCGATGGCGCCGAGCGCGCCGATCTCGTAGGGCGACGGCTCGGCGAAGACGAAGGCACCGCCGACCATCATGAGCCAGAGGGCGGCGAGCCGAAACGGCTCACCGCCGCGGAGCATCCCCCCGGCGCGGGGCGCGGGGAGGGCGAGGGTCAAAATGCGTTCTCGCGATGCTGGGCGAGCGATATCGGCGTCTTCGCGAGGATGTAGAGGTCGAAGAGAACGGACCAGTTCTCGATGTAGTAGAGGTCGTGCTCGACGCGCCGCTGGATCTTCTCCGGCGTGTCCGTCTCGCCGCGCCAGCCGTTGATCTGGGCCCAGCCGGTAATGCCGGGCTTGACCTTGTGGCGGGCGAAATAACCGTCGACGACATCGTCATAGAGCTTGTCGGCAGCCTTGGCATGGGCGGCATGCGGGCGCGGACCGACGAGCGACAGGTTGCCCTTGAAGACGACGTTGAAGAGCTGCGGCAATTCGTCGATGGAGGTCTTGCGGATGAACCGGCCGACGCGGGTGACGCGCGGGTCGCCCTTGGTCACTAGCTTCGAGGCCGTGGCGTCGCTCATCTCCGTATGCATGGACCGGAACTTGAAAACCTCGATCATCTCGTTGTTGAAGCCATAGCGCTTCTGACGGAAGAAGACCGGTCCCTTCGAGTCCAGCTTCACGGCGATGGCGGTGGCCAGGAAGATCGGCGACAGGGCGATCAGCGCGGCGGTGCCGACGATCTTGTCGAACACCCATTTCAGCACGATGTCCCAGTCCTGGATCGGCTTGTCGAAGACATCGAGGACGGGAACGTTGCCGATGTAGGAATAGGCGCGCGGCCGGAACCGCAGCTTGGCGGTATGGGCGGCGAGGCGGATGTCCACCGGCAGGACCCATAGCTTGCGGAGCATGTCGAGCACGCGCTTCTCGGCGCTCATCGGGATCGTGACGATGACGAGATCGACCCGGGTGCGGCGTGCGAATTCCAGCAGGTCGTCAACCGTGCCGAGCTTCGGCACATGGGCAGCATGAGCCGGCGAGCGGTCATCGGTACGGTCGTCGAACGTCCCGCAGATGGTCACGTCGCTGTCGGACTGGGCAAGGATGGAGCGGATCAGCTCCTCCGCCGGCTCGCCGCCGCCGACGACGACGGCGCGGCGCTGCAGCCGCCCGGCGCGCGACCAGGTGCGCACCAGCTGGGCGAGCCCGACGCGAAGGCCCATCAGGATGACGAAGCCGCTCAGATACCAGGAGCCGAGCCAGACCCGCGAGAAGGCATCGCCGGCCTTGGCGAAAAAGGCGATGGCCATCGCCACCAGGAAGACCATGGTCCAGGTGAAGAACAGCCGGCTGAACTGCGCGACATGGGTGCGGAAAACGTGGACGTCATAGAGCCCGGCCGCCTGAAAGGCCGCGAGCGCCATCGCCGCCACGCCGACGAGGCCGAGGAGCGAGGGCCATTGCACGCCGTGCTGGGGAAAGACCCATCCCAGATAGATCGTTGCGCCCAGCGCCATGACGATGACGAATTCCGCCAGACGGACGAGCCCGGACAGCACGACCGGCGAATAGACGGTCCCGACGGTCTCTCCGGCAATGCGCGCGGCCAGATCCGACAGGGGGCGGCGGTTGTCGCTGGCCGGCTGGCTGGCGCGCGCTGCTTCCGCCTCCTTGATGATGTCGCGGCCGGTAAATCCCAGCATGTCGTTGTCTCCTTCGCGCCCGCGCAGCGCGCGTCGCGTCCCTGCGGCCAGCTTTAACCGCCAAAGGTTGCTTTTCGCTTGATCCGTAGCGGTGTTCAGGCGGTGCGGCGCAGCGCGAGGGCCTCGCCATAGGCGACGAGAACGCCCTCGGCCATGGCATCGACGGAAAAGCCGGCATGGATGCGCTCGCGCAGGCGCGCGGCCAGGGCGCGGGTCTCGTCGGGATCGTCGAGGGCGGCGGCGATGGCACCCGCAAGCGCCCAGTCGCTGCCGGGCGCCACCAGCCTGTCCGCATCGGGTCCGAAGATCTCGCCGATGCCGCCGACGGCGCTGGCCAGCACCGGCAGTCCCGCCGCGCCGGCCTCGAGCACCACATAGGGAAGTGATTCCGCCCGCGAGGGCACGACGAGCAGGCGACCGCGGGCAAAGGCCTCGCGCGCGGGCAACGCGCCCGCGAAGGTTACCGCATCGGCTAGCCCGGCATCCGCCGCCTTCTGGCGGAAGAGGCCGGCTTCGGGACCGTCGCCGACGATGGTCGCGGTCAACGCGCGCCCGCGCCCGCGCAGGAGGGCAATGGCGTCGATCAGCACGTCGATGCCCTTCAGATGTCGAAGTTCGCCGATGAACAGGAGGTCGGTCGAATCCTGCCGCGATGGCACGGCCGAGAACTCGCCTTCGCTGACGCCGTTATGCACGACCCGCACGGCGCCGCGTGGCTTGCAGACCTTGGCGGCGAAGGCATTGAGCCCGAACAGGCTCTCGAACAGGAACAGGTCGGTGCGGGCCGCGAGCAGGCGCTCGAGCGTCAGGTAGACGAAGCCGACCGGCGTCTTGCGCGAATAGTGGAGGCTGCCGCCATGGGGCGTGTAGACCTTGAGGCGTGCGCCTCCGGCGAGACGGGCAAAGGCGCCGCCCTTGGACCCGTGGCCGTGAACGACGTCGATGTCCTTTGCGGCGAGGATCTGCGCGACGCCGCGGCCGGCGGACCAGTCGGCCGGACCGAGTTCTCGGCTCATCGGTACCCGTGCGAGGCCGAGGGCGAGCGCCGGCTTCAGGCCTTCGAAAACCACCGCCGCCCGATCGCCGCCGGTCGAGGCGTCGGCGACGATGCCGACGCGGTGGCCGCGGGCAGCCTGGGCCGCCGCAAGGTCGACCACGTGCCGGAACAGCCCGCCGACCGGCGCGCGCATGACATGGAGGATCGCAAGGCTCGGTGAGGACAAGGCGTCAGAACCAGCGCTCGCGCACCACGACGGTGTCGCCGGGGGCGAGGGGATGGGTGAGCGGCACGTCGGCCCGGTAGAGCTGGCCGTTCACCTTGCGGGTGACCTCGATGTTCCAGCGGTTGGCGCGCGGCGTGAACCCGCCGGCGATGGCGATGGCGTTCTGCGCGGTCATCCCGGTGACGAAGGGAAACTGCCCGCCGGCGGTCACTTCACCCATGATGAAAAAGGGCCTGTAGGTCTCGACCTCGACGGAAACACTCGGCTCGCGGATGAAGCCGCCGCGCAGCTTGGCGGCGATGTCCCGGGCCAGCATGTCCGTCGAGCGGCCGGCTGCTGGGACGAGCCCGATCAGCGGCATGGCTATGGCGCCCGTGGCATCCACAGCATAGGAGTTGGTCAGGCCCTCCTGCCCGAAGACCACCACCCGGAGGCGGTCGCCTGTGTCGAGGAGATAGGGGCCGCGCGGCATGATCTGCTCGTGCGGCACCAAGGCGCCTTCCGGGCCGACGGGCCCGACCGGACCGCGCGTCGAGTCGACAAGCGTGCCGGGGCCTGCGCCCGGCCGACCGGCGCACCCAGCCAGAACCAGCGCTGTCGCCGCAACCAGCAGGATGGAGCGCTTCACGGCTGCACCTCGAAACCTCTTGTGATCATGGCGGCGATCATCGGCCAGCGTGGTTAAGAAAGACTGACCGGGCGCGTCTTGGCCTTCACTGATTAACCCGATGGCAACCCTAATGATTTCTATTCAGCCTGCGTGGACGTTGCAGGAGATGGCGGCATCATGGTCGGGGCAGGAGACACGACACCGGCAGGTCGCGACAGGGCTTCCCTGATCGATCTCGACCTCGCGGGTCTTGCCCGCGCCCTGTGGGCGTCGCGCCTGTGGATCATCGTTCCGACCCTGGCGGCGCTCGTTCTCAGCTTCGCCGCCGTCAGCCTGACCGCTCCGACCTACCGTTCCGAAGCCCGCATTCTCGTCGAGAACGGCGAGAGCTCTTTTACCCGCCCCGAGAGCGACCGCTCCGGTGGTGCCGACCGCGCGGCCGTCGATCAGGAGGCCGTTCTCAGCCAGGTTCAGCTGATTCTCTCCCGCGACGTCGCCAAGGCGGTGGCGCAGAAGCTCGACCTCGCCCGCAAGCCGGAATTCGATCCCGCCTTGCGCAGCTTCAATCCCGTCAAGCAGGTGCTGATCTTCCTCGGCCTCGCCGAGAATCCCATGCGCATGACCGCCGAGGAGCGCGTGTTGCGCTCCTATTTCGAGAAACTGACGGCCTATCAGGTCGACAAGTCGCGCATCATTGCCATCCAGTTCGATTCGCAGGATCCGGCGCTCGCCGCCGAGGCCGCCAACATGGTCGCCGCCCAGTTCATCGAGGCCCAGCAGACGAACAAGCGCAGCCAGACCCGCAACGCCAGCCAGTGGCTCTCGGGCGAGGTCGACGGCCTGCGCCGTAAGGTCGAGGATGCCGAGGGCCGTGTCGAGAGCTTCCGCGCCCGGGCCAATCTCTTCGTCGGTACCAACAATACCAGTCTCACCGCCCAGCAACTCGCCGAGGTGAACAGCCAGATCGCCGCCGCGCGGGCCCAGCAGTCCGACGCCCAGACCCGCGCCCGGCTGCTGCGTGACTTCCTGAGGTCCGGTCGGCCGATCGAATCGGGCGAAATCGTCAATTCCGAGATCATCCGCCGTCTCAACGAGCAGCGCGCCGCCGTGCTTGCCCAACTCGCCGAACAGTCCTCCACCCTTGGTCCGCGCCATCCGCGCATCGCCGAACTGCAGGCCCAGCGCGTCAATCTCGATGGCCAGATCCGCTCCGAGGCCGAAAAGCTCGTCCGGGTGCTGGAGAACGATGCCCGCTTCGCCGGGGCCCGCGTCGAGGCGCTGCAGCAGAACCTCGATCAGGTTAAGCGGCAGGCCGGGGAGGCCAGCGAGCAGGAGGTGCAACTGCGCGTCCTCGAGCGCGAGGCCAAGTCGCTGCGCGACCAGCTCGAGACTCTGCTCGCGCGCTACCGCGACGCCTCCGCCCGCGACACGCTCTCTGCCCTGCCGGCCGATGCCCGGGTCATCTCGCGGGCGCTTGTGTCCAATGTCCCGGCCTTCCCCAAGAAGCTCCCGACCATCCTGATCGTCACCCTCGGTACACTGATCCTGGCCATCACCGTGGTTGCGACGCTGGCCCTGCTGGTCGGAACGCCCCCCGCTGCGGCCGGGGCGAGCGACGACCCTGCGGACGGGATGGCGGCGCCGGCCCCCGATGCGCCGCATCAGGTCGAAGCGCCGCCGCTCGCCGGCTCAGCCGAGGAACCGGGCTTTCCGGAGACCATCACGCCGGTGGCACCGGAGAGCATCGCCGCGCTTGCCCATCTGCTCGACCCCGGCACCGGTGAGGCCGCTTGCCGGCGGACACTGGTGGTCGCCACCCGGGATGGCCTCGCTGCATCCGGCGTCGCTCTTGCCCTCGGGCGGGAATTGGCGTCCGCCGGCCGCCGCGTGGTGATGATCGATCTCGACGGCGACGATGCCTTCCTGTCCACCGTGGCGGGGTTCCGGGCAGCCGGCCTATCGGATTTCGCCGCCGGACGCGCCGGCTTCGGCGACATCATCCATACCGATCCGCAATCGCCGGCCCATATCGTGCCAGCCGGCACGATGGGCGCTCCCGCCGCCGACATGGCGGCCTTCGCCGTGGAGGCCCTGGCGCACGGCTATGACGCGATCGTGCTGTCGGGCGGCATTCTGCCCGCCGCTGCGGCCGCTTTCGATGACCTCGTCGCCCTCGCTGGTGATGCGGTTGTGGTCAGTGAAGGCGAAGCCGGCGATCCCGGTGTCCAGAGTGCCTATGAGCGGCTGACGGGTGCGGGGCTTCGACCGGTCGTTGTGATGCTCGCCACCAACGACGAGATGGCGGCCGCCTGAGTCAGGCCGCCCCGTCCCTGGCCGCCGGTTTGGCGCGCAGGCGGCGCAGTTTTCCGACCAGCGACCACAGGAAAGGCGATTGCTTGACCCGTCGCTTGGCATGCCCCAGCGCTCCGAGCGCCGCCGCCAGGGCGGCACCCTTGGCGGTCGTGGCAATCGCCTGATCGAAGAGCGGGTCGATGCCATCGCAGATGTGCGACTTATAGTCGGCCTCGCCGGCCCCAAGGTCGAAAACCGCGAGGCCGCGGGCGCAGCAGTCGCGGATCAGATGGTGGAGCAGCAATTCACCGGGGCTGTCCTTCTGCATCGGCCCGGGGATCATGGCATTGAACATGCCGGAATAGCGCCCCTGGGCGATGGTGCCGGCGAAGAGCGCCACCGGTTCGTCGCCGACCATGAGGGCACTGAGTTCGAGGACCGGAGCCTCGCCAGACGCGGCCTCGATGATGAAGTCGCGCATGCCGCTGACAGCGAAGACATTGGCGATGCCGAGTTCAGCGAACCGCGTCGCCTTGTAGGCGAGGAACGTGTCGGTGAACCGGGCGATGGCGGCGGGCTCGCGCGCCACGACGAATGATAGCGGGCCCAGCTCGGCGAGCGAGCGTTCCTTGCGGCGCATCTTGCGGCGCGATGACGAGGAGACGACCCGGTCGAGCACCGCATCGCCATCGGGGCCGAGCGCCAGATGATATCCGAAGGAGGGTGAGGGGCGGTGTGGCAGCAGAGCGAAGGGATTGGCGTGCCCGCCCCAGGATAGCGGCTGGTTGGTCAGCGCGAAGAGATCGATCGGTACGGGCGACTGCCGGGCGATCTGGCGCAGTGCTTCCATCAGGCCATCAGCGGTCAGGCTGGCAGCGAAGGCCGGCCGCCAAAGGCCCATGCCGAAATTGGAGTGCTTGCCGCCGATGAACGTGGCGATGGCCACGCCCGCCCGGCGCCTGACGACGAAGGGCAGCAGCGCCTGAGGCCGGCCGGCCGGGTCGTCCAGCACCGCCAGGCAAAGGACATCGCCTGTGCCGAGATGGCGCAGGAATGCCTCCTGCCAGCCGAGCCGTTGGTAGCCGCTGTGCGGGGCCTCGGTCTCGAGGGCGCGCCAGTCGGCGCGAACCGCGTCGAAATGGTCGAAGACCCGCACGCCGACAGCGCAAGGCGACGTCTGCAGGCCGGCCGGCGGCGCGGGCTGGGTCGACATCGTCTCGGCGATGGAAGTCATCTGGGGCGCCTCGGTCGGAGACGCGAGGTTGTCAAAGAAGTCTCAAGAAATGGTTGGCACTCTGGCCTCCGTGATTTTGCGCATGGACCGCAGGGTCGAGGAGGAACCAAGGCATGAGCGGCCTGCGGATGAACGTCTTCAAGGCCGGCCTGGAAGCGCTCTACCTCACGAGCGCCCACCGCCTGATGCGCCCCTATGTCGGCGGCGTCGGCGCCATCCTCATGCTGCATCACGTGCGTCCGGCACGGCAGCAGGAGTTCGCCCCCAATGCGCTCCTCGAGATTACTCCCGACTATCTCGAGGGCGTCGTCGAGCGGGTGCGTGCCGGTGGCTTCGACATCGTCACCCTCGACGAGGCCCATGACCGGCTGGCGGCGGGCGAGGAGGGCCGGCCCTTCGTCGCCTTCACCTTCGATGACGGCTATCGCGACAATGCCGAATTCGCCTATCCGATCCTGAAGAAGCACGGCGTCCCCTTCACCATCTATCTGCCCACCTCCTTCATGGACCATGAGGGCGAGCTCTGGTGGCTGGTTCTTGAGCACACGGTCCTCACCCAGCGGGCGGTGACCGCGTCGATCGCTGGCCAGACCGTGCATTTCGACTGTTCCAACGCCCAGCTCAAGCGCGAGGCCTTCGGCGAAATCTACTGGTGGCTGCGTTCTCTGCCCGAGACCGAATTGCGCGCCTATGTCCGCGACCTGTCGGCCCGCCACGGCATCGACTTCCGCGATATCTGCCGGGACCTGTGCATGACCTGGGACGAGGTGAGGGCGCTCGGTTCCGATCCGCTCGTCACCTTCGGCGCCCATACGATCGACCACCTGATGCTCGCCAAGTTCCCTGAGGAGACGGTGCGTCGGGAAATGGCCGCCTCGCGCGAGCGCATCGAGGCCGAGCTCGGCCGCAGGATCGATCATTTCGCCTATCCCGTCGGGGATCCGACTTCGGCGGGCCCGCGCGAATTCGCCATGGCCCGCGACCTCGGCTTCAAGACCGCCGTGACGACCCGCCCCGGTCTGCTCTTCCCCGAGCACCGCGACCACCTGACCGCCCTGCCACGCGTCTCGCTGAACGGGTATTTCCAGTCGCTGCGCTATGTCGACGTGCTGCTGTCGGGCGCCGCCTTCGCCGTTTTCAACAGGTTTCGGCGGGTCAATGCGGCGTGAAGCGCCGGGCCCCGGAAATTCCGCCGCTCCCCCGTCGCGAGAAGGCCTGAATCAGATAGTTTGTGTGGGCTGACCCGCGCCCTGCGGTTCAACCCCATGATTGGTCGATGTCAGAAGCCACCGGAACACGTCCCTTTTCCGCTTTCGAATGGATGCTCTCGCTGCGCTACCTCCGGGCGCGCCGCAAGGAGGGCTTCATCTCGGTCATCGCCGGGTTCTCCTTTATCGGCATCATGCTGGGCGTCGCGACGCTCATCATCGTCATGGCGGTGATGAACGGCTTCCGGAAGGAACTGCTGGGCAAGATCCTTGGCGTCCAGGGCCACATGGTTCTCCAGCCGATCGACACGCCGCTGACCGACTATGTCGAGGTGGCCCAGCGCCTCATGCGCATTCAGGGCGTGCGGCTGGCGGCCCCGGTCATCGAGGGCCAGGCGCTGGCCTCCTCCGCCTTCAATGCCGGCGGCGCCATCGTGCGCGGCATGCGGGCCGAGGACCTGCGCCGCCTGCCGCTGATCTCCACCAACATCAAGCAGGGCGGCCTCGAGGATTTCGACACGAGTGAAGGGGTCATGGTCGGCCAGAGGCTCGCCAACCAGCTTTCGCTCCGGCTCGGCGACAGCCTGACCCTCGTCTCGCCGAAGGGCTCATCCACCCCCATGGGCATGACGCCACGGATCAAGGCCTATCCGATCGTCGCCATCTTCGAGGTGGGTATGACGGAATATGATTCCGCCTTCGTCTTCATGCCCTTCACCGAGGCGCAGGCCTATTTCAACCGCGACGGTGATGCCTCTTCCATCGAGGTCTATACCGACAATGCCGACCGCATCGAACAATACCGCCGCGCCGTGTCGGAAGGCGTCGAGCGGCCGGTCTTCATCGTTGACTGGCGACAGCGCAACGCCACCTTCTTCTCGGCGCTGCAGGTCGAGCGCAACGTCATGTTCATGATCCTGACGCTGATTGTCTTCGTCGCCGCGCTCAACATCATCTCCGGCCTGATCATGCTGGTGAAGGACAAGGGCCGCGACATCGCCATCCTGCGAACGATGGGCGCGACGCGCGGCGCGGTCATGCGCATCTTCCTCATCACCGGCGCCTCCATCGGCGTCGTCGGAACGCTGGCCGGCTTCGTCCTCGGCGTCGTCGTTTGCCTCAACATCGAGAAGATCCAGGAATTCGTCTCCTGGATGACCGGCACCACCCTCTGGGACCCGACGGTGCGTTTCCTCACCCAGATCCCGGCGGACATGTCGACGGGCGAAACCCTGACCGTGCTGGTCATGGCGCTGGTCCTGTCGCTGCTCGCCACCCTCTACCCGTCCTGGCGGGCGGCCAAGCTCGATCCGGTCGAGGCGCTGCGCTATGAGTGATGTCGTGACCGCCGAAGCCCCGGCCGCCGCCGCTGTCGCCGGCGAGGAAGCCCCCGTCCTGTGGATGGAGAAGGTCGAGCGCCGCTATGCCGAGGCCGGCGCGCCGCTGGAAATCCTCAAAGGTGCCGATTTCGCCATCTGGCCCGGCGAGACCGTGGCCCTGATCGCTCCTTCCGGCACCGGCAAGTCGACCCTGCTGCACCTCGCCGGCCTGCTTGAGGCTCCCGACGGCGGCGAGGTCTATATCAGCGGGCGCGCGACCTCGAAGCTCGCTGACAAGGATCGCACCCGCATCCGCCGGCTGGAGATCGGCTTCGTCTACCAGTTCCACCACCTGCTGCCCGAATTCTCGGCGCTGGAGAACGTCATCCTGCCGCAGATGATCCGCGGCCTCTCCTACAAGGAGGCCAAGGCCCGGGCGAGCGAACTCCTGACCTATCTCGGCCTCGGCGAGCGCCAGACGCACCGGCCCGCGGAAATGTCCGGCGGCGAGCAGCAGCGCGTCGCCATCGCCCGCGCCGTCGCCAATGCGCCGCGCCTCCTCTTGGCGGACGAGCCGACGGGAAATCTCGACCCGAAGACCGCCGACCACGTCTTCTCCGCGCTCGGGCAACTGGTGCGCGCCTCACGCCTCGCCGCAGTGGTCGCCACCCACAATATGGACCTCGCGGGCCGCATGGACCGACGTGTGACCATCCGCGACGGCCTCATCGTCGAGCTGTGAAGCCGGTAACGGTCCGTTAACATCAATCGTTCCTATTTTGTTCTCATGCATTGCGGACGGAACAAAATGAGAACATAGTGTCCTGGCTTTCGGAAACGCGGGAGGACACCATGATCCGCAGCTTCATCGAAGACGCAGCCGCCCTGGTCGCACTGGGTCTCTTCACCGGCATGATCACCGTCTGGGCGCAGGCCCTTCAGGGGTAGGGCAGGCGAGGCAGGCGCCCATCTACGACGGGCTCCGCCGCCACGACCTCGATACCGAGACAGCGGAGCTGGGCCGCGAGGCCGACGCCGCGTTCGAACGAGACGATGTGGTGGGGCGGCAGCGCCTCGCCACTGGAAAAATGGCCGCGCGCTTCCGTCGAGATCGTGAGATCGACAATCTGGTTGATGCTGTCGAAGCCGTCCAGCCGGATTGAATCGACATCGTGGAAGCGCAGCGTCGCAAGCACATCCGGTCCGCGCCAGTCGATCTGGGCCGCCCGCAGCACGAGGATGCTGGCGGTGGTGACCGGCAAGCAGTTGCTCTCGCTCCAGTCGCCCGGCGCGATTTGCCCGCGCCAGAGATGGAGGTCGATCACTTCCGCATCGTGAAACGATGGCCACCGGCCGAAATGGCTGGTCAATCGGTGATGATGAAGGATGGAGGCGATGTCGAAGGACATCCGGGCCGGCTCCCGTCGATACGGGACTGTGCATCGTGCACGCCGGCCGCGCAATCCGCATTGCCCGGCGACTGATGGGCGGGCAAGAGTGAGCCTCACAGACTCAACCTCGCGACGGGACCAGACGCTTTGGCCGACCAGCATTTCGTCCACCTGCGGGTCCATTCCTCGTTCTCGCTGCTGGAGGGCGCGCTCGCGATTCCCAAGCTCGCCAAGCTGGCCGGCCATGACCGGATGCCGGCAGTGGCCGTCACCGACACCAACAATCTCTTCGCCGCCCTCGAATTCTCCGAGAAGATGAAAGGCGAGGGCATCCAGCCGATCATCGGCCTCACCCTCGGTCTCGACTGCGGCGACAGGACCGTCGATCCCAAACGGCCCAATCTCCAGGCGGCCAAGCCCCGCATCGCCCTTCTGGCGGCGAGCGAGCAGGGCTACCTGAACCTGATGGCGCTGTCGTCCCGGGCCTTCATGGAGAGCGCCGATGTGGGCGATTCCAGCGTTTCGCTCGCCGTGCTCGCCGCCCATGGCGATGGGCTGATCGCGCTCACCGGCGGGCCCGGCGGGCCGGTCGACCAGGCCTTTCGCGACAGCCAGGCCGACCTCGCCCGCGGCCGCCTCGACCGGCTCGAATCCATCTTCGGCGACCGGCTCTATGTAGAACTGCAGCGTCACGGCCTCGAGGAGGAGAAGGCGGTGGAGCCTGACCTCATCCAGGAGGCCTACGCGCGCGGCCTGCCGCTGGTCGCCACCAACCAGTGCTATTTTGCTTCCCTCGGCGACTACGAGAGCCACGACGCCCTGATTGCCATTGCGGAGGGGCGGGTTCTCGGCGATTCCGAGCGGCGCCAGCTGACGCCCGAGCACCGGTTCAAGACGCAGGCCGAGATGATCGCGCTCTTCGCCGACCTGCCGGAGGCCATCGCCTCCACCGTGGAGATCGCCCGCCGCTGCCATTTCCGCCCGCGTACCCGCAAGCCGATCCTGCCAAGCTTCACCGAGGAGGCTGGCGGCGCGGTGCTGGACGAGGCCGCCGCGCTCGCCCGCCAGGCCCGCGAGGGGCTCGATCGGCGGCTGGCCGTCCATGGTCCGGCCCCGGGGCTCACCGAGAAGGACTATCGCGACCGTCTCGACTTCGAGCTGTCGATCATCGCCGGCATGAAGTTCCCCGGCTATTTCCTCATCGTCTCCGACTTCATCAAATGGGCCAAGGCGCAGAACATTCCCGTCGGCCCGGGCCGTGGCTCGGGCGCTGGCTCCCTCGTCGCCTATGCGCTGACCATCACCGACCTCGACCCGCTGCGCTTCGCCCTCCTGTTCGAGCGCTTCCTCAACCCTGAGCGTGTGTCGATGCCGGATTTCGACATCGACTTCTGCCAGGACCGCCGCGACGAGGTGATCCGCTACGTCCAGGAGCGCTATGGCCGCGCCCAGGTGGCGCAGATCATCACCTTCGGCACGCTGCAGGCGCGTGGCGTGCTGCGCGATGTCGGCCGCGTCCTCGAACTGCCCTATGGTCAGGTCGACAAGCTCTGCAAGCTGGTGCCGCAGAATCCGGCGGCGCCGGTCACGCTGGACAAGGCCATCGAGGGCGAGCCGAAGCTCCAGGCGGCCCGCGACGAGGACCCCGTCGTCTCCCGCCTTTTCGGCATCGCCACCAAGCTCGAAGGGCTCAACCGCCACGCCTCCACCCACGCTGCCGGCCTCGTCATCGGCGACCGGCCGCTGGTCGAGCTCGTGCCGCTCTACCGCGATCCCAAGACCGACATGCCGGTCACCCAGTTCAACATGAAATGGGTCGAGCAGGCCGGGCTGGTGAAATTCGACTTCCTCGGCCTGAAGACGCTGACCGTGCTGCAGAAGGCGGTGGAACTGATCGCCCGGCGCGGCATTGCCATCGATCTCGCCACCATCCCCCTCGACGATGCCAGGACCTACGACATGCTGGCCCGCGGCGAGACGGTCGGCGTGTTCCAGGTGGAAAGCGCCGGCATGCGCAAGGCCCTCGTCGAGATGCGGGCGAGCCGCTTCGAGGACATCATCGCCCTCGTCGCGCTCTATCGCCCGGGCCCGATGGCCAATATCCCGGTCTATTGCGCCCGCAAACACGGCCTCGAAAAGGCCGAATATCCCCATCCGCTGCTCGAGCAGGTGCTCTCCGAGACCCACGGCATCATCGTCTACCAGGAGCAGGTGATGCAGGCGGCGCAGATCCTGTCGGGCTACTCGCTCGGCGAGGCCGATCTCCTGCGCCGCGCCATGGGCAAGAAGATCAAGGCGGAGATGGACAAGCAGCGCGAGCGCTTCGTCTCCGGCTGTGTCGAGCGGTCGATCCCCAAGGTCAAGGCGGACGAGATTTTCGATCTTCTCGCCAAATTCGCCGATTACGGCTTCAACAAGAGCCACGCCGCCGCCTATGCCCTCGTTTCCTATCATACGGCCTATCTGAAGGCGAATTACCCGGTCGAATTCATGGCGGCCTCCATGACGCTCGACCTGTCCAACACCGACAAGCTGTCCGAATTCCGCCGCGAGGCGGTGCGCCTGGGCATTCCCGTCGACCCGCCGAGCATCAACCGCTCGGGCGTCCATTTCGAGGTGGCCGAGGGCCGCATTCTCTATGCCCTGGCGGCGGTGAAGGGTGTCGGCCAGCAGGCGGTGGAGGCCGTGGTGGCGGCGCGCGGCGACCAGCCCTTCCGCGACCTCGGCGATTTCGCCCAGCGCATCAACCCGCGCATGCTCAACCGCAAGACACTGGAAAACCTAGCCTCCGCCGGCGCCTTCGACGATCTGGAGCCGAACCGCGCCGCTGCCTTCGCCGCCATCGACCAGGTGCTGGCTGAAGCCCAGCGTCAGGCCGAGGGGCGGGCGCTCGGCCAGGACGAACTCTTCGGCGGATCCGGCGCTCCGCTCATCCGCGTGCCGAAGGTCGAACCCTGGCTCCCGGCCGAGAAGCTGGACGAGGAATACAAGGCCATCGGCTTCTTCCTGTCGGGCCACCCGCTGGACGATTACCAGGCAGCATTGAAGCGCCTGCGCATCGAGCCGTTCCTCGAGTTTTCCCGCAGCGTCCGTCAGGGCGCCAGCGCCGGGCGGCTGGCCGGCGTCGTCACGTCGCGACAGGAGCGGCGCACCAAGACCGGCAACAAGATGGGCATCGTCACCTTTTCCGATCCCTCCGGCCATTACGAGGGCGTGCTGTTCTCGGAGGGTCTGGCGCTCTATCGCGATCTGCTCGAGCCCGGCAAGGCGGTGTTGCTGGCCGTCGGTGCCGAGTTGCAGGGCGACGACGTGCGCGTGCGCATCCAGTCGGTCGAGCCGCTCGATGCCGCGGCCGTGCGTGTCCAGAAGGGCTTCCGCGTCTTCGTTGAGGACCTCGCGGCCATCGAGTCCATCGCCCGGCGCCTGCCGTCCAAGGGCGACGGCGAGGTGAGCCTGGTGCTCCGGCTCGCCGATGCGGCGAGCGAGGTCGAGGTGAAGCTGCCCGGCCGTTTCGCCGTCTCACCGCAGATCGCGGGGGCCATCAAGGCCGTGCCCGGCGTCCAGGCGGTCATGGAGATGTAGGCGCCCTCAGGGCGAAAGGCCCGCGAGCCGATGGGGAAGGCTGGCGATCGCGGCCTCGTCCGCATTGGCGAAGGCGAAGCGCAGGTGATCGTCCTGGCCGGGGCCGAAATAGCTGCCCGGCAGGCCGAGGACGCCGCGCTCCCGGGCGAGCGCCTCGGCGACCCGTTCCGCCCCGATTCCCTCGAAGGGATGGCGCACATAGGCGAAATACGCGCCGATGGACGAGATGGTCCAGCCCGCGCAGGCTTTCACGACGGTCTCGAAGGCGGCGATACGGCCGTTGATCGTCGCCCGGGTTTCCGCCCGCCAGTCGGCGACGCCGGTGATCCCCCAGGCGAGCGCCTCCTGGGCCGGACGGGCGGCACAGATCTGGAAACTGTCGAGGACCTTGAGGATCTGTCCCATGGCCTGCGGCCCGGCCGTGATAGCGCCGATCCGATGTCCCGGCACGGCATAGGCCTTCGAGAAGGAGTATAGCTGGATGATCGTGTCGCGCCATCCCGGCGCCGCGAGCAGGCCGTGCGCCCGGTTCATGCCCGGCGCGAGGAAGTCGCGATAGGTCTCGTCGACGATGAGCGCGAGACCCCGGCGGCGGGCGAGTGCCTCGAAGCCGGCGACAACGCCTTCCGGATAGATGGCGCCGGTCGGGTTGTTCGGGGTCACCAGCACGATGGCGCGTGTGGTGGCGTCAATCAGAGCCTCGGCGGCGGCCGGATCGGGCACGAAACCGGCCTCGGGCCGGCAGGCGAGGGGCAGGACGCCGATGCCGAGCATCTGCAGCGTCATCTGGTGGTTGAAATACCAGGGAGCTGGCAGGATCACCGACGTTCCTGGCCCTGCCACCGCCAGCACGGCGGCGAGGAAGGCGAGGTTGCAGCCGGCGGTGATGGCGATATCGGCGGCCGACATGTCGCCGCCATAGAGGCTGGCCACCTCTGCCGCATAGGCCTCGCGGAGCGGCGCATCGCCGAGAATGGCGCCGTAGCGCGCGACGTCCGGCCGACCCGCGGCGGCCGCGAGCCGGTCGAGCAGGGCAGGGGGTGGCGGCGATCCCGGCGCGGCCTGCGACAGGTCGATCGGCGGCCCCGCGGCGCCGTCATAGGAGGCCATCCAGGCGCGTGCCGCCGGGATCGGCGGCGTGCCAGTATCGAGAACGTTGACGTTGAGCGGCAGCAAGGGATTACCAGACCCCGGTATTCGCCATGGAAGCCCAGGGCTCGGCGGCAGGCTTGGCCTCGCCCTTCTGCAGGATCTCGATGGAGATGTTGTCGGGCGAGCGCACGAAGGCCATGCGGCCGTCGCGCGGCGGGCGGTTGATGGTGACGCCGGCCTTCTGCAGCCGCTCGCAGGTGGCGTAGATGTCGTCGACCTCATAGGCGAGGTGGCCGAAGTTGCGCCCGCCCGTATAGGCTTCCGGGTCCCAGTTATAGGTGAGTTCGAGCATCGGCGCGTCGCGCCGGCCCGCGGCGATGTCTGCCTCCGCCGCCGCCTTGTCCTCCGGCGCGCAGAGGAAGACGAGCGTGAATTTGCCCTGCGGAAAATCGTTCTTGCGCACCTGAACCAGGCCGAGCTTGTTGCAGTAGAAGTCGAGCGACTGGTCGAGATCGGTCACGCGGACCATGGTGTGCAGGTAGCGCATGGGAAGCCCTCGTTCTTGCCGGAGGTGTCGATGACGGAAGCGGAGTTGAAGACTGCCACGGACGATCTGGCAAGTCTCATACGGCAGTCCAGCCGCGCGGTGGCCTTCACCGGCGCGGGCATTTCCACCGAGAGCGGCATTCCCGACTTTCGCTCGCCCGGGGGGTTGTGGACACAGAACAAGCCGATCCCCTTCCAGGCCTTCATGGCAAGCCGCGAGGCGCGGGCCGAAGCCTGGCGGCGCAAGTTCACCATGGACGACAGCTATCGCGGGGCAGCGCCGGCGCGTGGCCATCTCGCCCTTGCGGCCTTGATCCGCGCTGGCCGGCTTTCCGGCATCATCACCCAGAACATCGACAACCTGCACCAGGAGTCCGGGGTCCCCGACGCCCATCTGATCGAGATCCACGGCAACGGCACCTATGCGACCTGCCTCTCCTGCGCCCGGCGCCATGAACTCTCCTGGGTGCGTCAGCGATTCGAGGCAACGGCTGGCGAGCCTCCGGATTGCGAGGCCTGCGGCGGGCCGGTGAAATCGGCCACAATCTCCTTCGGTCAGGCCATGCCGGAACGGAAGATGCGCCAGGCCGCCGAATGGTCCACCGACTGCGACCTGTTCCTCGCCATCGGAACCTCGCTCGTCGTCTATCCCGCCGCCGGCCTGCCGGTCGCGGCCCGCGACAGCGGTGCGCAACTCGTCATCATCAATCGCGAGGAGACGCCGCTCGACCATGCAGCCCATCTCGTCATCCGCGCCGATATCGGCGAAGTCCTCCAAGGTCTCGCCCGTCGCCTCGGCATTGAACACCTGTCGTAACGTCATCAACAGCTCATCCACCAAAGTGATGGGGAAGACCCGCGACGGCTGCATTTTGGGCTTTGCCGACGCCGGACGGGTGCTATCCTTTGTCCCAAGAATCAGGTGGGGCGGGATCGAGGCCACGATCCCGATAGCGCGGCGGTGAGAGTGATGACGTCGGACGGTTCCGATGCAGACGGCCTCGGCGGAAAGGGCGCGCTGGCGATGCGGGCGGAGGTTTCGTCCGCTGCGGAAGCCGCACCAGTCGATCTGGTCGAGATTTCAGGCGCCATCAAATGGTTCGATGTCGCCAAGGGTTACGGCTTCATCGTTCCCGACGAGGGTGGATCGGACGTGCTCCTGCACGTGACGACCCTGCGCCGAGACGGCTTCCAGACCGCCCACGAGGGGGCACGCATCGTCGTTGAGGCGACGGCCAGGGCCCGCGGGCTCCAGGCCTTCCGCGTCCTATTAATGGATGATTCGACCGCCATTCATCCCGCCCAGATGCCGCCGGCCCGGACCCATGTCGCCGTGGTTCCGACCAGCGGGCTGGAGCGCGCCGAGGTGAAATGGTTCAACCGACTGCGCGGTTTCGGTTTCCTCTCCCGTGGGCCGGGCACGCCGGACATTTTCGTCCACATGGAGACGCTGCGCCGCTACGGGATGACCGAGCTGCGGCCGGGACAATGGGTCCTGGTCAGGTTCGGCGACGGCTCGAAGGGACTGATGGCCGCCGAGGTGCGTCCGGACGGAGCGCCCTTTCCAGCCTCCCACTGACGGGCTAGAACAGCGGCCATGATGATCGACCGCCGCAATCTTCTCGCCGCAGCCTTCGTCCTGCCTGTGGCCCCGGCCCTGGCGCGGGCAGATACGGGCCGCCTGACCATCGTGACGCGGGCCGGCGTCAGCCATCCCTTCGTGCTGGAAATCGCCAACACCCCCGAGACCCGCTCGCGTGGGTTGATGTTCCGCCGCGAACTGCCCGATGGCCGCGGCATGCTCTTCGACTTCGGCACCCGCGAGACCGAGGTCACCATGTGGATGAAGAACACCTACATCCCGCTGGACATGATCTTCATCCGCGCCAATGGCGTCATCAACCACATCGCCGAGAACACAACACCCCTGTCGGAGGCGACCATCTCCTCCAACGGTCCGGTCAAGGGCGTGCTCGAGGTCATCGGCGGAACGTCGCGCCGCCTCGGCATCGCCGCAGGCGACCGGGTCGAGCATCCCTTCTTCCGCGGCTGAGCCGGCGGCATCGTGCTTGCCGCTGCCGCATCCCTCGGCTATTGCCAAGCCTGACGGGGCGTAGCGCAGCCTGGTAGCGCGAGAGTTTTGGGTACTCTAGGTCGCTGGTTCGAATCCAGTCGCCCCGACCAGATCCGGAGGAATTACGTGGTCGCCCGTATCTACAAGCCCGCCCGGACCGCCACCCAGTCGGGTCTCGCCAAGACCGACCAGTGGCGTCTCGAATTCGAGCCCGAGGCGCCGCGCACGGTGGAGCCGCTGATGGGCTATACCAGCACCACCGACATGGCCCAGCAGGTCCGCCTGACCTTTGCCACGCGGGACGAGGCGGTCGCCTACGCCGAGAAGAACGGCATCGCCTATCAGGTCGCCGAGGCCGAGGCGCCCAAGCGCCGGCTCGCTGCCTATTCCGACAATTTCAAGTTCAACCGGGTCGGCGCCTGGACCCATTGAGGGTACAGGCGGCGGTCGGGTCCGGTCCCGTAGCTCAGTTGGATAGAGCGACAGCCTTCTAAGCTGTTGGTCGCAGGTTCGAGTCCTGCCGGGGCCGCCATTCCGACCGGCCAGAGGATGGTCCTATCTCCGTGCCGCCGGTCGGGCAGGCCGGCCTCAGCCGCCGGCATATTGCGCGTCGGTCACCGGTTCCATCCAGTCGACATGCTTGCCGTCGAGCGCCTCGTGGATGGCGATATGGGTCATCGCCGTGCCGGGGGAGGCACCATGCCAGTGCTTCTCGCCCGGCGGGATCCAGACCGTGTCGCCGGCGCGGATTTCCTGGATCGGCCCGCCCAGCGTCTGGGCGAGGCCGCTGCCCTCGATGACGAAGAGGGTCTGGCCGAGCGGATGGGTGTGCCAGTTGGTGCGGGCGCCGGGGTCGAAGCGCACCACCGCGGCGCGGACGCGGGCCGGCGCTTCCGCCTCCACGATGGGGTCCTGCCAGACGCTGCCGGTGAACCAGTCGGCCGGGGGACGGCGGGAATCGATCGAACCGCAGCGGCGGATGTCCATGATCTGTCCTCGATAGTGTTCGCGGCGGCGCGATGCCTGCCGTGCCCGAAGGCGGTGGGAGTAAGCCGCAAGGCCATGGCGCTGTCGAGTGAGCCGGACGGCGGGTCCGGCGCCCGCTGCCGTGCGAGGACCTCGCCGGCACGGCACCTGCCCCGCAGGCCATGCACTGGTCTGCCGGCCGCGCACCGTTCTAACGTGGCGGCAAGTCGCCGTCTCCGCCAGTCCAACGGGCCTCCGTCATGCCGGTTCCACCCTCCCGCCAGCGACCCTTCGTGGTCGACGGTGCCCAATATGCGAACTGGTCACGCAGGATCTTCGAGGATATGCGGGCCGGCGGCGTCGATGCGGTCCATGCCACCGTCGGCTACCACGAGAACTTCCGCGCGACGGTCGATCTGCTCGTCGCCTGGAATCGGCGGCTCGCCGACCATGCCGATCTCATCGTCAAGGCGCGCTCCGTCGCCGATATCGCGTCGGCGCGGGCCAGCGGTCGCACCGCCATCCTCTTCGGCATGCAGAACCCTTCGCCGATCGAGGCCGATCTCGGCCTGCTTGAGGTGCTGCGCGATTGCGGCCTGACCTTTCTCCAACTGACCTATAACAACCAGTCGCTCCTCGGTGCCGGCTGGCAGGAATTCGAGGACGGCGGGATTACCCGCATGGGCCGTGAGGTCATCGCCGAGATGAATCGCCTCGCCATGGTCATCGACATGTCCCATGCCGGCGAGCGCACCACCATCGAGGCACTCGAACGCTCGGCCCGGCCGGTGACGGTCTCGCACGCCAATCCCCGCTGGTGGCGCGACACGCCGCGCAATGTCTCGGACCGCGTCATCGACGCGCTGGCCGCCCATGACGGCCTCCTCGGCCTGTCGCTCTATCCGCACCACTTGGCCGGCGGTTCGGCCTGCACCCTCGCCGAATTCGCCGTCATGGCGGCGCGCCTCGCCGAAAGGATCGGCCCTGATCGCATCGGCATCGGGTCCGACCTGTGCCAGGACCAGCCCGATTCCGCAGTCGCCTGGATGCGTGATGGGCGCTGGACCTTCCAGACCGCGTCGAATCCCAACGGACCGCCGGTCTTTCCGGCCCAGCCCGCCTGGTTTCGCGGCAATGCCGACTTTCCGGGCATCGCCACCGGTCTGCGGGCCGCGGGCTTTGCACAGGACGAGGTCGACGGCATCATGGGCGAGAACTGGATGGCCTTCCTGGGCCGGGCCTTGGCGCCGGGGTGACCTTGGCGCGGACCATGCATGAGGGTTGCGGCGGCCAGTGGGGCCGCCGGGCCCCGAGGGGTTGAGGGAATGACATGCCGCGCATGACAGTCGATGCCATCGAATCTCTTGCCGCCGCGGCGCTGCGCCGGCACGGGGCGAGCGACGCGCAGGCGCGGGCCCTGGCCGCCGGCCTCGCAGGCGCCGAACGTGATGGCATCCGCTCCCACGGCCTCATGTACCTGCCCGTCTATTGCGAACATCTGACTTGCGGAAAGGTGGTCGGCGCCGCCGTGCCGGTTCTTTCCCGGCCGGCCCCGGGCAGCCTGGTCGTCGATGCCGGTTCGGGATTTGCCCATGCCGCCATCGACCTCGGCCTCCCTGACCTGATCGCGACCGCGCGCAGCCAGGGGATCGCCAGCCTTGCCATTCGCAATTCCTACAACTGCGGAATCCTCGCCTATCATACCGAGCGGATCGCCGAGGCAGGTCTCGTCGGCCTCGGCTTCACCAATGCGCCGGCCTCCATCGCCCCTTCCGGCGGTCGCAAGGCGGTGCTCGGCACCAATCCCTGGTCCCTGGCTGTGCCTGACGGCGCCGGCGGCGCCCGTTTTGTCATCGACCAGAGCGCCAGCGTCATCGCCAGGAGCGAGGTCATCAAGCGTTCGAAATCCGGCGAGGCCATACCCGAGGGCTGGGCGCTGGACGCGGAGGGCCGGCCGACCACCGATCCGGTGGAAGGCCTCAAGGGCACGATGGTGCCCTCGGGCGGCTACAAGGGCGTCGGCGCGGCGCTGCTTGTGGAGGTTTTCGCCGCCTGCCTCGCGGGCGCGACGCCCGGAATCCAGGCGAGCCCCTTTTCCGGACCCGCGGGCGGGCCGCCGAGGACCGGCCAGTTCTTCATCGCGCTGGCGCCTGAGATCTCCTCCGGCGGCGCCTTCGCCGACCGGCTCGGCATCGTTGTGGAGGCGCTGGGCGCCGAGACCGGCGGGCGGCTTCCTGGTGGACGGCGGGCCGCGGCGCGCGCCCGGATCGCCGCCGAAGGCGTCGAGGTCGACGAGGCGACGCAAGCCATGCTGCTGCGGCTGGCAGGGCAGGGCGCATGACGGTAGCCCTCCGCCCGCCCGACGAGGTGATGCGGCTCGACCGTCTCGGCGCCGCCCATCCGACGCGCCTGAGCTTCCTGCGCGCCTTGCTGCGGCGGGTGGAAGGTGAGGGCTGGTCCTATCGCCGCACCGCCTGGGAGATCGACGCGGAAGGCTTCGGCCATGCCGTGCTGACCGTCGTCGCGCCGGCGAACACCTATTCGCTGGTCGCCTTCTCGACGCCGCTCGCCGACGAGATGCGCACCGACCGCGTCATCGCCGAGGCCTGGGACACGAGCTATGTCCTCTATGACGGCGTCCCCGACGCCGCCGAGATCGGCCGTTTGCGCGCCAATGCCCCGCGCCAGGAGGCCGGCCGCTTCACCGAGCGCGACCTAGTTCTGGCCCGCGCCAACAAGAGCGTCCGTCTGTTCGCCCATGTGGCCGAAAGCCTCGCGAACGGCCATCAGCCGGATGCGGATCTGCTGGCGAGCGTCGGCTATCTGATGCGCACCACCGCCGTCTACGGCAATGGCAAGTTCGGCATTGCCGACCGCGACCGCATCGCCGGTCGCGCCGAGCTTGCAGGTCCCTTCCGCGCCGAGATGCTCGCCGTCTGGCTGATCCGGGCCTTCACGCTCGACCTCGTCGAACATGTTGCCGCGGCGCAGGGCGGGGCGCGGGCAACCACTCTCGATCCGGCCTTGCGGCGCAGCCTCGGCGTCGGCAATTCCACCGGCCTCGGTATGGCGCCTTTCCTGGTCCGTCATCCCCTCCTGGTCCACCGCTGGTTCCATGCCCGCGAGACCGCCCTGGCGCGGGTGCGCCGGCTGGCCGCCGCCGGCCCCGCCGAGCGGGCGGCTTTCCATGCGGCGCTGGAGGCGATGCGCCAGACCGTGAGCCGCTGGCACACGGATGATCCGGTGCAGGCGCCGCGGGTCGCGGTGCTGGCGGATGATCTCGCTGCACTGGCCGCGGTTGCCGGCCGGCTCCTGTCCGGCGCCACGCCTTGGGATGCGCTCTATCGCCACGCCTGTGATGGCCTCTCGGTGGAAGCGCAGGAAGCGGTGGTGGCGCTGGTGCTTGAGCCGCACGGCGCCCTGGTCGACGATCTGGCCGAGACCATGCAGGCCGATGAGGACAGTGTTTTCCGCATCGACGGAACCATGACTGTTGGCGCGCTGGTCGCCGGGCTCGCCGCCCATTACGGCTGGGTGCGTCGGTTCGACTTCTCCGATCCGGCCAGCGAGGCCAGGTTCTGGTATGTCTCGGAGGAGAAACTGGAGCCGCGGCTCGGTGAGCGCGGCGCCGAGGATGGAGCCGAACGCGAACAGCCCCTGGCGGTCGCCCGTGACGTGAGCCGGCTCGAGGCCGCCCTTACGGCGGCGCCGCAGGACGAACCGGTCGCCGCCTTCCTGATGCGGCAGCCGGCCTTCCGCCATGTCGTGCGGCGGGCGCAGGTCGCGATTGCTCATCCCTATGCCGAGGTGCGCGACAATCTCGTCGCCGCTACCATGCGACCGGTCGATCTTCTGCGGGCCAAACTCGCCTTTTTCGGCGCCAGCCGCTTTGACCCGCGCTCCGACCGCTGGTTGCGGATCTCGCTCTTTGCCGATGCGCCCTTCCCCGAGGAGATCTGCAGGCGCGAAGCAGAGCGCATTGCCTCATGAGGTCTTTTGCGTGACAGCCGGCCTGATCGACATGTCGCTCAACGAGGTCGAGACGCTCGCTGCCAAGGCGGCGCGGGGGGCGGGGCTGTCGTGGGGCGGCGCGGAGGAGATCGGCCGGGCGGCGCGGTTGCTCGCCAGGGCCGGCCGCGACTGGCCGGCCCTCGTTCTCGCCCTCGGGGCCTTGGAGGGCGACGGGGCCGAGGCCGCGGCACTGGCGCGCTGCGAGGAGACCCTCCATGCGGCTGGCGACGGGCGCCCGGGTGCGAGCGGGGCGACGCGCGCGCCCCTCGCGCCGGCGGTGCTCGCCGCGCTCGAGGCGCTGGCTGCCAGGACCTATGTCCCGGCCTCGGCGCGCTCTCGGGTCCTGGGGGCAGGGGCTGGGCTGACCGACAACGACTGATCCGGAGAATACCGAAGACTTTTTGGCGTTGCGTCACCGACCATTGCAGATAGGCTGTTCTTCGAAAGTCGCACCAAGGGGAATGCGCATGGCAGGCAAGGCTTCGGCCCAGGTGATCGCGATGCGCGGCGCCGGCTACTATTCCTCCAACACTGTGGGTGCAAAGGCCGTTATCGACAAGGCCGGCGATCTGGTCGTCGAGGCGCTCGGGAGCATGGGGATCAAGCCTGCCCGGACTGCCTTCTCCGTCTGCGACTATGGCGCTGCCGACGGGGGCACCTCCCTCGACATGATGCGGCGCCTCATCGAGGCCGTCCGGCAAAGGGCGCCCGACCGCGCTATCCAGATCACCTATACCGACCTGCCGCACAACGACTTCTCGGCGCTGTTCCGGCTCACACAGGGGCTCCTCGGCGACCAGTCGAAGGCGCCGCTCGCCGAGACCCCGAACCTCTATATCGCCGGCTCGGGGACCAGCTTTTACAAGCAGATTGTCCCGGACGGGACCCTGCATCTCGGTTTTTCCGCCACCGCTATGCACTGGCTGAGCAAGCGGCCCGGGCTTATCGCCGACCATGTCCAGGCGGTCGGCGCGACGGTCGCCGAACAGGCGCTGTTCCGCCGCCAGGCCATGGCCGATTGGGACACGATCCTGCTCGCACGCGCGCGGGAGCTCGCCCCCGGCGGCAAGCTGGTCCTCGCCAATTTCTGCGCCGACGAACAGGGCCGCTATCTCGGCCATACCGGCGGCGTGAACATGTTCGACGCCTTCGCCCGCCACTGGCGCGACCTGTGGACCAAGGGCCGCATCACCGAGGCGGAATATCGGGGCGCGACGTTCCAGCAGTTCTACAAGACGCCGGACGAATTCGCGGCGCCCTTCCGCGACAAGGACTCGGCCGTGTCCCGCGCCGGCCTCAGGCTGCACCACATCTCGACGACCGTGACGGCCTGCCCCTATGCCGCCGATTTCGCCAAGCACGGCGATGCCGCGGCCTTCGCCAGCGCCTATGTCCCAACCCTGCGCTCCTGGTCAGAGACCGTCTTCGCCGGCGCTCTCGACGCCAAGCGGTCGGCCCATGAGCGGGGATCCATCATCGACGCCTTCTATGGCGCCTACGAGGCAGACGTCGCCCAGAACCCCGCCGGCCACGCCATGGATTACGTCCATTGCTTCATGGTCATCGGCAAGAAGGGCGGCCGCTGACGCATCGCACGACCAGTCTTTGGGGGAACGTCGAGGAAGGCACGGGAAAGTGCCACCGACGCCGATTACACGGGAGACCATGATGAAGAGACGTCACTTTCTGGCCGGGACGGCGGGCGCTGCCGCCGCGACGATCGCCGCGCCGGCCCTGGCCCAGACTCCCACCGTGCGCTGGCGCATGGTGACGAGTTGGCCGAAGAGCCTCGACACGATCCACGGCTCGGCCATGGCCATGGCCGAGCGCATCAGCCAGATCACCGAGGGCAAGTTCCAGATCCAGGTCTTCGCCGCCGGCGAGATCGTGCCGGCTCTCGGGGTCTTCGATGCGACGTCGAATGCCACGGTCGAATGCTCCCATACGCTTTCCAGCTATTTCTTCGGGCGCAACCCTGCCATCGGCTTCGACGGTGGCATGCCCTTCGGCCTCAACACCCGCCAGCAGCAGGCCTGGATGGTGGCCGGCGGCGGCAAGGAGCTGATGCGCGACGTCTTCGCCAAGTTCGGCCTCGTCGCCGTTCCCTGCGGCAATGTCGGCGTCCAGATGGGCGGCTGGTTCCGCAAGGAGATCAACACGCTCGAGGACCTCAGGGGTCTTAAGTTCCGCATTGGCGGCATCGGCGGGACCGTGCTCTCCAAGCTCGGTGCCGTGCCCCAGCAGATCGCCGCCGGCGATATCTATTCCTCGCTCGAGCGCGGCACGATCGACGCCGCCGAGTGGATCGGCCCCTATGACGACGAGAAGCTCGGCTTCGCCAAGGTGGCGCGCTTCTATTACACGCCCGGCTTCTGGGAGGGCGCGGCGCAGATCACCTCCTTCGTCAACCAGGCGAAATGGGCCGAGCTGCCGCCGGCCTTCAAGGCTGCCTATGAGGTGGCGGGCAGCGAGCAATGCGTGCAGATGATGGCCAATTACGACGCCAAGAACCCGGAGGCCCTGCGCCGGCTGGTTGCGGCCGGCGCGCAGCTGCGCGCCTTCCCGCGCCCCGTTCTTGACGCCTGCCTCAAGGCGACGGTCGAGACGCTCGACGATTTCGCGGCGAAAAGCCCGGAATTCAAGACCGTCTACGACAGCTGGAAGAAGTTCACCGACGATTCGAACCTGTGGTTCCGCATCGCCGAGAATACGCTCGACCAGTTCCGCTTCGCCGCTCCCGCCTGGGTCAAGACCTGAGCCCTCGGCGCGCCGGCGCGCCCATCCCGTGACCGGCAGCGCAGCCTCGTGCTGCGCTGCACAGGAATCTGCGTATCTTACGTAGATGTCCGTATGCCACGCCATGGAACAGCAACCCTAGACTGATGCCAGAAGCGGTCCTCTTCGCCAGGACCGCCAGAGGAGAATGACGATGTCGCAACCGTCCACCCTGCGCGGCCTTCTGGCCGGCGCGGCCCTTGCTGTCGGCCTGGTTCTCGCCGGCCCTGCCACCGCCCAGACCAAGGTCAATATCGGCATTTCCGGCTGGACGGGCTTTGCGCCGCTGACGCTGGCGAAGGAAGCCGGCATCTTCGCCCGCAATGGCCTCGACGTGACGATCCGCAAGATCCCGCAGGCGAGCCGCCACCTCGCCATCGCCTCGGGCGACATCCAGTGCGCCGCCACCACGGTCGAGACATGGATCGTCTGGAACGCCAACGGTATCGCCACCACCCAGCTGTTCCAGCTCGACAAGAGCTACGGCGCCGACGGCATGGCCGTGCGCAACAACATCAACTCGATCCGCGACCTGCGCGGCAAGACAGTGGCGGCCTCTGCTCCAGGCACCGCGCCCTATTTTACCCTCGCCTGGATGCTGCGGGAAAACGGCCTCTCCATCCGTGACGTGACCGTCGTCAACATGGAGCCGGGAGCCGCTGCCCAGGCCTTCGTCGCCGGCCAGAACGATGCCGCCATGACCTATGAGCCCTTCCTGTCCTCCGTGCGCAATGCGCCCCAGGCCGGCAAGATCATCGCCACCACCCTCGACTATCCGATGGTCATGGACACGTTCGGCTGCACGCCGGCCTTCATCCAGGCCAACGAGGCCGCCGTCCGGGCGCTCGCCAAGAGCTATTTCGAAGCGCTCGAAATGATCCAGACCAACCAGGCCGAGGCCTACCGCATCATGGGCGCCGACGTGCGCCAGACGGCGGAGCAGTTCGGCAACTCCGCCCAGTACCTGCGCTGGCAGGACCGTGCGGCGAACCGGACCTTCTTCGCCGGCGAGTGGCGGACTTTCTCCGAGAAGGCCGCCGACCTGCTGCTGGAGCTCGGCATCATCCGCAACAAGCCGAACTTCGACACGATGGTCGACACGCGGTTCATCCAGTAGGGGCGGATCAAGGCGGCGGTCGTGCGCGAAAGCCGCGACCGCCCAAGACGTCATGCCCGGCCTCGTGCCGGGCATCCACGAATTCCTGCCAGGTCGTGGTCAAGTCGTTGATGGCCGGGGCAAGCCCGGCCATGACGCGTTGGGAGGCTGCATTGGCGACGACAGTGGACCTGGAAAAGCTGAAGGCCGTCGTTTGCCGTCTCATCGATGAGTATGCTTTCACGGCGAACGCCACTGAGGTCGAATTGCCTGAGAGCGACTTTTATTGGCTCATCGATCCGACGTTGAAGCGAGACATGGCGACCCCACCAGTTGCTACCTTTGTCGGTCGCCTGCGGGATGACTGGGAGCTGACCCATTGGCTGGCTGACGGACCTGAGCAGGTGAGCGCCTACTCCCTGACCGAGGTCGCGGAGCTTCTCATGTACTTTGGCGAGGTAGCCGCGACCTTGCCCTATCGCCCCCGCGAACAGGATACCCCATGAAACCCCTCGAGCCCGTATCGGCGGCGGCGCGTGTCGGCCTTGGCATCGCCTTCTTCGTCATCTTCTTCGCCGCCTGGGCGGCGGTGACCTTCGGAGGCCTTGTGCCGAAGATCTTCCTCGCCGATCCCGTCACGATGCTGCAGGAGGGCTGGTATCTCATCACCAACCACGGCTTCCTCGTCGATATAGGCGTCACCGTCTGGCGCGTCGTCGGCGGCTTCATCCTGGCGGCCCTCGTCGCGGTGCCGCTCGGCCTCGCCATGGGCGCCTACAAGCCGGTCGAGGCCTTCTTCGAGCCCTTCGTCTCCTTCGCCCGCTATCTGCCGGCCTCTGCCTTCATCCCGCTGTTCATTCTTTGGGCGGGTGTCGGCGAGAAGCAGAAGCTGCTCGTTATCTTCGTCGGCTCGGTCTTCCAGATCGTGCTGATGGTGGCTGTGGCGGTCGGCTCGATCCGCCGCGACCTCGTCGAGGCGGCGCTCACCCTGGGCGCCCGCGACGCCGGCATCGTCGGACGCGTGATGGTTCCCTATGCGGCGCCGCAGATCGCTGAGATCCTGCGCCTCGTCCTCGGCTGGGCCTGGACCTATGTCATCGTCGCCGAGCTGATCGGCTCCTCCTCGGGCATCGGCCACATGATCATCGAGAGCCAGGCGCTGCTCGCCACCGGCCAGATGATCTTCGGCATCATCGTCATCGGCGTCATCGGCCTCATCTCGGACTTCCTGTTCAAGGCCGTGAACCAGAAGCTGTTTCCCTGGAGCACGATATGAGCGGCGTCGTCGTTGCGGGCGTCTCGCGCACCTTCCCCTCGGTGCGCGGCGGCGATCCTGTCCAGGCCCTGGCACCTGTTGATCTGACGGTCGGGGAGGGGGACTTCGTCGCCATTCTCGGGCCTTCCGGCTGCGGCAAGTCCACGCTCCTGCGCATCGTCGCCGGTCTCGACCGGCCGACCACGGGAACCGTCACCCTCGACGGCAGGCCTGTTGCCGGCCCGGGCGCCGATCGTGGCATGGTGTTCCAGAGCTACACGCTTTTTCCCTGGCTGACGGTGGTGGAGAACATTGAATTCGGCCCGCGCGAGCGCGGTGTGGCGGCGGCCGAGCGTCGCGCCATCGCCGAAAAGCTGATGGCGCAGGTGGGCCTTACCCAGTTCGCCAACCATTTTCCCAAGCAGCTCTCGGGGGGCATGCAGCAGCGCACCGCGCTCGCCCGCGCACTGGCCAATGATCCCAAGGTCCTCTTGCTCGACGAGCCCTTCGGCGCCCTCGACCACCAGACCCGCTCGCTGATGCAGGAACTGCTGCTGTCGATCTGGGAGACGCACCGCAAGACCGTGCTCTTCGTCACCCACGATATCGAGGAAGCGGTTTTCATGGCCAATCGCGTGCTGGTGATGAGCGCGAGGCCGGGCCGCTTCAAGAGCGAGGTGACGATCCCCTTCGCTCACCCGCGGTCCTACAAGCAGAAGACCACGCCGGAGTTCGGCCGGCTGGAAGAACAGCTGACCGAGGATATCCGCGGCGAGACGATCATTGCGGTTCAGGCGGGGTTCTGAGCGCCTTCGTTGAGCGCGTGGCCGCGCCGGTCTCCCGGCGCCGCCGTCGCACCGGGCCGGTCAGGCCTCCTTGAAGCCGTAGTCGGGGATGCCCTGCTCGTTGCCGTAGTATTTGAACGGCAGGAACTTGCCCGACATGGTGATCTTCACCCGGTCGCCCTTCGGGTTCGGCTCGCGCTCGAACTCCATATTGAAGTCGATGGCGGACATGATGCCGTCGCCGAACTCCTCCTCGATGATCGCTTTCCAGGCCGGGCCGTTGACCAGCACCAGTTCGTAGAAGCGGTAGATCAGCGGGTCGGTCGGCGGCATCGACGTGCCGGTGCCGCGATAGGGCACCTCGTTGAGCATGCGTTCCTCCATCGGCGTCAGGCCGAAGAGAGCAGCCGCCTTGGCGGCGAGCGGCTTCACGAGCTTGTGCTGGCCGAGCAGCGCGCCGATGATCAGCACCGGCGACATGCCGCCGATCTCGTCGGTGATGTGCTTCCAGGTCCAGCCCTTCTCGCGCTTGATGTCGAGAATCTTTTCCGTGAGCTCTTCGCGGATCATGTCCGTCTCCTTGGGTACAACGGGGAAGGGGGGCAGGCGTCAGACGGCCCGAACCAGCGGGGGTGGGGTGTCGGGCGCGCCGGGGGTGACGATCGGCGGGGCGCGGCGGTTCCAGACCTTGCCGGGCTGGGCGAGCTCCTCGGCAAAGCTCCGGGACCGCGCCACCAGGAAATCGATGATGTGGTTGCGCAGGGGGTAATAGGCTGGGTGCTTGTGCACCTCGTTGCGTGAGCGGTCAGCCGGCAAAGGATTGGCGACGATCTCGGCGATCCGCGCGTCCGGGCCATTGGTCATCAGCACGATCTTGTCGGCGAGATAGATGGCCTCGTCGACATCGTGGGTGATCATGAACACGGTCTGGCCGGTATTGCGGCAGATGCCGCGCACCTCGTCCTGCAGCGTGCCGCGTGTCAGGGCGTCGAGGGCGGAGAAGGGTTCGTCCATCAGCATGATCTTCGGCTCGATCGACAGCGCCCGTGCGATGCCGACGCGCTGCTTCATGCCGCCCGAAAGCTGAGCCGGCTTCTTCATCTCGGCGCCTGTCAGGCCAACGGTTGCGATCGCCTTGCGCGCATGCTCCTCGACCTTGGCCTTCGGCCAGTCGCGCCACTTGGACGAGACCGCATAGCTGACATTGCCGAGCACGGTCCGCCAGGGCAGGAGGCCATGGCTCTGGAAGATGACGGCCCGGTCGAGGCTCGGTCCCTCGATGGCCTTGCCGTCGATGATGACCGCCCCCTCGCTCGGCTCGTCGAGGCCGGCGAGGATGTTGAGCACCGTCGTCTTGCCGCAGCCGGAATGGCCGATGACGCAGACAAACTCGCCGCGCTCCATGGCGAACCAGAGGTCCTCGAAAATCGTCGTCCGGCCACCCTCGGGGGCGGGAAAGCGGCGGGCGATGCCCTCGATGGAGATGTAGGAACGGGCCATCCGCATCACTCCGGATAGGTCACGAGACGGGTGAGGCGGGCGAGGATCTGGTCCAGAACCATGCCGACGAGACCGATCAGCAGGATGGCCGTGATGATGTCGGTGAGCGACAGGTTGTTCCACTGGTTCCAGACGAAGTAGCCGATGCCGGTACCGCCGACGAGCATCTCGGCCGCCACGATGACCAGCCAGGCGATACCCACCGAGATGCGCATGCCCGTGAGAATGGTGGGGGCGGCCGCCGGCAGGATCACCGTGAAGGCCTTGCGCACCGGCCCGACCTCGAGCGTTCGCGCGACGTTCAGCCAGTCCTTGCGGACGCTCGCGACACCGAAGGCGGTGTTGATCAGCATCGGCCAGAGCGAGCAGATGAAGATGACGAAGATCGACGAGAGCGAGGAATCCTTGATCGTGTAGAGGGCGAGCGGCATCCAGGCGAGAGGCGAGATCGGCTTCATCACCTGGATGAAGGGGTCGAGGGCGCGATAGACGAGGGGCGACATGCCGATCAGGAAGCCGAGGGGTACGGCGACCGCCACCGCGATGCCGAAGCCGAGGAGCACGCGGGCCAGCGAATAGGCAAGCTGGATGCCGATGCCCATGTCGTTGGTGCCGCGCACGTAGAACGGGTCGGAAAGGTGTTTCCAGATCGCCTTGCCGACATCGATCGGCCCCGGCATCGGCGTCTGTCCACCGGTCGCCGCGGCGGCGCCGACGAGCTTGGCATATTCCGGGTCCACGGCCTGGCCGCCGCCCCCGCCGCCGCTGACGGCGACGTGCCAGGCGGCGAGGAAGATGGCGAGGATCACCAGCGACAGGACGAGGGCGCGCACGCCGATGGAGCGGGTCATGGCCGGGCCTCGCGAGGGGAACGGGAAGGGATCACAGGCCAAGCTCCGTCAGGCCGGGAAAATCGGCCGGGCGGATGCCGAGCGGCCAGGTGAAACGGCGGTCGGCCCCGGCAATGGGGACGTCGTTGATGCTGGCCTCGCGCCGCTCCATGTAGCCCTCGGCGTCGAACTGCCACTGCTCGTTGCCGTACGAGCGGAACCAGGCCCAGCCAGAGTCGTGCCATTCGTATTGAAAGCGCACGGCGATCCGGTTGTCGTGGAAGGCCCAGAGCTCCTTGATGAGCCGGTAGTCCCTTTCCTTGGCCCATTTGGCGGCGAGAAAGCTGCGGATCGCCGGGCGGCCCGCGAAGAATTCCGACCGGTTCCGCCAGGTGCTGCCCTCGGTATAGGCGAGCGCCACCCGCTCGGGATCGCGGGTGTTCCACGCGTCCTCGGCGGCGCGCACCTTCTGGCGCGCCGTTTCCAGCGTGAAGGGCGGAATGGGAGGCCGGGTCATGGGGATGGTCCCTGGCGTGCCCGTCACCGCCTGATGGCGAAGGAGGCGATGTATTCCTCGGGCTTCGCCGGATCGAAGGGCTTGCCCATGACGGAAAAGGTTTTGGTCGACGCCGTCGGGGGCGTGAGGCCGAGTTCCCGCATCATCGCCGCGGCGTCGGTCGCCAGGAACACCTGACGGGTGATGCCGGCATAGTCGATGTCGCCGCGGATCTGACCCCAGCGCTTCATCTGGGTGAGGATCCAAACCGAGAAGCTTTCCCACGGGAAGGGGTCGAACTGGATGCGGTTCGGGTCGCGCTTCACCTGGCCGAGGCCATCGGCATAGGTCCCCGTGAGGATCTGCTCCAGCACCGTGACCGGCTGATTCAGGTAGTTCGGAGCGGCGATGGCCGTGGCGATCTCCTTGCGGTTCTCCGGCTTCTGCGCATGGGCGGTGGCGTCGATGATGGCCTTCAGCAGCGCCCGGTAGGTGTTGGGCATGGTGGTGACGAATTCACGGCTCGCCGCGAAGGCGCAGCAGGGATGGCCATCCCACAGTTCCTTGGAGAGGATGTGGATGAAGCCGACGCCGTCGAATACCGCGCGCTGGTTGAACGGATCGGGGCCGAGGAAGCCGTCGATATTGTCGGCACGCAGGTTGGCGACCATCTCCGGCGGCGGCACGGAGCGGATCTGCACGTCGCGGTCGGGGTCCAGGCCCGACTCGGCGAGGTAGTAGCGCAAAAGGTAGTTGTGGATCGAGAAGTCGAAGGGCACGGCGAAGCGGAAGCCCTTCCAGTCCTTCGGGTCGCGTTTGTCCTTGTGCTTGTTGGCCAGCGTGATGGCCTGGCCATTGATGTTCTCGATGGCCGAGACCGAATAGGGGATCGGGTTGGAGCCGACGCCCATGGTGATGGCGAGCGGCATCGGCGCCAGCATGTGGGCGGCGTCATATTCCTTGTTGATGGTCTTGTCGCGGATGACGGCCCAGCCGGCCGTGCGCACCACCTCCACATTGAGGCCGTGCTTGGAATAGAAACCGAGCGGATGGGCCATGATGATGGGCGTCGCGCAGGTGATGGGGATGAAGCCGACCTTGAGGTCCTTCTTTTCGATCGGACCGGTCTGGGCGAGGGCCTCGGTCGCCGCGCCGATGGGGAAGAAGGTCGCGATGGCGGCTGCGGCCGTGGTGGCACCCACCGCTTTCAGGAAGGCACGGCGTTGGTGGTCCTGGGGGAACAGTGCCCGCATCACCGCCTGTTCGACGATGCGGCGATAGCGGCTTTCCTCGCCGGCTGCCTCGACAGCGACCGCCTCGGCCTTGATCGCGGCCTCGTGCTCGCCCTCGGAGGCGTGGCGGCCGCAGACGCAACCCTTGAGGAATGTCTTGGCAGCATTGAAGGGATTGTCGAACAGAGCCATGGGTCGTCCTCAGGGTTCCGGCGTTCGGCGCCTCGGCTTCACTCCCGATGGTTAAGCAAGGTTGGGGCCAGAGTGCTGGACCGTGCGAAAGCGGACAAAATGGCGGATCCCCGCCGCTTCGCGTGCCAACGAAAAATCGTTATTGACGATAGATCGGGATCAAGAGCACGAATATTCGTGAAACAGGAGACCCGCGCATGGCCAGTGCCGCATCGTTATCCGCCGCACCGCCCCTTGCCGCGGTGTCGTCCTTCGGACTGTGCTTTGACAGCCTTTCCGATGCGGCCGTCGTGGTCGACCCGCGGTCGGGTGCGATCCGCGATGCCAATCCTGCCGCGCAACATCTGCTCGGCTATCCGGTCGCCGTGCTGCGCAGCCTGAAGATCACCGATCTCCACCGTGGCCAGCGTCCCGCCCTCGTTGTCTTCACCGAGGAGGTCCTGCACCGTGGCCGGGCCTTCACCCGCAGCCTGACGCCGCTGAAGGCCGGCGGCGGCGAGTTGAAGCTGGAATATGCCGGCACCGTCCTGCCGGCCGCCGATGGCCCGCTGGTTCTTCTCACCATGGCCGATCTTGCAGCGCGCCATCGCCGCGACGTCGATGCCGATGCTGACGGCACGTTCCGCCAGGGCATCGACGAGTGGAAGCGGGTCGAGCGGCTCTTCCACACGATCGAGAAGGAGAACCAGCTCATCCTCAAGGCGGCGGGCGAGGGCATCTACGGCGTCAATGCCGACGGCAAGACGACCTTCGTCAACCCGGCGGCCGAGGCTCTTCTCGGCTGGACAGCGGAGGAACTTGTCGGCAAGGACATGCACTCCCTCGTGCATCACCACCGCGCCGATGGCACCGCCTATCCCAACCACGACTGTCCGATCTATGCGGCCTTTCGAAACGGCGCGGTCCAGACCGTGGCGGGCGAGGTGTTCTGGCGCAAGGACGGCACGCCGCTCTGGGTCGAATATACCTCGACGCCGATCCGCGAGCGCGGCGCCATCATCGGCGCGGTCATCGTCTTTCGCGACGTGAGCCAGCGCCGCGAGGCCGAGGAGAAGCTGCGGCAGGCCCTCGCCGAGGTCGACACGCTGCGCCAGCGGCTGGAGCGGGAGAATGCCTATCTGCAGGAGGAGATCCGCCTGGAGAGCAACCATCGCGGCATTATCGGCCGCTCGGCGGCGATCCAGAAAACCCTGCGCCAGATCGACCTCGTCGCCCCCACCGACGCGACGGTCCTGGTCACGGGCGAATCCGGCACCGGCAAGGAACTGATCGGTCGCGCCATCCATGAGGCGAGCGCGCGCCGGGACCGGCCGCTGATCCGCGTCAACTGTGCCGCAATCCCGCGCGAACTCTTCGAGAGCGAATTCTTCGGCCATGTCCGCGGCGCCTTTACCGGCGCTCTGCGCGACCGTCTCGGGCGTTTCGAACTCGCCGACGGCGGCACCCTCTTCCTCGATGAGGTCGGCGAGATTCCGCTCGAACTGCAGGGCAAGCTGCTGCGCATCCTGCAGGAGGGCCAGTTCGAGCGTGTCGGCGAGGAGCGGACCCGCAGCGTCGATGTGCGCGTCATCGCCGCTACCAATCGCGATCTCAGGGCCGAGGTGAGGGCAGGGCGGTTCCGCGAGGATCTCTATTTCCGGCTCGACGTCTTTCCCATCCAGTCCGTGCCGCTGCGCGAGCGGGTGGACGATGTGGCGCCCCTGGCCCTGCATTTCCTCCGCCATGCCGAGCGCAAGCTGAAGACCTCCGGGCTCGGCCTGTCGGAAGCCGATGTCCGCCGCCTCGCCGGCTATGGCTGGCCCGGCAATGTGCGCGAATTGCAAAACGTTATCGAAAGGGCGGCCATCCTCGCCCGCAATGGCCGCCTGACGATCGACCTGCCGGGTGCGGCGGTCCGCCTGCCGCCGCCTGGGCCCGTCGCACAGGCCGGCCCTGGCATTCTTACTGACGAACATCGCAGGCTCCGCGATCGCCACAACCTCGTTGCAGCGCTGGAACTCGCGGGCGGTAAGGTCTCAGGCCCGGGTGGGGCGGCTGAACGGCTCGGCATCCGCCCCACGACCTTCGCATCGCGTCTCAAGGCGCACGGCCTCGACGCGCGTGCCTATCGCGGCGGGTCTGCGCCCGCGCCGTGAACGAAGATGCCGCCCCGAACAGGTGCGACCGATCGCCGCGACGGCGGTGATCCAGTCGGAAGTCGCCGGGGCGCTGCTCTTTCAGTGAGCATGGCGTCGCGGCTGAACGTGGCGGCAAACCGCGGAGGCTGCGCGCCTCGGGGTGAACGTCGACAGCCTTTGCCGCTCAATGCGGCAGAGTCGGGCTGTCCTGCGCAACCGATAAACACCCCTGATGCAAATTGTCACAGATATTGATGGCCCGGTTGAAAAGGGAATGGAACGATTTCAGAACTTACCGCTGCTGCCGGGCGTCCCGGGAGCGAGAGGGTTTCCCCTGCGCCACCGCTCCGGTTGGCCCGCAGGTCTTCACAGGAGAGTAGCGAATGATCAGGAATTTCGTCCTGGCGGGCCTCGCGGCTGCGGCCTTCGTGTTCGGCCCGACGGCCGCCGAAGCCGGCCGCGACCTCGACGCCATCAAGGCCCGCGGTACGATCCGCTGCGGCGTGCAGGGCCCGTCCAACCCCGGCTTTGGCGTGCCGAACGCCCAGGGCGTCTGGGGCGGCTTCAACGTCGAGGTCTGCCGTGCCATCGCCATCACCATCTTCAATGACCCGTCCAAGGTCGAGTTCGTGCCGGTGACGACGCAGTCGCGCTTCCCGGCCCTGACCAACGGCGAAGTCGACGTCCTGTCGAACAACACGACCTGGACCCTGACCCGCGATACCGGCGTCAACCGCTTCAACTTCCCGGCCATCATCTTCTATGACGGCCAGGCCATCATGGTTTCGCGCCGCCTCAACGTCACCTCGGCCCGCGGGCTGAATGGCGCCACCGTCTGCGTCCAGCCGGGCACCACGACCGAACTGAACCTCGCGGACTTCTTCCGCCAGAACAACATGACGTTCCGCCCCGTCGTCATCGAGGCGCTGGACGAACTGCGCCGCGCCTATGATCAGGGCCGCTGCGACGTCTTCACCAACGACTTCGCCGCGCTTGCCGCTCAGCGCACGCTGCTCAGCAACCCGCGCGACCATGTGATCCTGCCGGAGCGCATCTCGAAGGAGCCCCTCGGCCCGACGATCCGTCAGGGCGACGAGGAACTCACCAACATCGTCGCCTGGACGGTCTTCGCCCTGATTGACGCCGAGGAGTTCGGCATCACCCAGGCCAATGTCGACCAGATCGCCGGTTCCGCCACCGATCCGCGCATCCGTCGCCTGCTCGGCGTCGAGCCGGGCATGGGCACGGCGATCGGCGCGGCCAACGACCAGTATGCCCGCACCATCATCAAGGCTTTCGGCAACTACGGCGAGATGTTCGAGCGCCACCTCGGCGTCAACACGCCGCTCGGCCTCGAGCGCGGCCAGAACAACATCTGGACCAAGGGCGGCCTGCTTTACGCCCCGCCGGCCCGTTGATCGGCCGCTTCGCCGAGTTTCGGCAGACATGACCTACCGGGGCGCGTGAGCGCCCCGGTTCCTCTTTGCCGGGCATGGCTCTTGCCTGCCCCCTTCCGTGCCACGGCACCATGGAAGTCCTCATGAGCACGATCGAGACCCCACCAGCGACCAAGACGGCGTTCTGGAACGACCCGGTCAAGCGCGGGCTGGCGCTTCAGACGGTCCTCGTCGTCTTCGTCCTCGTCGTCGTCTGGGCGGCCTGGAACAACATGTCCGCCAACATGGTGGCGCGTGGTCTGATCTTCGGCTGGGACTACCTCGGCCGTCCCGCCAATTTCGCCATCGGCGAGGGTCTCATCCCCTTCGCACCGACAGACAGCTACGGCCGCGCCGTCATTGTCGGCCTTCTCAACACGCTGCGCATCGCGGTGGTCGGGATCATTCTCGCTACCCTGCTCGGCGTCGCTCTCGGCGTCATGCGCCTGTCCTCCAACCCGCTGCTGGCCCGCCTAGTCTCCGGCTATGTCGAGGTCGTCCGCAATACGCCACTGCTGCTGCAGCTCTTCCTCTGGTACGCCATCATCAACACCCTGCCGGGACCGCGGCAGGCCCTGCCGCTGGGACCGGGCATGTTCCTGTCGAACCGCGGCATGAAGGTGCCGTGGGTCGAATGGTCTGACGTGCTCTGGCCCGTCGTATGGGCGCTCGTCGCCGGCATCATCGGTGCCTTCATCGCAGCCCGTGCGCTCCAGCGGCGCCGGGAGGCCACCGGCGACGCGCCATCGACGCTGCCCATCGCCGCCGCGCTGATCATTGGCCTGCCGTTCCTGGCGCTGGCCGTGCAGGGCTTCCCCGCGACCCTGACCGTGCCCGTTCTCCAGGGGTTCAACTTCACCGGCGGCATCGAGTTGTCGCCCGAATTCGTCGCCCTTCTGCTCGGCCTCGTGCTCTATACGGCGGCCTTCATCGCCGAGATTGTCCGCGGCGGCATCGTCTCCGTTTACAAGGGCCAGTGGGAGGCCGCCCGGGCCCTCGGTCTGCCGGCGCCGCGCATCATGCGGCTCGTCATCCTGCCGCAGGCCCTGCGGGTGATCATCCCGCCGCTCACCAGCCAGTACCTCAACCTCACCAAGAATTCGTCGCTGGCCGTGGCGATCGGCTATCCGGATCTCGTCCACGTCTCCAACACGACGATGAACCAGACGGGCCGCGCCGTTGAGGTGATCCTCGTCTTCGCCCTGGTCTACCTGACGATCTCGCTACTGACCTCGGCCTTCATGAATTGGTACAACGGCCGTGTCGCGATCCGGGAGCGCTGATGCCATGAACCGCCCCGTCGCACCGGACGCTCTGGTCCACTATGTCGCCAGTGAAAAGCTGGCCGACCTGAAGCCGCCGGCCAGCGTTCTGCCGCCGCTCCCGGTGGCGCTGTTCCGTACCTATTTCGGCACGCCCGCCACCGCGGCGATCACCGTGGTTTGCCTCGCCATCCTTGCATGGACCCTGCCGCCGTTCCTGTCCTGGGCCTTCATCAACGCCACCTGGACCGGCACTGCCGCCCAGTGCCGCGAGGCCGGCGGGGCCTGCTGGGCCTTCATCGGCGAGAAGTTCTGGTTCTCGGTCTTCGGCCTCTACCCCTACGAGCTGCGCTGGCGGCCGGCCACCGTCCTGGTGATCTTCGCCGTCATGGTGGCCCTGTCGACCCAGCGCCTCTTCTGGCGGCGCGAACTGCTCTATGCGTGGCTCGCCGTCCTCGCGGTCATGTGGGGCCTGATGGGCGGCGCGGTCCTCGGCATTCCGATCCCCGGCCTCGAGCCTGTGGCGACGCGGCTCTGGGGCGGCTGGCTGGTGACCATCTTCCTGTCGGTCTTCGGCCTCGCCATGGCCTATCCGATCGGCATCATGCTGGCGCTCGGGCGTCGCTCGAAACGGCCCATCGTGCGGGCGCTCTCGGTCACGTGGATTGAGTTCATCCGCGGCGTGCCGCTGATCTCGCTCCTGTTTATCGCCACCTTCATCGTGCCGCTCTTCATGCCGCAGGGTGTCGAGATCGACCGGCTCATCCGCGCCCAGATCGCCTTCATCGTCTTCGCCGCCGCCTATATGGCGGAGGTCTTCCGCGGCGGTCTGCAGGCGATCCCCAAGGGCCAGTTCGAGGGCGCCGACTCGCTGGGGCTGAACTATGCCCAGGCGATGCGGTTCATCGTCCTGCCGCAGGCGCTGAAGATCACCATCCCGGCGCAGGTCAATACCTTCATCGGCCTGTTCAAGGACACGACGCTGGTCCTCATCATCGGCATCTTCGACTTCTTCACCACGCTGCGCTCGGCTCTGGGCGATTCCAACTGGCTCGGCTTCGCCACCGAGGCCTATCTCTACGCGGCCTTCGTCTATTTCATCGCCTGCTACACGATGAGCCGCTATTCGCAGCGCCTGGAGAAGGACCTCAACCCCGAAAGGGTGCGCTGAGCCTCGGTCAGAGGATCAGCGCGCCCGAAGCCTCGGCGTCGATGGGCCATTTCGGCCGGGCGATCCGGCTGTAGCTGTGCTTCTCGTAGCGTTGGGTCGAGGGGCCCTGGGTCTCGGAATAGAAGACCCGGGACGCCAGCGGCCCATAGGCCGCCATGAAATGCTGGGCCGATTTCAGCACCAGCAGCCGGTAGGAGGCCGGGTCGAGGCCGAGGGCCGTGAAGAGTTCGCGCCCCAGGGCCTGGGCGCGGTTGGTGTTCATGATGACGGTGACGCCGCCGATCCTCACCGCCGCGAGGTCGCCGAGCGGTCCCTTGGCCTCGCCGAAGCTCTGGTGGCAGTCCTTCGCCACCGCCAGCACCTCGCAATCGGCGTCGAAGGGATCGCCGGAGAGTTCCGACGTCTTGCCGCCGATCCGCAGGCGCAGTCGCGCCCCGGCGCCGACGGCATGGCAGAAGGCGACGGCTTGTGGATCCCAGAGTGGCGCAACCGCGGCATTCTCGACGCCGCGGGCGACGAGGGTGCGCAAGGAGAGCGTGTTGTCGGAGGCCGAGCCGCCGCCGGCATTGTCGGCCGGCTCGGCGATGATGGCCGGGCCTTTTGCCGTATCGGTGGCCAGCGCCTGGTCGAGCGCGTCGACGAAGTCGAGGTTGGGTGGCGCGGTCTTGCCGCGGAGCGCGACGATCTCCTCCCCGAGGCGGACCGCCAGCGCGTCGCCCTTCATCTTGGCATTGTCGGTATAGACCAGCATGCGCGAGCCCATCTCCGGCACGTCGGCATGGGGGAAACCGTGGACGAAGGAGACCGAGAGCACCCCGTCCTGGCCCTCGAAGCTCTTCTGGCGGGCGACGAAGGACGTGTTCGGCTCCGAGGTCGTCGGATAGAAGGCGATCATGCCGCAATCATAGAGCGAGGCCACCGGCCTGATCTCCTTGCGGATCGTCTTCAGAACCAGCGTCACCAGTTCCTCGGCGCGCGGCACGATGTCGACATGCGGATATTCCTTGAAGCAGATGATGATGTCGGCGAGAGCGACGCGCTTCCTGGTCATGTGGTTGTGCGGGTCGAGCTCGACGCCGATGACGCAATGCGGTCCGACGATCGCCCGCACGTGCTCCAGAACATCGCCCTCGCAGTCATCATAGCCGTCGGCCACCATGGCGCCATGCATGCCGAGGAGCACGCCGTCCACCGGCAGCGCCGCCTGCAACTGGCCAAGGATTTCATTGCGCATGGTCTCGTAGGCAAGCCTGGTCGTCGGACCAGCCGGCTGCGCGAAGAAGCACGAGCCTTCCACCAGCGTGAACCCTTCCTGGGTGGCGCGGCGGCGGGCCACGAAGAGCGGTGCGCTGCACAGGGTCGGCTGCTCGACCGGGTGTTCACCCGGGCGATAGGCGATGCAGGTCAGATAATTGTCCATCGCCGTGGGGATGGGCGAGAACGTGTTGGTCTCCGTGGCGATGCTGGCGGTGAAGATGCGCATGGCTGCCGTGTCCCCCGAGGGTCTGCCCAACGTTTCGCCTTGACCCTTTCATGGGTGCGCGTGTTTTTCCACGGATGCAGTGGCGCGGAGGTCATCCGTTCCGCGCATGCCTCGCAGTGAGGGAAGGGGTATCGCGGTGAACGCATTGACCATCGGCGTCGTCGGCCTCGGCCGGATGGGCCTCGGGATGGCCGCGAACAGTGCCGCCAAGGGTTTCCGCACGCTCGGCAGTGATCCCGCGTCGGAGCGCATGGCGCTGGCCTCCGCGAAGGGCGTCGTGGAGGCGGCGAGCCTTGCCGATCTCTTCGCCGCCAGCGACGTTGTCATCGCCTCGCTCCCGACCGCAGAGGTCGTCGCCGCCGTGGTCGAGGCCGTGGACGGTTTCCTCGCCAAGGCGCCGCCCGGTGCCGTCTTCGTTGATACTTCCACCTCCGAGGCGGGGGTCTCGCGACGCCTTGCTGCCCTCGCATTGGAAAAGGGGCTCGGCTTCGTCGACGCCCCGGTCTCCGGCGGCCCGTCGGGGGCGGAGGCCGGCACGCTCACCATGATGATCGGCGGCGCAGCCGACCATCTCGCGCACGCCATGCCGGTTCTGGAGGCGATCAGTGCCAGGCGCCTGCATGTCGGCGCGCCCGGTGCCGGCAATGTCGCCAAGCTCGTCAACAACCTTCTGGTCGGCGCGCATCTGCTGACGGTTTCCGAGGCCGTGCGCCTGTCCGAGGCGGCCGGCGTCCCGGCCGCGGATGTGCTCGCCGTGGTCAATGCCGCCTCCGGGCGCTCGGCCGTATCCGAGGTCAACTACCCACGCTGGGTCCTGAACGGCGCCTTCGACTCAGGCTTCACCATGGGCCTTATGCGCAAGGATGTGCGGCTCGCCGCAGCACTCGCGGCGGAGGTCGGCATCGACCTGCCGGTGAGCAGCCTCGTTGCCGGTCTGTGGGCCGACAGCGCCGCGCGGCTCGCTGACGGCGAGGACTTCAACCGCATCGTTCAGGATCAGCCGCAGACATGACCGCTCTTCAACGTCCGGATACCGCCAGCCGCGTGGCCGATCTCTACGCGGCACTCGTCCCCGGAGGTCTGTTCGGTAGCCGCATCGCCGGTGCGACGCTGGAGGGGCAGGGGGAGACCATCACCCTGGTCGATCCTGTCACGGGCCTGGCCTTCGCCAGCTATCGCGACGGCGGCGAGGCGGCCGCGGGTCAGGCCTTGGCCGCGACAACCCATGCGCTGGCCGCCTGGTCCGCCATGCCGGCCTCGGCGCGCGGTCGCATCATCTGGGCGATCGGGCAGGGGGTCAGGGCCAAGGCCGCAGCGCTGGCGGAGCTGGAGACGCTGGCCTCCGGCAAGCCCATTCGCGACACCCGGGTCGAGGTCGCCAAGGTCGCGGAAATGTTCGAATATTATGCGGGCTGGGCCGACAAGCTGCATGGCGATGTCATTCCCGTACCGACCTCGCACCTCAACTATGTGCGGCGCGAGCCCCTTGGTGCGGTCGTCCAGATCACGCCGTGGAACGCGCCGATCTTTACCGCCGGCTGGCAGATCGCGCCGGCCATCACCGCCGGCAATGCGGTGGTGCTGAAGCCCTCGGAACTGACGCCCTTCACCTCGCTCGCCCTGGCGGTGATCTGCGAGGAGGCCGGGGTGCCCGACGGCCTCGTCAACGTCCTTGCCGGCTATGGCGCCACCACGGGTGCCGCCGCTGTCGCCCACCCGCTCACCCGGCTCGTCGTCTTTGTCGGCTCGCGGGACACCGGCGCCCGCATCGCCGCCACTGCGGCACAGCGTGTCGTCCCGACCCTGCTCGAACTCGGCGGCAAGTCGGCCAACATCGTCTTCCCTGATGCCGACCTCGACCGCGCCGTGCTGGGCGCCCAGGCGGCGATCTTCTCCGGCGCCGGCCAGTCCTGCGTCGCCGGCTCGCGCCTGCTCGTCCACCGGTCGATCCATGCCGAATTCGTCGCGCGCCTGGCCGCGGCCGCCCCGCGGATTCCCGTCGGTGATCCGCTCGACGACGCGACCCAGATCGGCCCCATCGTCCATGGCGGCCAGTGGGGAAAGATCGACGCCATGGTCAGGGCCGGTGTCGACCAGGGGGCGGTGGTGGCCGCCGGTGGTGGTCGACCCGCCGGCCGTGACGCCGGGTTCTTCTACGCTCCGACCGTGCTCGATCGCGTCAGCCCGACCATGGACATCGCCCGCGAGGAGGTATTCGGACCGGTGGTGGCGGTCACGCCCTTCGATTGCGAGGAGGCGGCCGTCGCCATTGCCAATGCCACCGATTACGGCCTTGCCGGCGCCGTCTGGACGCGCGACGTCGGCCGCGCGCACCGTGTCGCTGCCAAGGTGCGGGCCGGGACCTTCTGGGTGAACGCCTACAAGACCATCAGTGTCATGAGTCCGTTTGGCGGCTTCGGTCAGTCGGGCTATGGTCGCTCGTCGGGCATCGAGGCGCTCCACGCCTACACCACCACCAAGAGCGTCTGGGTCGAGACCGCCGAGGCCCCCGCCGTCGGATTCGGCTATGCCGGCTGACCCGCGCGAAGGATTGTCCACCCGCATGTCCGACATCCTCACAGTCGCGGGCGACAGCCGCCTGCTCGCCAATCCGGATCTCGACCGCGCGCGTCCCTATGGACCCGCGGAACGCGCCATCCTCTCGCTGGAAGGGGCTCGCGCCGCCCATGCCGCCATCGCCGCCTGGGAGGGCTACCGGCCGACACCGCTCCTCTCGCTCGCCGCCCTGGCGCGCGAGGTCGGGGTTGGCTCCATCCTCTACAAGCACGAGGCGCACCGCTTCGTCCTGAAGAGCTTCAAGGCGCTGGGAGGCGCCTATGCGGTGGAGCGTCTGGTGGCGGCCCGCGGTTCGGCCGAGGGCCTGACGGTGACCTGCGCCACCGACGGCAACCATGGCCGCGCCGTTGCCTGGGGCGCGCGCCGTCTCGGCGTCCGCGCAGTCATCTATGTCCACGAGACCGTCAGCCAGGGCCGGGCCGACGCCATTGCAGCCTATGGCGCCGATGTCCGCCGCGTGCCCGGGAATTACGACGACGCCGTGCGCGCCTCCGCCGAGGCTGCCGCGGCAAACGGCTGGACCATCGTCTCCGACACGTCCTGGCCGGGCTATGACCTCATCCCGCGCGACGTCATGCAGGGTTATGCCGTGCTCGGCATCGAGGCGGAGGCGCAGGGGGGCCGTCCGACCCATGTCTTCGTCCAGGGCGGCGTCGGCGGCATCGCCGCCGCCATCCTGTCCTGGACCTGGGAGAGCCTCGGCGCCGCCCGGCCGATCCTCGTCGTTGTCGAGCCGGACCAGGCCGCTTGTCTGCTGGAGAGCGCTGCGGCGCGGCGTTGGACCACGGTCGGTGGCGATCTCGACACGATCATGGCGGGGCTGGCCTGCGGTGAGCCCTCCGAACTCGCCTGGGCCCTGTTGTCGCCTGGCGCCGACGCCTTCATGGCCATTCCGGACGGGCGCGCGGCAGACATGATGCGGCGGCTTGCGGGGGAGGGCATCGCTGCCGGTGAATCCGGCGTCGCCGGCCTTGCCGGCCTCGTGGCCGCCGCCTCCGATCCCCAGGCGCGCGCCTTGCTGGGGCTCGATGCAGCCTCGCGGGTGCTCTGCATCGGCACCGAGGGCGCCACAGACCCTGCCATCTACTGTGAGATCGTCGGCAGGGATGCCGCAGAGGTCGAGAGGGAAACCCCATGAGCCGTATCGTCACCGTCGGCGCCGCCCAGATGGGCGCCATCCAGCGGGCCCACTCCCGCCGCGAGGTCGTGGTCCGGATGCTCGACCTGATGCGCGAAGCGGCCTCGCACCGCTGCGATCTCGTCGTCTTTCCCGAACTGACCCTGACGACCTTCTTCCCCCGCTGGTGGATGGAGAGCCAGGACGAGATCGACGCCTTCTTCGAGCGCGAGATGCCCTCCAACGAGACAGCGCCGCTCTTCACCGAGGCGGCGCGGCTCGGCATCGGCTTCTCGATGGGTTACGCCGAGCTAACCCCCGAGGGGCGGCGGTTCAACACCGCGATCCTTGTGAACAAGTCCGGCGAGATCGTTGGGAAATATCGGAAAATCCATCTTCCGGGTCATGCGGACCATGAGCCATGGCGAGCCTTCCAGCACCTGGAAAAGCGCTATTTCGAGGTCGGCGACCTCTCTTGGGGCGTCTGGAACGCTCTGGGCGGCAATATGGGCATGATGATCTGCAACGACCGCCGCTGGCCGGAAAGCTACCGGGTCATGGGGCTGCAGTCGGTCGAGATGATCCTGCTCGGCTACAACACGCCGCGCCACAATCCGCCGGCCCCCGACCATGACCGCCTCGGCGAGTTCCATAACCAGTTGGTCATGCAGGCCGGCGCCTACCAGAACGCCACCTGGGTGGTCGGCGTCGCCAAATGCGGCGTCGAGGAGGGCTGCGAAATGATCGGCGGTTCCTCCATCATCGCACCGACGGGTGAGGTGGTCGGCCAGGCGCTGACGCAGGAGGATGAACTCGTCGTCGCCCGCTGCGACCTCGACCTGACCCGCAGCTACAAGGCCACGACCTTCAATTTCGACCTGCACCGCCAGCCGGACGAGTACCGGCGCATCGTCGAGCAGCGCGGGGCTGTGCCGCCGCAGGGATAATCAGCGGAGGAGTGCGGCCGGGCCCCCCAAGTCGGCAGTTCCTGCAGCCTAGGTCGCCGCAAAAACTACTCTAGGTAGGTTATGATGACTGGTTTTCCCTCGGAGAGGTCATTCAAATCGCGCTTTGCGACTTCGAAGACGGAGTAACTCACCTCTGACCCATGAGCCGGCGCGTCCTGATCTTGATCGAGCGGGGGCTCATTCGAAATGCTTATGAGACTTCGAATGCCCTCAAAACGCCTGGTCACGGGCTGGCCATCAAGTGTTTCCGTTGGGTCTTCATACTCACTCTCTTTGCCTATTGCCTTAGCGTGCTCCCAAGCCTCTTTTGTCGATGCGCCCTCAACAAGAACCGCGTTTTCGTGAACAAGGACGCGGTCACTATCACTTGTGGAAAATGATATGAGGATTTTTGCAATGAACCAGGTCATCTGCATTGGTCCTTGAGGCGGCAGCTCTGGGGCGCTTGATAGCTACTCCGCCGCCTGCTGCGCCTCGGCCTCCCAGCCCAGCAGCTTGCCAGGGTTCATCAGGCCATGCGGGTCCGCCTGCCGCTTGAACTCCGGCTGCGGCGCGTCGATCCGCTTCCAGCCGGCATTGTTGAGCACGAAGCTGTGGGCGTTCGACGGCTGGACGCCGCCTTCCGCCGCCCTGGCCATGATTTCCATCAGGCGCTCGGGCGTGGTGAACTTCACCAGCGGCAGCGACGAGGTGATGACCTTGCCCTCGCGGCGCTGGAACTCGAGGTGCAAATAGACGTCCTCGTCAAACTCCTTCGCCGCCCATTCGACCAGCGCGAGATTGTTCGGGGCAGGAAAGCGCAGCTGCAGATAGGTGATGGACGGATCCATCTTGAGAGCGTGCAGCGTCGTGTGGTTCCAGGTGTATTCGTAAAGCGGGCCGGGGCCGCCGCGCTCCCGGTGCGTGCCGAAGGCGACCGCCTTGGCCTCGGCCGCGCCGCGCCGGAATGTGACCTCACCCTTGTGGTCGCCGATCAGCAGGTCGAGCGTATCGGCCTGCGGCTCCGACACCATCAGGATAGCGAAGGCGCGGCCCTCCTGAAGATAGGGCGCCAGGCGCTTCAGATAGGGCACGATGCGCGGGTCGTGGACCGAGACCAGCTTCTTGGCGATGCCGTCGCATTCCATGAAGGCCTGGCCGAACCGGGCTGCCGCCATCAGGCTGTCGAAGGTGACGATCCGCTCGGCCCAGTCGTGCGCCGGAGCGGTCGGCACCTCCACCTCGGTGATGATGCCGTTGACCCCATAGGCGTGCATGACCTTGAGGATTTCGCGGCCGCGCAACTCGATCAGGCGCGGCGTCTCCTCGACGGTCATGACCTCGAGCGCCGTGACGGCGCCGAGATTGTCGATCTGCCCCCAGGTACAGGAGCCTGCACCCGCCGCGCCGCCGGCGACGAAGCCGCCGATCGTGGCCTGCGCCCGCGTCGAGGGGTGGAACCGCAGCTCCTGGCCATGCGGGTCCAGCAGCTTGTCGATGTCCAGCATATTGGCGCCCGCCTCGAACCGGGCGCCGCCGGGCCGGGCGAAGATCATGCGGTTGAGCTGGCGCATGTCGACCACCAGCCCGCCGGCCAGCGGCACGGCCTGGCCGTAATTGCCGGTGCCACCGCCGCGGACGACGAGGGGAACGCGGTGGCGGGCGCAGGTCGCCGCGATCCGCCTGAGTTCGTCCTTGTCCGCCGGGATGGCGACGAGATCGGCGACCTTGCCCTCCAGCTCCGGCTTCAGGATCGGCGAGAACCAGAAGAAGTCGCGGCTCGCCATCCGCACGGACGCGGCATCCTCCACAAGGGTGATGCCGGCAAGGTCGGCCCGAAGGCGGTCGAGAGCGCTCATGGTTTCTGTCCGTTCGATGAAGCGACACAGTGCCAAATTGCATCGTCGGACGCCATGCCGTCATCTGCCCGGGAGGCCTGTCCGAACGATGACAATTTGCGCCTGTAAATTGACAATGTGCACAAAGATTGTGCACCCAGAACCGGAGGCCTTCACGATATCGTAGGATAAACCGGCACGCCCGTTGCTCTGGCCGCCGTCATGGATTTCAAGGGTCTTGCGAGGCCCGCTTCAGGAGAGGTCGCCATGTCCGTCACGTCCCCCGCCAACCGCATCACCCGCCGCCGCGCCCTTGCACTCGGTGCCGGTGTTTCCGCTGCCTATCTCATGCGGTCGGACCTCGTCACGGCCCAGGGCCTCGACCGGGTGTCCTACCAGACCAACTGGCGCGCCCAGGCCGAGCATGGCGGTTTCTATCAGGCTGTCGCCGCCGGCATCTACCGCAAGTACGGCATCGAGGCCGACATCCGCATGGGCGGCCCGCAGCAGAACCCCTCGCAGCTTCTCCTCGGCGGTCGTGTCGACATGATCATGTCGAACTCCTTTGAGGCCGTCCGTTACGTTCAGGAGAACCTGCCGTTCCTGTGCATTGGCTCGATCTTCCAGAAGGATCCGCAGGTCATCATCTGCCATCCCGGCGTCGGCAACGACAGCCTCGCCGCGCTCCGGGGCAAGACCATCCTGGTCGGTGCCGGCGGGCGGACGTCGTTCTGGCCCTATCTGAAGGCCCGCTTCGGCTTCACCGACGAGCAGGTTCGCCCCTACACCTTCAACATGGCGCCTTTCCTCGCCGACAAGAACATTTGCCAGCAGGGCTTCCTGTCCTCCGAGCCCTTCGCCATCGAGCAGCAGGGCGGCGTCAAGCCGCTGGTCCATCTCATCGCCGATGCCGGCTTCGCCAACTACAACACCACCATCAACATCTCGAAGAAGATGGTCGACGAGCGCACCGACGTCGTGCAGCGCTTCGTCACCGCCTCGCTTGAGGGTTGGGCCGAATACATGAAGGGCGGGCCGGCCATCGCCGAGGCCAACAAGCTGATCATGCGCGACAATCCTGACATGGATCAGAAGAAGATCGACTATGCGATCAAGGTCATGACCGAGAACGGCATCGTCATGTCCGGCGACGCGACGACGCTCGGCATCGGTGCCATGACGGACGCTCGCTGGCAGGCCTTCTATGTGCAGATGCGCGACGCCGGCGTCTTCCCGGCCGGGATCGACGTCAAGCGGGCCTATGACCTGCGCTTCGTCAACAAGGGCGTGGGCAGGGCCTGACGTGAACCTTGCTGAAGCAGACCGTCCGGCGGCGAAGGGCGCGAGAACACTCGTTGCCGTCCGCCATGTGTCCAAGCAGTTCGCGAACGGCACCATTGCCGTTCGCGACGTCAACCTCGATCTGGCGCGCGGCGAGTTCGTCAGCCTGCTCGGGCCCTCCGGCTGCGGCAAGTCGACCCTCCTGCGTATGATCGCCGGCCTTGGCGATCCCAGCGTCGGGACCATCGACTGGGCGACGATGAATCACGATGCCTGGGGCAGGCCGGCCCGCGAACTGGGATTCGTCTTCCAGGACCCGACGCTGATGCCCTGGGCCACGGCCCTCGACAATGTCATCCTGCCGCTGAAACTGTCCGGCACGAACAAGGGCGAGGCCGAGGCCCGCGGCGCCGAGATGCTGGCCCTCGTCGGTCTCAAGGGCTTCGAGACGAGCTATCCGCGCGAGCTTTCCGGCGGCATGAAGATGCGCGTCTCCATCGCCCGCGCCCTGGTGACCCATCCGAAGATCCTGCTGATGGACGAGCCCTTCGCCGCGCTCGACGAGATCACCCGCCACAAGCTCAACGACGATCTCCTGCGCCTGTGGGAGGCGAACCAGTTCACCGCCGTCTTCGTCACCCATTCGGTCTTCGAGAGTGTCTATCTCTCCCAGCGCATCGTCGTCATGGCGGCGCGCCCCGGGCGGGTCATGGCGGATCTCAGGGTTGAGGCGCCCTATCCGCGGGACGACCTGTTCCGCACCTCCGCCGACTATGCACACTGGTGCCGGATCGCATCGGAGAAGCTGAAGGAGGCGATTTCGGCATGACCGACGCGACGCTGTCCCCCGCCGCCGTGCCCCATGACGGCACCGATGCCGAGGCCCGCCCCATCTTCCGCGAGGACCGCAAGGTGCTCGGCATCTCCACCGAGGCCTGGCCGGGAATTCTCGCGCCGCTGGGGATCGGGATCCTGGCGCTCGCCGCCTGGGAGTTCATCGTCTGGTGGCGGGAAATCCCCCATTTCATCCTGCCCGGCCCGCTGCTGATCGCCAAGACCCTGGTCACCGACTGGGCGACGCTCTCGGCCTCCTTGTGGGTGACGCTCAGGATCACGGCTGCCGCGCTCATCGCCGCCGTCTCCCTGGGTGTCGGTCTGGCCGTGCTCTTCACCCAGTCGAAATGGCTGGAGAAGTCGCTCTTTCCCTATGCGGTGATCCTGCAGGTGACGCCGGTCGTGTCCATCGCGCCGCTGATCATCATCTGGGTCGGCGACATCAACCTGTCGCTGCTGATCTGCGCCTGGATCGTCGCCTTCTTCCCGATCCTGTCAAACACCATCCTTGGCCTCAACTCGGCGGATCACAACCTCCGCAACCTGTTCGAACTCTACGGCGCCTCGCGCTGGCAGACCCTGCGCTACCTCCGGCTGCCGGCAGCGCTGCCCTATTTCCTCGGCGGGCTGAAGATCTCCGGCGGCCTCGCCCTGATCGGCGCGGTCGTGGCCGAATTCGTCGCCGGCTCGGGCGGTTCGGCCTCGGGCCTTGCCTATCGCATCCTCGAGGCCGGCTACCAGCTCAAGATCCCGCGCATGTTCGCGGCGCTGATCATGATCTCCATGTCAGGCATCGCCATCTTCCTGACCATCAGCTGGATATCGCATCTGCTGCTGCGCCGCTGGCACGAGAGCGCCCTGAAGCGGGAGAATTGAGGGGCGTCCCTCACCACTGGTGCCCGGCCGCTGGCCGGGCATCGACGGCTTCCCTGCGGTCGGCTGTGTTCAATGCGTCGATGGCCAGCACAAGCCTGGCCACGCTTTGACCATCCGTCGGCTCACACCCCCGCCATCGCCGCCTTCACCCTTGCGATGAAGCCAGCGCGCTTGTCGGCGCTGGCGACGTTCAGGTGGTAGAGCGCGAGATAGCGGCGGCGTGCCTTCCAGCCGGTGAACCACCACAGATAGCGCATGACGATCTTGCGCGGTGGGTCGCCCATATAGACCGCGTACCAGAACGGCCGCCCATAGGTGACGATGCCGGTGATCGAGCGCAGGTTGCCGAGGAGTGGTTTGACCGCGGCCGGATCGGAAATGTCGAAACCCACCCCCGGCATGAACATGCGGTCGAAGAAGCCCTTCAGCATGGCCGGAGGGCCGAAGCTCCAGGTCGGGAACTGCACCACCAGGGCTTCGGCGTTGCGCAGACGCGCGATGAGGGGTTCCAGGCCCTGCTGGTTGCGGCTCTCGTCATGGTAGCGGCGACGGCCATCCTCGGACAGAACGGGGTCGAAACCCTCGGCATAGAGATCGAGCAGGTCGACCGCGTGGCCCGCCGCCGCGAGCGCCGCCAGTGCCTCGGCGCGGATGGCGGCGTGGAAGCTTTCGGGGAGGGGGTGGCAGTAGAGGTAGAGGACGCGCATGGGGCAACCGGATGAAGGGGCGGTGCGGCACAGACAGCAAGTCCCGTGCCCGCCGTCACCTGACCGGCACGTAGCTCTCCATCTTGCCGGGATTGAGCAGGCCCATCGGATCGACTTCGGCCTTGAACCCGAGCTGGTCGGCCTCCGCTCGCTTGTGGCGCGAGCCGCCCTCGAGGCCAAAGACATGCGGGTTGGCGACCATGACGCCGCTATCCTCATGCTCGCGGATGATCGCGAACAGCCGCTCGGGCGTCGAATAGCGCACGATCGGCAGGGCCGAACAGGTGATGCGGCCGGCAAAGCGGATGAATTCGAGATGCGGCAGGACCTCGCCGTCGAAGCGCTCCATCATCTCCCGCACGCTGTCTTCCAGTCGGTCATGTGGGTAGAGCAACTGCAGATAGGTGATGGACCGGTCGGTCTTCAACCACTGCAGCGTCGTGTGGTTCCAGGCATATTCGTAGAGCGGGGTCTCGGTCGGTTCCTCGCGTGACGGCGCTTCACGCGTGATCGTGCCGCGTCCGCCGAGGATGGCCCGGAAGCTCTCCATGAATGGCGCGGCGACCATGCAGACGAGGATCGCCTTGCCCTCCGGACAGGCGTCTTTCAGGGCGGTGAATTGCGCCGGGATCGGCCAGGCGATCGGCGTCACCAGCTTCTTTACCACCCCGTCGGCATGGGCGATGTCGCGCCCGGCTGCGAAGGCCTCCATGAACGTATCGAAGGCGACGACCACGTCGATCCAGGGCCAGGCCGGCGCCGTCGGCAATTCGAGCTCGGTGATGATGCCCGTCGTGCCATAGGCGCGGTTGACCTTCTGTGCCGCGTCCTGCCGCAATTCGAGGATTCGCGGCTCCTCCTCGATGGTGACGATGCGGGCGGCGAGGATGTTGCCCGGTTCGCGCAGGCCGCCATAGGCCACCGATCCGACCCCGCCCGAGCCACCGGCGACGAAGCCGCCGATGGTGGCGGTGCGTTTCGTCGAAGGATGCATCCTGAGCTCGAAACCGTTCGGCCGCGTCGCCTCGTCGAGCGCCAGGATGTTCGTGCCGGCGCGCACCCGTACCGATCCTGGCTTCTGCCAGACGATTCCGGTCATGTCGGTCATGTCCAGGAGCACGCCGCCCGCCAGCGGCATGGCCTGGCCGTAATTGCCGGTGCCGCCGGCCCTGACGGTGAGCGGAACACGCAGTCTTGCACAGGCTGACGCGGTCCGGATCACATCCGCCTCGTCGCGGGGCCGGACGATGATGTCCGCTGCAACCTGCTTCAGCGCCTCGGCCAGGATAGGCGAGTACCAGAAGAAGTCCCGCGATTTCCGGCGGACCAGGGTCGGCTCCGTGATGGTCGGTACGTCGCCGAGAAGCGACAGCAACCGATCGATGTCCACATTTGCGCGCTTAGGGTGTGCTGCGGGTGTCATCGGGTCTCGCCCCTCGCCATCAACCAGCTCGGCTCTAGCGTTTTGCGAGGCCTCTGTCATGCGGCGCAACCGAAAAAAGACCGGAAACGACATGCGTTAACGTGGCGGCAAGCAATAACGCGATACCTTTCTGGTAATATGGAGGGAGCCCCCGTTCATGCAGATTAAGACGAAACTGTTCGCCATCGTCGGCGGTCTGACGGTCGCCTCGCTGATCGTCGCGGGTGTCGCCGGCTATGGCTTTCAGCGCTATCAGCACGCGGTCACGGAAAACCAGCGCACCGCACGGGTCACCCAACTCGCAGAACGCGCCAACGGCCTGATCTATGCGGTCGTCATGGAATCGCGCGGCATCTATATGTCGTCCCAGAAGGAAGCCCTTGAGCGCTTCGCCGCCAACCAGGATCGCGAACTCGCCAATCTGCGCTCGGTCATCACCGAATGGGCCGGCCTGGCCCGTCCCGAGGACCAGGCCCTGAAGAACCGTCTCGTCGAACAGGCCGAAGCCTTCATCAGGCTCCGCAACGAACTCGCCCAGGCCGGCCGCACCAGCGGCAATCAAGCGGCGCGGGCCATCGGCGACAATGATGCCAACCGGCAGACCCGCACGCGCCTCAATGCCGAGATGGCCGCCTTCGCGCAGGCGAACGCCCGTCATGTCACGGCACTCTCCCAGGAGGTGGACCAGACCCGCCAGACGCTGACCTGGCTCATCGCTCTGACGGTCGGCCTCGCCGTCCTCGCGGGCCTCGCCGCCTTCTGGACCATTCTCACCGGCGTCACCCGTCCGCTCTCGCGCCTCACCAGCGCGGTCGACGCGGTGGCTGACGGTCGGACCGATGCCGAAGTCAGCGATACCGACCGCAAGGACGAGATCGGCGGGCTGGCCCGCTCCGTTCTGGTCTTCCGCGACAATGTCCGCGAGGTCGAGCGCCTCAAGGCGACCGAGGCCGAGCGCGAGAACGACAACCGCGTCCAGCGGGCCCGCGAGATGGAGGCCCTGGCCAACGAGTTCTCGGGCACGGTCCAGTCGGTCGTCGCCACGGTGACCCGCTCCGCCGAGGAGATCGTCGGCAATGCCAGCCGCGTCGGTCTGGTCGCCCGCAACGTCTCCGATCTCGGCCAGACCGTCGCCGCCACTTCAGCCGGTGCGACGCAGAGCGTCGAGAGCGCCGCCACCTCGGCCCAGGAGCTCGCCTCGTCCATCGGCGAGATTTCCAGCCGGACCGCCCAGGCCCAGCAGATCGCGGCTTCGGCGGTTCAGCAGGCCACCCGGACCGGCGAGATCGTCGCCACCCTCGCCACCTCGACCCAGAAGATCGGCGACGTTGTCGCCCTCATCAACGCCATCGCCGCACAGACCAACCTCCTGGCGCTGAACGCCACGATCGAGGCGGCGCGGGCCGGTGAGGCCGGCCGCGGCTTCGCCGTGGTGGCCACCGAGGTGAAGAGCCTCGCCGCGCAGACGTCCAAGGCCACCGACGAGATCGCCAGCCAGATCGGCGCCGTCCAGGCGGTCACCGGCGATGCCGTGTCGGCCATCGAGGCGATCAACCGCACCATCGGCGAGATCAACTCGGTGTCGTTCTCGATCATGGCCGCCGTCGAGGAGCAATCCGCGGTCACCAACGGCATTGCCGGCTCGGTCTCCGACGCTGCGTCCGGCACCCGTTCGGTGGAAACCGACATCGGCCGCGTCACCCGCGCCGCCGACGAGACCGGCGCGGCGGCCAGTGCCATGAACGAGGCTGCCCGTCACCTGAAGGACGGTTCCGTCCAGCTGGACCGCGCCGTCGCCGGCTTCCTCGGCCGCATCCGCGCCGCCTGATCCGCGCGCCGCGCCAGACGACAAAAAAGCCCGGCGGAGACGCCGGGCTTTTCGCATTCAGCGGCGCGTGTTCAGGCCGTGGCGAGCTTGCGGAACTTGTTCGAGCGCTTCGGGTGCCACCATTTGCCGGCCACCACGGTGCCTTCCGAGACGATTTTCCTGTCGCCGATCAGATGTTCGCCGACCACGTCGACATAGTCGAACTTGCCGTCCTTGATCGACAGGATCGTCGCGTCCCCCGCCGAACCCGGCTTCAGGCTGCCGAGTTCGGGCCGTTTCAGCGCCATGGCGGCATTGACCGTCGAGGCCGCGATGACCCGGTCCAGCGGCATGCCCATGCACAGGAACTTCGACAGCGTCGTGACCTGGTCGAAGGCGGGGCCTTCGATGCAGAGGGTGTGGACATCGGAGGAAATGACATCCGGCTCGAAGCCGCCGGCGAGCATGGCACGCGTCGTCTTGAACGAGAACGATCCCTTGCCGTGGCCGATATCGAAGATGACGCCCTTCTTCCGGGCGGCGATGACCTCCGGCTTCACGGCACCCTGGGCGGTACAGGGGGCGTTGGGGAAGGGGCGGAAGGCATGGGTCAGAACATCGCCCGGGCGCAGGCGGCCGATGACGTGCTCATAGGAGGGCGGGGGGTGGTCGATATGGGCCATGAGCGGCATGCCCACCTCGTTCGCCACCTGCAGCGCCATGTCGAGGGCCGCCTCGCCATTGGTGCCGGATGAATTCCGGCCCACCCTGACCTTGATTCCGACGATCAGGTCGCGGTTCTCGTCGGCGACGCGGGCGCAGTCCGACGGGTTCAGCATGTCGATCTCGCGGCTCTCGCCGACCATGACCTTCTTGTCGAACCCGTAGATGCCGGCATGGCTGACATGAAGATAGGCGAGGATGCGCACCTGGCTCTTCTCGATGACATGCTTGCGAAAGCCCATCCAGTTGCCAGGTCCCGCCGAGCCGGTATCGATGGCCGTGGTGACGCCCGACGTGCGGCAGAACTCTTCCGCATCGATCCCGAGCGAGGTCCCGCCCCAGTAGACATGGGTGTGCAGGTCGATCAGGCCAGGCGTGACGATATAGCCCGAAACGTCGCGGATTTCGGTCCCCGGGGCCGGCTTCAGATCCTTGCCCACCGCAGCCACCTTGCCGCCGCTGAAGGCAACGTCGCGCACCCCGTCGATCTTCTGCGAGGGGTCGATCACGCGGCCGCCGCGCAGGATCAGGTCGAAAGTCATCGAAGGCTCCGCTTGCTGGAAAGGCCGGGCCGGTGCATTGCGCGGCCCTTGTCCGACGCGCACATTGCGCGCCGGAGCGCGGCTTGCCAACAGCCGTGACATGAGCCTTGCGGAGACCTCCCATGCCGGCCCGTCACTGGGGTGACCTGAAGACCACCGATTTCGACCGCCTCGATCCGGCGACCACCGTCGCCGTATTGCCGCTGGCGGCGATCGAGCAGCACGGGCCGCATCTGCCGGTCTCCACCGACACATCCATCATGCAGGGCATGATCGAGACCGCCTTCCCACTGGTCGGGACGGCGGTCACCGCGCTGTTCCTGCCCATCGAGGCGGTCGCCAAGTCCAACGAGCATCTCCACTCCAAGGGCACCCTGACCCTGTCGGCGGAGACCGTGCTGAAGAGCTGGATCGAGATCGGCGAGAGCGTGAAACGCGCCGGGATCGACAAGATCGTGCTCCTGACCTCGCACGGCGGCAATCTCGATCCGATGCGCGTCGTGGCGCGCGAACTGCGCATCCGCGTTCGGCAGCTTGCGGTGGTGACCAGCTGGACCGCCTTCGGCCGGCCGCCGGGCCTCTACGGCGATCTCGACGTGAAGCACGGCATCCATGCCGGCGATGTCGAGACCTCGCTCATGCTGCATTTCCGGCCCGACCTGGTCGATATGGGGGCGGCCAAGCTGTTCGAGCCGGTCATGGTGTCGATGGAAAAGGACTTCACCTATCTCCGCCCGACCCTGAATCACGCCTTCGGCTGGATGGCCCAGGATATCAACCCGGACGGCGCGGCGGGGGACGCGACGCTCGCCAATGCCGGGAAGGGCAGGGCGACCGCGGCGTGGCAGGCTGCCGAATTCGTCAAGCTGCTCGACGACATGGCGCGCTTCGACATCGGTCGGCTCTATACCCCGGCCTGAGCGGCCGGGGTCCATTGTCGGGGGCGGGCGATCAGGCGAGCGAGCGCGAGGCGGTGCGGACCTTGGCGGTCGCCTCGTCGATCTCGCCGGATGACCTTGCGATCATGTTGATGCTGCTGGAGATGGCCTGGACGCCTTCGGCGGCCACGCGCATGTTCGACGACATCTCCGCGGTCACCGCGCTCTGTTCCTCGACCGCCGTGGCGATGGCCGTCGAGATCTCACTGATCCGCACAATCGTCGTCGAGATGTCGCCGATGGCGCTGACCGCGCCCTCCGTGGACGCCTGGACCGAGGCGATCTGAGCCCCGATCTCTTCGGTGGCGCGCGAGGTCTGGGTGGCGAGGCTCTTGACCTCGGATGCGACCACCGCAAAGCCCTTGCCGGCCTCGCCTGCTCGCGCCGCCTCGATCGTGGCGTTGAGGGCGAGGAGATTGGTCTGGGCGGCAATATTGTTGATCAACTGAACCACGTCGCCGATCCGCGCGGCGGCGGCGGACAGGCCCGACACGATCTCGCCGGTCCGCGACGCCTGCTCGACCGCGCCGCCGGAAATTTCCCGGGCGCTCGTAACCTGGCGGCTGATCTCGCCGACGGAAGCGGCGAGCTCTTCGGCACCCGCGGCGACCGCCTGGACATTGCCTGATGTCTGGATCGAGGCAGCGGCGACCTGGGTCGCCTCGTGCTTGGCGCGGGATACCGCTTCACCGATGCTGCCCAGATCCCCGTCGATCTGACGCTGCACATTGCCGCGGCGTTCCTGCTCCTTGACGATCGCCGTGATGTCGGTGGCGAACTTGACCACCTTGAACGGCTTGCCGTTCATGTCGAAGATCGGGTTGTAGGTCGCCTGGATCCAGATCTCCCGACCGCCCTTGGCGATGCGCTTGTACTGCGCCGCCTGGAACTCGCCGCGGGCCAGGGAGGCCCAGAAGGCTTTGTATTCGTTGGAATGCGCTTCCGCCGGCGCGACGAACAGCGAATGGTGCCGTCCACGGATCTCGTCGAGGCCATAGCCGACGGCGCCGAGGAAGTTCTCGTTCGCCGTGATGATCTTCCCGTCGAGCTCGAACTCGATGACCGCCTGCGCCTTGTGGATGGCGGCCAGCTGTCCCTGGATGTCAGCGTTGCGGAGCTTCTGCTCGGTGACGTCGGTCGCATATTTGGCGACCATGTAGACCCGGCCGCGGGAATCCATGACCGGATTGTACGAGGCCTGGATCCAGACCTCCTTGCCGCCCTTGCCGATGCGCTTGTACTCGGCGACCTGGAACTTGCCGGCGCGCAGATTGTCCCAGAACTGGCGATATTCGTGGCTGTCGCGCTCGTCGGCGGCAACGAACATCGAGTGGTGCTGTCCGCGGATCTCGTCGAGCCTATAGCCGACCGTCTTCAAGAAATTCTCGTTGGCGGTGACGATCTTGCCGTTGGGTTCGAATTCGATCACCGCCTGCGAGCGGTCGATGGCCGCAAGCTTGGCGGCAGCGTCGTTACGGAACAGCATCATGACGTTTCCCGATGGGCACTGGATTACTCGAGCGCTATCCATCGTCGGGGCAATTAAACAAAATCTGAATCGATATGTCCGAATCGTGGTCTCGGGTCTGACGTAACGGCAACCATCAGGCCGCAGACGGACGCGCACATTGCCCTGTGGTGAAATGTGTAATCGTTTTGCAGTATGAAACTGTACAGAAGCTGTACAACGTTTGTGGCGATCGTGGCAGTTATGCAGAATCACTTGTCGCTTTTTTGCGGGTTCAAAGGGTTCCGGGGCACTCCATGAACAGGGCCATAGACATTTCGCGGCTGTCCCAACTCACCGGTGTCAATGTCTCGACCCTGCGCAGCTGGGAAACGCGCCATGCCCTGATCACGCCGTCCCGCTCGGTGGGCGGTCATCGGCTCTATTCGGCCGAGGACGTCGAGCGGCTGATGGTGATCAAGGAGCTCGTTGCCAGCGGGCACCGGCTCTCCGAACTGCGCGGCCTGACCACCGACCAGCTGAAGCAATTGCAGCCTTCGGTCTCCAACGTCGCCTCCCTCGACAGGGATATGGTCCTCAAGCTCGAACGGGCGATCGAGGAGTGCGACGTGGATGCTTTCGGCATGCTCCTGCGCTTCGTCTTCGCGGCATCCCCTCCGGCCCTGGCCGTCGATGTCTATGGCCATGCGATCCGCTATATCGGCCAGCGCTGGCAGGAAGGCCGGCTCGGGGTCGGCGGCGAGCACCGGCTTTCGGCCAAGGCGCGCGACATCCTCACCGCCGCCACCAGCGCCCTGGCGCCGGCAGCCCATCGCCGTCCGATCGCCTTCGCCACCCTCGGCGACGAGCGCCATGAGCTCGGCCTCCTGGCCGGCGCCTATCTCGCCGCATCGCTTGGCCATCGGATGATCTATTTCGGTGCGGGAATGCCGGCGCGGGCCCTTGCCGCCGACGTGGCCGAGGCCGAGGCCGCGCTCCTCGTCATCAGTGCCGTGCACAGCGTCCCCGGCGGTTCCCTGCAGGAAGACCTGGTCTGGCTGGACCGCGGGCTGTCCGAGGACATTCCCATCTGGATCGGCGCCCACGAGGCAACCATCGAGCATCTGGTCGTGCCGTCACGGATGGTCATCGTGCGGGATTATGCGGAGTTTCGGCGCCGCCTGAGCATGACCTTCGAATCCTGAGGCGGGCTGGCCGGCGTTCGGATTGACGCCGGCGGAGTGGCACGCTGCCGTGGCGCGCTTTCGGGGCCCCCGGGCGGACTAGTCGAGGAGGTCGTCGCCCTCGACACGGCGCAGGTCGAAGGAGAAGACCCGCGTCGCTCCGTCTCCGCGCAGGAAGCCGATTCCGAAAGCCTTCCAACGGACATTGCGCACTTGGCCGGCCGAGAAGGTCATGACCGACTGGCCGGCGAGCGCCTCGCTGGAGAGCAGCGCGCCGCGGATGACGGCTTCCAGCCGGTCCGACAGGCTCTCGACCAGCCCGAGGACATTCTGACGGATCACCATCCGCCGGTCCCGCACATTGATGCACTTCAGGAAGGCGGCGTTGCAGTTGAGGATCGTGCCGTCGCGGGCGAGGACGACCATGCAGCTGGTAGATTCGGCGATGAGCGTGTCGAGACCGGTCCGCAAGGCGCCAACCATTGCGGCCTGGCGTCTTTCCTTCTCACACTTGCGATAGAGGCCCACCACCACCGGGTGTCCCGACAGCCATTTCAGCACGCAGACCGATTCGATCTCGCTGCCGGCATGGTCGAGGTCGTCGAAGCGGAAGCGATCGGGCCCTGCGCTGCCGGCATCGATCGCCTGTTTCAGATGGGCGCGGAACTTGGCGGCATCCTCGTCATGGGCCTGCTTCAGCAGATCCGTGAGCGTTGCCTTGATGACGACCGTCCGCTCGTTGGCGCCGACGGTCTCCCAGCGCACCCGCTCGGTCTTCAGGTCGATGGACCAGCTGTGAATTCCCAGCCGCTTGAGCAATTCGCTGTGGCGGGGCGCTTCCGCCGGTTCGTCGGGCCATGGCGGCGGCGCGGCCTTGCCCGGAAATCCCATGATGGCGGTCGGCGACAGAAGCAGGGACATTACGAGACCCTCCCTTCGAGGTGATCATCGCAAAAATCCATAAAACAAACGCGAAAATAGAAGGGAAATGAGGATGTAACGCGATGTCGACCAGCGGGTTAACGCCGACGCCGGATCCGGCTCACGCCCCCAGCGGCTTCACGTCCACCGCCACCGCGATGTCATGGTCACCGGCGGCGATGACCACGCCGCCGTTCGGTGCGACGTCGACGAAGTCGCGGCCGATGGCGAGCACGATATGGTCCTCCCCGACGATCAGTCCGTTGGTCGGGTCGAGCCCCCACCATCCCAGTTCAGGTCCGCACCAGAGCGACACCCAGGCATGGGTCGCATCCGCTCCCTCCAGGCGCGGCTTGCCCGCGGGCGGAATGGTGCGCAGGAAGCCCGAGACATAGGCCGCCGGCAGGCCGAGCCCGCGCAGCCCGGAGATCATGATGTGGGTAAAGTCCTGGCAGACGCCGCGGCGCATGGCGAAGGCCTTGGCGGCCGGCGTCGAGGTGTCGGTGGTGCCCGGCGCATAGGTGAAGTCGTCGCGGATGCGCTTGGCCAGGTCGAAGGCGGCTTCGAGAACCGGACGGCCCGGCGGGAATGACGCGCTGGCATAGGCGCGGATCATCGGGTCGCGCGGCACATAGGTCGATGGGAACAGCGCGTGGACCGGCGAAGACGGCGACATGTCGGCGCTGGCGAAGGCTGTCTCGCGTACCCTCTCCCAGGGCGGGTCCATGCCGGGCAGTGGCCGGCTCGTCCCCGCCACGGTGATGTCCGCCCGCATCTCGATCGTCAGGGCCCGGTGCGGGTGGTCGAAATCGAGGAAGATGCGCCGATTGCCGAAGAAGTCGGTGTCGTCGCGGCGCATGGCCGGGCTCGGCGTGATGGTGATGTCGCAATGCGAGACGGTCTGGCCCGGGCGATCGACCGGCACGATGCGCAGCACATGCTGGGCGAACACCACCGGGCGGGCATAGCTGTAATCGGTGACCTGGCGGACCTGGTAGCGCATCAGAACAGATCACTGGCTGCGGCACCGACGGGATTCGCCCCGTCGCGATGCGTGAAGTAGCGCTCGGAGACCTCGTCGGATATCGCCATCAGCCGCTGCTCGATGGCGAGGATCTGGCGGCTGTCGAGCGTATGGGCATCCGCCGTCTGCAGGTCGACCCGCGTCCGGGCGATCAGCTTCTCCGGCACGTTCAGCCGTCCGTCGGCGGCATGGTCGGGCAGGTGGGCGAGATGGTCGGCGATCCGCTCGACCTGGAAGGCGACGGAGCGGGGATTGTTGGGATCAAGCACGACGAGGTCCAGCACGGGGGCCCGCGCGGCGATCATCACGTAGCGGCGCCGGTAGGTGATCTGGCTGTCGGCCAGCGCCAGCAGCAGGTCGAGCCCTGCCGTCCCCGACCGCGCATCTCCGAAATTGCGTCCGAACCGGCAGATGGCCAGCGCCCGCTCGATCCGCTTGCCGATCTTCAGGAAGCGCCAGCCGATGAGCTGGTTCATGTTCTCCTGCGTGAGGCCTGAAAAGACGGCGGCAAGCCTGAGCCCGGTCTCGACCCGGTCGAGGGCGCCGGCTTCCAGACGCTTGTCGCCTTCCGCCAGATGGACCATGTCGTTGATGGTCTTCCAGGCGTCGGGCGAGAACCGGTCGCGGATGACGGAGGCGGCATTGTGCGCCGCCCGCGCCAGCGACAGCAGCCCGCCCGGCGCGCGCCCATGCAGCACGGCCGCGGCGACGGCTTGCGGCTCAGTGAGCACGGTGTCCTTCGGCAGGGCCTCCCAGGTCACCAGCAGGTCGACGAGGCGCTTGAGCATGTCAGGCCCTGTCGTCTCGCCGCTGCCGACCTGGTCGCCGAGCGCGCGCAGGAGGCGCAGGGTCCCCTCGGCCCTTTCCATATACCGTGCGAGCCAGAACAGGTTGTCCGCGGCGCGGCTGGGGAGGGACGAGGTCGAACGCCTCAGTTCGATCTTGTCGGGCGTCGGCAGCAGCGTCGTCTCCGCCACCGGCCCCTCGGCCAGGACGCAGACATCGGCTGAGCGGCCGTCGCGCTGCATCGTCACGGCCCGGGCATCGACCCGGTCGCCGATGCGGCAGAAACCGCCGGGCATCACCTCCCAGCCATCACCCACCCGCGCCAGGAACAGCCGCAGGATGAACGGGCGCGGCTCCAGATAGCCGTCGTTCCAGACCGGCATGGTCGAGAGCTTGACGACCTCCTGGGCGACGAAATCCGAACCGCGCAGGCGGATTTCCTCGGCCAGCCGCAGGCGGTGCTCCGGCGACAGACTTGAGGCCAGGACCGCCCCGTCGTCGAGCAGCCCGGGAATGGTCTGGGTGAAGGCCGGCGCGATCACGAAGGACTCAAGATCGGCGATGACGGCGCCGCGCTCCAGCGGCTGGCCGCACCACCACGTTGCCACATGCGGGATGGCGAGATCGCGGCCGAGGCGGGCGCGGGCGACCGAGGGCAAAAAGGCGAGCAGGGATCGTGCCTCCAGCACCCCCGATCCCAGCGCATTGGCCAGGGTCACCTTGCCCGAGCGGATGGCATGGACGAGCCCGGCGACGCCGAGCTGTGAGCGCGGATTGAGCTCCAGCGGATCGGCGAAATCGGCGTCGAGGCGCCGCCACAGCATTTCCAGCTTTTTCAGGCCCGACACCGTGCGGACATAGAGCGTATCGTCGCGCACGGTGAGATCGGCGCCCTCGGCCAGCAGGAAGCCGAGATAGCGGGCCAGGAAGGCATGTTCGAAATAGGTCTCGTTGAGCGGCCCGGGCGTCAGCACCGCGACGCGCGAATTCGTTGCGGCCGCATGCGAGGAGAATTCCGAGCGCAGCGCCTGAAAGAAGCCGGCGAGCCTCTCCACCGGGAGGTTGCGATAGATCTCGGGGAGCGAGCGCGCCATGGCGAGCCGGTTCTGCAGCGCATAGCCGGCGCCCGACGGGGCCTGGGCCCGGTCGCCGAGCACCCACCAGCGGCCGTCCGGGCCGCGGCCGACATCGACGGCATAGTAGAGAAGATGCGCGCCACCGCGCGGCGGCGTGCCGACCAGGGGGCGCAGGAAGTCCGGGGATCCCGCGATGGTCGCACCGGGGACCAGCCCGTCGCGCACGAGATCGGCGGGACCGAACAGGTCCTTCACGACGAGTTCGAGCAGTTCCGCTCTCTCGCGCAGGCCTTCCGAGAGGGCTTTCCACTCGTCTGGGGCGATGACCAGCGGCAGATGGGCGAGCGGCCAGGCCCGCTCGCCGCTCTTCGGATCGTCATAGACGCGATAATAGACGCCGGAATCGCGCATGTAGCGGTCCGCGCCGGCGAACCGTTTCTCGAGTTCCCGCGGCCCGAGATCCGCGAGGGTGGCGAGCACCGGCTTCCAGTGCTCGCGCGTTTCGCCCTTCTCGTCGAGGATCTCGTCATAGACGCCGGGCACCGGCTGATAGCGCGCCAGCATCGCCAGGATGCGCTCGGCGCGGTGATCGGTCGTGCGTTGGCTCCGGAAGGTCATGGTGTCTCAATGCACCGGCGGACGGCGCAGGTCGAGGGTCGCCGGAAACTCTCCCGACCGTTCGCCGCGCGGCGGATCGACCAGGCCCGGCGTATGGCCGTGGTCCTGGAACCGCGCGCGGCGGCGGGCCTCGGCCTCATAGGCATTGACCGGGAAGGTGTCGTAGTTCCGTCCGCCGGGATGGGCGACATGGTAGACACAGCCTCCCATCGAGCGGCGGCTCCAGACATCGACGATGTCGAAGGTCAGCGGCGCATGGACCGGGATGGTCGGATGCAGTCCGGACGGCGGCTGCCAGGCCTTGTAGCGCACGCCGCCGACGAACTCGCCGCTGCGTCCGGTGGCTGTCAGCGGCACCGGTCGGCCGTTGCAGGTGACGGTATGGCGTTCGGGCTGCAGGCCGACCAGCCGCACCTGCAGGCGCTCCACGGAGGAATCGACGAAGCGCACGGTGCCGCCGATCGCACCCTCCTCGCCGAGCACGTGCCAGGGTTCCAGCGCCTGCCGGATCTCCATGCGCACGCCCGCATGGTCGACCTGGCCGGCCAGCGGAAAGCGGAACTCGAACTGCGCCTCGAACCAGGCAGGGTCGAAGGCATAGCCGGCGCGATCGAGATCGCCGAGCACGCCGAGAAAATCCTCCCAGACGAAATGCGGCAGCATGAACCGGTCGTGCAGCGCCGTGCCCCAGCGCACCAGCGGTCCGTCCTGCGGTTCCTTCCAGAACCAGGCGACGAGGGCGCGGATGAGCAGCTGCTGGGCAAGGCTCATGCGCGGGTCGGGCGGCATTTCGAAGCCGCGGAACTCGACGAGGCCGAGGCGGCCCGACGGGCTGTCGGGCGAGAACAGCTTGTCGATACAAAGCTCGGTGCGGTGGGTGTTGCCGGTGGAATCGACCAGCAGGTTGCGGAACAGCCGGTCGACCAGCCAGGGCGCGGGCGCATCGCCTGCGCCGGGCTTCGGCACCATGGCCATGGCGATCTCAAGCTCGTAAAGCCCGTCATGGCGGGCCTCGTCGACCCGCGGCGCCTGGCTCGTCGGGCCGATGAAGAGCCCGGAAAACAGGTAGGACAGCGAGGGGTGACGCTGCCAGTAGAGGACCAGGCTCTTGAGGAGATCGGGTCGCCGCAGGAAGGGAGAATCGGCCGGCCGCGCTCCGCCGACGACCACGTGGTTGCCGCCGCCGGTGCCGGTATGGCGGCCGTCGAGCATGAATTTCTCGGTTCCGAGGCGCGCCAGCCGCGCCTCCTCGTAGAGGCCTTGCGTGATCGCGACACAGTCGCGCCAGGAGGCGGCGGGGTGCACGTTCACCTCGATGACGCCGGGATCGGGCGTCACCTTGATGACGTTGAGACGGGGATCCATCGGCGGCGGATAGCCCTCGACATGGACTGTGAGGCCGAGCTCCTTGGCGGTGGCCTCGGTGGCGGTCAGGAGTTCGAGATAGTCTTCCAGCCGCTCGGTCGGCGGCATGAAGACGCAGAGCCGTCCGTCGCGTGGCTCGACGGCCAGAGCGGTGCGGACCGAATTGTCCTCTGTCAGGACCTGTTCGACCTGTTCTGTCCGGTCCGCCTCGCGCTCGCGCTCGCCCGAAACGCGCTGGGCGATCCGCCCCTCGATCTCGTGGGGATCGGGCAGGTCGGCCGGCACGGTCCAGGGATCGGCGGCGACGACATAGGGATATGAGGCTGGCGGCACATAGGGCAGGGAGGCAAGGGGAAGGCGGTAGCCCACTGGACTGTCGCCGGGCACGAGGAACAGCTTCTCGCGCTTCAGCTTCCACTTCTCCGTCATCCAGTTGGATTTGGCCGGTGCGGCGTTCCAGCGCTGGATGGGCAGGACATAGCCCGAGGGATGGGTCAGGCCGCGTGCAAAGACGCGCGCGATGCGGGCGCGGGCCTCCGCATCCTCGAGCTTGGAATCGAGCGCGTCGACATTCACCGGCAGCTCGGCCTCCTTGATGACCCAGTGAGCCGGGTCTTCATAGGCGGGGAGCGCTGCCTCGCCGTCGAGGCCGAGTTTCTCGGCGATCCCCGCAGCGAGTGCCCCGGCGCCGTCGATCGTCGCCGGCGTTGCCGCCGCCTCGCGGGCGATCAGGCTTTCGTCGCGCCAGACCGGCTTGCCGTCGCGGCGCCAGTAGAGGGCGAAGGTCCAGCGCGGCAGGCTTTCTCCGGGATACCATTTGCCCTGGCCGTAATGGAGGAAGCCTCCGGGCGCGAATGTGTCGCGCAGCCGCCGGATGAGGGCGTCGGCCCGGTCCCGCTTGGTCGGTCCGACGGCGGCGGTGTTCCACTCCTCGCCTTCGTAATCGTCGATGGAGATGAAGGTCGGCTCACCGCCCATGGTGAGGCGGACGTCGCCGGCCAAGAGATCGGCATCGACGCGCTCGCCGAGGGCGTCGAGGCGCTGCCAGGCCTCGTCGGAAAAGGGCGCGGTGACGCGCGGGCGCTCGTCGATCCGGTCGACGCGCATGTCGAAGGCGAAAGACACCTCCGCCGGCTCGACGGCTCCGGAGATGGGCGCGGCCGAGCGGTAGTGCGGCGTCGCCGCCAGGGGAATATGGCCCTCGCCGCAGAGCAGCCCGGATGTCGGATCGAGGCCGATCCAGCCGGCGCCGGGAATATAGATCTCGGTCCAGGCATGGAGGTCGGTGAAATCCTTGTCCGTGCCCGCCGGCCCGTCCAGCGCCTTGAGGTCCGGTTTCAGCTGGATGAGATACCCGGAGACGAAGCGGGCAGCGAGGCCGAGGCGCCGTGCCAGTTGCACCAGCAGCCAGGCCGAATCGCGGCAGGAGCCCGACGCGTTCTCCAGGGTCTCGTCGGGCGTCTGGACGCCCGGCTCCATTCTCACGATGTAGCGGATGTCCTGTTGCAGCTGCTGATTGAGAGCAACCAGGAAGTCGATCGTCTGTTTCGGCCCGCGCGGGATGCCGGCGAGGTAGCGCTCGAACGGCGCCTCGGTGGGCTCGATGGCGAGATAGGGGGCCAGTTCCTCGGCGAGCGCCGGCGCATAGGCAAAGGGGAAGGTGTCGGCGTAGCTCTCGATGAAGAAGTCGAAGGGATTGACCACCGCCATGTCGGCGACCAGGTCGACCGCCACCGAGAACTCGGTCGTCTTCTCCGGAAAGACGAAGCGCGCCAGCCAGTTGCCGTGCGGGTCCTGCTGCCAGTTCACGAAATGCGGCTCGGGGAGCACCTTGAGGGAGTAGCTCGGGATGGTGGTGCGGCTGTGCGGTGCGGGGCGCAGGCGGATCACTTGCGGGCCCAGCATGACCGGGCGGTCGTAAAGGTAACGCGTGACGTGATGCAGCTTCGCGAGAATGGCCATGGCAATGATGGGTAAAGGGTGACGACCGGGCGGTCAAAGGCAGAGATGGGGACGCCTGGTTCAGGCAAGCAAGGATTGCGCCGCCGTCCTCCCTCCGGGGGGCTTTCCAGCCCCGCCGAAGCGACCCATAAACCCAGCCGCTGGAGAACCCCGATGCCTCTCACCATCCCGGACGCCGCCGACCATGCCGACCTCAGGGACGCCGTGCGCGACCTGTGCGGCCGCTATGACGATGCCTATTGGCGCGGGATCGACGAGGAACGCGGCTATCCCGAAGCCTTCACCGAGGAACTGACGCGCGCCGGGTGGCTCGCCGCCCTCATCCCGACGGAATATGGCGGCTCCGGCCTTGGACTGACGGAAGCCTCCATCATCATGGAGGAGATCAACCGGTCCGGTGGCAATTCCGGCGCCGTCCATGGCCAGATGTACAATATGGGCACGATCCTGCGCGGCGGCTCCGACGCGCAGAAGGCGCGCTATCTGCCCAAGATCGCGGCGGGCGAACTGCGCCTGCAGAGCATGGCCGTGACCGAGCCGACCACCGGCACCGACACGACGAAGCTGAAGACGACGGCGGTGCGCAAGGGCGACCGCTATGTCGTCAACGGCCAGAAGGTCTGGACCAGCCGGGTCCAGCATTCCGATCTCATGGTGCTGCTCGCCCGCACGACCCCGATCGATCAGGTTCGCAAGAAGTCCGACGGCCTCTCGGTCTTCCTCGTCGATCTGCGCGAGGCGATCGGGCGCGGCATGACGGTCCGCCCCATCCGCAACATGGTCAACCACGAGACCAACGAGGTCTTCTTCGACGATCTCGAGATCCCGGCCGAGAACCTCATCGGCGAGGAGGGCAGGGGCTTCAAGACGATCCTCTCGGGCCTCAATGCCGAGCGCACGCTGATCGCCGCCGAATGTATCGGCGATGGCTACTGGTTCATCGACCGTGCCCGCAAATACGGCTCCGAGCGCATCGTCTTCGACCGCCCGATCGCCCAGAACCAGGGCGTGCAGTTCCCCATTGCCCGCGCCTATGTGAACATCCGCGCCGCCGATCTCATGCGCTTCCAGGCCGCGGCGCTCTGCGATGCCGGCCAGGACTTCGGCGCCGAGGCGAACATGGCCAAGCTGCTGGCGGCCGACGCCTCCTTCGAGGCGGCCAATGCCTGCATCCAGACCCATGGCGGTTTCGGCTTCGCCGCCGACTACGATATCGAGCGCAAGTTCCGCGAGACGCGGCTCTATCAGGTGGCGCCGATCTCCACCAACCTGATCCTCGCCTATGTCGGCGAGCATGTGCTCGGCATGCCACGGTCATACTAGCCCTGCGCCGAAATGCGCGCGAGGCCACCCTGGGGGCCTTGACGCGACAGCCGTTTTCCGGCCTTCGATGGGTGCACACCCTGGCCGGGGACAACCGTGCAGCTTTATCTTCCGATCGCCGAACTGCCCGTCAACATGCTCCTCATCCTGGGCATGGGGCTGGCGATCGGGTTCATCTCCGGCATGTTCGGCGTCGGCGGCGGTTTCCTCCTGACGCCGCTGCTCATCTTCATCGGCATTCCCCCGGCCATCGCGGTCGCCAGCGTCTCCGGCCAGATCGCCGCCTCGTCCCTGTCGGGCACCCTCAGCTATTGGCGCAAGAATGCGGTGGATCCGAAACTGGTCGGTGTGCTGCTGATCGGCAGCGTCTTCGGCACGGCCGGCGGTGTCGCCGTCTTCTCGTTGCTGCGGCGCGAGGGGCAGCTCGATCTCTTCATCGCCCTGTCCTATGTCACGCTGCTCGGCGGTATCGGCATCCTGATGGTGGTCGAGAGCCTGCGGGCCATCGCCCGGTCGCGTTCGGGAGAGCCGCCGAAGCTGCTGCCGGCCCGTGATCGCCGGGTCGGCACCGGGCTGCCCTTCGTCATGCATTTCCCGCGCTCGCGCATCACCGTCTCGGCGATCCCGGTCGTTGCCATCGGGCTCGGGATCGGCTTCCTCGGCTCGATCATGGGTATCGGTGGCGGCTTCCTGCTCGTGCCGGCGCTGGTCTATCTCCTGCGCGTCTCTACGGCAGTGGTAATCGGCACGTCGAGCCTGCAGACGCTGGTGACCATGCTGATGGCGGTGGTCTTCCACGCCGCCACCAATGCCTCCGTCGATGTCGTCCTCGCCCTGCTGCTGATGATCGGCGGCGTCGTTGGCGCCCAGTTCGGCGCCCGCACCTCGCTGTCGATGAAGGGCGAGGAGCTGCGCCTGCTGCTCGGCCTCGTCGTGCTGGCGGTCGGCATGCGCTTCCTCATCGATCTCGTCGTGCGGCCCGACGACCCCTTCTCCAACACCGTTCTCGAATGGGTGGTGCGGGTATGAGCCGCGTCCTCATCGTCATCGCGGCCCTGCTCGCCGTCACACCCGCCCTGGCCGAGACGATGGTGACCTCATTGTCCACCCACCGGCTGCAGATCACGTCCAATTTCGTCGGGTCGGAGATCGTCCTGTTCGGCTCGATCGAGCGCGATGCGCAGACCATCTCCCGCCCCGGCGGCTATGACATGGCGGTGGTCGTCCGCGGCCCCCGCGCGCTCATGGTCACGCGCCAGAAGACGCGCGTCTTCGGCATCTGGGTGAACACCGACTCCCGCCAATTCGTCGAGATGCCGTCCTTCTATGCGCTGCTGTCGAACAAGCCCGCGGCTGACCTGGCCGACCTCGAATTGCGGGCGCGCCAGCAGATCGGTGTCGACTCGATCACGGCCATCACCCCGCGGCTCGGGCCCGATCCCGTCGCGACACCGGCTTTCCGCGATGCCCTGCTGCGGATCAACCGCGCCAAGGGTCTTTATCGCGAAAACCCGACCGGCGTGACCTTTCTCACCCCCAACCTGTTCCGGGCCAACATTCCCGTCGTGCCGAACACGCCGGTCGGATCCTTCGAGGTCGACATCTTTCTGATGTCAGGCGGGGTTATCCTCGCCCGCGAGAGTACGAATTTCGAGGTGACGAAGACCGGGTTCGAGGCCTTCGTCGCCAATGCGGCCCGCGATCACGGGGTTCTCTACGGCCTTGCCGCCGCCATGCTCGCCCTGTTCACGGGATGGGCGGCGAGCGTCGTCTTCCGGCGCGATTGAGATGGCCCCCGCGACCGTGGTCCCGCCGTCGGCATGGTCAAGGCAGGACTGACACGTGGGTGATGACATCGACGCCGGGTGGAACGAGGGGTGGGGCGGCACCCTGTTCCTCTATGGGTCCGGAGCCCTTCTCGCGCTGGTCCTCGGTGCTTTGGGAGACCTCGCCTGGCCCCTCGCCGCGGGAGGCGGGCTAGCACTCGTCGGAGCCGGCGCGCTCATGCGCCGTCGCCCGCGCGTGCGCGCGCCCCTGGAGGACGAGGTCATGGCCCGCCGTGCCGCGAGGCTGACGGACCTGTCGGTAGAGGGCCTCATGGCGGCGCTGCCCGTTCCCGCCATCCTGCTCGATCCGAAACTCGCCGTGCGCACCCACAATGCCCGCGCCGCCGCGCTGCTGCCAGGCCTCCGGCGCGGCGAGCCTTTGACCCTGTCGCTGCGGGCGCCCGAGGTGGTCGAGGTCGTGCGCCGGGCCCTTGCCAGCAACAGTGCCCAGGTCATCGACTATGCCGAACGGGTGCCGGTGGCACGATGGTTCAGCGTCGAGGCGACGCCCGTCGTTGTCACGCCGGAAGCAAGGGACGGCGGCAGGGCCGACTTCATCCTCCTGTCGCTGCGCGATCTCACCGAGGAACGCCGCCTGGAACAGCTGCGCGCCGATTTCGTCGCCAATGCCAGCCACGAATTGCGCACGCCGCTGGCGTCCGTCGTCGGCTTCATCGAGACCATCCAGGGACCCGCCCGCAACGATCCCGACGCCCGCGAGCGCTTCCTCGGCATCATGCTGGCCCAGGCTCGCCGCATGTCGCGGTTGATCGACGACCTGCTCTCGCTGTCGCGCATCGAGCTCAACGAGCATGTCCAGCCCGTCACGGTGGTCGATCTCGTGCAGCTCGTGCGCCACGTGCGCGACACGCTGGGGCCTTATGCGAGGGCCCAGGGCGTGGTGGTCGAGATCGCGGCCGGGGAGGCGATCCTGCCGGTCAAGGGCGATCAGGACGAACTTATCCGCCTCTTCGAGAACCTCGTGCAGAACGCCATCAAATATGGTGCCGACGGGGGGCGCGTCGACATCACCCTTGGCCGCGAGAGCCGGGACGGCCGTGGCGCCGAGGCCGTGGTGAGCGTGCGCGACCACGGCCCGGGCATTCCCGCCGAGCACCTGCCGCGCCTGACCGAGCGATTCTATCGTGTCGACGTCGCCTCGAGCCGCGAGAAGGGCGGCACCGGCCTCGGCCTCGCCCTCGTCAAGCATATCCTCAACCGTCACCGCGGCCGGCTCGCCGTAGAGAGCGTTCAGGGCGAAGGAGCGACGTTCACCGTGCGGATCGAGGCCGCTGACCGTACCGAGGATGCCGAACCGCCCGTCCCGACCGCTTCGTGACGACCCGCCGCCCCCGGGTGGCGGGTGCCGCTTGCCGCCATTCTGTCGCAACATCGACAACATGTTGAAACATCGACGCAATCAATGTCATTGATGCGTCACCTGACGGGCATAGAACCGTCGCGGCGCAGGGCTATTCAACAAGTCCCCCTTCGCCCTCTCGCAGGAGCCTGCCATGACCGAACATACCGTGAGCGCTTACGAGAACGAGCTCAAGGGCTTGGCGCAGCGCGTGGCCGAGATGGGCGGGCTGACCGAGAAGCAGATCGTCGGCTGCATCGACGCCCTTATTCGCAGCGACCTCGAACTCGCCCGCCAGGTGCGCGCGGTCGATCCGCAGATCGATGCCCTTCAGCGCGAGATCGAGGAGGTCGGCATCCTCATCATCGCCAAGCGACAGCCCATGGCCATCGACCTGCGCGAGATCGTCGGTGCCCTGCGCATCGCCTCCGACCTGGAGCGGATCGCCGACCTCGCCAAGAACATTGCCAAGCGTGTCATTGCCATGAACGGTTCGGTGCCGCTGGCGAAGGTGACCGGCGGCTTCGACGCCATGGCCCGCCTGGCCCTCGAACGCGTCAAGCAGGTGCTCGACGCCTATGCCCAGCGTGACGTGGCGGCGGCACTCGATGTGTGGAAGGCCGACGGCGACATCGACGCGCTCTACAACTCGCTGTTCCGCGAACTCCTCACCTACATGCTCGAAGATCCGCGCAATATCGGCTCCTGCACCCATCTCCTGTTCTGCGCGAAGAACCTCGAGCGGATCGGCGATCACGCCACCAACATCGCCGAGACGATCCACTACATGGTCAAGGGTGTCACCCTGGCCGACGAGCGTCCGAAGCTCGACACCACCACGATGGCAACGGTCGGCCTCTGACCGCAGCACCGGGCACGACAGGGATGTTTCCATGACCGCACGCATTCTGGTGGTCGAGGACGAGGAACCGATCACGGTTCTTCTGCGCTACAATCTCGAGGCGGAGGGCTACCAGGTCGAGGTCGTCGGCCGCGGCGACGAGGCCGAGGTCCGGCTTCGCGAGGCGGTTCCCGACCTCGTCCTGCTCGACTGGATGCTGCCCGGCCTTTCCGGGATCGAATTGTGTCGCCGCATCCGGTTGCGCCCCGAAACCGAGCGCCTGCCGGTCATCATGCTCACCGCCCGCGGCGAAGAGGGTGAGCGGGTGAGGGGGCTCGCCATCGGCGCCGACGACTATGTGGTGAAACCCTTCTCCGTGCCGGAACTGCTGGCGCGGGTCCGGGCCCTGTTGCGCCGGGCCAAGCCTGAACATCTGTCGAGCCTGCTGAAGTCCGGCGATATCGAGCTGGACCGCGAGACCCGCAGGGTCCACCGCGCCGGCCGTGAGATCAATCTCGGGCCAACCGAGTTCCGCCTGCTCGAATTCCTCATGCAGTCGCCGGGCCGCGTCTATACCCGCGAACAGTTGCTGGACGGCGTCTGGGGCCGGGACGTCTATATCGACGAGCGCACCGTGGACGTCCATATCGGGCGCCTGCGCAAGGCGGTGAAGCGCGGCCGGGAGGTCGATCCGATCCGCACAGTGCGCGGCTCCGGCTACTCGTTCAACGAGCGGTTCGGCGGCGCCGCGGCCTGATCGGCGTTACGCCTCGAGGCTTTCCTTGAGCATCTCGAGTTCCAGCCAGCGGTCCTCGGCAGCGGACAGGGCGCCCTGCGCCTTGGTCATCGCGGCACTCGCCTTGTCGAAGGCCGAGCGGTCGCGGGCATAGAGCGCGGGATCGGCGAGGATCGCCTGGAGCTTGGCGATGTCGCGCTGCAGCGCCTCCATCCGGGCAGGCAGCGTGTCGAGGTCGTGCTTGTCCTTGAACGACATCTTGCGCCGCGCGGGCTCGGCCTGCGGCTCCGTCCTCGCAGCCGCCGGTGACGCCGCCTCGCCCTTGCCGGCCTTCTGGACGGTGCGCGCGGCGATTCCGGCGCCGCGCTGGTTGAGCATGTCGGAATAGCCGCCCGCATATTCCACCCAGCGCCCGTCGCTCTCGCTGACCAGCACCGAGGTGCAGACCCGGTCGAGGAAGTCGCGGTCATGCGAGACGAGGATGACCGTGCCGGGAAAATCGGTGAGCATTTCCTGCAGCAGGTCGAGCGTCTCAAGGTCGAGATCGTTGGTCGGCTCGTCCAGCACCAGGACATTGGCGGGCGAGGCGAGGGCGCGCGCCAGCAGGAGACGGCCTCGTTCGCCGCCCGACAGCACGCCGACCGGAGTGCCCTTCTGCTCCGGCGAGAAGAGAAAATCCTTCATGTAGCCGATGACATGGCGGTTCTCGCCGTTGATCGTCACATAGTCGCCGCGCCCGCGCGTCAGGGCCTCCGTCAGTGGCATGGCGGGATCGAGGTCCTCGCGCTTCTGGTCGAGCGTCGCCATGGCGAGATTGGTGCCGAGAGTGATCGTGCCGGAATCAGGCGCCAGCGTTCCCGTCAGCAACTGCACCAGCGTCGTCTTGCCCGCCCCGTTCGGGCCGACGATGCCCAGCCGGTCGCCGCGCAGGATCCGGATCGTCAGATCGTCGACGATCGTCCGGTCGCCGTAATGTTTGGAGATGCCCCGGGCCTCGACGACGCGCTTGCCGGAGACTTCCGCCTCGCTCACGGTCATCGTCACCGTGCCGACGGCCTTGCGGTGCTCGCGGAAATCCTTGCGGAGGGCCTGCAGATTGCCGAGGCGGCGGACATTGCGCTTGCGCCGCGCCGAGACGCCGTAGCGCAGCCAATGTTCCTCGCGGGCGATCTGGCGGTCGAGCTTGTGCTGGTCCTTCTCCTCCTGCTCCAGCACCTCGTCGCGCCAGGCCTCGAAATGCGCGAAGCCCTTGTCGAGCCGCCGCGTCGTGCCGCGGTCGAGCCAGATCGTTGCGCGCGAGAGCGTCTCAAGGAAGCGGCGGTCGTGGCTGATCATGACGATGGCGCAGGTGAGGCGCTTCAGCGTCTTCTCCAGCCATTCGATGGCGGGCAGGTCGAGATGGTTGGTGGGCTCGTCGAGAATCAGGATGTCGGGTTCGGGCGCGATGGCATGGGCCAGGGCCGCGCGCTTGGCCTCGCCGCCGGACAGGGCCGTCGTGCCCTCCTCGCCGGTCAGGCCGAGGTCCTCCAGCAGCATGCGCGCGCGATAGGGATCGTCGCTCGGCCCCAGTCCGCTCTCCACATAGGCGAGAGTCGTCGGAAAGGCGGAGAGATCGGGCTCCTGCAACAGATAGCGGATCGTGGCGCCCGGCTGGGCGAAACGGCTGCCGCCGTCGGTCTCGATCAGGCCGGCGGCGATCTTCAAGAGCGTCGACTTGCCCGAGCCGTTGCGGCCAACCAGGGCGAGCCGGTCGCCCGCCTCGACGGAGAGGTTGGCCGCCGTCAGGAGCGGCGTGCCGCCGAAGGTGAGGGCGATGTCTTGAAGTTGCAGGAGCGGAGGAGCCATGGCCCGCCGTCTAGCATCCTTGGGCGACCTGTGCACGCTGGGACCCGACGATTCTCCCGCCGGGGCCCCTCATGCGCATGCTGGTGATCTACTGCCATCCCTGTCCCGAGAGCTTCACCGCCGCCCTGCGTGACCGGTCGCTGGCTGCTCTCGCCGCCGCGGGTCACGAGACCCGGCTGATCGATCTCTATGCCGAGGGATTCGATCCCGTCATGGGAGGCGACGAGCGGCGCGCCTATCACACCGCTGGCGTCAACGAGGCGCCCGTCGCCGCCCATCTCGAGGCCCTGCGCTGGGCCGAGGGGCTGCTCTTCGTCTATCCGACCTGGTGGTACGGCCTGCCGGCCATGCTGAAGGGCTGGCTCGACCGCGTCTGGATTCCGCATGCGACCTTCACCATGCCGGAACCGGGCAAGCCGATCGGCCGGGTGCTGACCCGGATCCGCTTCATCGGTGCGGTGTCGACCCTCGGCTCGCCCTGGTGGTGGTGGCGTCTCGTCATGTCCGAGCCCGGCCGCCGGACGCTTCTCCGCGGTCTGCGGCCCCTTGTCGCCCCGCGCTGCCGCACGCTCTGGCTGGCGCTGCACGGTATCGACGGGGCCACCGCCGATCAGCGGATGGCCTTTGCCGGGAAGGTCGAGAAACGGCTCGCTAGGCTACGCTGAGCTTCAGTCGAACAGGCTCGACACGCTCTCCTCGCTCGCCGTGCGGGCGATCGCCTCGCCGATCAAGCTGGCGATGGAGAGGGTCCGGATGTTGCGGGCGACCCGGACTGCTTCCGTCGGCTGGATGGAATCGGTGATCACCAGTTCCTTCAGCTTGGAGGCGGTGATGCGGGCGACCGCCCCGCCCGACAGCACGCCATGGGTGATATAGGCGGAGACGTCCTTCGCGCCGCGCGCCAGCAGCGCCTCGGCGGCGTTCACCAGCGTGCCGCCGGAATCGACGATGTCGTCGACGAGGATGCAACTCTTGCCCTCGACGTCACCGATGACGTTCATCACCTCGCTCTCGCCCGGCCGCTCGCGGCGCTTGTCGACGATGGCAAGGAGGGCGTCGATGCGTTTGGCGAGCGCGCGCGCACGCACGACGCCGCCGACATCCGGCGAGACGACCATCACGTCCTGGATGCTGCGGGTGTCGCGGATGTCCTTGGCCAGCAGCGGTGCGGCAAAGAGATTGTCCGTCGGAATGTCGAAGAAGCCCTGGATCTGGCCAGCATGCAGGTCGAGGGTCATGACGCGGTCGGCGCCCGAGCGGGTGATCAGGTTGGCGACGAGCTTGGCGGAGATCGGCGTGCGCGAGCCGGACCGGCGGTCCTGGCGCGCATAGCCGAAATAGGGGATCACCGCCGTGATGCGCTTGGCCGAGGAGCGGCGCAGCGCGTCGCAGATGATCAGCAGCTCCATCAGGTGGTCGTTGGTCGGATAGGAGGTCGACTGGACGACATAGACGTCCTCGCCGCGCACGTTCTCCTGGATCTCGACGAAGATCTCCATATCCGCGAAGCGGCGGACCGAGGCCTTGGCCGGGGGCGTGTTGAGATAGGCCCCGATCGCATCGGCGAGCGGCCGGTTGGAATTGCCGGAAACGATCTTGATCCCGGGTTTTCGCGACATGAGGCAGCTCTCGGGGCAGCGACGAAGGCGCCCTCATAGCAACCGAACTACCGCGCCACAATGCCGCGCGCGCCTCCCGCACGAGGCCATCAACAGGGTGTGACACCGGGGTGACGCGAAAAAGGCCGCGCCGTGCCGCCTTGCGATACGGCCGCGGTCAGGAGGCCAGCGCGATCCCGGCAATATGGCGGCCGTAATCCGGCTCTTTGCGATGCGTCGTCCGCCGGTAGGAATAGAACCGCGCCTCGTCGGCATAGGTATCGAGGCCGAGATCGTCGATCCGGTCGATTCCGGCGGCCGACAGCCTGGCGGCGATGAATCTCGGCAGGTCGAACTGGGCATGGCCCGCCCGGCCCGGGGCGAAGAAACGCCCATAGGCCTCATCCGCGGCGCGGAACTGGTCGACGAAGGCCTGGGACACCTCGTAGCTTGGCTGGCGGATGAGCGGGCCGACGGCGGCATGGATGCGCGCCCGGTCGGCGCCGAGCTTTTCCATGGCGGCGATCGTCGCCTCCAGCACCCCGCCGATGGCCCCCTTCCAGCCGGCATGGGCGGCGCCGACGACCCCGGCAGCCGCATCGGCGAAGAGCACCGGTCCGCAATCGGCGGCGGCGACGCCACAGGCGATGCCGGGCACCCGCGTCACCACGGCATCGGCCTTGGGCCGGTCGCCGCCGTCATGGGGCCTGTCCGCGACGATGACGTCGGGCGAATGGATCTGGAAACAGGAGATCAGCGCATTGTCGGCGACACCCAGCGCTGCGGCCATGCGGCGGCGGTTCTCGCGCACCCGATCCCCGTCGTCGCCCGAGCCGAGCCCGGCATTGAGCGAGGCATAGAGCCCTTCCGACACGCCGCCCTCGCGGGTGAAGAAGGCATGGCGGATGCCGGGCAGGGCGGCGAGGGCGGGCGAGGTCACGAACATCGCCGAAGCGAAATCTGCTTCGCATCCCGCTGTCAATCGGCCGGACTCAGCCGCTCTCGTCCAGGGTCAGTGCGTGCTTCCAGTAGCCGACCGCCAGGCACCTGGCCCGGTCGATGCCCTTTTCCTCGCGCCAGTAGCTGCGGATGCGGCGCGCGATGGCTTCTTCGGCACCCAGCCAGCAGAAGACGTCGCCGTGCTCCGGCAAGGGCGCCGCCATGACCGCATCGGCCAGCAGGTCGTTGCGTCCCGGCTCCTGTCCACGGCGGAACAGCCAGAGCAGCGTGATGCCGGCGGGATGGGCGAGGCTCTGCACCTCGCGCTCGTCCTCCACCTCGATGAGCACCTGTCCGGCCGTGTCCTCCGGCAGGCGGGCCAGGATTCGCGCCATGGCGGGCATGGCGGTCTCGTCGCCGGCGAGCAGCACATGGGCTGCCGGGCGGACCTCGCGGCCGCCGGGCCCCATGAGACCGATCACCGCTCCCGGCCGCGCCCCCGCCGCCCAGCCCGAGGCGACACCCGGCCCGGCATGCAACACGAAGTCGATGTCCATCTCACCGGCCGACGCGTCAATGCGGCGTATCGTGTAGACGCGCTGCACCGGCCGACGCTCCTCGGGCGGCCAGAGCGGCCGGCCGTTCTTTCCCGGCTTCGGCCATTCCGGCGGATGCACGCCGTCGGGTGGAAAGAGCAGGCGGACATGCAGGCTGTCGCCTTCGAAGCGCGAGAGGTCCGGACCGGTCAGGGTGATGCGACGCACATGCGGCGTCACCTCGGCAACGCGCCGCACGGTCATCTCGCGCAGGCTGGGCAGTTCCACGATGTCGCAACCATCGCCGCTCCAGACGACCTCGGGCCTTTCCGCGGCAGCCACCTCCTCGATCTGCGTGCTGAGCAGAAATTTGAGCACGGAAAGGCCCTGTTCGGTCCGTGATTCCAGGCGGACATGGAGCCGGTCGGGCGCGGCCTCCAGTGCCCCGGTGCCGAGGTCGTCGACCAGAGCGATACGCCCGCGGCCCGCCTCGGCATGGGCGTCGAAATCCGCCTCCGCCAGCCTGGCGCAGACTGCCGCGACATAGGAGACCGCTGCTGTCGTTGGAATGGTGGCTTCAGCCTTCAACATCGTCATCATCCAACCTGTCAGCGCGATCAGGGCGGCTGGCTGGCGGAGCAGGATGCTGGCGGGCTGGCGCGAGCCTCGAAACGAGGCAGTGACCTTTTATAAAAGTGGATCGCAGTAGTCAACAATCAGATGGCTGCCGGCAAGTCCCTCAACAGCCCGGCTGATGAGGCGAACGCCAAAGCCTTGAACAGCGATCCCATACCGGCAGGGGCCGGGTCGATCAGCCGCTCCACGCCGGTTCGCAGAGTCTCGAACGCGTCCGGGCGGCTTCGCGCCAGCCGTTCGGCCCGCTCACGCAGCCCGAGCCCGAAGAGCAGCGCGCGCTGGGTCACCGGCGTGCCGGCGCAAAGGCCTGCGGCGGAGAGGGCGTGGCCCAAGGCCGCGAAATCGACATGGGCCGTGATGTCGGCCGCTCCGGGCGCGGTGAGGGGATCGGTGAAACGATGCGCCTGCACGGCCTGGAGAGTCTCGCCATGGGCGGATGCAGCATGGCCGTAATCGATGAAGAGACCGGCGAGCGGGGCGTCTCGCGCGGCGAGGCCAGCGGCGAGAGGGCCGAAGGCGGGACAGATCTCGACCACCGCTCCCGGCGCGGCCTGCCGCAGCGCCGCGGGAACCACGGACGGGGGCACGGGATCGCGGGCGAGACCGAAGGCGAGCGCCCCGTCGACGAGCCCGACCACGCGCTCGCGCCAACCCACCGTCGTCATGACGAACTGCCGGACCGGCAAGGCGTCGAGGAACTCGTTGGCGACGAGAATGGCTGGCCCGGGTGGTACGGTCGAGAGGTCCCGATGCCAGGTACAGGGCACGCCGGCGGCCGCCAGCATGTCCCTCTGCTGCGCCGCGAGCCGATCCGAGGTCTCGACCAGATGAACGGCCAGCGCGGCACGAAAGGCCGGCAGCGCCGCGGCCGCCCGCAGCAAGTCCGCCATCAGCGTGCCGCTTCCCGGTCCGAATTCGACGAGGGCGATGGCCTCTGGCCGACCCATGGCCTCCCAGGCGCTGGCCGCCCAGACACCGATCAACTCGCCGAAGACCTGGGAAATCTCCGGCGCCGTGACGAAATCGCCCGCGGGGCCGAACGGGTCGCGCGTCATGTAGTAGCCGTGGCGCGGGTGACCGAGCGCCAGCGCCATGAAACGGTCGACGGGCAGGGGCCCTTCGGTGGCGATGAGCGCCTTCAGTTCCGCCGACAGCGGCGTCATGCCGGCTGGCGCCGCGATCTGAGGACCAGCCAAAGCCCGACGCCGATCAGCGGCACCGACAGCAACTGGCCCATGGTGGCGCCGGCGAAGAGGAAGCCGAGTTGCGGATCGGGCTGCCGGAACAACTCGCCGAAGGACCGCGCGAGGCCGTAGCCGATGCCGAAACAGCCGGCGAGCAGGCCCGGCCGCTTCAGGCCGCCGGAGCGCGCGATGAGGAGCAGCACTGCGAAGAGCAGCAGGCCCTCGGTCAGCGCCTGGTAGATCTGGCTGGGGTGGCGCGGTTCCGGTCCGGCGCCGGGAAAGATGATGCCCCAGGGCACGTCGGTGACGCGGCCCCAAAGTTCCGGCTTGATGAAATTGGCGAGCCGGCCGAGGGCGATGCCGATCGGCGCGACGATGGCGGCGAGGTCGATCAGCGGCAGGAGGGGCAGGGAATTGCGCCGCGCGAAGATGAGCAGGCCGACGACCGCTCCGACGATGCCGCCATGGAAGGCCATGCCGCCCTCCCACACCGCCAGGATCGCCGCCGGGTTGGCGAGGTAATAATCGAGATTGTAGACGAAGACGAAGGCGAGGCGGCCACCGAGAATGCCGGCGAGGGCTGCCCAGACGATGGCGTCGTCGATGACGGCGGGGGCGAAGGGCGCCCTGCCTGCGGGCCAGAGGCGATCTGTCGCCACGAGCCTCTTGGCCAGCCACCAGCCGACCAGGAAACCGCCGATATAGGCCAGCGCGTACCAGCGGATCGCCAGCGGGCCGACGGCGATCAGAACCGGGTCGATGACGGGAAAGGGCAGGGCGAGGAGGGCCATGGCCGGGGTTTGCCCGCGCCGGCCGGGAAGGTCAAGCAGCCCCCGCCGGCTCTTGCGCTGCGGCCGCGCCGACCCCATACCCTCAGCAACAGCGGAGAGATCCCATGACCCAGACCAGCGACCGCATCGCCGACGAGTTCGCCAAGTTCATGACCGACGCCGCGGGCTTCGCCCAGGGCATGAAGCGCGAGGCCGACACGTTCGTGAAGACACAGGCTGAACGCCTTCTTCGCGACATGGACCTGCCGAGCCGCGAGGAATTCGAGGCCGTGCGCGACATGGCGGTCAAGGCCCGCGAGGAGAACGAGGCGCTGAAGGCCCGCATTGAGGCGCTGGAAGCCCGGCTGTCTGCCGGGTGATCCCCAGCGGGGTGCCGGCCTGTCCGCCATTGCCTACGGTGGCGCGCCCCGAGTGATGCAGGGCGACATCGCCAAGAGCCGGGTTCCGGACGCGGCTGTGAGAGCCCGTCAGCCCGGCCAGCGCTGCGCCTTGGAGACGAGGAAGTCGCGGAACACCTGCACGCGGGCGACCGACTTCAGCTCCTCCGGATAGACGAACCAGGCGTCGAGAACCGGCATCTCCTCGTCATCGAGGATCTGCACCAGGCCCGAGCCGTCGCGGATGAGATAGTCCGGCAGGACGGCGACGCCGATGCCGTTTTCCACCGCCGCCACCAGCCCCGAAATATTGTTGATCGTCATGGCGAAGGACCGCGGAACCATGCCGTTGCGGCCCGCCGTCGACAGCCAGGTGACGTTCTGCATGTAATTCGGCGCGCGCCCGCCAAAGGCCAGGATGCGGTGCCCGTCCAGCTCGGTAGCGTTCTTCGGCGATCCGTGGCGCTTCAGATAGTCGGATGAGGCGAAGGCGTGGAACTTGATCTGGAACAGCTTGCGCTGGATCAGGTCCGGCTGCACAGGCTGGCGGACGCGGATCCCGACATCGGCCTCGCGCATCGACAGGTCGAGTTCCTCGTCGGTGAGGATCATCTTGATCTGGATGTCGGGATAGAGGTCGAGGAACTCGCCGAGGCGCGGCGCCAGCCAGGCGGTGCCGAGGCCGACGGTCGTCGTCACCTTCAGCTCGCCGTTGGGCCGTTCCTTCGAATCCGTCAGCTTGATCTTGGCGCTCTCGAGCTTCATCAGCACGTCCTGCGCCGTGTGGTAGAGCAATTCGCCCTGTTCGGTCAGCACCAGGCCACGGGCGTGGCGGTGGAACAGGGGAACCTTCAGGTCCTGCTCCAGCGACGATACCTGGCGGGAGACTGCCGACTGCGACAGCCCCAGCGTATCGGCCGCATGGGTAAAGCTGCCCGCTGCCGCAGCGGCGTGGAAAATCCTCAGCTTGTCCCAGTCCATCGAAGTCTCCCGGAGGCGGCTGCTGTGTCCGTCTTATTCTGCGGCTTGGCGGATGGTCGCGTGGTGCGCGAGGTACCGTTCGGCTTCGAGGGCGGCCATGCATCCCATGCCAGCGGCGGTGACCGCCTGGCGGTAGGTGTCATCGGTGACGTCTCCGGCGGCGAAAACGCCGGCGACGTCGGTGGCGGTGGAATCGGGAGCGGTCCACAGGTAGCCCGAGGGCTTCTTGCGCAACTGGCCCTCGAAAAGTTCGACGGCCGGGGCATGGCCGATGGCGATGAAGACGCCGTCGACCGGGCGCTCCTGCGTCTCGCCGGTCTTGACGTTCCGCAGGCGCACGCGGGTCACGGCGGCGGGATCGTCACGGCCGATCACCTCGTCCAGCGCGCTGTCCCACACCACCTCGATCTTCGGATGGGCGAACAGGCGCTCCTGCAGGATCCGCTCCGCCTTGAAGCCGTCGCGGCGGTGGACGACGGTCACCTTGGAGGCGAAATTGGTGAGGAACAGGGCTTCCTCGACGGCCGTATTGCCGCCGCCCACGACCAGAACTTCCTTGTTGCGGTAGAAGAAGCCGTCGCAGGTGGCGCAGGCGGAGACGCCGAAGCCGCGGAACTTCTGTTCGGAGGGCAGGTCCAGCCACTTGGCCTGGGCGCCGGTGCAGATGATCAGCGCATCGGCCTCGTAGACGTCGCCGGATTCGCAGGTGATGCGGAAGGGGCGCTGCTGCAGGTCCACGGCGGCAACATGATCGGACACGATGCGGGTGCCGACATGGGCCGCCTGCTTCTCCATCTGCTCCATCAGCCAGGGGCCCTGGATGACGTCGGCGAATCCCGGATAGTTCTCGACATCCGTGGTGATCGTCAGCTGGCCGCCGGGCTGGATGCCCTGGATCATCACCGGCTTGAGCATGGCGCGGGCCGCATAGATCGCAGCCGTATAGCCGGCTGGCCCGGAACCGATGATGACGACGCGCTCGCGATGGGTGACCATGATGTCCGGCCGAGGAAGCTCGAAGAAGGCGCCGAAAACGCCCCAGAGGCCGATAATCTGGAACAGCTATGCGCTTGGCGCAAGGCTCATTCCACCGACTTCATCATCTTGTCAACGAAATGGATTGATGGGACGGCTCACAAATCTGAATGAGATGCATCGCAAGGCGATACTGATGGGGCGTCTTGCGATGCAGCCGTGGAGCCCTGACTCGGTGCCGGTGAGGGGGCTGCCCTTGCCGGTGCGAGGGAGCGGGCGACCGCCGCCGCTCTGCACCGTGGAACCATGTTTGCCGGTGGCTGGTCGCCCTTGTCCATGCGCGGCATTGACGCTGGTCTCGGCCTCGCGCTCCCGGATGCAGCGGTGATCGCGCGAAATTTTGTTGCGCAAACAGGGGGTCTGGGCTATCCGGCTGAAACACCCGCCACCGTGGAGACCTGCCCCGTGAAGGCCCGCCTGGACGCCATCGACTGGAAGATTCTGCGCGAACTCCAGTCCGACGGACGGATGACCAATGTGGAATTGGCGAGCCGGGTCGGGATATCCGCGCCACCCTGTCTCAGACGCGTACGCGCGCTCGAGGAGATGGGCGTCATCCGCGGCTATCGCGCGCTGCTCGCCAGCGAGAAGCTCGGCTACGGGGTCACCGTCTTCGCCATGGTGCATCTGGCGAGCCAGGCCGAGGCCGACCTCAACGCCTTCGCCGAGCGGGTCCGCCATTGGCCGGTCATCCGCGAATGCCACACGGTTTCGGGCGATTTCGACTTCGTGATGAAATGCGTGGCGCCGGACCTGGCGAGCTTCCAGCATTTCGTCTCCGATCTCACCGCTACGCCCAATGTGCGCAACGTGCGCACCGTCCTGACCCTCGGCCAGGTGAAGGACGAGGCGGCGGTGCCTCTGGAGATCGCGCCTGTGGCGTGAGGCCTGGGACCGAACAGCACGGATGCCATGATGACGACGACCCTCGCCGACCCGGGTGACCGCCTGTCGATCGCCCTGCCGGACGGCGTCATGTCCGGCCTGCGCTGGGGGCCGGAGCGGATGCCGCCCGATCTCGTCTTTCTCCACGCCAACGGCTTCAACGCCGCGACCTACGCCCCGCTGCTCGCCCCCGTGGGGGCCGGGCACGGGATCGTCGCCCTCGACATGCGCGGGCACGGATGGTCCACCCTGCCAGCCGAGCCGGCGCGGATGACCAACTGGAACGCCTATGCCGATGATCTCGTCGCGGTGCTCGACCGCATCGTGCCAGCGGGGGCGCCTCCGCCCCTTCTCGCCGGCCATTCGATGGGGGCGGTGACGGCCCTGCTGGCGGCGGTGCGGCGACCGGCCCGTGTGCGCGGGCTCGTCCTCCTCGACCCCGTCATGATGCATCCCTGGCTCTGGCTCTTCGCGCGCACACCCTGGGGCGCGGCCCGCCTGCGCGGCTCCGATCTTGCCCTCGGTGCGGCCAAGCGCCGCGCCGTCTTTCCTTCCAGGGAGGAGGCGGTCGCCACCTACCGCACCCGCAAGACCTTCGCCTCGTGGCAGCCGGGTTTCCTCGAGGGCTATGTCGCCGGCGGTTTCGTCGATGATTCCGAAGGCGTCCGGCTCGCCTGCGCCCCGACCTGGGAGGCCGCCAATTTCGCTTCTCAGACCCAAAATCCCTGGGGGGCGCTGAAGCGGGTGCAGGTGCCGGTGAAAATTCTCGCCGGCAGCATCCGCTCCACCGTCTATGGCGGCGCAGACCGGGTCGCCCGGGTCGCTCCCCACATCCCCGTCGAGACGCTGGCAGACACCTCGCATTTCTTCCCGATGGAGCGCCCCGACCGCGTCCGTGACGTGCTCCGCGAAACGCTCGCGCAGTCGTGATCGGCCGTTTGTTTTCGTGATCGCGTCATCAAAACTTTAGCCATGTTTTTCGCGTAGGGGATGCTGCAGTGCAAAAGCGCGGTTGCGCGCGGTCCTGTCCCTCAAGCTCTGGTCTCCATGTCCGCCCATTTGTCCTTCGGCTCCTGGTTCTGGCTCGGCGCGTCTCCGCAAGCTCCGGTGCGTGTGGAGAGGGACGTCCGCGTCGATGTGTTTCGCGGCCTCGCTCTCCTGATCATCTTCATCGACCATGTCGCGGGCAACGTGCTGATCCGCGTCACCCCGACCTCTCTCGGTTTTTCCGATGCGGCGGAATATTTCGTGCTGCTCGCCGGCTTCTCGGCGGCGCTCGCCTACGGCACGGTGATGGACCGACGCAGCCTGGTGACCGGCACCGCCCAGATCGTCGCCCGCATCTGGAAGCTCTACCTCGCCCATCTCGGGCTCTTCGTGTTCACCGCCGTCGCCGTGGCTTTCATGGCCGTGCGCTTCGGCAACCCGCTCTATTACGAGCATGTCGCGATCCTGCCCTTCTTCCAGGACCCGGCCACGACGCTGCTGCAGACCGTCGCGCTCGTCTTCCTGCCGAACTATCTCGACATTCTGCCGCTCTACATCGTCCTCCTCGCCATGCTGCCGCTGCTCTGGCTGCTGGCGCGCGTCGCGCCGGCCCTGGCGCTCGCGGCCTCGGCGGGGCTCTACGGCGCCGCCTGGATGCTTGAACTCGCCATTCCCAACATGTCCACCGGCGGCGTCTGGTTCTTCAATCCCTTCGCCTGGCAGTTGATCTTCACCGTCGGACTGGTGGCGGGCCATGCGGTTCTGCGCGGCGTGGCGCTGCCGCGCTCGCCGTTCATTACCGCGGCTGCCATTGCCGTCGTGCTCTTCGGCCTCGTCAGCGCCGCGCCCTGGGCCGTCATCGCCGGGATGGAAGGGCTGATCCTGCCCGACGACTGGCGTCTTGATCTCGACAAGACCAATCTGTCGCTGTGGCGTTTCGCCCATGCCCTGTCGCTGGCCTATCTGATCGCCGCCCATGTGCCGCGCACCGCGGCCTGGCTTGGCTCGGCAGTGGCGCGGCAGCTCGAACAGGCCGGCCGCCATTCGCTTCCGCTCTTCTGCTTCGGCATCATCCTGTCGCTGCTGGGAACATTCGCCCTCACCGAGATCGGCCGTGGTCCCCTGATGCAGGTGGCCGTCAACGTCGTCGGCATTACCCTCTTGCTCGCCACGGCGACTGTGCTTGAATGGTATCGTGGTGCAACAGCAAAGGCGCCGGCCAAGGCTCTGCCAGGCGTCGGCGAGGTGAAGGCGGCGTGACACACACCCGGTCCATCCGGTTTTTCGGAGCATGCCTGGCACTGGTGGCTCTCGCGGGTCAGCCGGCCCTCGGCACCGATGGCCGGCTGCCGGTGGATGCGACCTGCACCGTCCCTGAGCCGCTGCGCGGCTTCGCGGCCGATCTTCCTCTGGCCCGGGCGGCCATCGCCGACGGCCAGAAGCTGACGATCGTCGCACTGGGCTCATCCTCGACGCTGGGCGCGGGCGCCTCTTCGGAGGAGCGTTCCTATCCGACCGTGCTGCGCGGAGAGCTGGGCCGTCTTCTGCCCGGCCATGAGATCGATGTCATCAATGCCGGCGTCGGCGGCAATTCCGCCCACCAGATGTATCAGCGCATCGACGGCGACGTGCTGTCCGAGCAGCCGCGCCTCGTCATCTGGCAGACCGGCGTCTTCGATGCGATCAACGATATCGGCATCGAAAAGTTCAAGCGGATCCTGCGCAAGGGCATCGCCAAGATCCGTGATGGCGGTGCGGATGTCATGCTGGTGGACCAGTTGCCCCTGCCGCGGGCCGATCGTTTCCCGGCCTATGCCGGCTATGTCGCCGCCCTTCACGAGGTCGCTGCGGAAACCGAGACGCCGGTCTTTCGCCGCAGCGAGATGTTCGGCTTCCTGATGGAGTCCGGGCGTCTGCGTCTCGACCAGATGCTGCCCACCGCGGGCGATCACCTCGTCGATGGCAGTTATCACTGCCTCGGCGTGAATATCGGCCGCACCCTCGCCGAGAAACTGTCGCCGCGGGCGATCGCGACCCGTCCCTGACGGATCCCCGGCGCCGGCGGATGGGCCGGGTCCAATGCCTCGACCAGGGATGACGGCCATCTGCGGCGATTCGGCTGTGAAGGGGCAGGGCAGGGCGTGGCCGCCTCCCGATCCCTCTCGTTACGCCGCGTCTCGTCTTTCCGGCGGGTGTCTCGCTCTTTTCCCCTGTCATTGCCGCGCGGCCGCCGTGCCGGGCGCCGTCGCGGCTTCCCATCGGCGGGAAAGACGTCTATAGGGCCGCCTAATCACGCGAACCGATGTTCAGGGGATGCGGTTGCGGGAGGCTGGCTCGATACGGGTCCGGCCTCTTTTTTTGCGCCGCGCGGCCCCGAAGATCCAGACGAGCCTTCAAAGGGCCGGAGCCTCATGCCGAAACGCACCGACATCTCCTCCATCCTGATCATCGGCGCCGGCCCGATCGTCATCGGCCAGGCCTGCGAGTTCGACTATTCGGGCACCCAGGCTGTGAAGGCGCTGAAGGAGGAGGGCTACCGGATCGTCCTGGTCAACTCGAACCCGGCAACCATCATGACCGACCCGGACATGGCGGACGCGACCTATATCGAGCCGATCACGCCGGAGATCGTCGCCAAGATCATCGAGAAGGAGCGGAACGTCCTTCCCGGCGGCTTTGCGCTTCTGCCGACCATGGGCGGCCAGACCGCCTTGAACACGGCCCTCAAGCTTGAGGAGATGGGTGTTCTCGCCAAGTTCGACGTCGAGATGATCGGTGCCAAGGCCGACGCCATCGACAAGGCCGAGAACCGCGAGCGGTTCCGCCAAGCCATGGCCAAGATCGGCCTGCAGACGCCGAAGAGCCATGTCGTCCAGTCGCTCGGCGCGGCCATCGATGTGCTCGACGATATCGGCCTGCCGGCGATCATCCGTCCGTCCTTCACCATGGGTGGTACGGGCGGCGGCATCGCCTACAACAAGGCCGAGTTCATCGAGATCTGCGAGCGTGGCCTCGACGCCTCGCCGACCACAGAGGTTCTGGTCGAGGAAAGTGTCCTCGGCTGGAAGGAATTCGAAATGGAGGTCGTCCGCGATCACGCGGACAATGCCATCATCGTCTGTTCCATCGAGAATCTCGATCCGATGGGCGTTCACACCGGTGATTCCATCACGATCGCGCCGGCGCTGACGCTGACGGACAAGGAATACCAGATGATGCGCGACGCCTCTATCCGCGTCCTGCGCGAGATCGGCGTCGAGACCGGCGGCTCGAACGTGCAGTTCGCCGTCAATCCGGCCGACGGTCGCCTCGTCGTCATCGAGATGAATCCGCGCGTGTCGCGCTCCTCGGCGCTCGCCTCGAAAGCCACGGGCTTTCCCATCGCCAAGGTCGCGGCGAAGCTCGCCGTCGGCTACACGCTGGACGAGGTGAAGAACGACATCACCGGTGGCGCGACCCCGGCCTCCTTCGAGCCGACCATCGACTATATCGTCACCAAGGTCCCGCGCTTCGCCTTCGAGAAATTCCCCGGCGCCGACCCGGTCCTGACCACGTCGATGAAGTCGGTTGGAGAGGTCATGGCCATCGGCCGGACCTTCCAGGAATCGCTGCAGAAGGCCATGCGCGGGCTGGAAACGGGCCTCACCGGGCTCGACGAGATCGAGATCGAGGGTCTCGGCAAGGGCGACGACAAGAACGCCATCCGCGCCGCGCTCGGCACCCCGACCCCCGATCGCCTGCTCAAGGTCGTCCAGGCCATGCGCCTCGGCATCTCCAACGAGGAGATCCATTCCTATTGCCGCATCGATCCCTGGTTCCTCGAGCAGATCCGCGGCATCGTCGATGTCGAGGCCGAGGTCCGTGCCAAGGGCGTGCCGAAGACCGCCGGCGCGCTGCGCCGCCTCAAGGCCATGGGCTTCTCGGACGCGCGCCTCGCCGTGCTGACGCAGAAGACCGAGGCCGAGGTCGCCAAGGCCCGCCGCGCCCTCAACGTGCGCCCCGCCTACAAGCGCATCGATACCTGCGCGGCGGAGTTCGCGTCCCCGACCGCCTACATGTATTCGACCTACGAGGCCCCCTTCGGCGGCGCTGTTGCCGATGAATCGCGTCCGACCGACCGCGAGAAGATCGTGATCCTCGGCGGCGGCCCGAACCGGATCGGCCAGGGCATCGAATTCGACTATTGCTGCTGCCATGCCTGTTTTGCGCTCTCGGACGCCGGTTTCGAGACGATCATGATCAACTGCAATCCGGAGACGGTCTCCACCGACTACGACACCTCCGACCGGCTCTATTTCGAGAGCCTGACGGCCGAGGACGTCATCGAGATCCTCGAGCGGGAGAAGCAGAACGGCACGCTCAAGGGCGTCATTGTCCAGTTCGGCGGACAGACGCCGCTGAAGCTCGCCCGCGCGCTGGAAGAGGCGGACATCCCCATCCTCGGCACCTCGCCGGATGCCATCGACCTCGCCGAGGACCGTGACCGGTTCAAGCGCCTCCTCGACAAGCTCGGCCTCAAGCAGCCGAAGAACGGCATCGCCTATTCGGTCGAACAGGCTCGCCTGATCGCCGGCGAGCTCGGCTATCCCCTGGTCGTGCGGCCCTCCTACGTGCTCGGCGGCCGCGCCATGCAGATCATCCGCGAGGAGGGCCAGCTCGGCGACTATCTCCTCGGCACGCTCCCGGAACTGGTGCCGGCCGACGTCAAGGCCCGCTATCCCAACGACAAGACCGGCCAGATCAACACCGTCCTCGGCAAGAATCCGCTGCTCTTCGACCGCTACCTGTCCGACGCCATCGAGGTGGACGTCGACTGCCTCGCCGACGGCAAGACCAGCTATGTCGCGGGCATCATGGAGCATATCGAGGAAGCGGGGATCCATTCCGGCGACAGCGCCTGCTCGCTGCCGCCCTATTCGCTGCCCGAATCCATGCTCGCCGAGCTGGAGCGCCAGACAAAGGCGCTGGCTCTCGCCCTCGATGTCGGCGGCCTGATGAATGTCCAGTATGCCATCAAGGATGGCGACATCTACGTGCTCGAGGTCAATCCGCGCGCCTCCCGCACGGTGCCCTTCGTCGCCAAGGTGGTCGGCGAGCCGATCGCCAAGATCGCCTCGCGCATCATGGCGGGCGAGAGCCTGGCCTCCTTCGGTCTGAAGCCGAAGGTCCTCGACCATGTCGGCGTCAAGGAGGCGGTGTTCCCCTTCGCCCGGTTCCCCGGCGTCGATGTCCTGCTCGGGCCGGAAATGCGCTCGACCGGCGAGGTCATGGGCCTCGACAGGACCTTCGCCACCGCCTTCGCCAAGAGCCAGCTCGGGGCAGGGACCATCGTTCCGGTATCCGGCACGGTCTTCGTATCGGTGCGCGACGACGACAAGCCGCGCATCCTCGAAGCCATCCGCATGCTGCACACGCTCGGCTTCAAGATCATCGCCACCTCCGGCAACCAGCGCTATCTCGTCGAACAGGGAATTCCCTGCGGCAAGATCAACAAGGTGCTGGAAGGTCGACCCCATATCGTCGATGCGCTGAAGAATCGCGAGGTCCAGCTCGTCTTCAACACGACCGAAGGCGCCCAGGCCCTCTCCGACTCGCGGTCGCTCCGCCGTGCCGCCCTCTTGCAGAAGGTCCCCTATTACACCACTCTTGCAGGTGCTGTGGCCGCCGCACAGGGCATCAAGGCCTATCTTGAGGGGGACCTCGAGGTGCGCGCGCTGCAGAGCTATTTCGGCAAGGCCTGATCTGCGGCCGCTGCCGGGACACGCAAGGTTTCACCATGAAGGTTCGCGGGGCCGGCGTCCTCGGCCCGCGGACCTTTATTCGTCATTGAAAGGCAAGGGCGAGCATCATGGAAAAGGTTCCGATGACCGTCGGCGGTTTCGCCAAGCTCGAAGCCGAACTGAGGGAGCGCCAGCGAGTCGAGCGCCCGCGCATCATCGCGGCGATCTCCGAGGCGCGCTCCCATGGCGACCTGTCGGAGAATGCCGAATATCACTCGGCCAAGGAGCAGCAGTCGCTCAACGAGGGGCGGATCGCCGAGCTCGAGAGCCTGATCGCCCGGGCCGAGGTGATCGATGTCACCAAGCTCTCGGGTGACACCGTCAAGTTCGGCGCGACGGTGAAGCTCGTCAACGAGGACACCGAGGAAGAGCGCGTCTGGCAGATCGTCGGCGACAGCGAGGCGGACGCCAAGGCCGGCCGCATCTCGATTTCCTCGCCGCTGGCCCGCGCCCTGATCGGCAAGTCGGCCGGCACGGTCGTCGAGGTCAACACGCCCAAGGGCGCCCAGAGCTACGAGGTCCTCGAGATCCGCTGGGGCTGAGCGGCCCGATCCGTTCGGGATGGTGGAGGCGTCGCCCGGCCGGGCGGCGCCTTTGCTTTGCGCCGCCGCGCCGTCGCCCTGAAACGATGCGGACGGTCTCTCGCCGACGGATTGAAACGCCGCCGGGCGAGGCTCCCTGTCATGGAAGGAGGACCCGCCATGACCCGCCCATGCCACGCCCTTCGCCCCGACCGCCGGGCCCTGCTGTTCGGTCTCGCCGCTGCCGCCTTGTCTCCCGTCGCCCCGCTGCTGGCGCAGGCCCCGGCGCGTCAGGCCCCAGACGCCGCGCTGCAGGCGGCGATTGCCAAGTCCAACGCCTATACGGAACTGCTCAACCGCACCCTCAGGGCCGTCGAATCCTGGGACCGCTACCGCAGCTGGGTCAATATCCAGCGCGGGCCGACGGGCCGCGAGCGCTACATCACCTACGGGCTCTACAGCCTCTACGACGTGCGCAGCGAGATCCAGAAGGCCGAACAGGCGGTGGTCCAGGAGCCGGCCCTGCCGGATCTGGACGACGCCATGCGCCGCTACATCCAGTCCTATGCGGCGCTGGCGCCGCTGATCACCCGCGCCAATGTCTATTACGAGCGCAAGGACTACCAGGACGACGGCGCGGCGCTGGGCCGCGAACTGCACCGTGACCTCGTTCCGGCGGCGCAGGCTTTCCTCAAGGACCGCGCCGATGTCGAACTGCACATGCGGGCCTTCCGGGCCGACCTCAACCAGCGCGAACTCGCCGACATCGAGCGCCGCGAAGGCCGTTCGGCGCGCTGGAATGTCCGCAACGTCATGATCGAGGCGCGCGGCGTCATGGACCTCATGCCCTCAGAAGCGCGGCCGGTGGTCGATCTCGCCGCCTTCGACGCGGCGATCGCCCGTTATGCCGCGGCGCTGCGCGAGCTCGACAAGCTGAAGGAGAGCGATCCGGGCGGCGCCTCGATCCTGGACAGCCAGGCTGGCTCCTGGCTCGGCAGCCTGCGCGAATACCGTCAGAAACTGGCCCGCGCCCGGGGCGATGCCCGCCGTGCCGGCGGCCACGAGCGCATGTGGATCGTCAACAACTACAACACGATGGTGAGCATCGCCCAGACGCGCCTGCGGATCGGCCGCTAGCGCGGCGCGCTCACGCAGGCGTGAGGATGCCGGGTGCTCCCGCCGCCCGGCCGGCAGGCTAGACTGGCCGGCGACCTCTGAGCGGGAGATAGACCATGCTGAACCGCCGCACGTTCCTCGGCGCCTCTGCTACCACCGGTACCGTTATCCTGTCGGGGGCCGCCGCCGCCCATCACGGCTGGGGCGGTTTCGATCGCGACAAGGTTCTCGACCATTCCGGCCCGGTGGCGCGCTCGACCTATGCCAACCCGCATGGGACGCTGTTCATGCAGAAGGACGGCCGGGAACTGACCATCGAACTCGCACCAACCTCGCGCATGCAGGCCCGCGGCCTGACCGCCGAGGACATCGCCCCGGGCAAGACCCTGCGGGTCTATGCCTATCAGAACCGCGGCAATCCCGATGTCTACCGGGCCGAATGGGTCGAGGTCGCCGGCCGGCGCGTCGAACTCAGGTGAAGGCGATCCAGCGCCCGAGCCCGATGGCGGCGAGCCAGAGGGCGAGCGAGGCGATGCCGCTGGCCCGGGCCGCGGCATGGTTCAGCAGGGCCGGGAGCCCGACCCGCCGCACCGCCACCTCGACGGCGAGGGCATGGACGAGGGCGAGGGCCACTACCACCAGTTTCGCGACAAAGGTCGGATTGGCGACATATTCGTCCGGCCGCGCCGATGTGAGGAGCAGGCCCGTCAGGACCGCCAGCGCGGCACCGACCTTGGCGGCGCGGCGCAGAAGCGTGAGGGCGGCGACATCAAGCACACGCAAGGCTCCTGCCAGACGCAGGTCGACCAGGGCGATGGGGCCGAAGAGCAGGGCGATCCCGACCACGTGCAGGGCCGAGGCGGCGGCATAGACTGGCGTCGAGAGGGTCACGCCGCTGACCCGTCCGAGACCGGCCAGCAGGCCGACCAGCGCCTCCACCATGCGTCAGCCGAGCAATTGCTTGACGAGGGGGCTGGCCTTGCCGAAATCCATCTGCCCGGCATGGCGGGCCTTCAACTCGCCCATCACCTTGCCCATGTCCTTCACCCCGGCCGCGCCGGTCTCGGCGATGACGGCAGCAATGGCGGCGCGGGCCTCGGCCTCGTCCATCTGTTTCGGCAGATAGACCGAGATGACCGCGATCTCGGCGTTTTCCTGGTCGGCAAGCTCCGGCCGGCCGCCGTCGCCATACATCTTGGCGCTCTCCTGGCGCTGCTTCACCATTTTCTGCAGCAGCTGCAGGATCTCGTCGTCCGGAATCGGCCCCTTGCCGGCGCCGCGGGCCTCGATGTCCTTGTCCTTCAGCGCCGCCTGGATCAGGCGGATCGTGCCGAGGCGCGGCTTCTCGCCGGCCTTCATGGCTTCCTTCAGATCGCTCATGAAACGGTCGCGCAGCATGGCAGGCAAGTCCTCGCTAGGGCAGGCAGGGATCGGCCGGGCTCACGGGAGGCGGGCAGGGGCCGATGGGGTCGCAGGCCGGACAGCAGTGGATTTCGGTGGGCGGATGCCCGCATTCCTTTTGACCGCCGCCCAAGTCGTCGCTATGTAGGCGCCTCATGACAGACAGACAAGACGAATCCGGCTGGACGGATCCCAAGCCGACGGCCCTGCTCGTGCTCGCAGACGGCACGGTGATCGAAGGTTTCGGCCTCGGAGCGGACGGCATCGCCGATGGCGAAGTCTGCTTCAACACCGCCATGACCGGCTATCAGGAGATCCTCACCGATCCCTCCTATGCCGGGCAGATCATCACCTTCACCTTCCCGCATATCGGCAACGTCGGCGCCAATGACGAGGATATCGAGACCGTCAACATGGCGGCCGCTTCCGGCGTCCGCGGTGTCGTGCTGAAGGCCGCGATCACCAGCCCGTCCAATTACCGCTCGGGCAGCCATTTCGACCTCTGGCTGAAGCGCCGTGGCATCGTCGGCCTGTGCGGCGTCGATACCCGCGCGCTCACTGCGCTTATCCGCGAGAAGGGCATGCCCAATGCCGTCATCGCCCATGCGCCCAGCGGTGAATTCGATGTCGAGGCACTGAAGCGCCGCGCCGCCGGCCTGCCCCTGATGGACGGGCTCGACCTCGTACCCGGCGTCACCTCGTCGCAGCGCTATCCCTGGTCGGAGACGATCTGGGAATGGGACGAGGGCTACGGCACCGCCGGTGAGCCGCGTTTCCATGTCGTCGCCCTGGATTATGGCGTGAAGCGCAACATCCTGCGTCTCCTCGCCAATGCCGGTTGCAAGGTCACCGTGGTCCCGGCCAGTGCCTCGGCCGACGAGATCATGGCGCTGAAACCCGACGGCGTCTTCCTGTCGAACGGCCCCGGCGATCCCGCCGCAACGGGAACCTATGCGGTTCCGGTCATCCGGGCGGTGCTCGACCGGCAGATCCCGACTTTCGGCATCTGTCTCGGTCACCAGATGCTGGGCCTTGCCGTCGGCGCCCGCACCATGAAGATGCATCAGGGCCATCACGGGGCCAACCACCCGGTGAAGGATTTGGACACCGGCAAGGTCGAGATCACGTCGATGAACCACGGTTTCGCCGTGGATGAGGCGACTCTGCCCGCCAATGCCCGGCCGACTCATGTCAGCCTGTTCGACGGGTCGAATGCCGGCATTGCGCTCACCGACAAGCCGGCCTTCTCGGTCCAGTATCACCCCGAGGCGAGCCCCGGCCCGATGGACAGCCACTATCTGTTCGATCGCTTCGTGGCGATGATGGAAAAGGCCAAGGCCTCCGTCTGACGCGGGACCGCCCCTGCCGGTTATCCACGTTATCCACAGGGGGCAGGGTTCATGCGCCTGACCGCCGTTACTCGGCGCCCGATGTAAAAAATAAAGGCCTCGCGTATCGTTGCGAGGCCTTTTTCATGTGATGCCTGAGGCGAATGGTCGTCAGTGTCGCACGATGCTCACCCGGCCGACACCGCGGTCGATCAGCCCGATCTTGCGGGCGGCGCCGCGCGAGATGTCGACGATGCGGCCGCGGACGAAGGGGCCGCGATCGACGATCGTGACCACGGCCGAGCGGCCGTTGGACAGATTGGTCACCTTGATGGTGGAGCCGCAAGGCAGGGTGCGGTGGGCGGCCGTCATGGCCTCGGGATTATGGCGTCCGCCGCAGGCGGTCCGGCCCGGCAACTGGTACCAGGAGGCGAGGCCGACCGCATCAGCGGCGCGAACCCCGTCGACAGGGGCAACGACGAACAAGGCGGCACCGATCGCCGCGAAGCGAAGCTTGGATGTCATGATGTGGGGTCTCTGCTCGCGGGAGGCCAACGCGGCACGTCCCGGGTGGGTTCCAGCGGCTGGGACGATGTCACACCAGACGCCAAGCGATGATCAGAGACCTAGAGAGGAAATGAGACGAGAATGGGGCTCTCGCCGGTGGCGAGGCCCCATGCCTGGCGGCGCTGAGGCGCTACTGCGAGACGCTGGTCGTGCAATTGCCGTTGACGCAGGTCGTCGTCTCGATGCGGCAGACGTTGTTCACGCAATTGCGGCGTGTGGATGTCGTCCTGTTCTCGCGAACCGAGGTGAAGCCCACCATCGGGCGCGATGTTGGCTGCGACATCGGCGGCAACGGCGGCGGCCGCGTCGGTGTCACATGGGTCGGGACGATGTTCGGTGGCCCGCCGCGGAAGAGCAATGAGTCGTTGCGCTGGCGGGGCGGCGGCGGCCTCAACGCCGTGATCATCGCCTGCCGGTTGCGCTCGGCCTCGGCGCGCGCGACGGCCTCGCGCCGGAGATCGTCGTCGGGCAGGGGCTGCCCCCGCGCGGCGAGGGCGGCGCCCGCTTCGACATGTCCGCGGCGTGCGGCCTCGTTCAGGTAGAAGACGATGATGTTTTCGTCGGCAGCGAAGCCCGGAACGTTGCGCTCGTGGCAGCGCGCCACGGCGTGAAGCGAACTGGCACTGTTGGTCTGGGCCTTGGCAGCCTGGCACCATTCCGGCGTAAAGGGCTGCGCGGTGGCCAGCGTGAGATCCGGGGTGCAACCGGCGAGGCCGACCATGGCCAGGGCACTGAAGAGAAATCGTCGCATGAAAACACCATCCTGACGGGTCATGGCAGCCGCATCGACCGGCATTCGTCCCTTTCGTCCGGCAATGCGGCCACGCGGGTCACCGATAATACAGCTTATGAGCTATGACAATCTGCGGCACGCGGTTGGCGAGAGTTGCCATGGTGGTCCCGGCGTTGACAGCCGCCCTCCCGCCCGTATGTCCTGTGCCAAATGTCCGAGGGGCCCATCCGCCATGTCACATGTCTGGACCATCGGTGATCTCACCATCCATCGCATCGTCGAGCAGGAGGGCGGGTTCCTCGATGCCTTCGACATGCTGCCCGACCTCGCCGCGGAGACCCTGTCCGCCGAGCGCCACTGGTTGACCGCCGCGGGGGCACTGACCGCGGATGATCGCCTCAGCCTCGCCTTCCAGAGCTATGTCGTGCGCACGCCCCACCATGTCGTGCTGGTGGACAGCTGCATCGGCAATGGCAAGCACCGCCCGACCCGTCCGGACTGGCACGAGAAAAGTGACAGTCGATTCATGGACGGATTGGCCGCGGCGGATCTCTCGGTCGCCGACATCGACTTCGTCATGTGCACCCATCTGCATGCCGACCATGTCGGCTGGAACACGCGGCAGGAAAACGGCCGCTGGGTGCCGACCTTTCCCAAGGCCCGCTACATCTTCGAGGCCCGCGAGTTCGAACACTGGCGGGCGGCGGACGAAAAGGCCCCGGTCTTCCCCTTCCAGGACAGTGTGCTCCCGGTGGTCGCGGCGGGCCGGGCCGACCTGGTCGCCGGCAATCACGCCATTGGCGACCATATCCGCCTGATGCCGACGCCCGGCCATACACCGGGGCACGTGTCGATCGCCTTCGGCAAGGGGCGGGACCTGGCTGTGGCGCCCGGCGATCTCATCCACTCGCCGCTGCAGGCGCTCCATCCGCAGCTATCGACCCGGTTCGACGTCGACAAGCTGGAGGCGGCGCGGACCCGCCGCGCCTTCCTGGAGCGCAATTGCGACACCGAGACCCTCTGCTGCATGGCGCATTTCCCCTCGCCATCGGTCGGTCGGATCCGGTCCTGGCGCGAGGGCTTCCGCTGCGCTCCGGTGGACGAGGCCTGACGCCTCAGGCCCAGAGGCGCTCGCGCTCGCGGCCGCGATAGAGCGGTGCGACATATTCGCCATAGCCGTTGAACAGCTGGGTCGGTACGCGTCCGCCGCCACCGATCAGCTCTTCCGTCGCCTGGCTCCAGCGGGGATGGGCGACCGCCGGATTGACGTTGGCCCAGAAGCCGTACTCGCCGCCCTGCAGCCGCTCCCAGAACGATTGCGGCCGCTGCTCGGTGAAGGAGATACGGACGATCGACTTGATCGACTTGAACCCGTATTTCCACGGCACGATGAGCCGCAGCGGCGCGCCGTGCTGGCGCGGCACGGGCTTGCCGTAGATTCCGGTGACGAGGATCGACAGGTCGTGCGCCGCCTCGTCGATCGCCAGGCCTTCCACATAGGGCCAGGAATACCAGGGCGAGCGCATGCCCGGCGCCCAGCTCTGGGTGTCGAAGGTCTCCATCCGCAGGTATTTGGCCGAGCCCTGCGGCTGGACCATGTCCATCAGCGCCTTGACCGGAAAACCGGTCCAGGGGACCGTCATGCCCCAGGCCTCGACGCAGCGGAAGCGGTAGACGCGCTCCTCCAGCGGCATGGCGCGGATCAGCTTGTCGATGTCGATCGTCTGCGGCTTTTCGACGAGGCCGTCGATCTTCACCGTCCAGGGGCGGATCGGCAGCGCCTGGGCGGCCCGCGTGATCTGTTTCGACGTGCCGAATTCATAGAAATTGTTGTAGTTGCCGGCGACGTCCTCCGCCGTCAGCGGCCGCTCGACCGTGTAGGTCTCGTTGCGGCGCACGGGGTAGAGATCGGCGGTCGGGTCGGCGGCGACCTGGGCCTCCGCCCGCCCGACCAGGGCCGCAGCGGCGACGCCAGCGCCGGCCGCCATCATCGTCCGGCGTGACAGGAAGACATGTTCCGGTGTCACCGCGGATTCCGGCAATTCCCATCCGCGCTTCGACTTGATCAGCATGGGGGCTCCCTTCGTCTTTCCGACAAGCTATAGGCCGAGCGGCCCGTCATACAATCACGCTATGGCGAGTCGAACCTGACCCGCCTGGAGGCCAACGTGCTGCCGCAGACCCTCGTTCCCTATATCGGCCTCGCCGCCGCTTTCGTTACGACCTTCTGCTGGTTGCCCCAGGCCATCCGCATCATCCGCACCCGCGACACCCGGGCGATCTCGCTGCCGGCCTACGGTGCCTTTGCCGCCGGCATCGCCCTGTGGCTGGTCTACGGCATCGCGCTGGGCGACCTGCCGTTGATCCTGTCCAACACGGTAACGCTCGGCCTGCAACTGGTGATCGTCGGTCTCAAGCTGAGATACGGCTGAGGCCGCGCGGCGGATCGCGGCTGCGTGCCTGCCTGCGCCATTGCCGGGGCTCGTGCGGTGCGGGCCGACTTCGTGCTAGCCATGAAGGGACCTGCCGGAGTACCCCATGGCGTCGCTGACCTCGCCCTTCGTCTCGCCGATCCTGCTTCTCCTCGCCTCGAACGTCTTCATGACCCTCGCCTGGTACGGCCATCTCAAGTTCAAGGCGGCGCCGCTGGCCGTCGTCATCCTGGTGAGCTGGGGCATCGCCTTGTTCGAATATTGCCTGGCCGTGCCGGCCAACCGGATCGGGCATGCGGTCTATAGCGCCGCCGAGCTGAAGACGATCCAGGAGGTCATCACGCTTCTCGTCTTCGCCGTCTTCTCGGTCGTGGTGCTCAAGGAGCAGCTGTCATGGAACCATGCCATCGGCTTTTCCCTGATCGCGGCGGGCGCCTTTTTCATCTTTCAGGGGAGGGCCGCATGACGCCTTTCATCAGCGGCATTCCGGTACTCGACGCCTATCTGGCCGATGGGTTCGAGACCGTGCGTGGCATGTCGTCACGCTTTTCGGCGACGATCTGCGGCCATCTCCTGCGCCGTCAGACGGAAATGGGCATCCGCGGCGCCGTGGCCGAGATCGGCACCTTCGAAGGGCGCTTCTTCATCGCCATGGGCCATGCGCTCGCCCCTGGCGAGCACGCCTACGGCTTCGACATCTTCTCCTGGCCGGACGACCATGTGCTCGACCGCTTCGTCGCCAATGCGGCCCGCTGCGGTCTGCCGTCCGACCGGTTCACGCCGCGCCCCTTCGATACCGGCACGCTGTCTGCCGACGAATTCGCCGGGCTCACCGGCCGCGGGCCGCTGCGCTTCATCCATATCGACGGCGAACATTCGCCCGAAGCGCTCAGCCACGACCTGGCGCTCGCCCATGAGCGGCTGCACCCGCAGGGCCTGATCTGCCTCGACGACATGCTCCACCCCGGCTACCCGTTCCTGGTGGTGACCGTCCATGCCTATCTCGTCGCCCATCCTGACATGTGCGTCATGTGCGTCATCGACCGGGAGGACATCGTCGCCGCGCCGAAATTCCTGATCTGCCGGCGCGACGCCGTCAGGCTCTACGAGGCCGATCTGATGCAGACCTTCGCGGCCCAGCATTTTGTCCTCGGCGGCGATGCCATGGGCCATCATTGCGTCGTGCTGACGCCGCACCCGCGCATCGCCGACGTCTAAGGCGGACTCAGGCCGGAGGCGCGAGGCGCAGGAGGGCGCCCTCGCGGGAATCGGTCAGCACCCAGAGCGCCCCGTCGGGGCCCTGCTGGACGTCGCGGAAGCGATGACCTAGATCGGTCAGCAGGCGCTCCTGCCGCACGACCGTCTCGCCGTCGAGGACGAGCCGCACCAGCATGCGGCCGGCGAGGGCGCCGGAAAAGGCGCTGCCCTTCCAGCCCGGCATCAGGTCGGCAGTGTAGAAGGTCAGGCCGGCGGGCGCGATCGACGGCGTCCAGTGGACGAGCGGCTGCACTAGCCCGGCGCGCTCCCGAAGCCCGCCATTGACGGGCCTGCCGTCGTAATGGGTGCCCCAGGAAATCAGCGGCCAGCCGTAATTCTCGCCCGGCCGGACGGCGTAGAGGCCGTCGCCACCGCGCGGACCGTGGTTGCTCACCCAGAGCAGACCGGTCTGCGGATGCAGGGCGGCGCCCTGCACGTTGCGCAGGCCGATGGCCCAGACGGCCGGGTCCCAGCCGTCCTTGGCGACGGCCGTCCGGTTGTCAGGCGCGGGTTGTCCGTCCGTCGTGATGCGGACGATCTTGGCGATCGTGTTGGAAGGGTTCTGGCTCAGGTCCATCTGGCCGAACCGGTCGCCCGTCGTGATGAACAGGTGCCCCGAACGGTCGACGACGATCCGCGAGCCGAAATGGTGCCGGCTGGCGAAGGCGGGCTGCTGGCGCCAGATGACCCGCCCGGCGTCGAGGCCGTCAGCGGCGGCGTTGAGCACGCCCCGGAATACGGCAGTCGCATTGGTCTCGCCGCCGCGCGGCTCGGCAAAGCTCAGATAGACGCGACGGTTGCGGGCGAAGTCAGCGTCGAGGGCGATGCCGAGCAGCCCGCCCTGGCCGACGGCATGGACCTGTGGCAGGCCGGCCAGAGGCTGCGAGACCGTTCCGTCCGGCGTCACCCGCCTGAGGCGCCCGGGGCGTTCCGTCACCAGGATGGACCCGTCGGGCAGGAAGGCGATCCCCCAGGGATGTTCCAGCCCGGAGGCGACGGTCGTGACGGTGAGCGCCTGGCCGGGGGCATCGGCACGGACGGAGCGAGCCGCCGCCGGCCGGGATTTCAGCGCGCCCATGCCGATGGCGGCGGCGGCGAGGCCCCGGGCCAGGACGGCGCGGCGATGAAGGCGATCGGTCGGCATCGTTCTCCCGCTCATGCGGCGATGGGCGGATCCTTGCGATCCTGGCTCACGGAGACATAGCGGCGCAGGATGGCGACCAGCAACCCGACCAGGCCGAGGGTCAGGAGCGCGACAGTGCCGGACAGGACCAGGACCTCGGCATCGGTGCCGTCCTCGAGCCCCGAGGGGCCGACGAGCTCGGTGGTCAGCGAAATCCCCGCCACGACGAGCGCCAGGATCAGCGCAGCGACGATGCCGGCCGACACGATGGTCGGGACGCGGGGGTAACCACGACCGAAACCCGCACGGGGAGCACCGATGCGGAAGGATTGAGGTGAATGAAGCATTCAACAACTCCGTCCCGATTTGTCGACGTCAGCTCTGGGGTGGCCTGCGGGAATCAGTGACGAGTCCACAGCCTCATGAGCCGACCAGATTGATCGTAACCATGGTAACAACGCGATGGTTCCGGGCGAAAATGCGGCAGTGCCTCACTGTTCTGTGATGGAATAGCCGAAAGACCGCGCCGAAAGACGGTAAACGCTTGAAACCCAACCTTAACCACGCTTGTGCGACAAAACGTCGTCACGCGTTGTTGGGTTCCGAGGTCTTCATGTCCCGCTGGGTTTTGTTCGCCGTGGCTGCCGCCTCGGTCGTCCTTGCGCAGTTCATCGATCGCGGTTCCAAGGACCTCGCCGAGGGCATGCAGACCGCCCGCACGCAGCAGGCTGACGATGACATCCGGACCGGCACGGTCCGCCGTCCGCCGCAGCGCTGAGCTCTGTCACGCCGACGCTGCAGCGCGAGACGGGTCCCTTGCATGTGACGCCCCGCGGGTGGACCATGGTCGCCACGCGAGGTCCACCAACAAGATCCTCCGTTTGGCCTGTCACTTCCGGGTCGACCTTCTCGCCCGGGCCCCGACACGAGGGGTTGCAGACATGGGCGATCAAGCCGGCAGAAGACAGTCGGGTCCCCGGTGCATTGCGCTGGTGGGCCCGTTCCAGAGCGGCAAGACCACCTTGCTGGAGGCGGTGCTGGAGCGCACCGGTGCCATCGCCAGGATGGGCTCCACCGAGAATGGCACCACGGTCTCGGATTCCAGCGCGGAATCCCGCCAGTTCACGATGAGTGTCGAGGCGGGGTTCGCCACGACCACCTTCATGGGCGACGACTACACTTTCGTCGATTGTCCCGGATCCGTCGATTTCCTGCAGGAGATGCGGGCGGTCTGTCCTGCCGTCGACGCCGCCATCGTCGTCTGCGAGGCGGACGAGAAGAAGGTGCCGGCCCTCGGGCTGATCCTGCGCGAACTCGAAGAGCGCGGCATTCCCCGCATCCTGTTCATCAACAAGATCGACAAGGCCAGCCGGCGCCTGCGCGAGACGCTCGAGCTGCTGCGGCCAGCCTCCCGGGTTCCGCTGCTCTTGCGCCAGATCCCGATCTGGTCGAACGGCATCGTCTCCGGTTTCGTCGACCTCGCCCTCGAGCGGGCCTTCGTCTACCGCGAGCACGCGGCGTCCCAGGTCATCCCCCTGCACGGTGCCGACCTGGACCGTGAGAAGGAAGCCCGCTTCACCATGCTCGAGACGCTGGCGGACCATGACGACGTGTTGATGGAAACACTCCTGTCGGATCTCGAGCCGCCGCGTGACCGCATCTTCGACGATCTGGGCCGGGAACTCGCCGCTGGTCTCATCGTCCCGGTGCTGTTCGGGTCGGCGCTCCAGACCCACGGCGTGCTGCGTCTTCTCAAGTCGCTTCGCCACGACGTCCCGCCGGTCACGGCCGCGGCTGCCCGCCTCGGCGTGCCTGCGGGCGAGACGGTCGCACAGGTGATGAAGACCATCCATACCGCCCATGGCGGCAAGATCTCGGTTGCCCGCGTCCTCTCCGGAACCCTTTCGGAAGGTGCCGTGCTGACCGGGATTGGTGGAATACCGGAGCGGACGTCCGGCCTGTTTCGCCTCTTCGGCCCCGGCGTCGAGAAACGGCGCGAGGCGAGGGCCGGCGAGACCGTCGCACTCGGCAAGCTCGACCATGTCGCGACCGGCGAGACGGTCACAACGGGCCGCGTGGCACTGATACCGCTGGCGACCATCGCACCGCCGCAACCGGTTCTGTCGGTTGCCCTGTCGGCGCATGACCGCAAGGACGATGTCCGCCTCGGCCTCGCCCTGGCCAAGCTCTGCGACGAGGACCCCTCGCTCACCGTGAGCCATGGAGGAGACGCCGGCGATATCGTGCTGGCGGGGCAGGGGGAGATGCAGCTGCGCGTTGCCGTCGCCAAGCTGGCAAACCGCCATGGTGTGCGGGTCGACCAGGCGCGCCCGGCGATCGGCTATCGCGAGACGATCAAGAAAGCGGTCGCGGGGGTGCGCGGACGCCACCGCAAGCAGTCTGGCGGCCATGGCCAGTTCGGCGATGTCGTCATTGCGGTGCAGCCCCTTCCGCGCGGCGGCGGCTTCCTGTTCGACGAGACGATCGCCGGCGGCGTGGTGCCGCGGCAATACGTGCCGGCCGTGCGGGATGGTGTGGCCGAGGGCCTGCGCAAGGGGCCGCTCGGCTTCCAGGTGGTGGACATTGCGGTGACCCTGACGGACGGCAGCTTCCATACCGTCGACAGCTCCGACATGGCGTTCCAGCAGGCGGGCCGGATCGCCATTCACGAGGCGCTCGGGGCCTGCCACCCGGTCTTGCTGGAGCCGATCCACCGGGTCGCGGTCGCGGTGCCCTCGGAAGCCACGGCGCGGATCAATGCCATCGTGTCGGCACGGCGCGGCCAGATCCTCGGCTTCGACAGCCGCGAACATTGGCCCGGATGGGACGTGGTCTCCGCCCTGCTGCCGGAAGCCGAGATCGGCGACCTGATCGTCGATATCCGCTCGGCCACCGCAGGAGTCGGCACCTTCACCGCAGCATTCGATCACCTTTCGGAACTGACCGGGCGTGAGGCGGAGCGGATCGTGCAGAACCGGGCCGCCTGAGCGCCCCGGGATCTCGCACACAAAAAAAAGCCGGGCTCCAGGAGCCCGGCCTTATGAGTTTCGGCTTCCGATGACGAACACCTGGAAGCCGCCTTCCAGAGGGGAACGCCGACAGCGACGCGAAGGTCACAGGGAGGAAGTGACCCCAAAAAATGCTATCGACCAGCCGAAGATGGCGTGTTCGTGTGCAGCGCACAACCGGAATGGGTGCATGGCTGGATTTCACGTGCCGCACGCCTCGGCATCATGCCCGCAATTTGAGCAAAATCCGTATCGGCCGATTCCCGCGCGGATATTCCAAACGGTGGAGGACCGGCCGCCGAACGCCCTTCCGTGTGGATAAGGACGCCACCCCGATTGCGGCCCGATGACGAATCCAAGATCGCTTGTCGGGTCAGTAGGCAGCGCCGCCATCCTGCGTTAGGGTCTGGGTCAGAGATCGATTCGAACAATCGAATCAAAAGCTTGCAGGCGGCTGTCGTAGCCGGTTGCCGGTTGGTCTCAGGTCCAGTTGTGTCCCGTCGCGTCTGTCCGACAACCGAGCGAACCGCACGGGGGCGGAATGTCCTTGACCGATATCGAAAGTACCGACCGCCAGGTCAATCCTGTCGATCTGGTGGAAAATCTCGCCTCCCTGAACGAATGGTCCTTCGACCGTTCGGGGGATGACGAGATCACGCTGTCCGTCACCGGCCGCTGGTCCGACTATCACGCCTCCTTCACCTGGATGGACGATATCGAGTCGCTCCATCTGGCCTGCGCCTTCGACCTCAAGGTGCCCGATCGGCGCCGCGCCGAGGTCAAGGAACTCGTCCAGCTCATCAATGAGCAGCTCTGGCTCGGTCACTTCGACCTCTGGCCGCAGGAGGGGGTGGTCATGTTCCGCCATGCCTTGCTGCTGGCCGGCGGCGCCGAGGCCTCGGGCCGCCAATGCGAGGCGCAGCTCGACGCGGCGATCGAGGCCTGCGACCGCTATTACCAGGCGTTCCAGTTCGTCGTCTGGGCTGGAAAGTCAGCGCGCGAAGCCATGGACTCCGCCCTGTTCGAGACGGCCGGCGAGGCGTGACAGCCGGCGCGCGGACGGCTATCGGTTGGCTCTGTCGAGCCCCGAGGACGCCATGACCGACGCCACCGCCTCCCGTTCCCTTGCCGGCTTCACCGGTCATGTCGTGCTCGTCGGCGCCGGCCAGATGGGCGGCGCGCTTCTGCGCGGCTGGCTCGACAACGGGCTGCCGCCGGCCCGCATCACCGTCATCGATCCGCGCCCGCCGGCCAATGTCCAGGCGATCATCGACGGCAGCGGCATCGCCCTCGATCCCATCGAGCCCGCCCTTGCCGATGTGCTGATCCTGGCCGTCAAGCCGCAGATCGCCGACGAGGTCATGCCGCTGGTCCGCCACGTCGTCGGCCCGCGGACGGTGGTCGTGTCGGTCATGGCCGGCAAGACCATCGCCCGGCTCGAGCAGGTCTTCGGCGCGGCCACGGCCGTCGTCCGCACCATTCCCAACACGCCCGCAGCGGTGGGCCGCGGGATCACCGGAGCCGCCGCCAACGACCAGGTCACCACCGCTCAGCGCGCCGCGGTCGAGACGCTTCTGGCCGCCGTCGGCCGGGTCGAATGGCTGATGCTTGAGGAGTGGATCGATATTGTCACCGCCGTTTCCGGGTCGGGACCGGCCTATGTCTTCCTTCTCGCCGAGACCCTGGCCCGGGCCGGTGCCGCCGCGGGCCTGCCGGCCGAACTCGCCGCGCGCCTCGCGCGTGCCACCGTGGAGGGCGCCGGCGAGCTGATGTTCCGGTCGCCCGACACCGAGCCGGCGACGTTGCGGCAGAACGTCACCTCGCCCAACGGCACGACCCATGCGGCGTTGCAGGTGCTCATGGGGGCCAAGGGCATCGATGCCGCCTTTGTCGAGGCCATTGCGGCTGCGACGAAACGCTCGCGGGAACTGGCGGGCTGACGCTGGCGACCTATCTGTATCCCGAGGCATTCTTTGCGAGGGAGACGGCGATGACCGATACGACCGGGACCGAAGCCAGGACAGACCGCCACGGCGCCATCGTCGCCGCTTTCATGGGCCTGCTGGCCGAACGTGATTTCGATGCCGTGACCCTGGCTGACATTGCCGACCGTTCGGGACTGTCGCTTGGCGACATCCGCGCGGCCTTCGATTCGCGCTTCGCCATCGTCGAGGCCTTCGTCGCCGGCATCGACAAGGCGGTGCTCGACGGGATCGACGCTGATCTCGCCGACCAGGACACCAAGGAGCGGCTATTCGACGTGCTGATGCGCCGGCTCGATCTCCTGACCCCCCACAAGGCGGCGATCCGCAACCTGTCACGGGCTGCCATGCGCGATCCGGCGCTGGCGCTCGCCCTCAACGGCGTGGCCCGGCGCTCGCAGCGCTGGATGATGGCGGCCGCCGGCGTCGAGGTGCCGGGAGCCGGCGGCATGATCCGCGCCCAGGGCCTGGCCATCGCCTTCGCCAAGGTGGTGCGGACCTGGCTCGACGATGAGGATCCGGCGCTCGCCCGCACCATGCGGGTCATGGACGAGGAACTGGTCAAGGCGGGCCGGGCGGCGAAGACGCTGAAATCCGTCGAGCAGCTCACGGCGCCGCTCAAGTCGCTCCTCTGTGCGCCGCTGTCCTGGCGCCGCCGCTCGTCGTCCTGGGGCGGAGCGACACAGGAGCGCGACGGGGCCGAGCGCGGCTGGCGCGGCGACGATTTCCGCGATCCGAAGGTTACGCCCGTCTGAGCCCGGCTTGACGTTCCGCCGGGATGGGCGAGAAAGGCCGGGTCCGTCCCGGCCTTTTTGTCGCGAGAGCCCCATGTCGCCGACCCAGCCTAGCCCGCCCATCGGTTTCGACGATTTCATGAAGGTCGACATCCGGGTCGGCGAGATCGTCGCGGCCGAACCCTTTCCCGAGGCACGCAAGCCGGCCATCAAGCTGGTGATCGATTTCGGCGAGGGGATCGGCCGCAAGAAGTCGTCCGCCCAGATCACCCGGCACTACGCACCCGAGGCCCTGATCGGTCGCCAGGTTCTGGCGGTGGTGAATTTTCCGCCGCGGCAGATCGGCAAGTTCATGTCGGAGGTGCTGACCCTTGGCGTGCCGGATGCCGACGGCGAGGTCGTGCTGATCGGGCCGGGCCATGCCGTGCCGCGCGGCGGCCGGCTGTTCTGAAGCCCGAAAAGCCGAATGGCCGGGACGAGCCCGGCCATTCCACGCTGTTCCGGTCAGGCGTCGCTCAGGCCGCCGCGGCCTTCGGCGTCACTTCGACCGTGTAGTCGTCCATGATGGTCTTGGACATGTTGCCGGGCGTGTAGCGGTAGGGGCCGATCTCGGAGACCGGCGTGACTTCCGCCGCCGTGCCGGTGATGAAGCACTCGTTGAAGCTGGACAGCTCCTCCGGCATGATCCGGCGCTCGATCACCTCGAAACCGCGCTTGCGGCACAGGTCGATGACCGTGCGGCGCGTGATTCCGTCGAGGAAGCAGTCGGCGATCGGCGTGTGCACCTGGCCGTCCTTGATGAAGAAGACATTGGCGCCTGTGCATTCGGCGACACGGCCCTGCCAGTCGAACATCAGGGCGTCGGCATAGCCCTTCTTCTCGGCCCGGTGCTTGGAGATGGTGCAGATCATGTAGAGCCCGGCCGCCTTGGAGGTCGACGGCGCTGTCGCCGGATCCGGGCGGCGGTAATCGGCGATGTCGAGGCGGATGCCCTTCATCTTGGTCGCCGGGTCGAAATAGCTCGGCCATTCCCAGGTGGCGATGGCCAGGTGGATCGTGTTGTGCTGCGCCGAGACGCCCATCATCTCCGAGCCGCGCCAGGCGACGGGGCGCACATAGGCATCGGTCTGTCCGTTGGCCTTCAGCGTCGCCATCTTGGCGGCGTCGATCTCGGCGACCGAGAAGGGGATCTCGAAGTCGAGGAGCTCGGCGGACTTGCGCAGCCGGGCCGAGTGCTCGGTGCACTTGTAGATGGTCCCGCCATAGGCCCTCTCGCCCTCGAAGACGGCCGAGGCATAGTGCAGGCCGTGGGTCAGCACGTGGACCTGCGCGTCGCGCCAGGGGACGAGCTTGCCGTCCATCCAGATAAATCCATCGCGGTCGTGGAACGGGACCAGAGACATGTCTTCCTCCTGTACTCTCCGGGCTTCGCGGGCGTCCATATCGCGTTTTGCGAACTGGGCCGGGTCCGGCTAACCTTGTCATCGGAGACGCGGCGCTGAGCGACGATTCCCGACGGGGTGAGCAGCCTTTGGGTACGATCGTTTCGTGAATGCGGGCAGATGAGTAACAATCGGCATCGAATATGTCAACATGGCTGACATAAATGTCTCACCGGCCCAGCGCCGGCCCCTTTCCGGCACCGCGGTGACGGGAACCGAACCGGCAGGTCGCGAACCCGCCTACGAACTCATCGAGCTGATGTTTTTCGCCTATCGCGACTTCGTCGGCGATCCCGACCACGTGCTCGAGCGCTACCAGTTCGGCCGCGCCCATCATCGTGTCCTCCATTTCGTCTTCCGCCACCCGGAGATCCGGGTCGCCGACCTGCTCGACATCCTGAAGATCACCAAGCAGAGCCTGGCGCGGGTCCTGAAGGAACTGATCGATCAGGGCTTCATTCTCCAGAAGGAGGGCCAAGTCGACCGCCGCCAGCGTCTGCTGGCCGTGACGGACAAGGGCAAGGCGCTCGCGCTCGAACTGGCAAAACTGCAGACCGAACGCTTCGCCCGCGCCATCGCCCAGTCGGGCACGACGCGCGACCAGGCGGTGCGGTTCCTCTATGCGATGATCGATCCGGAGCGGCGCGAGGACGTGACGCGGATGATCACCCAGGCCGATCGCGCCCTGCGCGGCAAGGAGCGCTGAGGCCATGTCGACCGCCGTGCCCAAGCCCCCGGCCGACGATGCGCCGCACCTGCTGATCGTCGACGACGACCGCGTCATCCGCCAGACGCTCGCCCGCTACCTGACGAATAACGGCTATCGGATCACCACGGCGAACAACGCGGCGGCGGCGCGCAAGAAGCTCGACGGGCTGACCTTCGACCTGCTGATCCTCGACGTGATGATGCCGGGCGAGACCGGTTTCGAACTCGCCAAGGCCATCCGGGGCGGCACGGCCGGCCCGTCCCGCGACGTGTCCATTCTCATGCTGACGGCGCGTGCGGACCTGTCGGACCGGCTGACCGGCCTCGAGATCGGCGCCGACGACTACCTGCCCAAGCCCTTCGAGCCGCGTGAGCTGCTGCTGCGCATCGGCGGCATTCTCCGCCGGGCCATGAGCGCCCCGCAGCCGATCGTCGAGGCCGTGAAGTTCGGCGATTTCCATTTCCATATCAGCCGGCTGGAACTCAGGAAGGGCGACGAGGTGGTTCGCCTCACCGATCGCGAGAAGGACATGCTCAAGGTTCTCGCGGTGAAGCCCGGGGAAACGGTGCCGCGCTATGACCTCGCGGCGCCCGGCGGGGACATCAACGAGCGTACGGTCGACGTCCAGGTCAACCGCCTGCGCCGCAAGATCGAGGTCGATCCAGCCAATCCGCTGCACCTGCAGACCGTCCGTGGCATCGGCTACCGACTGATCGCCACGCCCTGATTGCGTTGCTGAAACAGTCGCCAGCATCGGCGATCAAACCCGGAAACACGCCTGTGGCCAGTTACCGTCCACCACGATCGAGGGGGATGATTTCATGACGATGGATTCGGACGGCTGGAGCACGGGGCCTCAGGATGGAGGCGGTGCCGCCGACGATACGACGACCGAGCATGTCGGCTTTCTCGAAAGGCTGTGGCAGTCGATCACCGGCATTCTGATCGGCCTCGGCCTGATCGCGGCGACGATCTGGGGCATCTTCTGGAACGAGGGCCGGGCGATCGGGACCACCCGGGCGCTGAACGAGGGCGCCGGCGTCACCCTCACCGTGACGCCGACCCGCGTCGACCCGGCCAACGAGGGCAAGCTCGTCCATGTCGCAGGTGACCTGCGCGCCGGTGGCCGGCTCACCGATGGCGACTTCCAGATCACCACGGAGGCGGTGCGCCTCGTCCGCAAGGTCGAGATGTACCAGTGGAAGGAGGAGCAGCGGACCGAGACGCGGAGCAATGCCGGCGGCTCGCAGACGCGCACCACCACCTATGACTACACCCGGGTCTGGTCGGACCGGCCAATCGATTCCAGCCGCTTCCGCCGCCGGGACGGTCACGAGAACCCGGCCATGACGGTGACCGGCCGCAGCCAGACCGCCGGCAACGCGACGATCGGCGCCTTCCGGGCAGAGAGCCGTGTCATCAGCCTGTTCGGATCGTCCACCGAGCGCCGCCTCGAGATCACCGAGGGCCAGTTGCGGTCCTTCCAGGCGCGTCTCGGCAGCCAGGCCCGCCTGAGCGACGGCAATGTCTATGTCGGATACGACGCCGGCAACCCCGCCATCGGCGATGTCCGCATCTCCTATACGATCCTGCCCGAAGGTCCGGTAACGGTGGTCGCCCGTCAGGTCGGCCAGGGTTTCGGTCCCTACCAGGCTTCGAACGGCCGCGAGGTCTTCCTCGGCGAGACCGGCACGAAGACGGCCCAGGAACTCTATGCCCACGCCCATGAATCCAACAGCATGCTGACCTGGATCCTGCGGGTCGTGGTGCTGATCGCGATGTGGATGGGCTTCAACATGATCCTGCGGCCCTTCGTCGTGCTCGCCGACGTCATTCCGCTGTTCGGATCGGCCATGGCTGCCGGGGCCGGGATCGTCGCGCTGGCCCTGACGCTGGTGGTCGCTCTTCCGACCTTCGCCATCGCCTGGTTCTGGCACCGTCCCATCATGTCGATCATCCTGATCGTTGTCGGGGTCGCCGGCGCCTATGGCCTGAAGCTCCTCGGCGAACGCCGCCGTGCCGCGGTGCCCCCGGCGGGTGGGCAGGCCATCGGAGGCCAGCCGGGCGGTTTCCTCAACGTCCCGCAGGGCCTGAAGCCGGGGCAGGGCGGCTGACCAGTCGCGCCGGACACAGCAACGCCCGGTCCTTGCGGCCGGGCGTTTGCCTTTCGGGAACCGGTGGGACCCGTCAGGGGATCAGGATTATCGAGCCCGTGGTCTTGCGGCCGGCGAGATCCTTGTGCGCTTTGGCGGCATCCTTCAGCGCATATTCCTTCGGCTTCTGGATCGTCACCGTGCCATTGGCCATCGCCTCGAAGACGTCCTTGGCATTGGCCAGGAGCTCCTTGCGGGTGGCGATGTAATGGTAGAGGCCGGGTCGCGTCAGGCTCGCCGACTTCGCCGACAGCACTGCCGGCGAGACGGGGTCAGGTACGCCGGAGGCGGTGCCGAACAGGACGAGGTGGCCACGCACGGCGAGGCATTCGAGGGACTTCAGGAACGTGTCCTTGCCGACACCGTCATAGACGACCTGGACTCCCTTGCCGCCAGTGATCTCCATCACGCGGGCGACGAAATCCTCCTCCGTGTAGATGATCGGGAACTTGCAGCCGTTCTTCTTGGCGAGGGCGGCCTTCTCCGCGCTCGACGTCGTGCCGATGACGGTCGCGCCCAGCGCCTTGGCCCACTGGCAGAGCCAGAGCCCCATGCCGCCGGCCGCCGCATGGATGAGCACGGTGTCGCCCTTCTTGACCGGATGCGTCTCCTTCAGGAGGTAGCGCGCCGTCATGCCCTGCAGCATGATCGCCGCAGCGGTCTTGTCGTCGACCGTCTTCGGCAGCTTGACGAGTTGCGCCGCAGGAATCATCCGCTTCTCGGCATAGGCGCCGGGCGGGCCGCCGGCATAGGCGACACGGTCACCGAAAGCGACTTCGGTGACCCCCGGCCCGATGGCCTCGACCACGCCGGCCGCTTCCATTCCGATCCCATGCGGCAGCGAGGGCAACTTGTAGAGGCCGCTGCGAAAATAGACGTCGATGAAGTTCACGCCGATGGCGGTCTGCCGGATATAGGCTTCGCCGGGACCAGGCGGCTTCACCTGGACGTCCTCATAGACCAACGCATCCGGTCCGCCGGTCTTGTGGATGCGGATCGCCTTCACCATGTCGCCATTCCCTCTGTCGTGCCGGTCCTGCACCGATGCGGCACGGGCCCTGTCGTTCCGACACGCGGTTGCCGCGTTTCAAAACGTTGTAATGCGTTCCAACCTCTTCCGTCACCTGTCATTCTTGCCGGCGAAGGGTCCTGCGCGCCGATCGGCGCGGCGACATGCTGTCGCCCCGGCTCCCGTAGGAACGGCTCTTGCGAAGTTTCGGCGAGGAGCCGCCATGCTGTCCCGTCGCGAAACGATCCTGTCCTCCCTGAAGGCCGCCACCGCGCTGGGCCTCGCCGCTTCGTCCCCATTGGGGACTCTGCTTGCGGGCAACGCCGCCGCGCAGGCGGCCTCGCCAGTGGCAGGTCTGCCTTACGGCGCTGCGGTACGCGACGGGCCACTCGATCAGGAAGCCGATTACCGCGCCGCGCTGGTGCGCCATTGCAGCCAGATCGTCGGGGAGGGCGGCCTGAAATGGTACGACCTCCGGCCGACGCGGGAGCAATTCGTCTATACGGCGCCGGACAAGCATATGGCCTTCGCGACCGCCCACGGCATGACGCTGCGCGGCCACACGCTCGTCTGGTACGGCGCCATGCCCGACTGGACCAGGGCCATCGCCTCGGCCTCCGAGGCCGAGAGGCTGATGGTCGGCCATATCGAGGCGGTGATGGGGCGCTATCGCGGGCGCATCAAGAGCTGGGACGTCATCAACGAGGCGATTCCCGACGATCCCGCGAGCCGGTCCGATCTCCGCCCGTCGATCTGGCAGCAGCGACTCGGCGAAAGCCATATCGCGCTGGCCCTGCGTACAGCGGCGCGTATCGACCCGGCCGCCCAGCTCGTCATCAACGAATATGACATCGAGTTCGTCGGCGCGCGGTTCCGCCGCAAGCGCGAGGCCTTCCTGCGGCTCATCCGCGACCTGAAGCTGCGCAACGTGCCGCTTCACGCCGTCGGCCTGCAAGGGCACCTGCGCGGCGAGGTCCCGATCGACAAGGAGGGGCTCTCCGCCTTCATCGCCGAGTGCAGGGCCATGGGGCTCGCCGTACTGGTCACCGAACTCGACGTGGTTGACGACAAGCTGCCCGGCCCCCCGGAAGTTCGCGATATCCTCGCCGCGTCGCGCGTCTATGATTTTCTCGATGCGATCCGCGCTGCCGCGCCGCTCGAATCGATTCTCACCTGGGGCATCACCGACAAGCACACCTGGGTGCCGATCCATTTCAAGCGTGCAGACGGCTTGCCGAACCGCCCGCTGCCGCTCGACGCCGCCTATCAGCCAAAGCCGATGATGCAGGTCATCGCCCATTTCCTGCGGGACCGCCGCTGATGCTGATCCGGCAGACGTCCACCTACATGGTGGCCCACGGCACCTCGTCGGCCCTCGGCTTCCTGTCGGTGATCCTCTTCACGCGCCTGCTGACCCCGGCCGAATACGGCATCTATGTCGTGGCGCTGTCGGTGGCCGGCATCATCTCGGCGCTGCTCTTCACCTGGGTCAGGCTGTCGGTCCTGCGGTTCGAATCGGAGGGCGAGGCGACGGATATCCGCCTGACGGCCCTCATGGCCTATGGCGCTTCGGCCGCAACCCTGCCCGTGGCCCTCGGCGTCACTGTCTGGGCCCTGGCCGTCCCGCTCGACAAGGCGCTGGCGGCGATCGTGCTGGCGGCGGCGCTGGGCCTGTTCGAACTCGGCCAGGAAATCCTCCGCGCGCGGCTCGACTCGACATCCTACATGCGCGCGACCGTGGTCCGCGCCTTCGCCGCGATCGGCATCTCCGTTGCATTGGTGCAGGCGGGCTGGGGCGGGTTCGGTCTCGTGGCCGGCGTCGCCTGTGCCTATTTGATCGGCGCCCTGGCCTTTTCCCCCGCCATCTGGAAGGGTCCGCGCAAGCCCGTCGACCCCGTCACTTTCCGCGCCATGCTCGGTTTCGGCGTGCCGATGGCTTTGTCGGGTGGCGTCTTCGCGCTCCACTCGGCCCTCGACCGGCTTCTCGTCGCCTATCTTCTCGGCGATGCAGCCGCGGGCGTCTACGGCGCTTCTGCCGATCTCGTCCGCCAGATCATCCTGTTTCCGGCGCTGTCGGTCGGATCGGCGGTGGTTCCGCTCGCCATCCGGGCGCTGGCCGAGGAAGGTCCCGCAGCCGCCGACGCCCATCTGACCCGCAGCGGCGAACTGCTTCTCGCCGTCGTCATGCCGGCCGTGATCGGGCTGGCGATCGTCGCACCGCATTTCGCAGCGCTCGTTCTCGGCCCTGAATTCCGCGATACCGCCGCCGTCCTGGTCCCGATCCTGGTCTTCGCCTGGCTGTTCCAGGCGGTGTCGCAGCAATTCGTCCAGATCAGCTTCCACCTCGCCAAGAAGCCCTCGCTCATGGTGGCGCACGGCACCGCGATCCTCGTGGTCAATGTCGTCGCCATGACCCTTCTCGTGCCCTCCTTCGGCCTGAAGGGTGCGGCATGGTCCCTGGTGATCGCCGAAGCCTCCGGGGTGGTCGCCGGCTACCTGCTGTCGCGCCGCGCCCATCCGCTACCCTTCGCCTGGCGCCCGATCCTCAAGGTCGTGGCGGCGGTGCTTGTCATGGCGGTCCCGACGACCCTCGTCGGCTGGACCGGAGCCCATGGCGATATCGCGACCTTCGCGGCCGCCGTCGTGACGGGCGTCGTCGCCTATGCCGCGGCGGCCTTCGCCTTCGATCTCGCGGGTGTGCGCACGCTGGTCATGCAGCGCATCCGCCCGGGCGGCGACCCTTCCTGACAGACGTTTGGCTGAAGAGATGAACCGGCGGCCGCGGCGGCGCGCCCGGGGGAGGCTCACGACGTCCAGTCGACCCGGTCGAAGTGCGCCTTCAGGCGATCGTCCACTGCGTGAAGGGCCGGGTCGAACCGCTCGGCGCTGGTCCGGTCATATTTCCAGTTGTTGGTGATCTCGCGGAAATGGCGATAGCCAAAACGCCGCGTCACACCGCGGGAGGGCAGGTACCCGCCGATCGAATGCACCTTCCATTGCGCGCTGTCGGGAATGCGCGACGGCACGAGGCTCCATTTCGGCGGGCAGCGGTCGCCGTCGACCGTCAGGATGCCGAAACGCTTCACCGGCCGCTCGCGCAGCACCACGGTATAGTCGCGGTGGCGCCGGTGCGCGCCCGGCCCGTCATCCATCGCGCCCTCGCGGCCGACGACCCAGCGGCCCTGGTAGCGCAGCAGGCCGAAGGGCGAGGCCTCGACCGCCTCGAACAGGCCGTGCCCGTCCTCGGTCAGGATGAGTTCGTCGATGTCCGAAACCTGGACGCTGGCGGCGGCCTCGAGGAACTGGCGCCGCGCATGTTCCCATACGCCGTGCTGGCCGAAGTCGGAATCCCAGTAGCTGCGGGCGTCGAACCCCTGCGGTCCGAATTTGAAGGGCCAGTCGACGACGCGCACGGCGGCGATGCCGGCAAGGGCCCCGACGGCCTCGGCGAGGTCGCCGGGGGTGTAGCGGGTGGATGCGTTGTCGTAGATCAGCACGGCGTCGGCGCCATGGACGTCCCGGGAAAAGCGCACCCAGTCCTGGATCCATGCGAGGTCGTTGTCGCGCGACTGGGTGAACAGCACGCGCCGTCCGGCGAAGATGTCGGCCTCGCTGGCCTGTACTGCAATGTTGACCGTCCCGAGCGCGGAGGTCAGGGTCAGGGCTCGCGTCCCGTCGGGGGCTGCGACGTGGATCTGGCCGTGACGGTCGAGCTCGCGCAGCGTGAAGGAGCAGGCCGCGCCGGAGGGTTGGGCGACGATCGTCGCCGCCGCAAGGGCGGGCTTCAGGTTGAGGAAGGGCGGGCCGGCCAGCACGATGTGCCCGCGCGTTCCGATGAAGGCGTCGTAGAACAGCGTCTCGGCGTCGAACTTGACGGCGAAGTCGGCGTCGCGCGCCTCCGGCGGGCGTGTCGGCTCGCGCCGGGCATTGGTGAAGTCCGGCAGCATCACCGGTCGGGTGCCCGTCACCGCGACGCGTGCAGGGGCGTTGCCCGAGGCTGCGCCCTCCGCGCGGGCGGCAGGCGCAGGCGAGACGTCAGGGGAAACAGTCAAACCGGATGGGGTCATGGGTGTCAGGCCGAGCGCCGGGCCATCAGGTAGATCGCCTTCGGATTGGTGACGGCATAGCGCCAGAAAAGGCGTCGCGGTTCCAGCCAGATCCTGTAGGCCCATTCGAGCGAGGCCCGCTGCATCCAGGTCGGCGCCCGGCGATTGGTGCCGGAGAGGAAATTGAACAGGCCGCCGGAGGTCTTGATCATCCCGACTCGGGTTAGCCGGTCGGCATGGGTCGCGACAAAACGCTGTTCATGCGGAACGCCCATGGCGAGCCACAGGATGTCGGGGGCGAGGGCATCGATCTCGGCGATCTTGGCCTCCAGCGCCGGGCCGGCGAGGAAGCCGTGGCAATGGCCGGCGATCCTGAGCCGCGGATAGGCGCGGCGGACATTGGCGACGGCCCTGGCGTTCTCCTCGGCCGTGGCGCCGAAGAGATAGAAGCTGACGCCCGTCTCTTCGGCGCGCCGTGCGACGTCGTGGAAGAGATCGGTCGTCGCCACCCGCTCCGGCAGGGGCGCGCGGCAGCGCAGGCGGGAGGCCAGCACCAGCGGCTGGCCGTCGGCGACGATCTGGTCGGCCGCGCGCACCAGCGCCGCGAGGTCGGGCTCCGCCGCGACACGGGCGAGCACTTCACCATTGGCCGAGGTCAGGTAGAGCGGCCGCCGCCCGCGGCGGCGTTCGCCGGCCGCCCGGATCATCCAGTCGGCGGTTGTCGCCCGGTCGAGGACGGCGATGGGGAGATCGCCGACCGTCACGGTCGGGATGGCGGCGAAGGCCGTGTCGAAGGACTGGCTCATCTCAATGCACCAGGCGGGCGAGGGGACGGCGAGCGGTGATCTGGCGGGCGACCGTGACCGACGCGGGCTGGCCGGTTCCCCCCTTGAGGAGGGCCAGCAGAAGCGCGAGGCCGACGCCGAGGCCGGCACCGACCACAAAGCCGGCAAAGGCCATGACCACGCCCCGCGGCGGGAAGACTCGGTCCCGCGGCGGCTGCGCCACGGTGATGATCCGCGCATTGCTGGTGTCGAGCCGCTCCAGCTCGCTCGTCTCGCGGGACCGCGCCAGGAAGGCGTTGAGCAGGTTGCGGTTGACGTCGACCTCGCGCTGCAGCTCGCGCAGCTGGACGAAGGCCTGTCCGGCCTCCGAGGCGAGCGATGTCAGCTGCTCGACGGTCCGGCGCTGGGTCACCTCCGCGGCGCGGGAACGGTCGAGATCGGCGCGGGCAGCCTGGGCAATGCGGCCGAGTTCGTCGGCGATGGCGCGGTCGAGGTCGCTCACCTGGGCCTGGGCGTTGCGGACGGTGGGGTGGCGCGGGCCGAACTCCGTCTGGGCGTCGGCGAGCCGGCGGCGCGCCTCGGCCTGCTGGCCGCGCAGGGCGGCGATCGTCGGCGACATGACGGCCTCCGGCAGCGCGCCGGCCTGGCTGGCGGTCCGCAGCGACGTCTGGATCTGCTCGCTGCGCGCCTGGGCCTCGGCCACCCTTGCCTGCGCCTGGGCGAGCTGGCTGTTGGCATCCGTCAGCTGCTGCTCGCTGACGAGCTGCGTGCGCGTGCCGACGAGGCCATTGCGGCGACGGAAATCCTCCGCCCGCTCCTCGGCAGTGCGGACGCGGCTGCGCAATTCGTCGAGACGGTTGGTCAGGGACTGGGTGGCGCGGCGTGCCGCGTCGGCACGGGCGGCTGTCTGGCTGTCGATATAGGCATGGGACACCGCATTGGCGAGGCGGGCGGCCTTCTCGCCATCGGCCGCGCGCACCGTCACCTCGATAACGAAGGTGCGCTCGGGACGCCGCACGATGACACGGTCGTAGAGGGCGTTGAGCGCATGCCGCTCGCGGTTCTGCAGGCTTTCCTCGCTCGCCTGCCGCATGCCGAACGAGCGGAGCAGGCCGACGGCCCAGGATGCGCCGCCCTGGCCGTTGAATTCGGGGTCTTCGGTCAGCCGCTCGCTGTCGATGACACGCGACAGCACGCTCTGCGACGTGACGATCCGCGCCTGGCTCTCGACGAAGTTGATCGCCGCATTGGAATCCTGCTGGCGCGGCGTCAGTTCGTTGTCGAAGACCTGGATCCCGCGGGGATCGACGAAGATCTGGGCTGTCGCCATGAAGCGCGGCGTCATCATGCGCGAGGCGGCGTAGCCGATTCCGGTACAGAGCAGCGCGAGAAGCAGGATCGACAGCCAGTGCGGAACAATGGCCGCGACGAGACCGGTCGCGGACAGCGTCGGGCTTGCTGCAGGCGCCGGCAGCGGCGGATCGCGGCGTTCGGGACGACCATCGTCATACATGGTCGGGTCCTTTCTGGGGCCTGTCCGGTATCGCCTCGGCGGGCGAGGCGTCCCGGAGTGGAACACGGGACTACGTTCGTGCTGTTGCTCCGCAAGGACGGGACCACCTGCGGATGTATCGATTCAGGCGATGCCGGCCCGGTCCAGCGCCGCATCGACCGGCAGGATGGCAATGCGCCGCTCCAG